>JBBDJJ010000040.1:0-15863 GCA_040879925.1 Woeseia sp. | reverse complement strand
AAAGCGGACCGCAGGGAGCCATTCCGTCAAAGGACCTCCCGAATACCAGGCCCTCACGCAAACGCCGAATCAAGGGGCCCAACAAAGTGCCATCACCGCGAAAATCACACACCGACCAGTTGCATCATTGAACCGGCGAAAAACACGATCAGTGTAAGACTCAGTCCGCCGACCAGCGCAGCCGCAAACAGGCCGAGCAGGAATGGCCGCAGCCCGATGCGGCGAATACCGGCGAACGTCGACGTCAATCCGATCGCGGCCATGGCGATCAGCAGGCAGTATTCGGCGAGAGTCTGCACAAACTCAGTGACGGTGTTCCACTCCTCTGCATCGAAAACGCCGAGCGGCCGTTCGGATGCGTCACCGAACGTGCGCACTGCCGACATGACAGCAAAACCGACGATGAACCACGGAATCATGCGCAACCAGGCGGCAATGCCGGTCGGACGTGTCGTTCCCCGGTTCGTCGCATACAGCACGCCAACCAGCGGAATGATCGCAATCATGCAGAGATTACGCACCAGTTTCGTTACGGTCGCGATATCGAGAGCAAGTGGCGCGTCGTACTGTGACTGGTACATAAGGGCGGCGCCCGCGACCTGCGCTGTTTCATGGATCGACGTGCCGAGGAACAATCCGGCCAGCGCCGGCTGGTCTGCGAATATGGCATACGCAAGAAACGGATAGAGGAACATCGCTGCCAGCCCGAACAGGGTGATACAGGCAATGGAGTAACTGACCTCCGACTCGTTCGCTCGAATCAACGGCGCGGTAGCGACGATGGCAGTACAGCCACAGATTGCCGTGCCGACAGCAATGAGACCGCTTAACTGTCGGCTCAGGCCCAGCTTGCGGCCAAGTAGCCCAACGACGGTTAGTCCGACAGCGATGGCGGCGATGACGAAGGGTAGTGCAACCAGCGTAAAGCGCCCCGCAGCAAGAAGGCTCAGCCGGATGCCCAGCAGCATGATGCCAATGCGCAGGATAGTGCTGGCACAGAAGCGCAGACCGTCGACCATGGTGCGGGGCCAGGTGACGGTATTCGCGAGGAGCATGCCGATGATGATCGCCATCATGATCGCGCTCACGGGGCTTTTGTCGAAGCCAAGCAGCGACTCACCGACCCAGATCGCGGAAAAGCCCGCGGCGATCGATACGATCGCGGCAAGACCGATACCGGCCCACCACTGTGGACTTTCAATCCTCAGGTTTGACACGGCAACGATTTCTTATCGCGGATCATGGCGGGCCTTGCACGTGTCTGCGCAACATCGGTTCAGGGCCGCGACGCCAGTTTAGATCGATCGAGTTCAGCGATCGTACTGCAGCCCATCAGCAGCATGTCGCGTTCAATCTCGGCACGCATGAGTTGCATCGCACGCAGCACACCGCTGGTGCCGCCGGCGGCCAGCGCATAAAGATACATCCGGCCGCCGGAACATGCAGTGGCGCCCATCGCCAGCGCTTTTAAAACATGCGTACCGCGGCGAATGCCGCCGTCGAGAATAATTTCGATGCGCCCGCCGACTGCGTCGACGATGGCCGGCAATTGATCGAATGGCGCCCGCGACCCGTCGAGCTGGCGCCCGCCGTGATTGGAAACCATGATCGCGCTGGCACCCACCTCGACGGCACGCCTGGCGTCGTCGACCGACATGACGCCCTTGATCGCGAACGGGCCGCCCCATTCCCCGATCATTTGCGCGGCATCGTCCCAGTCAATCGATCGTTTCATCTGGCTGTCGATGTAGGCAGCAACGGATGACGACACGTTCGAACCGGCATCGATATAGCTTGATACATTCGGCAGGTCAAAGCGCTCGCGAAAAATATAGTTGGCTGTCCACTCGGCGTGCCAAAGAAAACTCAACAGACTGGACGCCGTCAATCTGGGCGGTGTCGTCATACCGGTTACAAGGTCGCGCTCGCGATTGCCGGCGACGATCGTATCGACTGTCAATGCAAGTGCATCGAACTTCGCCGCCTTGCAGCGCGCGATCAGGTCGCTGGTCAGTGTCGGGTCGTTATGCACGTAAATCTGGAAAAGCTTCGGTGCATGGCTCGCCCCCAGCTCTTCGATGCTGCGCGTGCCGATGGTCGATACACCGAACATCGTGCCAAATTTCGCTGCAGCCGCGGCGATTGCGAACTCACCCTCATGATGAAAAAGCCGTTGCATCGCGGTCGGCGAAAAAAAAAGCGGCAACGCCAGCCTCTGTCCCAGCACCTCGGTCGAGAGGTCGACGCGCTCGACGCCGGCTAGTACGCCCGGCACGAGATCGACAGCCGCAAAAGCATCCGTATTGCGGCGCAGGGTGATTTCGTCGTCGGAGCCACCGTCGATGTAGTGGAAAATAGGCGACGGCAGTCGCTTCTTTGCCAGCCGCCGAAAATCGGCTGTGTTGTAACACTTGTTCAATCGCACTACAGGGACCGATGACCGTCTCAGCGAGGCGCAAGACTAACACGGGACATTGCCCATTGATTGGACGAGTGAATAGCCGATTGAATAGCCGAATGAATCGCGCCGCAGGTACCGGGCCTGATAACATTGCGCGCCGTCAGGATTTGCGTCGAACAGGAATATAGCCATGGAGCCAGTCGTATCCCCCAACGATCGCAAGGTCGCCCGCTGGCTGCTCATCCTGTGCGGACTGGTATTTGCAATGGTCGTTCTGGGCGGCTTCACACGACTGACCGGATCGGGCCTGTCGATGACCGACTGGCGACCGGTGACCGGCATTCTGCCGCCAGTTTCAGAGGCGGCCTGGCAGGAGACTTTCGACCGCTATCGCGAGACCCCCGAATTCATTCAGGTCAACTCGACCATGGATCTCGCAGCGTTCAAGGGTATCTTCTGGCTGGAGTATCTGCACCGGCTGCTTGGACGCATCATCGGCCTCGCTTTTTTGTTGCCCTTTGCCTGGTTTGTCTGGCAGGGCTATATTCGCAAGCCGGAAATGCCGAAGTACGGGCTGATGTTTGTACTGGGCGGACTGCAGGGAGTGCTCGGCTGGTACATGGTGAAAAGCGGACTGGTCGATAATCCGCGCGTCAGCCAGTATCGCCTTGTGGCACACCTGAGTTCGGCGATCGTTATCTACGCGTATATGTTCTGGGTCGCGTTGTCGCTTTTGTATCCGTGTCCGTCCAACGGGCCTTCGCATCCCTGGTTCAGCCGGTCGCTGGCGCTGGCAGCCCTCATTCTCATTACCGTGCTGTCAGGGGGCTTCGTGGCGGGTCTCGACGCAGGCCTCATGTACAACACATTTCCAAAAATGGGCAGTTACTGGATCCCGCCGGGTTACCTGGCAATGCAACCGGCGTGGCGCAACCTTTTCGAAAACATGGCCGCCGTGCAGTTCAACCACCGACTGCTGGCAGTGACAACATTTTGTGTCATCGTCGCCTACTGGTGGTTCGCGAGACGCCTCGATGTGCCACGCCGCATTCGCGCGAGCGTGAACGCGCTTTTGCATACAGCGTTACTGCAGGTGGCACTCGGGATCTCGACCCTGCTCATGATGGTGCCGATCCTGCTGGCTGCCGCGCATCAGGCGGTTGCGCTCGTACTCATCACCGTCGTGCTATATCTTTGTCACGCATTGCGGTCCGCGGAGCCGGACCGGATGGCGCACCTGTTGGAGCCTGAATCACCGGCGAATGAGGCACGATAAAATCGTTCCCGGGCACGCAAAAGGAAATACGCTCCGGAAAAATCAATGCCGCAACACGTCATTTTCGCCGCGCCTTTCTTCATGGACGCCACCGTGCGCTTTATCGCGGGCGCGACAAACTTGCCGGAGGTCACATTGACTGTCCTGAGTCAGGACCCGGTCGAGCGGCTGCCGGCAGACGTTCGGCAGCGCATTGCCGGACACTGGCGCGTCGATGATGCACTCGATCCGCAGCACCTGGTCGACGGTGCACGGAATCTCGAGCGGCAGTTCGGGCGGGCGACGCGCATGATCGGCGCGCTCGAGCAATTGCAGGTGCCGCTCGCGGCTGCCCGGGAAGTGCTGGGCATCGCGGGCCTCAGCGTCGATGCGGCCCTGAATTTCCGCGACAAGTCCCGCATGAAACGCGTGCTCGAACGCGCCGGTGTACCCTGTGCGCGGCATGTACTGGTCGGGGACAGGCAAACGGCAGAGACTTTCGCCACCGCCGTCGGTTTCCCGCTGGTAGTCAAGCCGCCGGCAGGTGCCGGAGGCAAGAGTACATTTCGCCTGGACAATGCGGCACACCTGAGCCGGTTTCTGGAGCGCTATCCGCCGGACCCCGGCCAGCCTGCGCTGTTCGAGGAGTTTGTACGCGGCACCGAGTATTCCTTTGACAGTGTCGTAATCAATGGTCGGCCGCTGTGGCATTCCATTTCCCGCTACCTGCCCTCACCGCTCGAGGTGATGGAGAACGCCTGGATTCAGTGGTGCGTGCTGCTACCTCGCGACATCAGTGGCGCGGAGTTCGACCCGATCCGGCGCGCTGCGTTTGCCGGACTGGCAGCACTTGGCCTCTCGACCGGCCTGTCGCACATGGAATGGTTTCGCCTGGCCGACGACCGTATCGCTATTTCGGAAGTCGGCGCGCGGCCGCCCGGCGCGCAATTCACGTCATTGCTCTCCTATGCGCACGATATCAACTTCTATCGCGCGTGGCCGCGCCTGATGGTCTTCGATACCTTCGATCCGCCGCCCAGGCGTTACGCTGTGGGTGCGGCGTATGTGCGCGGCCAGGGGCAAGGCCGTGTGCGACACATTCATGGGCTCGACGAAGCGCAACGGCGTTTCGGATCGCTCGTTGTCGAAGCGAAACTGCCGCAGGAGGGTCAACCGCCGTCCGACAGCTACGAAGGGGACGGCTACATTATCCTGCGTCATCCGGATACGAATGCGCTTGAGCAAGCCTTGCAGCAGATCGTGCAAATTATTCGCGTGGAACTCGCCTGAGACGCGCCATGAAGATTCGACTACTCCTCGGTCCGCAGCGACCGGTGATCAATCTCGGCCAGGCCATGCGTGACGCGAGTGTGCCGGACGGTCCGGTTGCGGTGATTGCTGCCGGCTGGCAGGAGGCCGAAAGCGACGTCGATGACGTCGCGACAGCTGCAGCGCGCGAGGTCATCAACCTCGCTCTTTACCGCCGTGCCGACGAGGTCTTTGCGGGCGCTCCGGAACTGCAAGCCGCCTATCGCGAACGACAGGAGCAATTGCAGGAACTGCAGCGACTGTATGCGCAACGTTTGCGGCAAACCATGGCGGCTGCGCGACAAATGTTGCGCGCAAGCGGAAGTTCGTCGCTGGTCGGCCCTGAACAGCGGCATGCCATTGCGCAGTTGCGCGCACTGGATCGTCACCACCTGCAACGATTGCAGGTCATGCACGCTGAGTTCGATGCCGCTTTCGATATCCGCAGCAACGCGCTGCTGGCGCAACATGCCGCCGAAATCGCCGCACACCTCGCCAATGTGCAAACGGTAGTGATCACCGGCGGCAACGTTGCCGTGCTGCTCAACCGGCTGCAACTTTTCGACCTCGGCAACTCGCTGGCGTCCAGGCACCTGGTTGCCTGGTCAGCAGGCGCGATGGCATTGACCGAACGCGTCGTGCTGTTCCATGACAATGCGCCGCAAGGCAGGCGTAACCCGGAGATATTCGGTGCAGGGCTTGGAATAGTGCCCCACCATGTATTGCTACCGGATGCCAAACGGCGCCTGCGCACCGGCGACCGGATTCGCCTCGCATTGTTCAGTCGCCGGTTTGCTCCCTCGGCCTGCATAGCACTCGACAGCGGCGGCGTACTGCGTTTCGCTGGCGACCACATCGCAATGGCGAACGACGCGCGACAAATTGCTGCCAACGGTCGCCTGCGACGCGTCAAAGTCTCGTGAACCCGACGCTGCGCAAACTGTTTCGCAAGGGGACTCCACCGCAGGCAGAAATTGATGCCTTCATTGCGGCCGGCGAATTCCCACTTGTTGACGGTAGCGACGTGACCTTTGTTTATCACGGTACAGCGGACCAGGTGTACCTGCGCTGCTGGATTTCCGGTTTCGATACTGCCCAGCCGTTACAGGAGTTGAGCGGGACCGAGCTGTGGGCAACCACGATCAACCTGCCGGCAGGCTCGCGTATCGAATACAAATTCGAAGTCATCGCCAACGGGCAGCGCCGCCTGATCGTCGATCCGCTGAACGATGTACTGGCCCATGACCCGTTTGGTGCCAATTCGGTATGCCAGGGCGCCGGTTACGAACGGCCACTGTGGACCCTGCACGATCCGGAGGCGCGCGGCGGCGCCATCGAACTCGCCCGGCTGAACAGTGGCGCATTTCGTGACTCCCGCGACGTGAGTATCTATTTGCCGGCGCGTTTCAGGCGCAACAGGCGCTATCCCTTGCTGGTGGTGCACGACGGTCACGATTTTCTTCGTTACGCCGACTTGAAGACCGTTCTCGACAATCTGATCCATTACCTCGAGATACCACAGATGATCGTTGCGCTGACGCAATCGCCTGATCGACTAAAGGAATATGCTGCGGACGACCGGCATGCGGCGTTTATCGCCGACGACCTGCTGCCCTACATGGCTGAGCACTGGCCACTCATTGACGATCGTGCGGCGCGCGGCATGATGGGCGCAAGTTTCGGTGGTGTCGCCGCATTGCATGCGGCATGGAAGTTCCCCGAGCGATTCGGCAACCTGCTGCTGCAATCCGGTTCTTTTGCATTCAGCGATATCGGCCGGCATCAGCGCGGTCCGGTTTTCGATCCGGTTGCGCGATTCATGAATGCCTTTCGCGAAGAACCGGGCGAGTTATCCGGCAAAATTTATATGAGTTGCGGCATCTACGAATCGCTGATTTACGAAAACCGCTCTTTGCTGCCGCGCCTGCAACAACAGGGTATCGACGTCCGCTTTGAAGAAGTTCGCGACGCGCACAACTGGGAAAACTGGCGGGACCGGCTGCGAACCGGGCTGTCGTGGCTGTTTCCCGGGCCGCTCTGGCTGGTCTATGAGTAGGTGCGACTGTAGGAGCCCGTATCACGGGCGATCAGGCGTTGATCGCCCGTGACACGGGCTCCTACAGCAAGTGCCTTACTGCTTGTGCAGATCATCCCTAGCCGCCGGTCGATGTCATCGCCCGGGTCCGCGCCCGGGCCAGTTCGTACTCGGCGCGCGCCATCGCGAGATGTTTCAGGTTCAGGCCTTTGGCGCTGTCGATAAACGCCTGTGCCGCATCGAGGTCACCATTCGATATGGCAAACATTGACTGGAACAGGAGCGCGCTCGCAATTCGTTCGGCGGCCACCTGTACCTGCCGTTCTCCGGGCGCAAGCTGCGCAGCACGGCGCAGCAGGTCTATGGCGCTATCGCCCTGAGGCAGTACGAGTCGTTCGCTGAGGATGCGCTGATCTATGCCGCGCAGGAGATCGTCGAGCGCGGCGGCGGATTCCTGCTGTTGCAATTCTCTTTGCACATCGGCGACAGCAGGGTCATTTTCGGGCGACATCGCCGCCGCCCGAGCAAGGTATTGTTGGGCTTGCGGCAGGTCGGTTGCACTCAGCCGTTGTGCGCTGACCAGAAGATCCTGCCGATAACGCCCCACGAGATCCGCCATTGCGGCGATTCCAAAGTGCTCCGGCTGCACGTCACGGGCGGTTTCAAAATTGGCAATAGCTCCTTCGTAGTTTCCGGCGGCAAGTGCCGATCTGGCGCGCGCCAGATACTCTTCGGCAATCCTGTCCAGTCCTTCCAGAGCGGCGGGATGTGAGGGATCACCATCCAGTATCAATTGGTAGAAGTCGAATGCATTGTCTTCGCCCGGACCGATGAGCCTGCCGGCCGATAGCGCCACAGCCGCGCTATCGAGCAACGACCCGATTCCCGATCGCGAGTCGCCGTTCGGGATCGCCCACAGGACAATCGCCACGACGATGATTAATGCCAGTGCACCGTAGGCAAACGTCGGCACCTGCAATGTTATCGCCGTCTGAATACCGGCACGTGGCGGCTCGTCCGGCTGTTCGACTATGTGATCCAGAAACTCCTCGGCCGTAATGAAGCGATCGACAGCGGCGAAACGCAGTGCCCGCTCCACCGCCGGCCAATAGTCGCTGGCATCGTCCGGCAATGGCGCCGGCACTAATCCATGGTCCCGTGCCGTAATGGCATCGCGATCTCCGAACGGGCGCTCGCCGCTCAACAGGGAATAGGCAGTCACGCCCAGCGAGTAGACGTCATCGACCGGTTGCGGCTGCTCGCCATCCAGTACCGCACAGCTTGCGTACACCGGGGTTGCCCAGCTTGCATCTTCGCGGGCGACGGCAGCGTAAGGCGACTGCCCGGCAGCGCCGAAATCGAGCACCTTTATGATCCGGTCATCGGCAATGAATATGTTCGACGGCTTGATATCGCCGTGCGTAATGCCGACGGCATGGGTAAAGGCGAGCGCTTCGCCAACGGTTCGTATGATCTCGAGTGCCTTGCCCAGGGCAATGCGCTTGCTGCCCAGACCGTTCAACACGGTTGCCAGGTTGTCCCCGGTCAGCCACTCAAGAACCATGAATTCCACGCCACGGTCGCTGGCGAAGTCGTACACAGCAACAATGCCAGGGTGGCTCAATTGCGATAACTTGAGGAACTCCTGGCGCAGATGCTCGGCGGTAGCTGTCAGTTCGCCGCCGGCAGGCCGCGCAAACTTGAGCGCGACCCAGGGCCGGGGCGCGCCAGCCGCCTGGCGATTCCTGTCCAGGGCCTTGTATATGATGCCCATGCCGTCGTGCGCCACCCGCTGCAGAATCTCGTAACGGTTGGCAACGAGCGTTCCCGGCACGATGGCTTCGGGCAGAATGGCTTCCGGCCGGATCAGGTCTGCAAGATTCGGCAATTCGATGTGTGAAACCTGCTCCACCTGCGGTTTGGAGTCGCGTCCCAGGGGCCGGGTTACTGCAGGCGTCTCCGCATTCCCGGATTGCGCAGCCGGCCGAGTGCGCGTAGCGCTGACCGGGCAGGTTTCGGTCAGTCGCGTCGGTCGGGAAAAAGACGTTCTGGTCAGATCAGAGGTTCGTTCCTCCGCAGGAAGTACCTGCGCGCGGGCCAGGGCGCCGCTATGGCTCAAATTCACTGTCGGACTTCCTGTCATCGAACTTTTCCCCACGGCCGGTATCGAGTTCCGGATCGCAACGATCACCTGGCTGGGGCCCTGCGGCAAACGGCGGCAATCCGGATTTCCGATCAGGGATACCTCAGAAAAGCCGACCGATCTGTGCGCTAGCGCACCGAGCTGCCAGCTAGGGGCGGATAGAGCATACAATCGGGCCTCGATCGCTTGCTTTACTCGAACAAGAAAAGGAACTAGTCATGAATATTACCCTCGCGCTCGGCCCCCTGGTTTCGCTGATTGCCGGCATTCTCATTCTAATCATGCCGAAATTACTCAACTACATCGTCGCCGGCTATTTGATCATCTTCGGACTGATCGGCCTGTTTGGCGGCAACAATCTGAACATCTGACCGGCTACCCTGCCGGGTTGCGGCGGTTTAGACAACGGCCATTGCCGGCGTCTATAGTAGAGCGAAAAGTAACAAGGACCGGTACGTGGCAACCAAGACCCGCAAGATAGGATTGTCCCTCGGCGCGGACATCTGCTGGCCAATCTGTTACGAGGCGTTGCTGCGCAAACTCGATCTCGCAATTCCGCACGGCACGGACTCGTTGAAGTTTGAAGTCGAGCGCGTCCAGATCGAGCCTTTCGACCTGCAACAAGCCTGCAGTTACGACGTCGTCATAGATCGCCTCACGCACTGGTATCACACGTCACGCGAATGGATAAAAAAAGCCATCGTCATGGACGACCTGTACGTCTTCAATAATCCATGGACACTACAATCGATGGAAAAGCAGACGACGTATTGCGCCATGATGCGTTTGGGCTTCCCGGTACCGGATACCTGGCTCATTCCACCGAAATCGTACACGGAGTCCGCGGATCTGCAGCCGACATTGCGACGCTACGCGAAGCTGTTCGATCTCGGCGGTATCGGCGATCGCATCGGCTATCCGCTATTCATGAAACCATACGATGGCGGCGCCTGGGTCGGCGTCACCGCCATCCACAATCGCGAGGAACTGTTGAAGGCCTATGACGCCAGCGGCACCCGTGTCATGCATCTGCAACAGGGAGTGGTGCCGCACGATGCGTTTGTGCGCTGCATCGGACTTGGTCCGCAGTGGCGCTGCGTCAATTACGATCCGTCCGCGCCGTTACACGATCGCTACGGGATGGACGTCGATTTCCTGTCAACGCAGGAGGAAAATCATCTCGTTAATATGACCATGGTGATCAACGCGTTCTTCGGCTGGGACTTTAATTCCTGCGAAGCTCTGCGCAGCGACGGCGTGTGGCGGCCCATCGACTTCGCCAATGCCTGCCCGGATTCGCAGGTGACGTCGCTGCATTTCCATTTCCCCTGGCTGATCAAGGCCAATTTGCGTTGGTCCATTTTCTGCGCAGCGACCAAGCGTCGCATGCGAACCGATCTCGATTGGCCAAAATATTATTCAATCGCTGACAGCGACAGGCCTTTTGAAGACAAACTCGCCGAATACGTCGCGATTGCCCAGGAACGCTTCGACGCAGATCAATTCTATGAATTTTGCGACCGACACCTCGCGCACCTGGACGAAGTGTCTTACGAGTTTTTCGGCTCCGACATCGTTCGGGATGCCATCCGGCAGAAAGTCGAGGCGCTTTTCCCGGCACACGAGATTGAGGAGTTCACTGAACTCTTCTGGCAACGCGTGCAGGAATGGCGGCGCATCGAAGGCCGTCTCGCCGGATGAGTGCAAAAGAGGTCTTCCGCTGGCATTCGCCGCAGCTCGAGCAGAATGTTCAGCTCGTGCGCTGGGGGCATTTCGGTACACCGGTACTGTTATTCCCGACCGCGGGCGGCGATGCAGAGGAAGTGGAGCGCTTTCACCTCATCCGCATGCTGGAACCACTGCTGGATGCCGGGCGCATCAAGGTATATTCGACCGACAGTGTGGCCGGACGTGCGTGGATTTCCGGCGAGCATTCCGGGGAGTTCTGCTCGCTTCTGCAGAATCGTTTCGATGCCTTCATTCATCGTGAAGTGACGCCGGCGATTCGGCGTGACTGCAATTCGGCAGACATCGAGATCATCGCTGCAGGCGCATCGATCGGCGCCTTCAATGCGGTCGCGACCGTCTGCCGACATCCGGACGCTTACCGGCTTGCTATCGCGATGAGCGGCACCTACGACTTGTCAAAGTATCTGGATGGCCGCTTCAACCAGGATTTCTATTTTACGTCGCCGCTGCATTTCCTGCCCGGGCTCGAGGATTCGGCACTCGAGGCGCTGCGGAAGCGGCTCATCCTCATGCCTACCGGAGAGGGCGACTACGAGGATATCGGCGAGTCGTGGCGCATGGCGCGGGCGCTGGGCAGCAGGAAAATCCCGAATCGCGTCGATCCGTGGGGACCGGAGTATCACCACAACTGGGTCACATGGCGCGAGATGTTGCCGAAGTATCTCGGTGAGCACGCCTGATTCGGCGGTGCAATCGCCCGTGCTACGGGCTCCTACAGGAGGTCCATTCGCGCGTTGCAGGAGCCCGTATCACGGGCGATCCTTTTCGCCTGCAGGAGCCCGAATCACGGGCGATGCGAGTTCACTCGGCGTAGAGATGCAATTCGCTGCCAACAGCGTCCGCCATTTCCAGCGTGCGTCCGAGATCCGCATGCCGCAACATGATGAAACCGTCCGACACCAGGGTTTTTTTCCAGTCGCGCCGCGGCGTGCCCGGTCGCAATAAGGTATTCCACACCACGTGCTGCCCGAAGCGTTGCTGTAGTGCCTCGATACCTTCGACGCGGCTGATGCGACCCTTGCCACGCGCCCGCTTGTAGATCGTCGCGACGTTGTAGCGCCGTTCGAATTGTTCGTCGACGCGGCCGTGTACCACGGCCTGGCCCCAGGCGCGAAAAACGTCGAAATCGCAGGCGAATTGCATCTGGTCAACCTGGTGCGCCCCCGGTGGCCGGGCGCCGATCTCGCCGAATACCACTTCGCCATCGGCTTTTCGGTACCATTCCATGTGTGTGAAGCCGGTGTCGAAGCCCAGTGCGCGTATAACGTCAAAGCCCATGCGCATGCCGCCCGCGAGATCGCCCTGGTCAACCTGCCGAAGTGCGATCACTTGCGGGCTTATCCATTCGTTACTGCGTGCGATCAGCGGGCGCGGCCGGTACCAGGCAATGTTGTAGTATGCAATGCGGCCATCGATGGTGATCGTATCGAACGTGAATTCCTCGCCATCGACGAATTCCTCGACGCTCACCTGCGATACATGCCGCAACTGTGGCAACACGTTCCGCAGGTCATCGGCATCGTTGACGCGATACGTGTCCGCGGACCCGGCGCCGGCGATCGGCTTCAGGATAAGCGGAAAGCCGATGCGGTTCACCGCGTCGTGACAGGCCGCAATACTGTCCACCGCGAAGTGGCGTGGCGTGCGAATCCCCACGGCATCGAGCGCTGCCTTCATCGCCTCTTTGTCGCGAAAGCGGTTGGCCTGTTCGATGTTCAGTCCGGGAACATTGAAGTGCTGACGCAATTCTGCCGCGAGCAGGATTCCCGGCTCCCACAGGCATTCGATTCGATCCAGTGAGCGGCCGCGAAACTTCTGTTGCAGTTCCGCCTTGACGGCTGCGCTGTCCCACAGTGATCGGACCTGCAGGTAATCCGCCAGCGAGCGCTTGACCAGTTCGGGCAGGGCAGCGGTCGGCTGATCTCCGACGCCGAACACGCGGGCCCCACTCTCGGCCAGACCGCGCGTGAACTCCGGCATATCCGCCGGATAGCCGGGTGACAGCAGCAATACATTCATCAGTATCGGACTCGCTTTGCGGGCTGCAATAAATCAACCACAGGACCGGGCATGTAGAATAGCATTCCTTTTCTATCCGGATCCCGGCGCCCCTTGGCAAAGAAAACTCCACTCAGAATCTGCGTAGCCACATCGGAATTGTCGCCGCTCGCCAAGACCGGCGGGCTGGCGGATGTGTGCGCGGCGTTGTCTGCCTTCCTGCAGCGCGACGGACACGACGTGCGTGTATTGCTGCCCCGCTACTCGACAATCGACGAAACTCGCCTCGATATCGTGCCTGTCGACTATTTGCAGCAGATCCCGATTCAGCTTGGGTCCCGCAGCGGGCATTATTCGATCGACACCGTGCACGTACCGGACAGCGGTGTGCAGATCTACCTGCTGCGGTGCCCGGACCTGTATGACCGGCCAGGCATTTATACGTCACGCGCAGACGAGCACTTGCGTTTTATACTGCTGTCGCGCGCCGCGATCGAAATGTGCCAGCACATGGGCTTCGCGCCGGACATTTTTCACTGCCACGACTGGCATACTGCCCTGATCCCGCTATACCTGAAATCGAGGTACGCCTGGGACCGCTTGTTCGACAACACGCGCTCGGTGCTGACCATCCACAATATCGGCTACCAGGGCGTGGTCAACGCCAGCGCTCTACCGGACCTGGGACTTGACGGCGCCGAGCACGAATTGCACCAGGAAGACCTGGGGATCGGCCGCATCAATTTTCTCAAGACCGGTATCCTGCACGCGGACCTGGTCACGACGGTCAGCCCGACGTACGCGCGCGAGATTCAGGGCGATGAATATGGCATGGGTCTGCAGGACCTGCTGCGCGCCCGCAGCGATACGCTGGTCGGCATTTTGAATGGCGTCGACTACGACGAATGGGATCCGCAAACGGACCCGCTCATTCCTGCAAACTATTCGCGCAGCAAACCCGCCGGAAAAATCACCTGCAAGCTTGAACTGATGAAGGACCTGGAACTGGCCGGCGGTACGGAACAGCCGCTGATCGGCATGGTAACGCGTCTGACGGCGCAAAAAGGCATTGACCTCATTCAGAAAGTTCTGCCGCCGCTCCTGCAGAAACGCTCGTTTTCCCTTGCGGTCCTCGGCAGCGGCGAACCGCGTTACGAACGGTTCTTCAACTGGTTACAGCAGAACCACCGCGATCGGGTCTGCTTCTATCGCGGCTTCAACAACCGGCTCGCGCACTGGATCGAGGCAGGCAGCGACATATTCCTGATGCCATCGCGTTTCGAACCCTGCGGGCTGAACCAGATGTACAGCCTGCGTTACGGCACGGTGCCTGTCGTTCGCGAGACCGGTGGCCTCGCTGACTCGGTTCAGTTATTCGACCCGGGAACGCAGAAGGGTGACGGTATCGTTTTCCGCGACTACAACGAAATCGGCCTCAACTGGGCCATCAACGCAGCGCTTGACCTGTTCGAGGACAAACGGGCCTGGAAGGTCGTGATGCAGAATGGCATGGCCAAGGACCTGTCGTGGAGTCGGCAGGGGAAGATCTACGTCGACCTGTTCCGGCGCCTCCGGAGTAGCACATGAATGTCATTTTCATAGAACCGTCGTTCCCCTATAACCAGCGTGAGTTCGTGCGTGCGTTGCACGCGACCGGTGCGAACGTCATCGGCATCGGCGAGCGGCCCGCCTCGTACCTCGATGGTGAGGTCAAACACTGGCTCGCCGACTATGTGCAGGTAGGCTCGGTCGTGCACGAACCGACCCTGCTTGCAACAGTTCGCGCCGTCCAGAAGCGCCTTTGGGTCGATCGTCTCGAAGCCACCGTGGAGGCGCACATCATGGCCGCAGCGACGGCCCGTGAGGCCTGCGGCATTCCCGGCACCTCTGTCGAAACCGCCTACCTTTGCCGTGACAAACCAGCTATGAAAGAAGCATTGCGCCGAGCCGGTATTCCCTGCGCGCAGTCCAGCCGGGCCAGGACTCCCGACGATGCCCGCGACTTTGCTGCCGAGGCCGGTTTCCCGCTAATCGTCAAACCCCCGGCCGGTGCCGGAGCATCCGGCACCTGGCGCGTGCGCGACGCGCGTGAACTCGAACGGGTCATTCAGGAATCGGGCCTCGCCGACGGGCACGCTGTGGCAATCGAGGAGTTCATCGAAGGTCATGAAGGCTTCCTCGATACCCTCGCCATTCGCGGCGAGGTCGCGCACGAATTCATCACACATTACTACCCCAACGTGCTCGAGGCCATGCGCGAACGCTGGATCTCGCCGCAGATGGTGACAACAAATCAAATCGACGCGCCTGGCTACGCCGAAGTCCGCGAAATGGCACGGCGCGTGATCAGGATTCTCGATATCGGCACGTCCGCGACGCACATGGAATGGTTTGCCGGGCCGAAAGGCCTGCGCTTTTCCGAGATCGGTTGCCGCCCGCCGGGCGTCGGTCAATGGGACGTGTACAACGCCGCCAATGAATTCGATCTCTATTTCGAGTGGGCGTCGGCCATTGTGCACGGCGCGGCGCACCGGCCGCCGTCGAGGCGCTATTCGGCCGGTATGATTGCGTTGCGCCCGGAGCGCGACGGTCGCATCAGCGGCTATTCAGGGGTCGATGAGATCCAGCGGCGTTACGGCGACTGTATCGTCGCGGCACGCCTGCCGAATCCAGGTACACCCACCCAACCGGTCGAAGGAGGTTACATGGCAAACGCGTGGATGCGCGTACGCCATCCGGACTACGATCAATTGCGGAAAATCATGAACGATATTGGGGAAACCGTTCGTGTACATGCACACTAGGGATGCTCTGCACAAGCAGCATTTGCTGTAGGAGCCCGTATCACGGGCGATCAACGCCTGATCGCCCGTGATACGGGCTCCTACAGTCGCACGGTTGGGCTTGTGCAGAGTCTCCCTAGGCTGAAGTTCCTGCGGACCACACGCGAGTTTGTTTGCAGATTCAGGCGGAT
>JBBDJJ010000039.1:0-16150 GCA_040879925.1 Woeseia sp. | reverse complement strand
TTAGTCCAGTCCGGCTCGAGCGGACCTCATCGTGGCAGCGCTGCGGCCTGCAAGGCGCGGCCTGCAAGGTGCGGCCTGCAAGGTGCGGCCTGCAAGGCGCGGCCTGCATGCCGCGTGCCCGAAAGCCCCCGGGCAGTTGCGCCGGTATTCTGTCAGGCGCGACGAAGTGTCAGGGTGCGAACAAGCCGCATCAGCAATGATTCAGACAAGCCGTCGACCGCAAGATCGGTTTCCACATATCGAGAATCTTCGCGGAATCCCTGTACGAAGCGCGCGGACACGGCATCCATGTCGTCTTCTGTAATCGTACTATCCAAAGCCTGCTCCCTGGTCTACTGCAATCGGTCTACTGCAATCGGTCTACTGCAATCGTCAATGGCGACCGTGCAGATTTTCAGGATAGCGCCTTTTCGGCAACACTGCAGTGAAGCGATTCACAGAAAGTTCAGGCAGTGCCACCAACCGTGAGCTCATCGATTTTCAGGGTTGGCTGGCCGACACCGACCGGCACCGATTGCCCATCCTTGCCGCAGGTACCGACGCCGCGATCGAGGCGCAGGTCATTGCCGACCATCGATATTTTCCGCAGTACGTCGGGGCCGTCACCAATCAGCATGGCGCCTTTGACCGGACGTGTGAGCTTGCCCTTCTCAATCAGGTAAGCCTCGCTCGCTGAGAAAACGAACTTGCCGGACGTAATGTCGACCTGGCCACCCCCGAAATTGGGAGCGTAGAGCCCCTTGTCGACAGAGCGGATAATTTCTTCCGGGTCGTGTGGACCTGCGAGCATGTAGGTGTTGGTCATGCGCGGCATCGGGATGTGCGCAAAGGATTCGCGGCGGCCGTTGCCAGTCGGCGCCACACCTGAAAGACGCGCGTTCAGTTTGTCCTGCATATAGCCGCGCAGTACGCCGTTCTCGACCAGCACATTGTACTGTCCGGGAGTTCCTTCATCGTCGATGGCGAGAGACCCGCGCCGGTTCGGCAGCGTGCCGTCATCGACAATCGTACACAGCGGCGATGCAACTGTTTGACCAACCCGGCCGCTGAACTTGGAAGTGCCCTTGCGATTGAAATCCCCTTCGAGCCCGTGCCCTACCGCTTCGTGCAATAAAATTCCCGGCCAACCAGCACCCAGCACGACCGGCATGGTGCCCGCGGGAGCCGGCTCCGCTTCGAATTGGACCACAGCCTGCCGCACCGCTTCGCGCGCGTACTCCATTGGACGGTCTTCGGCGAGAAAGTAGTCGAGGCCGGCACGGGCACCACCACCTGAATATCCCTGCTCGCGACGACCATTGTCTTCGAGTATCACGCTGACGTTGAGCCGCACCAGCGGGCGAATGTCAGCAGCCAGGGTGCCATCGGCCGCAGCAATCAGGATAAGGTCCTGGGAACTGACAAGCGAAACGATTACCTGTTCGACCCGTCGATCAAGCAGTCGTGTAGCGCGGTCAATCTCGGTTAGCAACGCAGTCTTTTGTTCGTCCGCAATGCTGGCGGTCGGATCGAGTGCCGGGTACAGCTCCGTCGATGGCAACCGCGATGCAATTCGTACCGAACGTGAGCCGCCCTGTCGCGAGATTGCACGGGCAGCCGATGCCGCCTGTTGCAGCGCAGGCAGTATCAGTTCATCGGAATAAGCGAAGCCGGTTTTTTCGCCACTCACCGCACGCACGCCGACACCGCGATCCACGTTGAAAGTAGCCTCACGCACAATGCTGTCTTCGACCGTCCAGCTTTCCTGCCGGCTGACCTGGAAGTAAAGGTCGGCAGCATCGACGTCGCTGCCGTTGATGGAGCGCAGGGCCTTGTTCAGATGGTGTTCTTCGAGACCGGCAGGCGACAAGATGCGCGTCATGACAGTATCGATTGCGTTTTCCGTGTCCATTGTGAATACACGCTTCCCTGTAGGTTAATGTCAGAATCTGCGATGCGCGAGTGCCGGAAAACCGCTACGCAGCGCGCCGGGCATCGCCGGCTCGACTGTGGCGATCGCCAGTCCTTCGCCGTCGCTCTTCTCGGCCAGAATGCGACCCCATGGATCGACGATCATTGAATGACCGTAAGTAAGGCGACCGTTCGGATGGCCGCCCTGTTGCGCCGCGGCAATGACGTAAGCCAGGTTCTCTATAGCTCGCGCCCTGAGCAGGATGTGCCAGTGCGCCACCCCGGTGACTTGCGTAAATGCGGCGGCGACACTGAACGCGGTCGCGCCCTCATCGACCAGCCGACGATAAAGCTCCGGAAAGCGTATATCGTAACAGATGGTCAGACCCAGCCGGCCGATCGGGGTATCCACGGTGACCGGGTCGTCGCCCGGAGCCATGCTGGCCGACTCCCGGTAACTCTCGGGTCTATCGGGCAAATCAACGTCGAAGAGGTGTATTTTCCGGTAACAAGCTGCGACGCGGCCGCTGGCATCATAGGCATAACAAGCCCCATAGCAGCGCGCTGATTCCGGCGACCGAAGCGGCAGGCTGCCTGCCAGGACCCATAAACCGTGACGGCAGGCAGCATCTGCCAGAAACGCCTGCACCGGCCCACGGCCGGGCTCCTCCGCCACTGCCAGCTTGTCCCGGTCGTGTTCGCCGATAAACGCAAAATTCTCGGGCAGTACCGCGACAGAGCAGCCTTCTGCACGTGCGTCGGCAAGCAGGCGATCCACCGTGCGCAAGTTGCCCGCTACGCTGGAGCCACTGTTCATCTGCACCGCGGCTACCTGTTGCGAGTCACGATTCGACTTCGACTGCGGCATGCTGTTACTGATTGCCTTCTATACAGTTTGCGAGCGCACTGGATTCTGCAAATTGCTGTGGGTCAGACACATCGATGACTGGCTCCTCCCAGCCGCCTTCGATGCCGTAGTACACCTGCCCGATTTCCTGCAGTGGCTTCTTGAAAATCTGCGAAAAAATCAACAAGGCGGCAGCTACTTGCGGTCCTGCGACGACCGCACCAACCATCGGCAGTGTTCCGCCGACATTTGCGCTGACGACCGCGGACTGATCGTAGTCTTCTGCTGCAAGGCCGGTGCGCCCGACGATACCAACATCGGCCGCTGGTCCTTTGAGTGACAGGTCACACGTGAAAGCCTGCGCGTCGACGATACGAAAATTTCCGGTTATCTCGTCAAACACGAATCCACGTTCGAACACATCCCGGAAATCGAGTGACAAGCGCCGCGGCAGCGCGGCTACGCTCATCAGGCCGAATACCCGTCCCGCACCCGGCTCGACCTCGTTCAGCTGTCCGGCGCCAAAACGCAAGCCGACTTGTCCGTCGAGGGTCTGCAGAAAATCTTCGCTCGGGCCACCCGACCAGCTTACGTCGAACTTCACGTTCAGAGCGTCACTCGTGATGCCCGGGTGGTAGTCGAGCAGTTGCAGCGTACGATCGACATCGCTACTCGTCAGGTCACCCGTGAGGTAACTGCGTTGCCCGCGCGGATCCGCCGCGTCGACTACCCATCCGGCGCTGCCGGTGATATTGAAGCTGCGGCCTTCAGCAATGAACGACTCCGATTGGAGGCCGGCGGCTGTCCGGCGGAACTCTGCCTGCAAACTGCCAAACTGGCGTTTTCCAAGCGCGAAATCGTCAGCTCGTACGATCAGGTGCGGCAAGCGGCGCGGATCGACCACAGGTGGCTCGCCCCCCGCATCCTGGTCGCTGCCCGGCAATCTCAACTTCCGCATATCGAGCACGAGGGGCCGATCGCTCTCGAGGTCGTAGGGAATCGTGACCGTGCCCACAGCCTGTTCGCCATCCAGACGTACCGCCCAGTCCAGCGCACTGCGATTGACGACCAGCTGATGTTGCGTCATGTGCTGGCCGATCACCTCCAGGTCATCCACGACGAGGTCGATCGAACGGACACGCTCACCGAATCCCGGGCCGGCGCCACCGCGCCGCGCCAGCTCGAGCCAGTCATCAATATTCAGCAGCGGCGTTCGCCCTGCGATGTGCAGCCCGCGACTCGCTGCCTCGCCCGGTGCCGCGCCACCGACAGTCAGGACACCGCGATCGAAATCCCAGCCATCGTTAGCGTAATCAAATGCCAACAGCCACTGGATGTCGTCCGCCAGCCGCCCGCCAGACTCTATGCGGTCGCGATCCAAAAACTCAATCGTGAACGCTACCGGACGCGGCGTATCGAGCGCTTTACCGAGCGGCGCAGGCATCGCAATTGCCATACCGGCCAGGTCGGAACCGATATCGATACGTACCGGTGCCGGCTGCTCCAGACCGGCGCGCGGAAACAGAATGTCGGCCCGGTAGGCGGTCGTGCCGTCGAGCAGGTCAGACATCGGCATGCCAAGCTCCTCGGTAAGGCCCGTTGCTGCGACCTCGCCGGTAGCGGTAGCCATCGCCGTATAGCGTGCGTCGTCAGCGGTCCGTGACAATTGAATGTCAACCGGCCCACCGAGAAAAGTTCCAGACAGGGAATCGGCACTCAACGCGTCTCGGCTGATCGTGACTATTCCGTTGAGGTCGGACACCGGTGGCGAAAACCCCTCAAACTGGACGGTACCGTCCCTGGGGCGCAGCGTTGTGGTGAACGTGAACCTGTCGCGATCGAGGATTGGATAGGTCAACTTAAAATCAAACGCAGCGTCGCCATCGACAACTATCCGGTCGAGCTGACCGCCGAACACCGATGCGATCGGACTTTGTCGCGAGAATTCACGGATTGATTCGAGAGGGCTGTCTGCCGATGCATCGATGGTCAGAACCGGATCCCGCAAATCGGCAATTTCGACCTGCGCATTGGCTACATCGATTCCGATGCTCGATGCAATATTGTTGCTTGAGTACAGCCGCGCGTTATCCACCACCAGGTCGAGGTCTTGCATGCGTGCCGCCGGCCATTTGTCCGAAAAGCGCAATACTGCGTTCTGGAGCTTTGCCTCGACACGAAAAACTCCATCACCTTCGTCAAACGGGAATCGCTCCAATACGCCGACAAATCGTGTCGTTCCGGCCGGCACTTCTCCGGCCACCAGCGCGGCCATCAGCCAACGGTACAGCGCCGGTTTGATAAACCCGGCGGGCAGGTAACGCCGGGCAATGGCGATATCCGCAACGCTCCAGTTGCTTTGCAGATCAATTGTGGGGGAGCTGCCGTCCGCCGGGAGTGAGACTTGCAGGCTGCTGTCGCTGGCGAAATCCGCATTCAGGATCTGAATGCTGTCGGACAGGATCGTTATACCATCTCCGCCACGCCGCCAGACGACCGTTCCCGCCGCGCGATGCAAATCTATTGTTTCCTCGACATGCGGCGCCAATCCAAGCTGCATGTCAGTTGCGTCGATTTCGAGACGGCCACCGCTCTGATCGGTACGGATGATGCCGCTGAAACCGCGCAATTCCGGCCATTTGCCAATTGCGCCGACGCCCACACGCTCCAGCATGGCTGAAAGATCGAAACGGGACAGTTCATCGTTCACGTGCGTTGCTGTGACGTTGACATCTCGCAGCGTTCCGGACGGGACCGCACCCGCAAGTTGCGTACGAGCCGATTCGGGCAACCAGACATCGATGAAAGGAAGATCGTCGAGGTTGAGATAGGAAGCGCTGCCTTCGACTCGTCGCAGACCGGCCCCGGCGTCATCTGTAAAGCGAATCTGCATTGCGCTCGCTGGCCATTCGCCGTTCTCGGAGCGGAGTACGAAGTCGTCCGCCACGACCAGTGTTTCATCGTCGCTTCGCAGGTACTCCATGCGTCCCCGAGCCGCAATCGGTGGCAGATCGGCGTTTCCGCCAGCAATTATGTCGGACATGGCGAAGTTTGCCGTTGCGCGGCGGACGCCGGTAGCCGACAGGTCGACCCACAAACTCAGATCAATTACGCCTGACTCGAAGCCCACGGCCGCTTCGGACCACATGCGTGACAGACCCGCCGCATTCAATGCGTTCCCTTCCACAAAGAACTGCCACTGAGATACTTCAGCATCATTTCGCGGCCGGCTCGCCGCAACCTGCAAACCAGTGCCCAGGCTTTGCGGAAGAGTCAGGCTGGCATCAACGCTATCCTGCTGGGCATCACGTTGAAAACTGAACCTGTCGACAAGTACGGTATGAACCTGGTCTGCATCAAGGCCGCGTAGCGTCACGCGCATATCCTCGGCGACCACGGACAAGGGACCACCTTCCTCATCGGCGGCAATTCGGGACTTAAGCAGGTCATTGACAACTAATCCCTGCACGCGCCAGGTGCCATTACTCTCACGCGCCACGTCAACGACCGTATCGTGGATCCGTATACGTTCTGCAACCAGTTCACGATCCCGAAGCAAACGCAGCAATCCGACACCAACGCTTATCTCTTCTGCGGTCAGCATGGTGATTGAACTGTCAGCGTTAATCAGTCGCGCATCGTAAAAATTCAATTCCGGGCCGCTTAAACGCCAGCGCGCATCCATACCGGAAAACTCGACCTGCATGCCGATCGCGGCGTTTGCCCAGTCCTTGATCTGTTCCTGGTATTCCGGCAGCTTCGGCAACATGAGGCGAAAGAGGCCGACCGCTATCGCCAATACAATGACGACAGCGGCCGTGCTGTACGCCAGGAATTTGAGAATTTTTCTTAACAGTTGCTGCATCGTGTCCGTAACAAGCGGCTTATACCAATACCACGTCAAACTGGTCGCGAAGGTACAGCGACTCCGGTTGCAGACGAATTGCTTTTCCGGTCTGCGATTCCAGCGCTGCCAGGCCGTTTGCTTCATCGCTCAAAAGCAATTCGATAACGTCCTGATGGGCCAGAACCAGAAGCTCATCAAACTTGAACTGGCGATGCTGGCGAATGATCTCGCGGAAAATTTCGAAACATACGGTGGCAGACGTCATAACGAATCCGCGTCCGCTACAGTTTGGACAGTCTTCACACAGGATGTGCTGCAAGCTTTCACGGGTTCTTTTCCGTGTCATTTCCACGAGACCGAGCGGCGATACCGGTGTGATCTGATGTCGTGCATGGTCCCGCAACATCGACTGCTCGAGCACCTGCATAACTCGCTTGCGGTGATCCTCTTCCTCCATGTCGATGAAATCTATAATGATGATGCCGCCAAGGTTGCGCAGTCGCAGCTGCCGCGCGATGGTGATGGCAGCCTCCAGATTAGTACGGAAAATGGTCTCCTCGAGGTTCCGATGACCGACATAGGCACCCGTATTGACGTCAACCGTCGTCATCGCCTCAGTCTGATCGAAAATAACATATCCACCTGATTTTAATGGAATATTTCTGTCCAGTGCCTTCTTGATCTCATCCTCGACGCCATGCAGATCGAATATCGGACGCCGCCGCGTATACAACTCGAGTTTCGGCTCGAGCTGCGGCAGAAACGTCGCAGCAAATGCCTGCATATGCTGAAAATCCGGCTCCGAATCAATCAGAACGCGCTCGACGTCGGTGGTTACGAGGTCTCGCAGGACACGAACCGGCAATGGCAAATCTTCATGTACCAATGCTTTTACCGCAACTTTCCTGCACTGTTCCTGAACGACCAGCCAAAGTTTGCACAGGAATGCCAGATCCAATCTCAGCGCCTCATCGTCGGCACCTTCGGCAGCCGTGCGCACAATCACGCCCCCTGCCTGATCGTCTGCTGCGAGAACCTGTTCGGCGACAGTGCGCAGGCGCTCCCTTTCTGCTTCGTCTTCAATGCGTGACGATATTCCGACTCCCTTGCCGTTCGGCAGGTAGACAAGGTAGCGCGATGGCAAGGTAATAAAGGTTGTGAGGCGAGCGCCCTTGCTCCCTAACGGATTCTTGACGACCTGCACCAGCACCTCGTCGCCTTCGCGGGTCAGTTCACGAATATCGATCGGCTGCGTCGAGTCCTGCTCATCGGCTGCGCTTCGTCGCGATATATCCGAGGCATGCAGGAACGCGGTACGTTCGAGTCCGATATCGAGGAAGGCCGCTTGCATACCCGGGAGAACCCGGCATACGCGTCCCTTGTAGATATTGTTGAGCAGACCGCGGCGCGCCGCGCGTTCGACGTGGATTTCCTGCAGCACACCGTTCTCCAGCAAGGCAGCCCTTACCTCGCGGGGCGTCACGTTTATGAGAATTTCTTCTTTGGGTGAATCGTCTGTCATAACCTAGCCTGTGCCCTGTGGCGGAACGTCGGGTAACAAGTCCATGCCGGCCTGCTGCAAAAGAATCGCCGTTTCATACACAGGCAGCCCCACGACGCCGGAATAACTGCCGGACAGCGATTCCACAAAAATGCCTCCAAGCCCTTGAACCGCGTATGCACCGGCCTTGCCGGCCGGTTCGCCCGACGCCCAATAGGCGCACGCCTCATGCGCCGAAAAACGGCGAAACCGGACTTCGGTCGATGACAATGCCGTGAATTCCTTGCCATCGACAGACACGACGACCGCCGTTTTTACCACGTGCAGGCGACCGGAGAGTTGTAACAACATGCGGAGCGCATCGTCTCGCGACGCGGGCTTGCCGAAAATGCGCTCGTCAAGCGAGACAACGGTATCGGCGCCCAGAATGACGCCTGAGCGGGAATCCCTGTCGCGCGCAGTGCGCACCTTGCGCACGGCGAGCCGCAGCGCGAGGTTAGCCGGCGATTCGCCGGCCTGAGGCGACTCATCGATATCGACGCCGGCCCAGGTATGACGCACGCCAAGGGCGCTCAGAATGTCTCGTCGTCGCACAGACGCCGAAGCGAGGTGCAGCAACGAAACGGTTGCGTTGTCCGGAAGCGCCTGGCCGCGGCTCGATTCACGCACGATGATAAGGATGGCCGGTCGTCATCGTCCAGGCGCGGTAAAGTTGCTCGGCGAAAAGGACGCGTGCCAATCCATGCGGTAGCGTCAGGTTTGACAACGACCAGTGCAGGTCTGCTCGCTTGTGGCATTCGTCGTCCATGCCGTCAGGGCCGCCGATGACGAAGACCAGGTCGCGACCCGCGTCCTGCCAAAAGAGCAACTGGGCCGCCAGTTCGGCACTGGTCCATTGCCTGCCTGTCTCATCCAGCAGCACGACCTGCTCTGCCGGCTGCAGCATCTCCAGCACCTTGCGACTTTCGATTTGTTTTGCTTTAAGCGCATCGTTGTCATTGCCGCGTCTCGCCGTAACAACGACATCCAGTCGAAACTGCCATTGCCTGGGCAGTCGCCGGACGTACTGATCGAAGGCCTGCAGCACCCAGGCGGGTTGCCTGTCGCCAACTGCGATCAGTCGAATGTGCACAAGGTTCGCATCCCTTATCGGTCCCGGATGGCGAGATCGGCAGCCGGCTCGAGCGACCAGAGTTTCTCCAGATTATAAAACTCGCGAACTCGCGGCAGCATGAGGTGTACCAGAACGTCCTGCAGATCCAGCAGTACCCACTCGCCGCCTTCGCTTCCCTCAATGCCTGTCGGCCTGTGGCCTTTGCTGCGTGCCTTTTCGGCGACCGTGTCAGCCAGCGAACGCACATGGCGATTGGAAGTACCGCTGGCGACAATCATGTAGTCGGTAACTGTTGTGAGCTTGCGCACATCGAGGACCACGATGTCCTTTGCTTTCGTCTCCTCCAGAGCCGAAATGACAAGCTCCCTGAGGTCTTCGCTATTCATTCGTCATACCGTTGCGTC
Source organism: Woeseia sp. (assembly GCA_040879925.1). Lineage (GTDB taxonomy): Bacteria > Pseudomonadota > Gammaproteobacteria > Steroidobacterales > Woeseiaceae > IDS-8. The sequence goes on along the minus strand of JBBDJJ010000039.1, from coordinate 6,547 downwards.
CTTTGCTCGTTGTGTCTGCGGTAGCAGCCGCTTGTTTCGATGATGTCACGTACCGCGTCCGGCATAAGGAACCTGGGATCCCGCCCGACAGCAACCAGTTCGCGAATCTCAGTCGAGGAGATTTCGAGTTGGGTGACATCGTGTATAAAAATATGGCCTGCCTTGGCCTGATGAAGGTCACCGATGCGATGGGTGCCACGATCCGCAAGCAAATCGCCGAGCGGACCGATATCGGGGGCTCGCCATCCCGGACGGTGCGCCACGATAATGTGCGCGAGTTGTAGAATCTCGCGCCACTGATGCCATTTCGGCAAGCCGAGAAATGCGTCCATTCCGATAATAAGTCCAATGGGTCGCAGCGGGAATTCTGCGCGCAGCGCCGTCAGCGTATCGACTGAATACGACGGTCCGTCGCGCTGCAATTCGCGGTCGTCCACCACAAAGCCTTGCTGCCCGGCGGTAGCGACCTGCACCATCCGCAGACGCAGTTCCGAATTCGCAATGGGTGTACCGCGATGCGGTGGACTGCCGCAGGGCATAAAGCGCACTTCGCCGAAGCGTAACGCCTGCAGCATTTCGAAAGCAGTGCGCAGATGTCCGAAGTGTATGGGGTCGAAGGTTCCGCCGAACACACCCATCGAAATCATGCCTGTTGCACCTCGCCCGAAGTTTGATTTCTATTGCTCTTGCGGCTCTTGCGGCTCATGCGGCTTTTGCGCCTGCCTGTGCAAGGCCCAGTACGATCTCGGTGCAAAGCTGCCAGGGATCCCTCTGCATTTGTCCCTTGGCAGCAGCATCTGCGCGGAATGCAAGCTGCAGGAGTTCATAAAAGTCATCCGCGGTGTGCCGGCTAATACACGAGCGAACGAGTGCCTGACGCGTGTTCCAAACGCCGGATTGCTGCAGGGCCTTGCCGAGTTCCATGCCCGAACGCAACGAATCCGCGAGTTTGGCCAGGGTACGCAGCTCGCGAGCCAGCACCCAGACCACTGGCACTGCATCGATTCCTTCCGCTTGCAAGCCGCGCAGAATGCGCACTGCACGCGCCGGCTCGCCGGACAACGCGGCGTCGACCAGCTTGAAAGCGTCGTAGCGGCTGCTGCTGGCGACTGCCCGCTCTACGTCCGCGGCAGATACCGGACCCGCGCCCAGCAACAGTCGCAACTTGCGGATTTCCTGATCCGCCGCCAGCAGGTTGCCCTCGACACGGTCCGCGATCAATCGCACGGCTTCGCGTTCCGGCTGCAATTCCTGGCGCCGCATGCGTTCGGTGATCCACGCCGGCAACTCACGCGCCCCGACCGGCCATACCGGTATCACCGCGCCGTTCTTCTCGAGGGCTTTGACCCAGGCAGCGGCGGACGCGCTCTTATCGAGTTTCGCGGCGGCAATGATTACCAGCAACTCCGGTCCGGCGTGCCGTAACAGCTCGGTAATAGCACCACTGGCCTGGCGGTCGGCCTTGCCGGTCGACAAGCGGATCTCGAGAATTCGGTGTTCTGCGAAAAGCGAGCGATTGACGGCTGACCCGGCCAGCGTCTGCCAATCGAAGCCCGGCATGACCACGTGTAGCTCGCGCGAATCGAAACCGCGTTCGCTTGCCGCTTGCCGAATTGAATCAAGAGCCTCCTGCACCTGCAGCGGCTCGTCGCCAGTGACCAGGTAACAGGGTAACAGTGTCTTTGACAGCGCTGAGCGAAGCTGACTGGCAGGAATTTTCACGCGCGCACGGGTAGCTTTAAGTACCGAAGATGATACATGGGGCGGCAACTGCCGACCAGCCGCAACTCAGGCGCCATCCAGTTGCTCGAGCCCGATCGACTCACTCTCCAGCAAGACCGGGATGCCATCGCGAACGGGATAGAGCAACTTGCCGTCATCGGTCACGAGCGCCTCGCCCAGCGCTTCGGACAGAGTCTCGCCTTCCCGATTGGCAAGACGGCGAGCCGCTATCGCCGCGTTGACCTTTTTCAGGAGGTCGCCGCGCGCCAGTGCCAGCCCCTTGTGTGAGATCGGGCAGCACAATATGCCGAGGAGTCGCTTGTCCATGGTGTCCGTCGTAGTTCCGGGGTTGCCTGCCCGCCGCCGCGCCAGATCCTGCAGCGGCGGCAATTGCGGTCAGGTTTGTTATGTTATAGCATTTTAAAATCGGGCGATGCCACCAAGGGCCTGGCCCTGGATCGAGGATAACGGCAAGCCCGCATGGATAACAGCGCTGTGAAGTCAACTGAGTTGCTGGACAAAGCAGCCGTGACCCTGTCCGGACTCTGCCTGCTGCATTGTCTGGCCCTGCCGCTGGTGCTGATCGTTCTGCCGTTCATCAATGCGGTGTCGCTCGACAGTCTGCATGCGGAAATGCTTTTCGTGGCAATCCCCGTCAGCTCGGTTGCGCTGCTGCTCGGCTTTCGTCGGCATGGCAACCGTCGCATCCTGCTGGCCGGAGCCGTCGGCATGGTGTTGTTGACACTCGGCGGTACCGTCGCACACGAGCACTACGGCGTGATCGCCGACCGCACCCTGACGATCGCCGGCGCACTCATACTGGCATTTACGCATTACCGCAACAGCCGACTGGCGCGTCACTGTCGCAGCCGCTGACGCAGCCTTACAAATCGAGATTGCGGATCAGGTCTTCGCGACCGAGCTTTTTCAAGACGTCGCGAGCCGCTGCACGATCGTCCGGCAAAGGCCTGAAACGCCCGCCTTCCAGCAAACATCGCGACATCAGCTTGACTGCTTCGATATCGCGTTCCTCATGCAGCAGTTGCGTCAGGTATTCCTGGCCCAGCATCAATGCGGCGTCTTTCGATTCCCATTTGAGCAGCTCGTTGAAATACCAACGCCAGGCATCGTCGCTGTAGCTCTCCTCGCCAAGCGCATCGCGCAAGTGCGCCATGCCGCCCGCACGATTGTCGCGACTGACGAAACCATAGGCATGCGTCAATACTCCTTGCCTTTCGGCGACGCGGCGTTGCCGCAGGGTCTCCTCTTCCGGCTGCAGCGGGTCGGGAATCGTCAGGGCAAACTGCAGGTCCCGGACGTGTAGCAGAGCGCCGGTGAGGGTGAAAGTGAGAAACACAGAGTAGTAGGTCACCAGCATCAGTATGAACGGGGGCAGACCGGTCAGCCCCAGCAGCACAACCAGTAACCCGACCAGCGCCATTGCGGCCGGCAGCAGTGCATAGGCTGGGCCGCAGGCCCTGATCATGCGCACAATAGCTCTTGGATCGAGAGATTCAAATGGTGACCGTGTCAGCGCAAGAATCGCCAGCGATGCAGGCGTCACTCCAACGAGTGCCATGCCGAATACCCACGCTGCCAGCAGCGACACCTGGTGATGCAGCAAGAAACCACCCCAGATCGACACTGCCAGCAAAACCAGCGGCGTCAGGCTCCAGACGTTGTCGACCAGGTTGAATACGTCGATACCGGCAACCGGAGTGGCGATGCCGAGCGCGCGCGCTTCGAGAAGCATCAGCAGATAGCGATAAAGTGCCGGAACAAGGACGATGCCAAGCCAGATGCCGAAGATACCGGCCTCCCGTGCCAGGGCGGTGAGCAAAGCGAAGCTCACGATCGCAATCAGCACGACGGTATCCGTCACGGGAAAGCCCAGTTCCCGGACCAACCACGCTGGACTCACTTGCCGGGTCCGGGTGTCCCGGGTCGCGGTGCCCCTGGTCACTCAGTCGGTATCCTGTCGTTCGCGCGGCACGGGGACCGGATCGTCGCCGGAACCGCCCCAGGGATGACACCGCCCGATGCGCCTGGCTGCGAGACAGCTGCCGCGAAAGGCTCCGTGATGCCGCAACGCGTCCCGTGCATACGCGGAGCAACTAGGGCTAAAGCGACAGTGCACTCCCAATAGCGGCGATAACAGGTAGCGGTACATTGCAATCATGCCAAGAAGCGGCCATGCCAGCCATTTCTCGATGGCGCTCATGCTCTGTCGACTTCCACAGCCTGGCCGGCGAAGCGGCGAATGGCCGCCAGCATCGAGGACAAACCGTTACTCCGTGTCGGGCTCAAATGCTGTGCTAGTTGCAGGGCACTGACAAACTCCGGCGGAGTTTCGAGTATTTCTGCCGCGCGCTTGCCGCCGTAGATACGCAGAATAACGGCGATGAGCCCCGATACGATAGCGGCGTCGCTGACAGCGTGAAATTTGAGCCTGTCACCGTATTGCTCAGCCTTGAACCACACCTGGGCCTGACAGCCCTTGATGCGATTCTGTTCCGTTTTCCAGGCCTCCGGAAAATCCGGCAGACGCCGTCCCAGATCGACGAGATACTGGTAACGATCCATCCAGTTATCGAAGAATCGAAATTCCTCAATCAGCTCAGCCTCTGCCTGGCGCACTTCGTTTGTTACCGTCACCGGCGAATGCCTGCAAGCACGTTCATCCGCTGCGACGCCATCGTGTGCCACCAGCACCGTCTTCTATGGCGATACCCGCCGTCGCTAGCTGCTCGCGAATAGCGTCGGCCAACGCGAAATCGCGCTTCGCCCGCGCAGCGTCACGTTCGCCGAGCAGCCGTTCGATATCCTCCGCCGGCATAGTCGACTCGCCGGCACCGGCAAACCAAACCTCAGGGGAGTCACGTAACAGGCCAAGAAGATCACCGGCTGCAACGACCTGCAACGCAATCTCGCGGCGAGTTGCCGCATCGCTGGATTTGTTAAGCTGGCGTACCCGTTCGAATATTTCCGACAGTGCTTTCGGGGTATTGAGATCGTCCTCAAGCGCTGCGACAACCGCATCGGGCGGCAGCGCGGCAGACCGTTCCCCTTCAGTAATTTCCACGCCACGAATGGCGCCGTACAGGCGATCGAGCATGCGCTTCGCCGCTTCGATCGTATCGTCTGACCAGTCGAGCGGCTGGCGATAATGCGCGCTGATCAAGGCCAGTCGAATCGCCTCGCCAGGAATAGTTTTGATCATGTCGTGCACCAACAGGACATTGCCCAGCGATTTCGACATCTTGGTGCTGTCGATACTGAGGAAACCATTGTGCAACCAATAGCGGGCGAAAACCGCGCCATCATGGGCGCAACTGCTCTGCGCAAGCTCGTTCTCATGATGCGGAAAAACCAGGTCCTGGCCACCGCCATGAATGTCGATCGTTGGACCCAGGTGTTTCTTTGCCATTGCCGAACATTCGATGTGCCAACCGGGTCGGCCGCGCCCCCATGGCGAATCCCAGCCAGGCAGATCAGGCGTTGATGGCTTCCACAACACGAAATCGTGCGGCGCCTTCTTATACGGTGCCACCTCGACACGCGCTCCTGCGATCATCTCCCGCAAGTCGCGTCTCGACAGCCTGCCGTATGCCGGGTATGCACTGACATCGAACAATACATGTCCATCGGCTGCATACGCGCAGCCCTTGTCGAGAAGCGTCTCAATCATGCCGACCATTTCGACAATATGTGCCGTGGCACGCGGCTCGATGTCAGGCGGCTGTACGCCCAATGCCGCCATGTCGCTGTTGTACGCATCGATATAGCGTTCGGTAATCTCACCGATCGATTTGCCCGATTCTTTTGCAGCCGCATTGATCTTGTCGTCGACATCCGTGATGTTGCGCGCAAAAACCAACGAGTAGTGCTGGCGCAGAAGCCTCGCAAGTACATCGAAGACGACCGCGGGCCGCGCGTTGCCGATGTGTGCGTAGTTGTAAACCGTCGGTCCACACAGGTACATCGTGACCCGCTCCGGAGAGAGCGGTTCGAACGGGACTTTCTCGCCCTTCACAGTGTCGTAGAGAAAAATTGTCATACTAGCGGAATGCGCCTGGCGGAACGCCGGACTGACCGGTCGTCCGCTGCAAAAAACGCAATGATAGCAACAGATTCCAGCCAGGCCCGCGCGATGGCCTATAATTGGCCGTCCTGTTACTCCCGAAACCGAGCCTTTGGAGCCCCGAATGTCCGAACGATCCATCGAATTCCAGCCGCGCCGCTCCATAGAGCAAGTCGAGGAAGGCACCGACCTCGCACCGAAGTTCGACGACCGCGGCCTGATAGCCGCCGTCACCACCGACGCCGAAACGGGCGAGTTACTCATGCAGGGATACATGAATGCCGAGGCCTTGAAGAAAACCATCGAGACCGGTGAAGCCTACTATTACAGCCGCAGCCGTCGGACCGTCTGGCACAAAGGCGCAACAAGCGGCCTGGTGCAAACTGTCCGCGAATTGCTGGTCGATGACGATCAGGATTGCGTATGGCTGCGGGTCGCGGTGGCCGGCGGCGCGAGTTGTCACGTTGGCTATCGTTCGTGCTTCTATCGGCGTATCCCCGTTGGCCCCTCACATGCGGCCGACACCGGTAAAGTAGGCCTCGAGTTCACCGATACCGAGAAAGTGTTTGACCCTCAGGACGTTTACGGCGACGCGCCGAACCCGACGATACTCTGACCTGGTCTTATGCCGATGGCAGGTAGTTAAGGCCTTTGATTCGGCCTTTGTGGGCAGGCCTGGTCTTCGGGAGGTTCTTCGACGTAATGGCTCCCTGCGGTCCGCTTTATTTCCGCCAAAGGACCTCC
>JBBDJJ010000038.1:78032-87466 GCA_040879925.1 Woeseia sp. | reverse complement strand
TGAATACGTACGGACCATTGACCTTGTCAGCACCTACGAATTCCTGACCCCGGCACTACCTACGGGCACCACCACCTACGGGGCGCTTACTTGCCGATGCAGAATTCGGAGAATATGCGGCCTAGCAGATCGTCACTGCTTACTTCGCCGGTGATTGCTGCGAGTTCCTGGCCGGTGAGCCGCAATTCCTCGGCCAGCAGCTCGCCCGCCTGTGCTTCCGAAAGTGCGCGCTGCCCGGCACGGAAATGCTGCCAGGCGCGATTGAGGGCATCGACGTGCCGTTGCCGCGCCGTAAATGCGCCTTCACCCATGTCGCGGTAGCCAGCCATTTCGCAGATCAGTGCCCGTAGCGCATCGACACCGGCACCGGTTTTCGCAGAGATTGCGACCTGTGGCGGCTCGGCTGCGCGCACGCCAGGCGGCTCTCCGCTGAGGTCGATCTTGTTTCGCACCTGGAGCACGGGGATTCCTTCGGGGAGATCCTCGTCGTTTGCCTGTTTACTTCCTGCGCTTGCGTCAGTTATCCACAGCACGGCATCGGCATTCGCAAGCGCCAGGCGGGCGCGACGAATGCCCTCCGCTTCGATCGGATCCGGATCGTCCCTTAATCCGGCGGTATCCACGAACTCGACCATCAGTCCGTCGAGATTGATCACCTCGCGCAACACATCGCGCGTCGTGCCGGCGACCGCCGTTACGATCGCGGTTTCTTCGCCAGCGAGACGATTGAGCAGGCTGGATTTGCCGACGTTCGGCCGGCCGACAATCACTACGCGATAACCATCACGCAGTACACGGCCGATGGCGGCCCGCTGCCTGAGCGATGCAAACGCCGTTTCGCAGCAGAGCAGGCGCGCTGTAAGTGTGTCGTCGGACAGAAAGTCGATATCTTCTTCCGGAAAATCGATCGCCGCCTCGACATGCATGCGCAAACGCGTAACTTGTTCGGTAAGCTCGATGACGGCCTCCGAAAAAGCGCCTGACAGGGAGCGCAATGCGGCACGGGCACCCTGCGATGACCCGCTCCCGATGAGGTCCGCAATCGCTTCCGCCTGAGCAAGGTCGAGTTTGTCATTGAGATAGGCACGCTTCGAAAACTCGCCGGGCTCTGCGCGTCGCGCCCCGAGCAGCATCGCCGCCTCGATCAGGCCGGAGACTACGATCGGCCCGCCATGCCCGTGCAGTTCCAGTACTGCTTCGCCAGTGAACGACCGCGGCGCAGGAAAATACAGCGCGACACCCTGATCGAGTAGTGCGCCATCTACGTCGCGGAAATTGCCGAACGTGGCGACTCGTGGCTCAGGCAGCTTACCCAGCATCGCCAGCGCAATGTCTGCGACCAGCGGCCCCGAAATCCGCACGATTGCTATGCCGCCGCTTCCGGGTGGCGTGGCCGCAGCAACAATCGTATCGTGCGGATACGCAGGCAAGTTATTCATTCAGCCCGCACCCTCTTCTATCGGTGCCACAGGAGTCAATCGAGCATGGCCCAGCGCGCGCTTCACCAGGAAGTAAAATTTACGAATGACGACGGCGAGACCCTCGCAGGCGTCCTCGACACCCCCGCGCATAAACCGCGCGCCTACGCCTTGTTTGCTCATTGCTTTACCTGCTCCAGAAATCTCAAAGCCGCCACGCACATTGCTCGCACGCTGAATGATGCCGGAATCGCCGTATTGCGTTTTGATTTTACCGGGCTGGGTGAGAGTGAGGGGGAGTTCACCGCTACGAGTTTCTCGAACAACGTTGCCGACCTGTTGGCCGCTGCACGCTATCTCGAGAAGGAGTTTAGCGCACCGGCCCTGCTGGTCGGACACTCGCTGGGCGGTACTGCATTGCTGCTTGCCGCGGCCGACATACCCTCCGCCGTTGCCGTCGCGACTATCGCCGCACCGTCGCACCCGTCGCATATCGTCAAGCAGTTTGCAGGCGCGATTGACGAAATCAAAACCAGCGGCACGGCCGCGGTTCAATTAGGCGGGCGGAGTTTCAACATACATCGTCACTTTCTCGATGACCTCGAGCGCCATCCGCTGCCAGACAGTATCGGCACGTTGCGCAAGGCGCTCCTCATCCTGCACTCGCCGCTGGACGAAACGGTATCGATCGATCATGCCAGCGAACTTTTCATGGCCGCAAAGCATCCCAAAAGCTTTGTGAGCCTCGACAAAGCCGATCACTTGTTGTCGAGTGCGTCCGATTCCCGCTACGCGGGCGGTGTGTTGGCCGCCTGGGCAGGCAAATACCTGCCTGCCGCGGAAGACAGGGCCGCGCTCACCGCCGACGCTGGTGAGGTCGCCGTGCGCACCCGGCAGGGCTTCACGACCGAAATCAACGCTGCCGGTCATCCGCTGGTTGCGGACGAACCCGAGGACCACGGCGGCGAGAATCGCGGTCCGACCCCTTACGATTTGCTGTCCGCTGCGCTCGCGAGCTGCACTTCGATGACCTTGCGTATGTACGCCGATCACAAGAAGCTGGATTTGGACGCAGTCACAGTGCGCGTACGCCACAACAAGATTCACGCGCGTGACTGCGAAGACTGTGAAACGCGGGATGGCCGCATCGACGAGTTGCAGCGCAGCATCGAGCTCGAAGGTTCGCTAAGTGACGAGGTGCGTCAGCGTATGCTGGAGATTGCCGATAAATGTCCCGTGCACAAAACGCTGCATGGCGAAATCAAGGTGCGTTCGCGTCTCGCCGACTGAGCCGCGTGTGGCGGCGCATCAGCCGTCGTCGTCCGTGGCGTTCTTTTCGCCGGCCTTCGTGGTGTTGTTTTTCTTGCTCCCCTCTTTCTTGCTCCCCTCTTTCTTGCTCCCCTCTTTCTTGCTGCCGTCCTTCTTGCGCGGCTCTTTCTTGCTCGACTTGCGCCGGGTTGTTTCTTCGTGCACAACCTTGTTGATATGCCACTGCTGGGCGATCGACAGAATAGTGTTCGTTACCCAATAGAGGACCAGTCCGGACGGGAAAAATGCGAAGAAGCCGGTAAACACGACCGGCATGATCTGCATGACCTTGGCCTGCACCGGGTCGGCCGGCGCCGGGTTGAGCTTTTGCTGCAGGAACATGGCCGCACCCATGATCAGCGGCAGTATGAAATAGGGGTCGCGCGATGACAGGTCGGTTATCCACAACGCAAACGGCGCCTGGCGCATTTCGACGCTCTCGAGCAAGACCCAGTAGAAGGCGAGGAAAAACGGCATCTGGATCAGTATCGGCAGGCAGCCGGCTGCCGGATTGACCTTCTCGCGCTTGTAGAGGTCCATCATCGCCTGGCTCAATTGCTGCCGGTCGTCCTTGTAACGCTCCTGCAACGCTTTCATGCGCGGCTGGATCTCGCGCATCTTGGCCATCGACCGGCCGCTGGTCTCGGTCAGTTTGTAAAACACCAGTTTGATCAGGATGGTGACGATGATGATGGCCAGCCCCCAGTTACCGACGACGCTGTGCACTTTGCTGAGCAGCCAGAACAGCGGATCGGAAACGATGGTGAGCCAGCCGTAATCGACCGTCAGCTTCAACGTCGGTGCTATGTCTTCGAGTTGGCTTTGCAGTTTCGGACCGACGAAGAGCGTCGTTTCGAACGTTTCGCTCTGGCCAGGAGGCACAACCTGCGCGGCGCCTATGACGCTGGCGACAGCCACGTCATCCCGGACCGCCACGCTGAGTCGCTTGTCACCGGTGGCCGCAGGCACGATGCCGCTCAGGAAGTGGTGCTGGATCATCGCCACCCAGCCCGCCGCAGTATTGACCGTGTATGGACCATCAGACAGCAGGTCGTCGCGATCCAGTTTGCTGGAACGCTCGCCGTCGTAAACGATCGGCCCCTGAAAGGAGTATGAATCGACGTCGAACATCGAACGGTCCTGCGGCGCCGAATGCCGCTGGATTTGTGCGTACTCGGCACCGCGCCACTCGCTGTCACTCGCGTTCGTTACCGTTTGTCGTACCGGGATGATGTAACTGCCGCGGGCGAAGCGGTATTCCTTGGTGACGCTTATGCCGGACTCGTCCGCCCAGTTCAGGGAGACCGTCAGGTCGTCGTTGCCGGACAGCTCGTAGTTCTGCGCCGCGCTGCGAAACTCGGCCAGGTGATTCGGCTCCGCGCCGTCGCCACTGCTGCGCAGGCCGGTCTGGATCAGCCCCAGATTACCGCGTTCCCGGCCGAGTAACTGCACCAGTTCATTGGGCCGGTTCTTGGCTACGGGATACCTGGGTAGCATCGCTTGCTGCAGGGTGCCGCCGCGCGTATTGATTTCGACATCGAGCACGTCGGTGCGAACACGGATGATGTCGCCGCCGACAGGGGTTGCCTCGTCGGTCGCATCCTGGGGCGTCTCCTGGGGCCTATTTTGGGGCGTCTCCAGCGCCGGCCCGCGATCGGCTTGCGGTGTGTCCAGCGTCGGGTCAATGAGTTCTGGCAGATCGTCCGGGATCGGCGCGTCGTCTACGGGTGCAGCCGTCGTCGGTAGGTCGGGTTGCGCCGCCGGCGGCGGCGCGTAGTCCTGCATCCAGGCCTGGTAGGTGAACCAGAGCATGAGACCGAAAGCGGCCCAGACGAGCAGTCGTTGATTATCCATCTAGCCCCGGGCCTGTTGGCGGTTGTGCAATGGTTGCAGCAGAATTTGCAGAGCGGGTTTTTTGCCAGTGTTTGGCCAAGCTGTCAAAAAGTGTCGCATTGTCCGTGCGGCTCGCATCCCGTTGGGCCAGAACCACGATGTCGAGTCCGGCCAATTCCCCCTGCTGGCGCCTGAACGACTCTCGCACAATGCGCTTCAAGCGATTGCGTGCGGTCGCCAGGCGGCAGTTTTTCTTCGCTATCGCCAGCCCGAGCCGTGCCGTGTCGGTGCCGTTCGCCCGGGCCAGGACGATAAACAGATGATCGCGGCTGCGACGGGCTTCGCCAAACACACGGCTGTATGCAGCGGTGTCCGGCAATCGATGGATTCGCGCGGACGGCGCAGAGCCCTTGTTGTCGTGTTTGATAGTTGTCGTGATGTTCGGCGCGACGCTGCTGCGTGAGCTTTACGGAGTGAGTTGCGCCCGCCCCTTGGCGCGTCGCCGCTTCAATACCAGACGCCCCGCTTTGGTAGCCATACGCGCGCGGAATCCATGGGTACGGGCTCTTTTGAGCCGGCCGGGCTGGAACGTGCGTTTCATTGCCGTGATACCTGCATTGGCGACCGCCGCGTACGGGCAGCCGGAAAAATAGCCGGCTAGAGTACGCGGGGGGCTAATTTGTGTCAACCAAACCGCCGCAGTTGCGCATTTTGCTGTTGGGCTTGTCTGCGTCTCACAGCAACGGCGTTGCGACAGTCACCGTCACGCCGAGCTGCGCTTAGCAGAAGTTTTTGCTCTGTGGCGAAGCCTGTTAGGACGTTATAGACTGCCCGGTCCGGAACGCCATCCTCGTAACAACAATCGCCTTTTGGGGGAACTTTGCAGGCTGAAACCAACCTCTGGAATCGCTGTGTCCGCGATTTACAGGCGGAACTGCCGGAACAGCAGTTCAACACCTGGATCCGGCCGCTGCAAGCCGTGGAGGAGGGTCGCATCTTGCGTTTGCTGGCGCCTAATCGATTCGTCGTGGATTGGCTGCATCAGCATTACATCGAACGCATTCTCGAACTGGTTGGCGGTGCCGGCGGCGGCAATGAGGTTGTCGTAGAAGTCGGCTCGCGGCAGCCGGCGAGTCCGGGGCCGCTGCGAACGCCACGACCGGCCACGATCAATGCCGCTGCCCCGGTGGCCTGCCGGCTGAATCCGCTGTTTACGTTTACCAGTTTCGTCGAAGGCAAAAGCAATCAGCTGCCGCGTGCCGCCGCGTTGCAGGTAGCTGAAAATCCGGGCAAGTCTTATAACCCGTTGTTCATATACGGCGGTGTCGGCCTGGGCAAAACCCACCTGATGCAGGCGATTGGCAATGCGATGCTGGCGCGGGATCCGAACGCTCGCGTGGCATACGTACATTCGGAGCGTTTTGTCGGGGACATGGTCAAGGGCCTGCAACACAATACGATTTCTGACTTCAAGCGCTCGTATCGGTCGCTGGACGCGTTGCTGATCGACGATATCCAGTTTTTTGCCCGCAAGGAGCGCTCCCAGGAAGAATTTTTTCATACCTTCAATGCTTTGCTCGAAGGACAGCGGCAGATAGTTTTGACCTGTGACCGCTATCCGAAAGAGGTCGACGGGCTGGAGGAACGGTTGAAGTCGCGTTTCGGCTGGGGCCTGACGGTATCGATTGAGCCGCCCGAGCTTGAAACGTCGGTAGCAATCCTGATGAGCAAGGCGGCCCTGGAGAACGTCCTTTTGCCGGAGGAAGTCGCCTTTTTCATCGCCAAGCGTATTCGGTCGAACGTCCGGGAGCTCGAAGGAGCCTTGCGCCGCGTGATGGCCAACTCGTTGTTCACGGGTCGTCCGATCAGCCTTGATTTCGCGAAGGAAGCATTGCGAGATCTTCTGGCACTGCAGGACCGGCTGGTTTCGATCGAGAATATCCAGAAAACCGTGGCGGAGTACTTCAAGATTCGCGTGGCAGACCTGTTATCCAAGCGTCGCAGCCGGTCGATCGCCAGGCCCAGGCAACTGGCCATGGCGCTGGCCAAGGAACTGACCAATCATAGCCTGCCGGAGATCGGCGATGCGTTTGGCGGCCGCGACCACACAACCGTGCTGCACGGCTGCCGTCGTATTGCTGCGCTTCGCGAATGTGAAAAACGCGTCGACGAAGATTACTTGAATTTGTTGAGAACTCTGACAGGATAATGTGCATAAGCGGTGCATAACTCTTCGGGATTTTTGATCCACAGCTTATGCACATTTAGCAGGCGGTTCGTGCACCGGGTATGGGCGCGGATAATTCAATCCATCTATTTGTTTTATAGAATATTTATAAAGTTATACACAGGGCTACCGGGCCTTAATAATAATAGAAATGGAATTATTTCCAATATTTATTAACAGGTGAATCGATGAAGTTGATTGCAGCTCGTGAGGCATTGCTGAAACCTTTGCAGGCCGTAATCGGGGTCGTAGAACGACGCCAGACCATGCCGATCCTGGCGAACGTGCTGCTGGTGGCAAAGAACGGCAAGTTGTCGCTGACCGCAACGGATCTGGAAGTGGAGCTGGTTGCAAGTGCGGATGTTGAGGTCGTGAGCGGCGGCGAGGTCACTGTGCCGGGTCGCAAGCTTCTGGATATTTGCAGAGCACTGCCGGAAAAGGCGCAGGTCACGATCAGCCTGTCGGGCGAGAAGGTTGCGGTGCGTTCCGGCAAAAGCAAGTTCTCGCTGACGACCTTGCCGGCTGCCGAGTTTCCGACCGTTGAGGACATCAACGCCGCGGAAAGCCTCGACTTGCCACAGGCCTCCCTGGTGCGATTGCTGGAGAAGACCCATTTTTCGATGGCCCAGCAGGATGTGCGCTATTACCTGAACGGGCTGTTGCTGGAAACCGGCAAAAAGCATCTGCGAGCGGTGGCAACCGACGGGCATCGTCTTGCTTTGTGTCAGATGGTGCTGGAATCTACGAGTAAAGTGCCGGTAAAACAGGTGATCGTGCCGCGCAAGGGTGTACTTGAGCTGCAACGCCTGATGAGTGGGGAGGGCAATCTGAAGCTGGAGCTCGGCAGCAATCACATTCGCATCCATTTAGACGGAATTCGCTTCACTTCGAAGCTTATTGACGGACGTTTCCCGGAGTACGAGCGCGTTATCCCGCAGGAGACCGGCAACCAGTTGCTCGCTGACCGCCAGGCGTTTCGAAGCGCATTGCAACGCACGGCGATCCTTTCGAACGAAAAGTACCGCGGTATTCGGCTGATCATTCGCAAGGGAAGTGTCGTGTTGCAAGCGCATAATCCGGAGCAGGAAGAGGCGGAGGAGGAGTTCGAGGTTACTTACCCGGGCGAGGAAATCGAGATCGGCTTCAATGTGAACTATCTGTTGGATGCGCTTGGGGCCATAGACGCCGAGGAAATCAGCCTGTCAGTGGTAGATGGCAATTCGAGTTGCCTGCTGCGCAAGCCGGACGACGAGGACTGTAAATACGTCGTCATGCCGATGCGGCTTTAGTCTGTGGGGGCTGCCGGGACTGCCTGCCCGCGGCTTGCAGGGACGCGCCTTCGTGGAATTATCCACAAGTAGTTCAGTCTTTTGGGCCGGCTCGCAGCGGCGGTTTCAGGCGCGGGGCGGACGATTTTCGCCGCTTATCCACAGCCGCACCGATGACAGTCCCGTATGACGCTTCTCAGCTTTACCGCCAGCGACTTTCGCTGCCTCGAGTCGGTCACGCTGGAGGCGAACCCCGGGTATAACCTGGTGTATGGCAGTAACGCATCGGGCAAGACCAGCCTGCTCGAGGCCATTGCCTACCTGGGTCGCGGCAAGTCCTTTCGTGGTGCCAGCACGGAGCAACTGCTGCGGCACGGCGCCCGGGAGTTCCTGCTCCGGGGGCGGGTGCAGGGCGTGGATCGGGTGTTACGCCTGGGCGTCAGGAATGGAAGTGCCGGCCTGGAGATCAGCACCGACGGCGACCGGGGTGGCGGCGCGGCGGCGCTGGCCGAGGTGTTGCCGCTGCAAATAGTGGATCCGGATGTTCACGACCTGGTGGCCGCCGGGCCGGACGGTCGCCGCCGTTATCTGGACTGGATGGCGTTCCACGTGGAACAGGGGTACCTGGCGTTGTGGCGAGACTTTCGGCGCGCTTTGCGCCAGCGCAACACCGTGCTGCGGCAGGACACGGATACGGCGACCCTGGCCGGCTGGGATCGGGAGTTCGAGCAACTGGGGCATCGGGTTGACGAAGTTCGTGCGCGGGTGCTGGAGTCCGCGCGCCAGGCTCTGGAAAGCACGGGGCGTCGGCTGCTGGGCGAGCCGGTTGGCTTTGAATATCAGCGTGGCTGGGCGGCAGACCAGAGTCTGGCGGCAGCCCTGCAAGCGAACCGGCAGCGTGACCGGCAATTGGGCAGCACACAGTCCGGGCCCCAGCGCGCCGATATCCGTTTGAGCAGCGCCGAACGACAGGCACGAAAGCGCGTATCTCGCGGCCAACAGAAGCTGCTCGCCTGCACTCTGATCCTCTCCGCGACCGCCGTCGTACAGGCGCACCTGGGCCGGCCGCTGCTGCTGTTACTGGACGATCCCGCGGCCGAGCTCGACCGTCATTCGCTCGGCCGCTTGATGGAGGAAGTGAGCATGCTTCGCTGCCAGGTGATCGCCACCGCCTTACAAGCCGACGATCAGCTGTTCCCCGAGGCCCCCGCCCTGTTCCACGTGGAACAAGGTGCCCTCAACCCCGTCCGCTAGCCGCCCCGCCCGTTCAACGGCACCGCCCCGGCAGCTATCGATTCCCACAACGCTTCCGGGCCTCCTCCTGTCGGGAGTCCTTTGGCGGAATGGCTCCCTGCGGTCCGCTTTATTTCCGCCAAAGGA
>JBBDJJ010000038.1:0-78022 GCA_040879925.1 Woeseia sp. | reverse complement strand
CCCCCGACAGAAGGAGGCCACCCCCGAACTCATCTTCGTCCCCCTGCCGCTGACTCCGTCGCCCTCCTGACAGGACCCCCACACCCCCGTCCCGAACTCGCCGGTGATACAATGGACCGCTTGTGTCCCGAGGATCCGGCATGACCGATAAGAAAACCTATACTTCGAGCAATATCAAGGTCTTAAAGGGCCTGGACGCAGTCCGTAAACGGCCGGGAATGTACATCGGCGATACCGACGATGGCACCGGCCTGCATCACATGGTTTTCGAAGTTGTCGACAACTCGATCGACGAGGCGCTGGCCGGCTATTGCGACGTCATTACGGTCACTATCCATGCGGACGAATCGGTGACCGTTACGGACGATGGCCGAGGCGTGCCGGTCGACTTGCACCCGGAGGAAGGCCGCTCCGCCGCCGAAGTCATCATGACCGTGCTGCATGCGGGCGGCAAGTTTGACGACAATTCGTACAAGGTCTCAGGCGGCCTGCACGGTGTCGGCGTGTCGGTGGTCAATGCCCTGTCGGAACAACTGATGCTGACCATTCATCGCGACGGAAAGATTCACCAGCAAGAGTATCGGCACGGTGAGCCGGTAGCGCCCTTGGCGATTGTAGGCGATACCGACAAGACTGGCACGACACTGCGTTTCAAACCGTCCAGCGGCACGTTTACCAATGTCGAATTTCACTATGACATTCTGGCGCGCCGCTTGCGCGAGCTGTCGTTTCTCAACTCGGGGGTGCGCATCGAGTTGGTCGACGAGCGGGAAGACAAGAAAGACGTTTTCGAATACGAGGGCGGTATAAAGGCCTTCGTACGCCACCTTAATCGCAACAAGACGCCGGTGCATCCGGCCGTGTTTCATTTCCAGCTGGAGCGCGAAGGCATCCTGGTCGAGGCGGCGCTGCAGTGGAATGACGGCTACCAGGAGAACATGTTCTGCTACACCAACACCATTCCGCAGCGCGATGGCGGCACCCATCTGGCCGGTTTTCGCAGCGCCCTGACGCGCACGTTGAACGGTTACATCGACCGGGAGGCGTCGAGCCGCAAGGAGAAGTCGACTCCGACCGGTGATGACGCGCGCGAGGGCCTTACAGCGGTACTGTCGGTGAAAATGCCGGATCCCAAGTTCTCGTCGCAGACCAAGGACAAACTGGTTTCATCAGAAATTAAATCCGTTGTCGAGTCGGCCATGTCCGAGCGGCTGGAGGAATTCCTGCTGGAGAACCCCCAGGAAGCCAAAGCCATTGTCGGTAAGGTCATCGATGCAGCACGTGCGCGGGAAGCCGCACGCAAGGCGCGCGAGATGACGCGCCGCAAAGGAGCGCTCGACATTGCAGGGCTGCCCGGCAAGCTGGCGGATTGCCAGGAAAAGGATCCGGCGCTGTCCGAGTTGTTCCTGGTCGAGGGCGATTCCGCCGGCGGGTCCGCAAAGCAAGGCCGCGACCGCCGTACCCAGGCGATCCTGCCCCTCAAGGGCAAAATCCTCAATGTCGAAAAGGCACGCTTCGACAAGATGCTGGCTTCAGCTGAAGTCGGCACCCTGATCACGGCGCTGGGTTGCGGTATCGGTCGCGATGATTTCGATCCCGACAAGCTGCGCTATCACCGCATCATTATCATGACTGACGCCGATGTCGACGGGTCGCATATCCGCACCTTGTTGCTGACCTTCTTCTATCGCCAGATGCCGCAATTGATCGAGCGCGGCCACGTGTATATCGCCCAGCCACCGCTGTACAAGATCAAGCGAGGCAAGCAGGAGGTCTACGTGAAAGACGAAGCCGAGCTTACGGCATACCTGCTGAGTTCCGCCCTCGACGGCGCAGCGCTGCACGTCGACGCCGAAGCGCCGCCACTGTCGCCACCGGCGCTCGAAGCGCTGGCCAAAGAGTACACAACGGTTGAAAGCATCATCGCGCGACTCGCCAATCGCTATGACGAGACAGTACTGCGCGCCGTCGCGCGACTGCCGCGCCTGGAGTCCGGTGCGACGGAGGACCTGGATGCGTTCGCCCGCTGGACCGAATTACTGTCGGCTGCATTGCCGAAGGTGCAGGAAGGTCGCGGCAAAGGCGGCAACGGTGGTACTTACCATGCCACCCTGGAACGCGGTGACGCGGACGGCGAAGGCGTGCGAATCGCCGTCGTCCGTGTACAACACGGCGTGGGCACAACACGCTACCTGCCCCGCGAGTTTTTCGAAACCAACGAATACGCACACATAATGACGCTCGCTGCGAAGCTCAAAGACCTGCTTGGGTCGAGCGCCTACGTGCAACGAGGTGACAAGCGCGAGAACGTAACGGCGTTCCGCGAGGCGATCGACTGGCTCATGAGCGAGGCTCGCCGCGGCCAGTCCGTACAGCGTTACAAGGGCCTTGGTGAAATGAATCCGGATCAGTTATGGGAAACGACCGTCAACCCGGAAACGCGGCGACTATTGCAGGTCAGGATCGAAGACGCGGTCAAGGCCGATGAAGTGTTCACCACATTGATGGGCGACCAGGTCGAACCGCGACGCGAGTTTATCGAGCGTAACGCGCTGACGGTTTCAAACCTGGACGTCTAAAAAGGGGACTAAAAAGGGGACAGATTTATTTTGTAGCCGCCGCACGCGGCGGCGACAAAATAAATCTGTCCCCTTTTTAGTCAACCGCTGCTGATTTCCTGCATCTTCGTTTCGATCCATTCCTGCACGCGCAGGTTGATGTCGCGCGGCGCCTCACTGCCCGGATCGATCGGCGGGCCGATACAAAAACGCACGACGCCGGGCCTCTTGAGCACACTGCGGCGCGGCCAGAAATCGCCGGCGTTATGCGCGACGGGAACAATTTTGCAACCGGCAGCCTGCGCCAGGGCAGCGCCACTCACGCCGTATTTCTTTGTGGTACCCGGAGGCATGCGGGTGCCTTCGGGAAAGATAGTGACCCACATGCCATTCGCCAGTCGCTTTTTGCCTTGCCCGATGACCTGCATTACTGCAGTACGCCCCGCTTTACGATTGATGGCAATCGGGTGTAACGCGGCAAAGCCCCAGCCAAAGATCGGAATCCAGAGTAGCTCGCGCTTCACTACCCATGACTGCGGCGGAAATACGACCAACTGCGCGTAAGCCTCGAACACGGTGGAATGCTTGCTCATGATCACAGAGGGCTCGGCCGGCATGTTATCCGCACCCTCCACAACGAAATCGATACCGCAGAAGAATCGCCCTGCCCACAACATGCTGCGGCCCCAGATTCTTGCTACTGCGAAGCGCGCCGGGTACGGAAACGGCCAGCTCAGGAATACCGCCGCTGCAAAAGCAAAGACCGAAACAAAAAAGTAAAGCTGGAAGACCAACGAGCGAATGAGAAGCATTATCGAGCTTCCTCCCGGTTCCGCTCGCGCAGCAGGGACTTCGCCGTGCTGAGAAGATCTGCATAGTGCTCCACACGTTTGCCACCGCTCTCCAGCGCACCCAGGGACGCACGGCCTTTGCCAGACAGCACCAGTATGGGTCGCGCGCCCACGGCTTCAGCGGCCAACAGGTCGCGCTCTGCGTCGCCAACGACAGGCACGCCTTTCAGCGACACGCCGTAATGGCGAGCGAGGCGCAAGAGCAATCCCGGCGCCGGCTTGCGACAGTCACAGGCATCTGCAGGCGTGTGCGGGCAACACACGATGCGGTCGATGGAGCCCCCTGCCCTGGTTACCGCGTGACGCATCTTGCGATGAATGCGACGCAGCGCCTGCCGATCGAACAATCCACGACCGAGACCCGACTGATTGCTTGCGACCGCTACCGTGAAACCATTGCGGGACAGGAGGTTGATTGCCTCGAGACTTCCATCCAGCGGCTGCCATTCGTCGGGCGTCTTTATAAAGGCATCGGATTCGCGATTTATGACGCCATCGCGATCGAGCACAATCAGCTGCCTCGCCATTGGTATTTTTCAGCCGATCGACAGGCGCGAAATATCCGCCACTTCCAGGAACAGGCCACGCATTTCCGCCAGCAGCGCCAGGCGATTTCGTCGCAAGTCGTCGTCATCGGTCATCACCATCACTGAATCGAAAAACTGATCGACCGGCTCACGCAGCCCGGCCAGGCGGGCAAGCGTTTCAGTGTAGTCGCGACGCCGCAGCAACGGACGGATGTCCTGATCAGCAGCCTGCAACGCCGTGTGCAACGCGTTCTCTGCGGGCTCAGTCAGCAACGCTAAATCGACGGCCGCGCCACCTTCGTAATCCGCCTGTCGCAGAATGTTTGCGATGCGCTTGTTCGCAGCGGCAAGCGTTGCGGCGGGTTCAAGTTTTACGAACGCGGCAACCGCCTGCAATCGCTGATCGAAATCGAGCAACGACGGCGGGCGACGACCGCGTACAGAGTCGAATATTTCGGCAGTCAGATGCAGTCGCTCGATTGACCAGCTACGCATGCGCTCGACGACAAAATCATACAGCTCGTCAGCGAGCGCCGACAGGTCGGCCGTACTGACCGGCTGGAGTTCCAGCGCCGCGCCGATCAGTGCGGGCAGGTCGAGATCAAGTTCATTCTCGATGGCGATGCGCACGATACCGAGTGCAGCGCGCCGCAGCCCGAAGGGGTCGCGGTTGCCCGACGGCTTCCTGTCGAGCGCAAACGCGCCGGCGAGATTGTCCAGCCGGTCAGCAATAGACAGCAGCTGGCCAAGCCGGGATGCAGGCAGACCATCGCCGGCGAAGCGTGGCAGGTACTGCTCGCCGATAGCCGTGGCCACTTCCGGCGCTTCCCCCGCCGCCTCTGCGTAGTAGCGACCCATGGTCCCCTGCAACTCCGGAAACTCGCCGACCATGCCGGTCAGCAAATCACACTTCGCGAGACGGGCAGCGCGCTCGATGGCCGGTGAGGCACAGTCCAGTTGTTCGGCAAGGCGCATCGCGACAGAGGCAACGCGCTGGCTGCGATCGTCCACGCTGCCGAGCCCTTGCTGGTAGACAACGTCTTTTAGCGCAGACTGGCGCTCATCGAGGCTGGCCCGCTGGTCCTGCTTCCAGAAAAAAGCCGCGTCCGCGAGTCGCGGGCGAATCACACGCTCATTGCCGTCGCGAACCTGGTCCGGATCGCGACTGACGAGGTTGGCGACGACGACGAAGCGATTGAGCAACTTGCCTGCGGCATCGGCAATCGGGAAGTAGCGCTGATGGCCGGTCAGTGTGGCAATGATGACTTCCTGAGGAAGGTCCAGGTACCCGTCGTCGAAGGTTCCGGTCAATGCGACCGGCCACTCGGTCAACGCCGTGACTTCGTCGTACAGCGCGTCGTCGCCGACCGCCGTGCCGCCCTCATCGGCCGCCGCCTGGCGCACGCTTTCCTCGATGCGCTGGCGCCGCAGCGCAAAATCCGCCAGCACGAAGCCCTCACTCTCGAGCAATTCACCGTACTTGCCGGGTTCCGGGACGTGGATCGCAGCAGGGGCTAGAAAGCGATGGCCGTAGGTAATCCCGCCAGACACGACGCCGGCAACCTGTGCGGTCAGGTGCGCGTCACCGTGCAGCATGAGCACCCAATGCACCGGCCTGACGAACTCGAAATCGTGATCGCTCCAACGCATGCGGCGTTGCACGGGGAGCTTGTCGAGCGCCTGTTGTACGATCGCTGGAAGGAGTTCGCCAGCGCTTTGCCCGACCTCCTGTAACCGATACGACAACCATTCTCCCCTGGCTGTTTTCGTGCGACCCACTTTCTCTAACGACACCCCGCATTTGCTGGCGAATGCACGTGCCGCCGCGGTTGGTTCGCCATTCTTGTCGAAGGCCACCGAAACGGGCGGTCCACGCAGTTCCGTCTCCCGATGCGCTTGTGCTCGTGCCATTGCGCGGACCAGCACGGCCAGGCGTCTCGGACTGGCGAAGGCCGACACGTCGCCATGCACAAGGTGCTGTCGGTCCAGTTCAGAGGCCAGGTTGGCGGCGAATGCAATCGACAAATCGCGCAGGGATTTGGGCGGTAATTCTTCGGTGCCAATCTCGACCAGAAAATCAGCGGCGTCCACTTTGGCCATGCGTCAGCTCGCCTGCGTCGGCTTGACGGTCGCCAGCATCGGAAACCCCAGCGCTTCGCGACTGGCGTAATAAGCTTCCGCAATTGCGCGCGACATGTTGCGTACGCGCAGGATGAAACGCTGCCGTTCGCTTACCGAAATCGCCTGTCGGGCATCCAGCAGATTGAACGTGTGCGACGCTGTCAGCATCTGCTCGTACGCAGGCAGCGCGAGTTTTGCCTCGATGAGTCGCCGGCAATCGTGCTCGGCGTGATCGAATGCAGCGAACAACGCATCGATGTCGGCATGCTCGAAGTTGTACCGCGACTGCTCCACTTCGTTCTGGTGATAGACGTCGCGGTAAGTGATGCGACCAAGCGGGCCGTCCGTCCAGGTGATATCGAAAATGCTCTCGACGTTCTGCAGGTACATGGCGAGACGCTCGAGGCCGTAGGTAATTTCACCCGTGACAGGACGGCATTCGAGTCCACCGACTTGCTGGAAATAGGTGAATTGCGTGACCTCCATGCCGTTCAGCCACACTTCCCAGCCAAGGCCCCACGCGCCCAGGGTCGGCGACTCCCAGTTGTCCTCCACGAAACGGATGTCATGCACCAGCGGATCGATGCCGATGGCGGCCAGCGATTGCAGGTAGCGCTGCTGGATGTCCTCCGGTGACGGCTTGATCACTACCTGGTACTGGTAGTAGTGCTGTAAACGGAACGGGTTGTCGCCATAACGCCCGTCGGTCGGCCGCCGGCAGGGCTGCACATAGGCGGCACTCCACGGCTCCGGGCCGACCGCACGCAGGAAGGTCGCAGGATGGAACGTTCCCGCGCCCATTTGCATGTCGTACGGCTGCGCGATCACGCAGCCTTGCTCGGCCCAGAACTGCTGCAAGGTCAGAATAAGCTCCTGGAAATTACGGCAGACCGGCAGGTTTTCCTTGACCATCAATGATTTCGCGGACTATTGGAGGCGCCGCAGTATAGCGCGCCTGTGTTGGCCGGACAGCCCGCCGCAGGGCGCGGCGCCATAAGTGCCAATCGCTGTGTTTTGCACTACTATGGTGCCGGGCACTGCCCGGGATGCACTAAAGTGGTGCAGACGCTGCGCTTGGGTACGCTAAAAGTTATTCATAATCAAAATGTTACTGAGGTCCGACCGGTGGCATGGTTCGTGCATCACGAGCGCACCATGCCACTGACTGAATCAACTGGAGGAAACGTTCATGACCGCTGCTGAGGTGATTAGCCTGATTGAGGAAAAGGAAGTCAAATTCGTCGATTTGCGATTTACGGACACCAAAGGCAAGGAACAACATCTCACCGTGCCGGCGCGCGTCGCCGACGAAGAGCTGTTCGAGGAAGGCAAGATGTTCGACGGCTCGTCCATCGCCGGCTGGAAGGGTATCAATGAGTCCGACATGATCCTCATGCCCGATGCGGCAACCGCCGTACTCGATTTGTTCTCCGAGGAAGAGACGCTCATTCTGCGCTGCGATGTTGTGGAGCCCTCGACCATGCAGGGCTACGACCGGTGTCCACGGTCGCTGGCCCAGCGTGCCGAGGCATACCTGAAGTCGACAGGCATCGCGGACGAGGCCTACTTCGGACCCGAAAACGAATTTTTCGTGTTCGACGACGTGCGTTGGGACGACACGATGAACGGCGCGTTCTACTCGATCGATTCGAAGGAAGGCGCCTGGAACACCAGTCGCAGTTACGAAGATATGAATACCGGACACCGGCCGACCGTCAAAGGCGGTTACTTTCCGGTGCCGCCTGTCGATTCGCTGCACGACATTCGTTCGGCAATGTGCCTGGCGCTGGAAGAAATGGGTCTCGAAACCGAAGTGCACCACCACGAGGTAGCTACGGCGGGCCAGTGCGAGATTGGTGTCCGGTTCAACACGCTGGTGCGCAAGGCGGATGAAGTCCAGGTACTGAAATACGTCGTGCACAACGTGGCGCACAGCTTTGGTAAAACGGCGACTTTCATGCCGAAGCCACTGGTCAATGACAACGGCAACGGCATGCATGTGCACCAGTCGTTATTCAAGGGTGGCAAGAACCTGTTCTCCGGGGACGGCTACGGCGGCCTGTCCGATATCGCGCTTTACTACATCGGCGGCATCGTCAAGCATGCACGCGCGCTGAACGCGTTTACCAATCCGTCGACCAACAGTTACAAGCGCCTGGTGCCGGGTTTCGAGGCGCCGACCATTCTTGCTTACTCGGCACGCAATCGCTCGGCGTCGATCCGCATACCGTATATGGCCAATCCGAAAGGACGCCGCATCGAAGTACGTTTCCCCGATTCGATGGCCAATCCGTACCTGGCATTCGCCGCACTGATGATGGCGGGTCTCGACGGTATCCAGAACAAGATTCATCCTGGTGACGCCATGGACAAGGACCTGTACGACCTGCCGCCTGAAGAGGAAAAGAATCTCGACCACGTGGCGTTCTCTCTGGAAGAGGCACTGCTGGCCGCCAGCGCCGACCGCGCGTTCCTGAAAGCGGGCGACGTGTTCACCGACGACCTGATCGACGCCTACATCGACGTCAAGATGCAAAACGTGACGCGCCTCAGGATGACCACCCATCCGGTGGAGTTCGACATGTACTACAGCCTGTAGGCGCAGGATGCGCGCCCGGCAGAATGGCCGGGTTGCGCGGCCCCCGGTGCGGCCCCGGCCGCCACAGGGTGACATAACGGCCAGGGACGGTGCTTGCAGGTGTAACGCTGGCGCCGTTTCAGCCGATGCTGCTGGCCCGCAACCGATAACCGCTGCTATGCTAAGCGCATGCGAAACACCTTATTTCTCGTATGTTCCCTGCTACTGGCCGGCACTGCGCTGCCTGCAGAAGAAGCCTATCGCTGGGTCGATGCCGAAGGCGTCGTGCATTATTCGGATCGCCCCCAGCCCGGCGCGGAACAGGTGCAACTCGAAAGTGCGCCGGCACCCGGTACGCGCGTGCGCAGCGTCGCAGCGTCTCCGCGCCAGCAATCCAGTGATGACGAAGAGGAGGGCGACGCAACCGGTTATGAAAGCCTCACGGTCAGTTCTCCGGCCGCGGAAGAAACGCTGTGGAACATAGGCGGTACGTTGAGCGTTACTCTCGACCTGCAGCCGTCATTGCAGCCGGGTCACCAGGTGCGCGTCTATTTCGACGGGGAACTGCAGGAAGTCGGTGGACTGCAATTCCAGATCGGGGAGGTGTATCGCGGGGTACACAACATTCAGGCGGAAGTCGTGGACGCGAGCGGCGAGTTGAAGATTCGCAGCCAGGCAAACCGTTTTTATGTGCAGCAGACCACGGTGCTGAATCGCCCGGCCGCTCCGGGCAACTGACAGGCTCCGGGCGCGGCGGCGCCTCTTCGTCCGGCCCCGGCGGGCTCGCCGACGAAATACTCGATACCCTTCTTACGGCGGCGATCGTTATCGATCGCGATCTGCGCATCGTCACAATGAACCCGGCCGGGGAAGACCTGCTCGGCATCAGTCGGCATCGGGCCGGCGGGCGAACCTTGCTGTCGCTGGTGCAGAACGATGCGGTCCTTGCGGACATCCTGAATCGCGTACTCGCGACCGGCGTTACTTATGCCAATGAGCTGCGACTCGCGCCGACCGACGTGCAACCATCAGAGCGCCTGATCGACTGTCGCGTATCGCTGATGCAGAACAGCGAGGACCATAGTCGCCTGCTGGTAGAGATGACGGACATCACGCGCCGCTATCGCATTACGCGCGAAAATGCGCTGATCATGCAGCACGGCGCGGGCCGGCAAATGATCCGACAGCTCGCGCACGAAATAAAAAATCCTCTAGGCGGTTTGCGAGGCGCCGCACAACTTCTTGCACGGCAATTGCAAAGCGACGAGCTGCGCGAATACACCAGCGTGATCATCAGCGAAGCGGATCGTCTCGCCGCACTGGTCGATACTTTGCTGGGACCCGCAGGCCCACCGAACAAGCAACCGGTCAACGTGCACGAGATCATCGAATACGTTCTAAAACTGGTTCAGCCCGAGGCAGGTCCATCCATCGCAATTCGCCGTGAGTACGATCCGGGACTGCCGTTGATCGATCTCGATCGCGACCAGCTGGTGCAGGCAATCCTTAACCTTGTGCAGAATGCGTTGACCGCGCTCGGCGGCGCGGGCGCTATCGTGGCGCGCAGTCGGGCGTTAACGAACTTCACCATTGGCGAAGTGCGTTACGGCGCTGTCGCAAGTATCGAAATCGAAGATGACGGTCCGGGGATAGCGCCGGGACTGCAGGATTCAATCTTCTATCCCCTGGTAACCGGACGGCCGGATGGTACCGGTCTGGGACTTTCGGTGGCACAGGATCTTGTCAGCCGTCATGGCGGCCTGATCGAATTCGAAAGCCGGCCGGGCAGAACCGTATTCTTCGTACGCATTCCGCTGGCAACCAACGGCGGGAACGGCAATGGGCACCACTGACGTGCAGGTCTGGATTGTCGACGACGACCAGTCGGTACGCTGGGTGCTGGAGAAAGCCCTCAAACAGGCGGAGTTTACGCCGCGCAGTTTCGAGCGCGCCGAACACTTGCTCGAAGCCATGGAGCATAGCCAGCCGGACGTGCTCATTACCGACGTACGTATGCCGGGCCTTTCCGGCATCGCCTTGCTCGAGCGCTTGAGCCGACACTACCCGCACCTGCCGGTCATCGTCATGACCGCGCATTCCGATCTCGACAATGCGGTGGCTGCGTACCAGGGCGGCGCCTTCGAATACTTGCCGAAGCCGTTCGATCTCGATGAGGTCGTCGCGCTGGTCAGTAAAGCAGCGCGACAAAACGGTCGCGGCCAGTCGGCCGGTACTGCCGGGATGCCCGCCGGCATCCCCTCGCTGATCGGCAAGGCACCGGCCATGCAGGAGGTGTTTCGCTCGATCGGCCGCCTGGCGCGTTCCAGCATGACGGTGCTGATTACGGGCGAGTCCGGTACCGGCAAGGAGCTGGTCGCACGCGCCCTGCACGAACACAGCCCGCGCGCCGGCAAACCCTTCGTTGCGCTGAACACCTCCGCCATAGCATCGGAATTGCTGGAGTCGGAACTGTTCGGCCATGAACGCGGCGCGTTCACCGGCGCGGATGCGCGTCGCATCGGGCGCTTCGAGCAGGCCGATGGTGGCACGTTGTTTCTCGATGAGATAGGGGATATGTCGCCGGCGTTGCAGACGCGGCTGCTGCGCGTTCTGGCGGAAAGCGAGTTCTATCGCGTTGGTGGCCAGACCTCGATCAAGGTCGATGTGCGGGTAATTGCGGCGACCAACCAGGATCTCGCGCGGGCGGTTCTCGACGGAAGCTTTCGTGAAGACCTGTTTCATCGCCTGAACGTCATGCGCATCAACACGCCGCCACTGCGCCACCGCCGCCAGGATATACCGTTGCTGTTGCAGCACTATTTAGCGGAGGCAGGCCGCGAACTCGAGGCGCCGCCGAAGTCCCTGAACTCCGAAGCGCTGGAAATCCTCGAAGCCTACGACTGGCCGGGCAATGTCCGGCAACTGGTTAATGCCACACGACGCCTCACCGTGATCGCCCCGGGCGGTGTCATTACGGCACTCGACATCGGCGAAGACCTGGGCGGCAAGTCCTCTGCGCGAGGCGCCATGCAGGAATGGACGCGCGGCCTGGAACACTGGGCCGAGCAGGCGCTGGCTGCCGACAATCCGGCACCGTTACTCGATATGGTCGTGCCGGAGGTCGAGCGCACGCTCATACGTGCAGCCATTAAAAAAGCCGGCGGCCATCGGCAGGAAGCGGCCAGGCTGCTTGGCTGCGGACGCAATACGCTGACACGGAAAATGCGGGCGTTGAAGCTCGATTGATCTGCCACAACCGGCGAACCGGCACATTCGGGTGTCTCTGCCCCGGATGCCGCAAGTCGCCGCCAAGACCGGTGGGAAAATGCCCACTTTCTCGCCTTTCTGCAAGCGCCTTGCCATCGGAACCAGCGATAATCGGGGCCAGATCCAGCCATATCTACCTGATTTAAATATCTAATAAGCAGCACAGTGGGATCGTGCCCAAGTTTATTTTCTCTGCGGAATGCGCGACAATTCGCACCAGAAGCGTGTTGCGCCCGGCTGTCGTCCGGGCGACGGGGCAGGAGTCGCATGGCAACTTCGACGACCACATTGCTGCAGGAAATCGAGGATTTCTGCCGGCTGACCGGCGTGGCCGAATCGACCTTCGGACGGCGCGCAATCAATGACGGCAAGCTTTGCGCAAGGTTGCGACTCGGCAAAGATGTCACGCTTGCAACGGCTGAGCGCGCGCGCAAATACATGCACCGCAACCTGGTTATGCGTAACGGTGAGTCGAGCGCGCGGCACCGGCAATACGCGAGCGCGCGGGTATCGGCCGAGACGCAGGATGCCGATCGTCAGAATCGCACCGTTCCGGACAGGCCGTTTCGTTTTTACGACAACCGGCAGAAATACCTTGCGTTCATCAATACCTGCAACGAAAAGTGGGTGATCGCGGAACGCGCCTCGAGGGAGTTAGCGCACGTCAAGCCAAGTCCGCCCGCCGTCAGGCTGTTCGATGCCGGCATGGGTGACGGCACCATACTGAGCAACGTTGTACGCGCCATGCACGAGCGATTTCCGACCTTGCCTTTTTACATTGTGGGCAAGGAAATCAGCCTGGAAGATATCCGGCTGAGCCTCGAAAAATTGCCGGACCGCTTCGTCGAGCATCCTGCCAGTGTTGTAGTGTTCACGAACCTGTATTACGTCGAAGCGCCGTGGCTGATGCCGCGCGACGTCACCAAAGCAGCCGCGCTCAACTGGAAGGCAGTAGAACTCGACGGTACGTCGGCGTACGGGTTCGGGCACCAGCTGCGCGCGCTGGACGACTATCTGGTCGATGCATGGCAGGCAGTCGCCAATCCGAAAACCGGCAATCCCGCCTACGTCAGGCCGACGGTACTTATCATGTACCGGCGAGATCACCGCTTTCTACTCGATACTGTCATACCGCAACCGGGCAGGGCGGCCGCAAACTACGATCTCGTCATTGCCTCGCAGCCCTGGCGAGCACGCATGCATGCGGATTTCAAAGCGCGCAACGTGTTATCGCCGCTGGTACGAAGCCTGGCTCCCGGCGGGCGCATGCTTGCGGTGCAGTCTTTCGGTGACGACCCCGGTCTCGAAATCATCCAGCGTGTCTGGCCAGGCGAAAATCCGTTCGTCGTCAATCGTCACGAGCTGCTGCGAACGCTGAAAGCCGAGCTCGGTAACGAAGCACGCAACTACAATTTCAACGCCTATGCGGATGCGAAGTCGATTTTTCAGTATCGCATGCACACCCTGCCCGATGAAATTGCCGACAGTATCGGAACATCGACATTGTTTGCCGCCTGGAATGCAGCAATTTACGTTGCGCAGATCGAGGATCAAAAATTGCAGGATGTGTTTGCATCGCCCGACTACCTCGATGCTACCTCGGAGGTACTGCGAAAACACAACGGCTTGTGGTTCAATGACGAGAGTTTCGTCGTCTCCCGCCGTGCTGCATCCTGACG
Organism: Woeseia sp.; assembly: GCA_040879925.1. GTDB lineage: Bacteria > Pseudomonadota > Gammaproteobacteria > Steroidobacterales > Woeseiaceae > IDS-8. Next base: position 64,441 of record JBBDJJ010000038.1, on the reverse strand, counting down.
CAATTTATTGGCCCGAGATAATCGTCCGAGATAATCGTCCGAGATAATCGTCCGAGATAATCGTCCGAGATAATCGTCCGAGGTAATCGCCCGAGGTAATCGCCCGAGGTAATCAAATGGCTTCATCAGCGAACGGCAGCGAACGCATTCTTTCCACACATACCGGAAGCCTGCCACGGCCTGACGATTTGATCAGGATGATGTGGGCGAAAGGTGACGGCATCCCCGTCGACGAGAAAGCGCTTGCCGCACGCGTTGAGTCTGCTGTGCGAGAAGTGGTGCAGCGGCAATTGCAGGCCGGTATCAGCATCGTCAATGACGGTGAAATGTCGAAGCCGAGCTACGCGACCTATGTGAAAGATCGATTACATGGCTTCGGTGGCGAGACCGTACAGAATTACTTTTTTGCAGACCTCGAGGCTTTCCCGCGCAGCGCAGAGCTGGTCGCTGCAAATCCCGGGCGCCGCAAAAGGTCCGCGCCGGCCTGCAACGGACCGATTTCCGTCAAGGATCCCGATGCCGCCGTTAACGACATGGTGAACCTGCGGAACGCCGCAGAGGAGGCCGGCGCGCCCGGCATTTTTTCGAGTGCGGCGTCGCCGGGAGTCGTGTCGCTTTTCTTCGCAAACGAACATTACGCGAGCGACGAAGAGTATGTTTTCGCCATTGCCGAGGCGATGCGGCACGAGTACGAAGCTATAGCCGCCGCCGGCGCGACCGTGCAACTGGACTGTCCGGATCTGGCCATGGGCAGGCACTCCGCGTACGCAGACCTGGATCTGTCCCAATATCGAAAACGCGTGGCCATGAACATCGAGGCACTGAACCATGGCGTGCGAAATATCCCCGCGGAACAACTGCGCATGCACCTGTGCTGGGGCAATTATCCGGGCCCGCATCATTGCGACGTGCCCATCGCCGAGATCATCGATCTCGTGTGGACAGCGAAACCGCGCACCGTATTGTTCGAAGCTGCCAACCCGCGCCACGCTCACGAATGGCAGCTTTTCGAGAGCGTAAAAATCCCGGACGACAGAATCATTTGTCCAGGAGTCATCGAACCCCAATCAAACTACATAGAGCATCCCGAGCTCGTTGCGCAGCGCATAGAACGTTATGCCCGACTGGTCGGCAGGGAGCGCGTCATGGCGGGTGTCGATTGCGGTTTCAGCGTCCATGTAGGCATGCAGGGCATCGATCCGGACGTAGCCTGGGCCAAACTGGCCGCCCTGGCCCAAGGCGCAGAGCTCGCGACGCAGCGCCTCCGGCACCAGGGACAATGGCACTTGGCTAAGACAAATCGCCCGTAATACGGGCTCCTACAGCGCGTGATCAGTAGGCTGTAGGAGCCCGTATTACGGGCGATCACCGCCTGATCGCCCGCGATGCAGGCTCCTACAGCAAGTGACTTACGACTGGTGCAGAGTCTTCCTGGCGGCCGTACTCGGCGCGGAGTTCGCGTGCTGCCTGGACCATCGCCGCAAGTTTTCCGAATGCGGCCTCTCTCGACAGGTACTTCATGCCGCAGTCCGGGGCGAGGATGATCCGTTCCGGGTCGACATGATCGAGACCGTGGCGAACCCTCGCCTTGATTGTTTCCACGCTCTCGACCTCGTTGGTCGACAGGTCGAGCACGCCGAGCAGTATGTCCTTGTCGGCCAGCGACGCCAGTACCGTGCAATCGAGATTTGACTGGCCCGTCTCGATTGACACCTGGCGACACGGCGCGTGGGCGAGTTCCGGCAGAAACGAATAGCCTTCCGGACGTTGGTGAATCAGGGCGGCGTAACCGAAGCAAATATGCACGCAGGTCTTGCCTTCGATTCCATCGAGGGCCCGCTGGAGCGCGGCCAGCCCGTAGTCCCTGGCTTTTTCCGGCCTGGCCTGCATATACGGTTCGTCGAGCTGAACGACGTCGGCGCCGGCCGCGAACAGGTCGCGGATTTCCTCGTTCACGGCCGCGGCGTAGTCAAGTGCCGCCTCAGCTTCGCTTGCGTAGTAGTCATTCTGTGCCTGCTGGGTCATCGTGAAAGGACCGGGCACCGTGAACTTGATCCTGCGAGTGGAATTCCGGCGCAGGAATTTCACGTTCTCGACACCGACAGGGTGGCGCCGGCGAATCCGGCCGCTGATCCGCGGCACGAATACGGGTTCACCGCTGCGATCCAGCGCCGTCCCGGGATTGTCCAGGTCGATGCCGTCGAGGGCGGTCGCGAAATGGTTGGAATAGCTTTCGCGCCGGATTTCGCCATCCGACACGATGTCCAGTCCAGCCGCCTCCTGGTCCATGATGGCGAGACGGGTGGCGTCATCCTGCGCGCCGTTCAGGTAGCGGGGCTCGACGCGCCAAAGCTCGGCAGCCCTGGTGCGCGGCGGAAATTGTTTTGCAAGCTTGTTGCGGTCGATCAGCCAGTCGGGTTGTGGGTAACTGCCGACGATCGTGCACGGAAACAGGGGTAGTTCTTTCGTCATTGAATTATTCCGAGGCGGTTCGAAGCGGTTCGAGGCGGTTCTGCGTCCGAGTAGTCGATGAGTCTCGATTTGTAGGTTTCCCTGGGGAGCGAACCGTAAGGCACGAGACGGACGTCCGTCGTCACCAGCAGTCTCGAACGCATCTCGTCGGTGATTTTCTGCCGCAATTCCTCCCGGGCCATGGTGCAGCCTTCCCCGAGTTCGACGACCACCGGCAACGGCGGTGACTGGAGCACGCCCGATTCGCGCGGCCTTACCTGCATCATTCCCGAAACGTGCGGAGTGAACTGCTTCAATATGCTTCTGAGAGCGGATGGAAAGAGATTGACGCCGCGCACGATCAACATGTCGTCTGTCCGCCCGACGCAGCGAATCCTCGGCCCTGTGCGTCCCTGTGGATTCGGCTTCATATTGACGACGACGTGGTCCCGGCTCCTGAAGCGCAGCAATGGCATCGCATCCCGTTGCAGTGCGGTATACACGAGTTCGCCTTCCGCTCCGTCTCGCCACTCTTGCTGCGCGCCGGTTTCCGGATCGATCAGCTCTACGTGCACGAAGCCGCGCGCCATGAAGTGCATGCCGTTGCCGTCGTCGTCCTCAGCCCAGGCCGACAGGGAGATATCGCCGATACCCATCGACTCGCGCACCTTGCAGCCGAACGCGTCCTCGATGCGGCCGCGAATCAGCGGGTCCCCGCCGCCGGGCTCGCCTGCCGTGATCATGTTCGTCAGGCCGAGCGTCCGGGTGTCGATACTGTGCTGCTGGCACCAGTCAATGAGGTACAGGCCGTACGACGGTGTGCAGCTGATTCCGGTTGCCCGCAGTTTCTGAACTGCCGTGACCAGCCGTTCGGTATTACCCGTTCCCACCGGGATCACCGTACAGCCGATCTTGTCGAAGCCGTAGTACACCGCGCCTGCCACGAACGGGCCCGCGTTGAAACCGACAACGATGCGTTGTCCCGCGGCAAAGCCGGCCGCGGTATAGCCGCGAGCCACGTTGGTCGCGTAGATGTCGAGATCCCGCCGGGTCAGTCCGAGATAGCAGGGCGTGCCCGTCGTACCGCTCGTACTGAACACGCGCTGTAACATCTCCGGGGCACAGGCGAGGTGTTCGCCGAACGGGGGAGACTCCGACTGGGTCCGGCGAATTTCGTCCTTCTCGGTGAACGGCAAGGTTGCAATGTCGTCGAGTTCGCCGACTGCCGCCGGGTCGCGAAAGCCCGCATCGCCAAGTTTCTGCTGGTAGAAGGCCGAATGTGCGAACAGGTACTCGACCTGCGCGCGATAGGTCGCGCGATCGAGCGCAAACTGATCGGCCAATGGACGGGTTTCGATGCTCTTGTCGTACATCAAAGCGCCAGCCAGCCGCAAATCGGGGACGGGAGCGCTGGCAGAGTGACCAAGCCGCGTTTCACTTTCCGGTCCATCGCCGGGTGCATAACGCGACCCGTTCGCCGAGGCGAGAGCCTGTGTCCAGGTCGGTCTGCGGAGGCACCACGTCCGGACCCTGGTCGATATTCGATTGCGACATTGCCCCGAGGCAGGAGCCGAGGCGGTTCGGCTCGTCTATCGTACCCTTCGCCGTGTTGTTGCCGGGCAGGATATTCAGGTTGATCCAGACCATGCCGTGCTGGGCCGCAAATGTTGCCAGGCCGACCAGCGTGTTCTGTTTATCGCCATTGTGCGAACCGGAATTCGTGAAGCCGGCGGCCAGCTTGTCGGCCCATTTCTGTTCGAACCAGCGTGGCGATGTCATCTCCATAAACTTCTTGATGCCGGCCGACGGTGAACCCATGTAGGTCGGGCAGCCGAAAATCATCGCGTCGGCGTCGTCGATGCGTGACCAGGTCTCCGCTTCGGCGTCCTCGAGTTCCGCAACGGAAACGAGCAGGCACTCGACGCCGTCGACGCGGCGCACGCCGGCAGCAACCGATTCGGCGAGTCGCGCGGTGTGACCGAAACCGCTGTGATAGATGACGCAGACCTTTGCTTCCATTAGCTACTTCCGCAGTGGTGAACCGGTTTCAAAAGAATCAGCCGGTACGGTATTGGCACGACCGGCTGGCGATCTGCGCTTTGCGAATAGCGGTACAGGCCCGCTTCAATATTTTTCGCAGTGGCTTCGACCGGCTAGCGGTGGAACGCTTCGTTATTCGGCGCATGGTCGCCGCCCAGCCACCTTTCAAGTTCACGGTGCGCCTTCTGACGCTGATCGTCGTTGATCTTGTCGACGTCCTCGTGGTCCACCGTGAATTCAATTAACAACTTGGCGGGGTCCATAACGTACAGCGAATAGCAGTAGCCGTGATTAAGGATATAGGTGTCGGGCGGCTTGTAGCCTGCTGCCTCCAGGCGATCGCGAATGCCGTCCTGCGCCGCCTGGTCGACTTTCATGGCGAGATGGCGAAACGGCGACAGGGCCAGCTCTGGTCCGAACTCCTGGTGGTCCTCCGTGTCCGCGAACTGGAAGAACGCCAGACTTTCACCACCGCCCATATCGAAAAAGCAGTGCATGTAGGTTCTTTCCTTGCCAAACAGGTCGGCTTTTTCGCACCAGGTAGCGACCAGCGGATAGCCTATGATGTCCTCATAGAACTTGCGTACCGACTCCATGTCCGTAGTGACGTGCGCGTTGTGATGCAAGCGCCCGGCAGTGACTGGTTTCGTACTCACCGCATTCCTCCCGTCCCGTTTTTCACTTTCGTCAGAATTCCTTAATGAAGCTTACACCGTAACTGCGCGGCGGCGCCTTGAACAGGAAGTTGGCGCCCGGTCCCGGTCCCGGTGAAAACTCGCTGTTGTATTCTTCGTCGAATGCATTTCTGGCCCATAACATCAAAGACCAGTTGTCGGTAACATCAAGACCGATTCGTATATCGACGATATCGACCGGGCTTCTCACCGAGATATTGCCGGGGTCCCACCAGGTATCGCCGATTTTCTGGTAGTCCACACGAATTACGCCGTCCGTATTGCCACCAAAGGCGCCAAGCGGGTAGCGCAAGACACCGCCCGCGTTGAAGGTGTATTCGGACACGAGCGGAGCCTGGTTCCCGACATCGGCCGGGTCGGCGGCTTCCTTGATCTCACTGTCGGTGTAGCCGATGCCGAAGTAGCCACTGAAATACTCGTTGAACTGGGCGTTGCCTTCCAACTCGAAGCCGATGTACTCGGTCTTCGGAATGCTGCCGAGATTCTGCGTACTGGTGGTCGGATCGAAGAAGAAAAAGTAGGCGCCTTCGAAGTCGGTATAGAACGCGCTGAATGACATGAACATGCGGCCGTCGCCGAACGCGGATTTGATGCCCGCTTCATAGGTATCGGCAATCTGTTCGTCAAACAGGTCTTCGATACCCGGCTCCGGTACCGCGGCTCCGACGCCGGACTGGTTGAATCCGCCGCTACGGAATCCACGGCTGTAGCCGCCATAAATCGTCACGTCCTCATTCGGCCGGTAGCGGAGCGTCAGTTTCGGTTGCAGGTCGTCCCAGGTTTCTTCGCGCACGGTTCCTGGCACGAGGCCGATGCCCGTCGGGTCGTACAGCGGCTCCGTTAATGTCGTGTTCTCGCGCGTATCCTCGTCATAGCGCAGCGAGAACGCCGCTTCGAAGGTGTCGGTAAGATCGTACGCCATCTCGCCGAACACGGCCCAGGCGAAGTTGTCCTGGCCGTCGGCCAGCAGCCCGATCTGCGGGCTCGGGTCGGTCACGGGTACGCCGAAAAACGGGCTGAAAACGGAAGCCCGCGGCACGCGATAGACCGGGAAGACGCCGTTACCGCGATCGACCTGGTTGCCGGTTGAAATGTAGCGGTCGGTAGAGATTCCGTAGACGCCTGCGATCCACCGCAGGCGACGATCCGTCGGCGATACGAAGCGGAACTCCTGGCTCCACGAGTCCGTATCGAGGAACTGCGTCTGGCTGAGGTCAATGTCTTCGTCGTCGATCAACGAGCGTATCAGGCCACCGAAGCCCGGATCGAAATTCAGGAACGATTCGTCTCGCGGCAGGAAATCGAACTGGTCGCCGGTCAGGATCTCTTCGAGATCGTCGTAGGCGGTAATCGACGTGAACGAGCCGTAATCGCCCTGCCACTCGAGCTTGAGGCTGAAGGTCAGGAGATCCCGCTCATTGATGCCGGGATTATTGACCCGGACCGGCAAACTCGTATCGTCTGCTTCCGCCGCTATGTTGAAGTACAACGCCTGCGTATCCAGCGCCGAAGCACTCAGGCGGACGTCGGCGGAAAAGCGGTCGCTTGGCTCCCACAACAGCTTCAGCCGTGCCGACACATCTTTATAAGGGTCGGCCTCTTCTCCGAGCAGCGCATTGTCGATGTAGCCGTCGGTATCCACGTACGACGCCGATGCGCGGAACTTGAGTGCGTCGGAACCGCCGAGCGGTCCGCTGATGGAACCGCGGGCCGTGAATCCAGGCCCGCCGTCCGCGCCAAGCTCGAACTTGCCGGCAAACTCGTCGGTCGGTTGCGCCGTCACGATCGTAATGGCGCCGCCGATTGCGTTCCTGCCGTAGAGCGCACCCTGCGGTCCGCGCAGCACCTCGATCTGCTGAATGTCGAACAGCTGCTGGTTGAACTGGGCCGGATTCGACATCAGCACGCCGTCGACCATGACCGCGACGGACATCTCGCTGTTGCGTGCCTGCGATATGCCGCGAACGTTGATGAAGGAGTTGCCGGCATTCTGTGTTTGCACCAGCGTTACATTCGGTGTCAACGCGATGAAGTCATGCGGCGTATTTATGTCGGCGGACTGGATTTCGGCTTCGGTGAATGCGCGTACGGAAACCGGACTCTCTTCAAGAGTCTCGGCTCGTTTGCGCGCCGTGACCACAATTTCTTCCAGCGTCGCCATCTGAGCGAAGACATCGCCTCCCGCGAGTGTCATCGCCACGCAAAGCAGAATAGCTTTGATCGCAACTTTCATTGTGCCCCCCCGGAAACGTTCTTTAACTATCGTTCTGTAACTGTGCTCGACCCCATGTTATGATTTTCGCATATCGAAATCAACTTCGATTAGCGAAATATAACTCTGGAAAGCAAGGCTTTCCGGCTGTCGGCAAGCTCTCGGCGTGGCATGATCTTTGTGCGATGCTGCCATGCGACAGGCGATGCCAATCCGACTGCGAGGAAATTCGATGGCTGACGAGAGCAAGGCGCGCGCCGTAACGGCGATCTGCGGATTCGATGCAGACAACATATTGATCCGGGGCAAAAGCCTGGTCGACGACATCATGGGGAATTATTCCTTCGCGGACCTCATGATCTGGCAGGCCCTTGGCCGGGAACCGTCCCGCCAGCAAAGCCGGCTCGTCGATGCCGTGCTGGTCACAATCATGGAACACGGCCTCGTGCCGTCCGCCGTTGTCACCCGCCTGACGCATTACGGCGCGCCGGAATCGCTGCAGGGCGCCGTCGCTGCCGGATTGCTCGGCGTCGGCGACCGCTATGCAGGGACGGCCGGTGAGTGCGGCGAGATCCTGGAGCGCATCGTCGCGGCAACGCCCGCCGGACGCGCAGACAAAGCAGCCGCCGAGATTGCCACCTACCGGAAACTCCGCCGTGCGGTTCCCGGTTTCGGGCACCCGGTGCATCGCAACGGCGATCCGAGGGTTGCCAGGCTGATCGACATTGCGCAGAGCACCGGTGTCGAGGGCCAGCACATTGCCGCCATGCACCTGTTGGAAACCAGCCTGCGCGAGGCGCTTGGGAAAAACCTGGTAACGAACATCAGTGCCGCCATCGCGGCCGTGCTGGGGGAAGCGGGAATCCCTTCGCGAATGATGCGAGGAATCGTGCTGACCGCACGTTGTGCCGGCCTGGTGGGTCATTACATGGAGGAAGCCGACCACCCGGTCGCCCATGACATCTGGACGGCGGCGCAGGCGGCCGTTGACTATTGTGAATCCTCCAGCGATTCCTTCAGCGATTCCCCCGGCGACAGCTGATGCCCGGTCTCTGACGCGCGTATGTGGGTGGATGTAGATGGTGGCCGCCTGTATGTCGAGACAGCGGGGGCAGGTGCACCGATACTGATGGCGCATGGCTGGTCGCTGGACCACCGACTCTTCGAGCCCCAGGTCGAGGAACTCGCAAATGCCTTTCAGGTAGTAACATTCGATCGACGCGGGTTTGGACGATCGCAGGCGACGCCCGATCTCGGACTCGAAGTAGACGACATGCAAAGAATCCTGCAGGCGTTATCGCTCGAGTCGCTACATCTCCTCGGCATGTCACAGGGCGCGCGGATTGCCTTGCGTTTTTCGGTGACACATCCACGTACTATTCGATCGCTGTTGCTGCAGGGACCGGCGATAGACGGCTTTGCGATTGACGAACCGGCTGCCGAGCGAATCCCGATCGAACAGTACGCGGAACTCGCGCGCGACGGTCTCATGGATGAAGTCAGGCGTCGCTGGCACGACCACCCGATGATGGCGTTGAACGGCGACTCAGGCCGCGCGCGGGAGTTGCTCGATAAAATGCTGTCTGCCTACCAGGGCACCGATCTGCTTGCCGACGCCGCGAAACCAACGGAGTCTGCTGTGAACGTACTCGGTAAAATCCGCTCGCTCCGCGCACCCTGCCTGGTGCTGACGGGGGCAAGGGAAACCGCGGCTCGCAAGGCCAGTGCAGCGCAGCTTCTGCAACTGTTGCCTGATTGCCGGGAAATCGTGTTTGCGAACAGCGGACATCTGAGCAATCTATCGGAAGCCGCGCTGTACAATCGCGAGGTAGCCGATTTTTGCGCCAAAGCTGACGCAAAATGGCCGGGCTCAGGAACTGGCGCTCTTGATTGAATGCACGAGTATCGGGTAACGACGCAGTTCTATTTCTATGCTTTTCGCGGCGGCTGACAGTTTGGGGAGACGCGTCCTTACCATCTCTTCCTGTTTGACGCGGGTCGTCGCGGTCGAGCAGTTGATCGCCGCGAGAATCTGGCCATCGGTGCCGAATACCGGCACAGCGACGGAGACGATGCCATAGTCCAACTCATCCTGGATGGACGCATAGCCCTCTCGCCGGCACTTGTTAAGTATCTTCCGCAAGGCCGTAATCGACGTCACGGTCTTGCTGGTCAGCTTTTCCGTTTGCACTTCGGATAAGTACTTCTCGGTGTGCGCGCTCGGCTGGTGTGCGAGCAGCACACGCCCAAGCGAAGTCGGATAAGCCGGAAAGCGCGTGCCGAATCCCGCCACCAGGCGAATCATACGATTGGTCGATACGTGCACGAGGTACAGGATGTCGAAACGGGAAAGTACGGCAAGCGACGAACTGTCTCCTGTGCTGTCACGAACTTCCTGTAAATACGGACGCACAACTTCCTCGAGGTTCATCGATTCGAGGAATGCGGACGCGAACCCCATGACTTCGGGGGTCAGAAGAAACAATTTGCCTTTTCTGCCCACGTAACCCAGTTCGACGAGTGTGTGCAGGCAGCGCCGTGCGACAGCCGGGCTGAGACTGGTCACCGATGCAACCTCGCTCAGGGTCATTTCCGGCCTTTCCCTGGTAAAGGAACGCAGCACCGACAGACCGCGGGCAAGCGTCGTCAGATACTCGCCAGCCTTTCGCGATTTGCTGCCCGTCTCGTCCAATGCCACCACCCGGAATTAAAGGGGTCGAACCGATTTATCGGCTCAGCGCGGTAACGAGGGTCTGATAGTAAAGCTCTGTCGTCATTATTATTATCCCCGAGCATGGTGAAAGAGGCCCGGGCAACGACAATCGGTTGGCCGGTTCCGCAGGCGGAGTCTAGCACGCGACAATTTCCTGCCATCGGGCGTACCGGTTGCAGGGCGACGCACTAAAAGACGCACGGAAGCGCCTTTCTAAGGCAGCATACCCGACGCGATCGTTCGAGGAGCGCGCATGGATCCCTACAAACTGGCGCTGTTGCTGTTCGGCCTGGTGCTGCTGGCCGCTGCGTGGCTGCCGCACCTGCTGAAACGGCAAAAAGTCACATTTCCGATGGCATTCGTTGCCACTGGTATCGCGCTGTACCTGGTGCCGTTGCCGTTGCCGCTCGTGCGCGCGGATCCGCTGCTCTATCCCGTACTCGCGGAATACCTTGCCGAGCTCGCGGTGCTGGTGGCACTGGTGGGCGTGGGCTTGCGTATCGATACCCGGTTCTCATGGAGCAGCTGGCACCTTACCTGGCGGCTGCTGGCAATCACCATGCCGCTCACCATCCTGGCCGGCTTTTTGCTGGGCCATCACCTTCTGGGCTACGGATTCGCCGCCGCCGCTTTGATCGGCGCCGTACTCGCGCCTACCGATCCGGTGCTGGCGACCGACGTGCAAGTGCATGCGCCGGGAAAGGGCGGTGAAGATCCGGTACGTTTCGCATTGACGTCAGAGGCCGGTCTCAACGACGGGCTGGCCTTTCCGTTTGTATGGCTGGCAGTCGCACTCGCATCGGCCACTGTCGCAGAACCGATGGACTGGACGCGCTGGCTGACACTTGACCTGCTATGGCGTGTCGCTGGCGGTGTCGTCATCGGCTGGCTGGTCGGCTATGCGCTGATGCGCATGATATTTCGCGGAGAGCGCGACATCTCACTGTCAGCTACCGGCGATGGCCTGACCGCACTGGCGATTACGCTGACCGTCTACGGTATTGCCGAACTGTGCCATGCATATGGCTTTATTGCCGTGTTCGTGGCCGCAGTAGTAGTACGCCAGTATGAGTATGACCACGCTTACCATGAGTATCTGCATTCGTTCGCCGAGCAGTCAGAGCGAGTGCTGATCGCGGTGTTGCTAATCATGTTCGGCGGTTCGATCGCCAGCGGCATCCTTGTCGACCTGACCTGGCGTGAGGTCGTGTTCGCGCTCGTCTTTGTGCTGCTGGTGCGGCCGCTGGCCGGCTTCGTCGCATTGTTCGGCAGCCGAACGCAGAATCGCGATCGTTGGGCGATTGCGTTGTTCGGTGTCCGTGGCATCGGTTCTTTCTACTATCTGGCTTTCGCACTTAACCACGCGGAGTTTGTCGAGGCCGCAGCCTTATGGCGTGTGGTGTCGCTGGTCGTGGTGCTATCCATCGTGCTGCACGGCGTCAGCGCGCGGCCGGTACTTTCGTGGCTGGACCGCTGGCGTAGCCATTGACTGCGGGGAAAGTCGTTCCAAGCGTGTTGTCACTGGTCCGCAATTGCGAAAGCCGCCACTTTTCGTGCAACCTCACGGTCCTGCTGCAAAACCAGCCCAATCTCCGCGCGGGCCAGCGCGAGTCGCGCGTGCTGTAGTGCCAGCTCGCGCATTTCGGCATGGCCGACGGCTGACAGCGAGTGAAGCGCTTTCAGCATGCGCACCACAACTTCGATACTGTCGGCTCCATCGCGCGCAATAGGCGGGAATGCGTCGTCGAACATGTCGGCAAGGGACGTTTCAGGCACTTGCACCCGGTCGTAATCGGATTGCCCGGGTCTCTGGTCCGCGCGCGGTTCGACCCACAGCGCGAACAGCCGCACCAGCCTGCCGATAATGTCGATGGCCGTGCCTGGATCATTCACACCGGGTGAGAGCGCGCGGCTGGCAACCTCCGAGAGAACGATCAGCCCGAAACGAGGATCGTCGTCATAAATGCGTTCGTCGCCGATGAGGAACGCCTTCTCGATTGGCTCGCGCTGCGATGCATCGACCCGTCCCGAATCCGCGAAGAGATGAGCCAGCGGCCGGCCCGGCGCAGCGAACGTGCCCGGCAGTGCGGCGATGCGGATGCGCAAGTTCGCCCGCCTGGCACAAGCCTGCAGTTTCTTGATATCGATATGCTGCACGTAGCCGATCGAGCTGCTATGGAGCGGCTCCCCGCCGTGCAAACTCTCATCCACGGGACTGGCGCACAGTGTTGGCGCTGAACGGCGGCGTCGCAGAGCTTTCGCTGCAGCGCTTTCAACCTTTTCGATAGTCGAGCCAACTCGACCCAGACGCGCGATCCGATCTACCCAGCGGACAAACATGCCAATGACAATGGCAAACACAAGCAAGGTCAGTACAAACAAAGTTAACCGGCCCGCATCGCCGTAGTAACTGTTCTTCAGCGCAATCAGCGCAACGATGCTGAAGATGAAAGCGCCGATGAACGTCGAGAGAGCATTCTGCGAAACGTCATCGGCAACAACCAGCGTAAACGTTCGCGGTGTGGCCATGTTGCTTGCAGACGAATACGCCGAAACCATGGACGCAACGGAAAACGTGGCAATCACCAGCATGCTGGCAGACATTGTGGTGAGCAGGGTCTCTACCGAGTCGAGCGTCACGGTCGGCCACTTTTCGGCCAGCGACATACGGTCCGTTGCCTGCGCAAGAAACACGCCAGCCACCGACAGGATGCACATGGCGAGCGGCTTGACCCAGAGTCTTTCGCCTAGTCGGTTCAGGAGGAAGCGAATGCGATCCGGCATGCCTGGCCTCCGCGCGAAAAGAGATCAGCAGTCTAGCATGCCCGGTGACACTACCTTTTTTCCAGGCGGGACCTCGCCGCAAACAGTAGTACTACTGAGTAAATCCTGTGAAACCCGAGAAGTGCGCGGAATACGAAAGTGAGGGACCGTTCGCCGGTTTTTGCATCCACCTTCGGAACAACTGCCGAGCCGAAATACAAACGGGACCCGATCGTCTTGTCACCCGATTTGGGCGCGACCATGAGCCACGAACGGGTGTTGCCCAAAAAGTCAGTCAGCAGCAGTTGGTTCTCACTGCGCTTTTCGACCTGCCACGCGGCGAATGAATCGATAGTGCCGGCCGCCAGTTGCCCGGCCTCTTCGTCCGTCGACGGTTTCGCTGCCACCCACTTCAGGATAAATCGTTCGATCTTGAAAACCGGGGTAGTGTAAAACGCAATTACGTATTCGGCATGTGTTACAGACGCCTCGATATCCGTGGCATAGCAATCGGCGTAAGCACCCCCTTGTTGATATGCGGCCAGCAGCGCACCGGCTGGAATTGCGCAACGCTCAACGGCCAGCACGAAGCATCACGGACGGGTCACTTACGGGCGGCAATGACGAACATAAGTGCAAGTAAAGCGGGTGCTGCCTGCACGAAGAAGATGGAAGGCTTCACCGTGATAGCGCCGAAAATGCCCGCGACAACGACGCAGGCGAGAAAGAACAGCTTGATGGCGAACGCGTCATGCTTTCTCACCAGGCTCCAGAGCAAACCGGCGGCAAGGAAACCGTTGTACAGACCCTGATTGGCAGCAAGTGCCGCCGACTGCCCGGCGAATTCGGGCGTCATTCCAAATACCCGCATGCCGGTCGGCGTCGTCCAGAGAAACATTTCCAGAACGAGAAAGCCGAGATGCTCGATGGCCACGAGCGCGACCAGAAAACCTGCCAGTTTCTTCATTGCAGCGACCCCACGAGATCCTGGAGCGTGGCAATACCGTGCCGTCCCAGGTACCCGGCAATGCCGTCGTTGATCTTCTTACAGATGAGTGGTTCGTAAAACAGCGCTGTGCCGATACCGACAGTGGTCGCGCCGGCAATGAGAAACTCCAGCGCGTCGTGAGGGCTCGTGATGCCGCCCTGACCGATAATCGGGATGTTGTGCGGCCCCGCAACTTCGTAAACCTGCCGGACTTTCCACAACGCGATCGGCTTGATCGCGGGTCCGGACAGGCCACCCTGCACGTTGCCGATGATCGGGCGTCGCTTTTCGATATCGATCGCCATGCCCGTGATGGTGTTAATAACCGCGAGGGCATCGGCACCTGCCTCGATGCAACGACGCGCATTGGCACGGATGTCGGTCTGGTTAGGTGACAGTTTGGCAATGATTGGTTTGCGCGTGGCTTTGCGGCACGCTTCCACCACCTGGGCAGACATATCGGGATAGTTGCCGAACGACACACCGCCTTCCTTGATGTTCGGGCAGGAAATATTGATCTCGATGGCGTCGATCGCTGAGTCGTCGAAACGTCGTGTCACTTCGGCATAATCATCGATGGTCGAGCCGCAGACGTTCGCAAAGAAACGCGTCTCGCTGAAGTCGAGCGTCGGTAAAATCTCGTCGATGACCTTGTCAACTCCGGGGTTCTGCAGGCCGATCGCATTCAGCATGCCCATCGGCGTCTCGGCTATACGATGCGGGTCATTGCCGAGGCGCGGCTCGCGAGTAGTCCCCTTGAGAACCACTGCACCGACGTCGCGATTGGAGAAACCGTGTACGCGTGTGTACTCCTCACCGAATCCCACACAACCGGACAGCAGGACGATCGGCGAACTCAAAGGCATGCCGCAGAAATCGATTTGCAGCGGGTTGTGGCCGGCCGTGACTGCTAAAGCCATAAGTCAGTGTTTTCTCTGCCGTCGGGGTCGGTCGGAACGACGTGGCGTGCGATGATGCAGTCTAGCCGATTGCGATCCGTTGCCAAAATGTTCAGCCTCATTCTTTATCAGCCGGAAATCCCGCCGAATACCGGCAACATCATTCGCCTGTGTGCGAACACCGGCACCACACTGCACCTGATTGAACCTCTGGGATTCGGGCTGGAGGAAGCACGTCTCCGGCGGGCGGGCCTGGATTATCGCGAGTTCGCGACGATAGTGACTCATAAGGCGCTAGTGGATTGCCTTGCGCTACTCGGGGAGGCCAAAGTGTATGCACTCAGCACACATGGCGTTACCGCGTACTCGGCGCCGAACTACGCCCCGGGAGACGCCTTCCTGCTCGGCCCGGAAACCCGCGGGCTGCCGGCCGATCTCCTCGAGACCTTCCCGGCCACCCAACGCCTGCGCATTCCCATGTTGCCGTCAAGTCGCAGTCTCAACCTGTCAAATGCAGCCGCCGTCGTCATCTACGAAGCCTGGCGCCAGCAGAACTTCGGCAACGCCCGCTAACCACCCGTAGGTAGTGCCGGGGTCGCCAATTCGTAGGTACAGCCGAAACCTACGCATTGGCGACCCCGGCACTACCTACGGACGGTACCTACGAATTGGCGACCCCGGCACTACCTACGGGCTATTCTTGTTTTAGTGCGCGGCCCATCAGGGCCCGGACGGCGTCGCGGGGCGGTGCGCCTTCGTAGATGATGCGATAGATCTGCTGGGCGATCGGCATCTCGACACCCAGGCTGTCGGCCACCTGGTGCACTGCCTTGGCTGCCACCACGCCCTCGACAACCTGCTGGATATCGTCCTGTGCATCGGTGATCGACTGACCACTTGCTATTGCCAGCCCCATGCGCCGGTTGCGGGACAGGTTATCGGTGCAGGTCAGCACCAGATCGCCCATGCCGGCGAGGCCTGTAAACGTGTCCTGGCGTGCACCAAGCGCGACACCGAGACGCGTCATCTCCGCCAGACCGCGGTTGATGAGCGCGATGCGCGTATTCGCGCCGAAACCGAGGCCGTCGGATATGCCTGCACCAATCGCCAGGACGTTCTTGACCGCGCCACCGACTTCGACACCGACGATGTCACTCGAGGTATACGCGCGGAAATTGTCGCCCGATAGTGCTGCCGCCAAATCATTGGCAAACTTCTCGTCATTCGCGGCTATGGTTAACGCGGTAGGCAGACCGGCGCCGACTTCCTTGGCGAAGGTCGGGCCGGACAACACCGCCATCGACCGTTCGCCACCGAGAATTTCCTGTACGACCTGATGCGGCAGTTTACCGCTGGCCAGCTCGAACCCCTTGGTTGCCCAGCTGATGCGCTCGTCACCGTCAAGCAAGGGCTTGATCCGGCCTAGCGTCTCGCGCAACGCGTGGCTTGGCACCGCGATCAGGATATCCCGAACATTCTCGAGGCAGGCTTCGAGATCGGCTTCGGCGACCAGCGCATCCGGAAACGGGACGCCCGGCAGGTAGCGAGTATTCTCGCGCGCCGTATCCATACCACCGATCTGCGCCGCGTCTCTCCCCCACAGGCGAACGGCATGTCCGCCTCGTGCCAACTGCAGTGCCAGCGCCGTGCCCCATGAGCCGGCGCCGATCACTGCGATGGGCTGTGCCCCCGCGCTGCTGTCGGGGGCTGTCCCGCTCAGTGGCTTGCGCCCCCGCCGTTGCTGGGCTGGGACTCGACACTCGTTTGCGTTTCCACGCGATTGCGTGCCTCGGCGCGCGCCTGTGCATACAGCGCATCGAAATTAATCGGCTGCAACAGCAATTCCGGAAAACCGCCCTTGGCAACGATTCCGGATATCGCTTCACGCGCATACGGATAAAGAAGGTTCGGGCAAAAGCTGCCGACGACCGTTGCCAACTCCTCATCGCTATAGCCGGAAATGTAGAAGAGTCCGGCCTGTTGCAACTCGATGAGAAACAGGGTCCGATCTTCATGCTTGGTCTCGATCGTTACCGTCAGCACCACTTCGTGGTGCTCATCCTGTCCGGCACTGTGCGTACTGCGCAGATTCAGGTTGGTCTTGGGCTCCCATTTACCTTCGGTGAAAATTTGTGGCGTTTGTGGAGACTCGAAGGAAAAATCCTTGAGATAAACTTTCTGAATCGAAATCTTCTTTTCTGCGGGTTTGTCTTCAGCCATCACTCATTCCTGTAAAGCAAAAAAAGTCCGGAAAGAACCCGGAGATTTGTTTTGGTCAGCCGCCTGTCAGGCGACTCAGTTCGCCGCTTTCGTCCAGTGCGCATAGCTCGTCGAATCCGCCGATCGGCTGGTCGTCGATAAAAATTTGCGGCACCGAGCGGCGCCCGCTGCGCTGTTGCATTTCGCGGCGCGCGTCGGGATTGTCTGACACCTTGATGTCGTTGTACGCCAAGCCCTTTTTCTTCAGCAGCATTCGCGCAGCTGAACAATAGGCACAGAATTCTGTTCCGTAAATATCGATTTTCGGTGTTGCCGACATGCTTCCGGGACTCATCGGCCGCTCGGCCTGTCTCTATTTCTTCCTGGTTTTCCTGGCTGTTACCAGCGGCAGGCTTGCCTGGCTCCACGCGGTGATACCGCCGCGCAGGCCGAACACCTTGTCGAAACCCGACTTGCGCAGCTGCGTGACTGCGCGTCCCGCTGTCATGCCGGCGTCGCAAACGGCCACGATAGGCGTTTCCCTGTATTTCTCAAGCTGGTCATTCTTTGCCGCCAGCTCATCGAAAGGTATGTTTTTCGCGTTCACAATGTGCCCTCGCGCAAAAGCCTCTGCGCTGCGCAGGTCGATAACCACCGCATCCTTGTTGATGAGCTGTACGGCAACCTGCGGCTCGACGCTGGTTACGCCCATGGCCTTGCGCCGCAACTCGGTAAATATCAAAAGGAACAAGGTGAAGACGAGGCCACCCGTCAGCAACGGATGATTTCCCGCAAATTCGAGGTATGTATCCATACAAAAATTAAGCTTTCAGGCGAGCCGAACAGGCTCCTGCCGGCGCAAAAGCGCAAGTATACCAGCGCCGGGCAGTACGTGACCGTGCGCAATCCGGCGATAGGTTCTAAACTTCGCCAGCATGAAGTATCGCTGCACATGGTCGCTTCTCGCCGCGTTCGCGGTAGTCGTCTCGCTGCGCCCCGGCCTTGCCCAGGACGATGGCCTGGCGCAAATCAAGGAACGGGAACTGGAGGAAGTTCGCGAACGAATCAGCGCTCTGAAAGATGCGCTGGACGAACGTGCCGCGGAGCGCGACCGCATCTCCGCTGACCTGCAGACGGCAGAAGCGAAGGCATCTGAGAAGCGCCTGCAGATTCTGGAACTGGAACGCCAGAAGGCCTACAGCGAAAAGCGTATCGAGGAGCTCGACGGCCGCCGTCGCGCGCGCGATGCTGAACTCGAGGAGGAGATCAAGCAACTTTCGGCGCAGGTCCGTGCTGCCTATACCAGTGGCAACCAGGAGCGCATCAAGTTGCTCTTGAACCAGCACGACCCGGCGTCGCTCGGCCGATTGATGACTTACTACCGGTACGTCAGTGACCACCGCCGCGAGAACATCGACTCGGTAACGCTGCATCTCGAAGAGTTGGCCGATCTCCGGCAAGAGGCCGCCGCCGAGCAGGAGCGCCTGGCCAAAGTCACCGCTGCCCGGCAAGCTGAACTTTCAGCGCTGGATGCCGCGCAGGAAGAACGCCAGCAGCTTCTGGCAGCACTCAAGACGAGAATGCAGGAAGCCGGCGCGGAAATGGAGCGTCTGGCGGCGCAGGAACAGGACCTCGCAAGACTGATCCTCGAACTCAGCAGCATTCTCGCAGACTATCCCATCACGTCTGAAGAACCGTTCACGTCACTGCGCGGCCAGCTGACATGGCCGGTGGCCGGCCAACTGGTGCATGATTTCGGACAGCCGCGCGCAGGCGGTGCGATGAACTGGAACGGCGTAGTGCTGGCCGCGCCACGCGGACGCGAAGTGCGCGCCGTCTACCACGGGCGCGTGGTTTTCGCCGACTGGCTGGATGGCATGGGATTGCTGGTGATTGTCGATCACGGGGAAAGCTTCATGACTCTCTACGGCTACAACGAAACTACGCTGAAAAGCGCCGGCGACTGGGTGGCGCCCGGCGACGCGATTGCGACGGTCGGCGAGAGTGGCGGCCAGGCCGACTCCGGTCTCTATTTCGAGATCCGGCAAGGCACCAAACCGGTCAATCCGCGCACCTGGGTGACGCGCCAGCCACGCGCCCGTTAGGGAAACTCTGCACAAATCCGCTCGTGCGACTGTAGGAGCCCGCATCGCGGGCGATCAGGCGGTGATCGCCCGCGATGCGGGCTCCTACAGCACGTGCCTTGCGACTTGTGCAGAGTCTCCCTGGCCCGGCCTCGTCCGCATATGTCAACATAATCAAGGAACAAAGAACGGCCCGCCACGAAAAGCCTGCGCGCGTGTGCTATCGTCGCCCGATACCCAGCGACCCCTGCGGCCGGCTTGGATCGGACGGGCAGCGTCGTGGAGATGTGTATGTCGTTGACAACCCGGGTCATCCTCGTACTGGTAATCGGCACCGTGATGGGCGTGAGCCTGTCCGTCGTCGGTTCCCTGCTCGGCCAACGCGAGGAGGTGCCCGCAGCGGATCTGTCCTGGGAACATGCACGGCTTTTCGCCGAAGTGATGGAGCGCGTCAAACGCGACTATGTCGAACCGGTGGATGACAGGGTTCTGCTGGAAAGCGCCATTCGCGGCATGGTCGCCGATCTGGACGCGCATTCGCAGTACCTGGATGAGCGCGAGTACCACGACATTCGCATCAGCACGACCGGCAATTATTCGGGAGTGGGCATCGAGGTCAGCGCGCTGGAAGGCGAGATTCGGGTGGTGGCACCGATCGACAACACGCCCGCCCAACGCGCCGGCATCCTGAGCGGCGATACGATCGTTGCCATCGATGGCACGGAGGTCAATCCGGACCGCCTGCAGGAAACGATAGAACTCATGCGCGGACGCGCCGGCTCACGCGTAACGCTTATGATCGAGCGTGAGCGGGAAGAAGATCCGCGCGTGTTCGTAATCAAACGCGAGAACATCCAGGTGGCGAGTGTGCGCCATGAGCTTCTGGATCCGTCGTTCGGTTACGTTCGGGTCAGCCAGTTCAACGAGACGACACCGGACGAACTGAGCAAGGCGATCGATGACATGATGGACTCGGTGCGACGCAAAAATGGCGGCATGCTCTCCGGTCTCGTACTCGACCTGCGTAACAATCCCGGCGGCATTCTCGACGCAGCGGTGGAAGTGTCCGACCTGTTTCTCGATTCCGGAGTGATCGTTTCCGCCGATGGGCGGACTCCCGAGGCACGCTTCACCAAGCGTGCGCGACGTGGCGACATCCTGGACGGCGCATCGATTGTCGTGCTCGTCAACAGCGGTTCGGCGTCCGCCTCCGAGATCGTCGCCGGTGCGCTGCAGGATCACGACCGCGCCCTGGTCGTTGGCACTGCAACGTTTGGCAAGGGACTGGTGCAAACCGTCATGCCACTGTCCAAAGGTCGCGCAATAAAGCTCACGACCTCCCGGTACTTTACGCCGTCGGGAGATTCCATCCATGACAAGGGCATCGTTCCCGATATTCACGTGGATAGCGCGTCCGGGTTTCCCGGAGGGTCACTGGGTGCCGGCGTTGACCGTGAAGGCGACCTGCAGTTGATCGAGGCGCTCAAGCGACTGGAGAGAACCGGCGTCATGCACAGCCAGGCCATGTGAACAGAAATCGACGACGCTTCACCAACACAATTCTTTGCTGCCTGCCTACGGCGATGCTGCCGTCCCTGTCGGCGGCTGGCGGCAGCGACGGTCCGCGCATTGCAATAATCATGGACGACTTCGGCTACCAGCTTGCCGCCGGCCGCCGTGGAGTCAATTTGCCGGGGCCGGTCGCTTGTGCCGTTTTGCCGCAGACACCTCGAGCCGCACTCCTGGCGGAAGCGGCGCACGCAGCAGGCAAGGAAGTGCTCATGCACTTGCCGCTTCAGGCAGTCGGTGAGCAGGTGGCCGAACCAGGCGGCATCGTTCTCGACATGAGTCGCGAGCAACTCGCGCAAGCATTCGCCGGCAATCTCGCCTCCATTCCGCACGTCATCGGCGTGAATACGCATCGCGGCAGTCTGCTAACCCGGCACCCGGGTCACATGCACTGGCTGATGCAGGAGATCGATGCCCGCGGCGACCTGATTTTCATCGACAGTTACACGACGGCGGACAGCATTGCCTTGCAACTGGCACTTGAATCCGGCGTACCGGCCGTCCGGCGCGATGTTTTTCTCGATCCGGGCGCGGCACCGGCAACGGTCGAGCGGGAATTTGCGCGTCTCAAGAAACTGGCGCGCGTGCGCGGCATGGCCGTGGGTATCGGGCACCTGTACCCGGCAACGCTGACGTTGCTTGAGCGCGAGCTACCCAGGCTGGCGAGTGAGGGTATCGAGCTGGTGAGCATCAGCGATTACGTCGCACACGCTCAACCCGGCAGCGCGCCTGTTCATTCGGCTGCATCGGCAAGGGCGGAGACTTGAACCTGCGCAACAATTGGCAATCGAAGATATCCGTACGGCCCCGACGTGGCCGAAATATCTTGCAGGCGTCCCGGAGATAGGGAAATGGACTTGATCAGGGCTGGCGCGACGATTGGCTGCATGACGGCGCTGTTACAGGGCGCTGCCGCGTGGGGCACCGAAATCGATGTCAGCGGGATTTTTGCCCAGGCGCGTGATGACGTCGCGTGCACCATGCAATACGACCCGGTCTGTGGCGCTGACGGCCAGACCTACAGCAATGATTGCGTCGCGCGTCGTGCGGGCGTTGAAGTTGCTACGCAAGGCGAATGCGTGCCGACCGCCGAGGAGGCCAGTCAAGAGCAATGTTCGGACGAATTCGATCCGGTCTGCGGCGTTGACGGCAAGACCTACGGCAACGAGTGCGTAGCCGAAGACGCCGGTGTCGATATTGCCTCGCGTGGACTTTGTGACGATGCGCAGGCGTGCGGCGAGGAATTCGCGCCGGTCTGCGGCATCGACGGCAATACCTACAGCAATCTTTGCTTCGCCACGGCGGCAGGTGTGGAGGTCAGTTTTGAAGGCCTTTGCTCGGGTGACGATGTGGCATGTCCCGATGTGTTTGAGCCGGTCTGCGGCGTCGACGACAATACCTACAGCAATGCCTGCTTTGCCGAACGGGCCGGAGTCGATATCGCTACCCTCGGTACTTGCGAGGACGGTGGCTGTCCGCTAGTGGACGATCCGGTCTGTGGCATGAACGCCCGCTCGTACCGGAATCGCTGCGAAGCGGAACTCGCTCGCGTTCCGGTACAGCGCCAGGGCGTCTGCAATCTCGAGGAATGCCCCGATATTTACGTCCCGGTATGCAGTCCGGAAGGCACAACCTATGACAATGCCTGTGCGGCGGAAGCCGCCGGCGAAACGGTGTTCACCGCAGGTGCCTGCGATGTGCGCACCTGCCCGTCGCTATTCGTGCCGGTGTGCGGCAGCGATGACATGACCTACGGTAACGCCTGCCATGCCGAGCGCAATGGCGTGAGAATCCGGCATGCCGGATTGTGCGAGGCGCAGGGACGCAATTGCCCGCGCGTCTACCAGCCCGTGTGCGGCCTCGACGGCAACACCTACGACAATGCCTGCCAGCTGGAGAATGCCGGCGTCACGCTTGCCTATGCCGGTGTGTGCCTGGGCCAGTAACACGAGATCCGCAGCGATGCGATAAAACGTGAGTCAGTCCGTGTCGGTTGGCGTCAGACAGGGCTGCCTGAACTACACGCGCTCCAGTTTATGGTGCGATCCCTCCGGCAGCACCACGGTAATAGAATCGCCTGGCCTGATCTTTCCTCCAGACAGAACGATGCCCATAATTCCGCACTTGCGAATCAGTTCGCCCGAAGGTGTACGCTCAAGTACTGCCTGGGTCAGACCTTGTTGAAACGCGTCGAGCTGTTTGCAGGGATTGCGCAGGCCGGTCACCTTTACGACTGCGGATGGGCCGATGTGCAGCCGCGTATCGCGCGGCAGAGAAAGAACATCGATTCCAATTGTTGTGACGTTCTCCCCGAGCGACCCCGGATCGACCTGGAAACCCTTCGTGCGCAACTCATCAAGAAGTTCTGCGGGAATCAGGTGAACCTGGCGGAGATTCGGTTGGGACGGGTCTGCTTTGACTCTGGACCGGTGCCTGACGGTCTCCCCTGCGTGAGCATCTCCCTCGACCCCGAGTCCGGCAACCAACGTTACAGAGGGCAAACTATCCTTGGAGAAAGTGTGCAACCGGCTCCTGCTGACGCCAAACACCCTGCAGTTCTGCTGCAGGCGATTCAGCATTCGATCACAAGTCCGCTTGGTAACGGAGATACGCCAAGGCACCTGGCCGCGGCCAACGAGCCACGCATCAATACCTCACCGCCAGCACTATGCAAAGCCACACCCGGAAGCAGCAACAATCCGTTCAACATAATTAACTTCTTACAGGCGTGAGGTCCAGAATATTTTCAAGGTTTTCCAGGTCAGATAGCGCCCGCATCTCCTGCTTTGGCCCGCTGTAGCCAGTGAAGCACTCTCGATGCGCCGCCAACGACAAATGATCGTTGCGGGTGTAATACTCCTCGACCCACGATAACAGGAAGTCGAGATTTGCGTCCTGTTCCACCTTTGATGCGTACTTGTGCGGCTCCCATGGACGCGAACGACAGTTCGCGATACAAGCGGCCTGGCCCGGATTCAACAGGATCAGCTTCGGCTGGTACGACAGTGCTGCGTGCATGAGGTTCGCGTAACAGCCCTCAATTATCCATTCTTCGTTGCTCCGGCAGAACGCCTGAATATCGCTTCGGGCATCCGTTTCGCCTCTCAGGACCGCTGGCTGATCCGCAGCCCAGGCAACTGTGTCGAGGTCGAGGATGGGAACATTCGCAGGAGTTGCAATTGCGCGGGCAAGCGTCGACTTTCCAGAGCCGGCGTTACCGAGAATTGCGACACGCACGGTTCCGAGTCCTGCAGTCCACGGTCAGCTGGGGGTTGTAAATCATTTCAACCTCTCGAGCCGACCTTTACGTTTGACAATATTCTTATAGTCCCATTGAATCTCTTTTGCCTTTTTCAGCCATCGGCGCAAATCAGTTTTGCTGATCTCCGAAACGTCATTGAAAAAAATTGACGCGTCTTTGAACTTCTTCCCTACTACGTTCAGCGCTGCTTCTTCAAAATCTGCGCCACTCCAGAACA
Organism: Woeseia sp.; assembly: GCA_040879925.1. GTDB lineage: Bacteria > Pseudomonadota > Gammaproteobacteria > Steroidobacterales > Woeseiaceae > IDS-8. Next base: position 40,349 of record JBBDJJ010000038.1, on the reverse strand, counting down.
TCAACCGTAGCCCCGCTTTCTGTTTGCTGTATCCAACGGTGGGATTGCCGGCCAAAAACCAGACTGGATGACCATGCCATATTTTACGTTCAGCTTCTGACAGGTTCCGGTCGATTTCCCGGGCAAGCAGATCGCAAACCTCTTTGTGCTTTGACTCCTGCCGCTCGTTGTACTTCAGGATCTCCGGATGCAGCGCCTTTTTGTATTCTTCAGGATTCATTTGCTTTTCTCCTGACAAACGTGGGCCGTTCCTCACTGGTAACTGGTGAACATGCAGTGCCGCCAGCACGAAAAAACACGCGGCCTGGATACTTCATGTATTACTTCCGCAGAATCTTCTCCATCGCCTTGCCCTTTGCCAGTTCATCGATCAGCTTATCCAGATAGCGAATCTCCTGCATGATTGGCTCTTTTATGTCTTCCACGCGGATGCCACAGACCACTCCTTTAATCAAAGTTCGCAAAGGATTCAGCTGGGGCGCTTCCTCAAAAAAAGTCTCAAAGTGCGTTTGCTTCCTGAGCTGCGCTTCCAATTGTTTCTGGCTATATCCTGTTAGCCAGCGAATTATTTTATCGACTTCTGTTTTCGTGCGTCCTTTCTTCTCCGCCTTGGTCACATAATGAGGATAGACACTGGCGAAACTCATTGTATAGATGCGATGTTTTGTCACGGTATCTATTTACTCGATGCGACACGCGACGCCTGACTATATGCGGGCAGCGAAACGCCGCCGAGAAGAAGACGCTATGGACAAGCGGGTTCTTCGCGCGCGATACGGGTCCCTGGAGCGCCTTGCTTGAGAAATTCTACTTTGAGACATGTTGGAGCTCTGATATCAGATCGCTTCAATGCGGCCGCCGTCTCGCTGGCGGTACGGCATCCATAGCAAGCCGATGAACGGTATCTGTACGTCCGCGACTTTCGGTTTGATGAGGATCTCGGTCAACTCTTCGGCTTGCGCGTCGTACGCCGAGTCCAGTGCTTCGATTTCCGCTTCAAGCTCTGCATTCAACGCTTCCATGTCGGCACGAACTTTGTCCGCGGTTTCTTTCGCCCGATCAACGTCGGCTGCCCGTTGCCGTGCACTGCTGGCACTGCGAATGGCAGAACCAACTCGCGTTGCCGTGGTGGCCGACACTCGTTTGCGTCCGAGTACAGCACCGAGTATCGCGGTGCCGAATGACACTGCCGTATTCATCTTCGACTGGTTTGCTTGCAAAGCTTCCCGTGAGACCGCCTGGTCGGCACGCAGGAGCCGGTTCTCGAGTGTCGTTGCCTTGCTGCCGTAGCGCTTGCGAATGGTAGCGACCGCGCGATCGCGTTCCTCGTTGGCGGTCTGTTGCAGGCGCACGCGAAACTCGCCTTCACTTTCCGCAGACGTCGAGGTCAGGCGAAAACGCTTGCTTTGCAACAGCCGAACATGCTCGTTCTGCCGTAGCCAACGCCTGAGCTGTGATTCCCAGGCCGAATAGCTCTTTTCATTCGCTGCTGCCGCGGGACACTCGGCGTAGGAAGCGTCCGGCCGACCTTCGTCGAGCAATTCATCGCTGGAAAATGGCAGCGACTCTGCCTGGTCCCAGTCAGCTTCGTGTCTCGCATCGTCCGGTTCGAATGCATACAGGAATTCGCGTTGCACATCGACCGCGTGTCGCGCGCTCGAAAATGCGACACGGGCCGCGGCGACGATACGAGGAAAATAAATCACGCGCTCCACATCCGTTCCCCGATAAAACTGGCGTATGCCCGGCGGCAGTACGGGGCGCGCGCCCGCCGTTGACGTGCTTACCCTTGCTGCGACCGGCGCCTCATGCGCAGACGATGGAGGGCTCGGTCGATTCGCGGTCAGCGCGCGAATCTGGTCACGCGTCATCGGGCCGGCGAGATAGGACATTGCCCAGCGCGTATTGAAGATGACCGGCCCGTCCTCGTGCACGTTGTGCAGGAGAAAGCGCCGCTTGCCGAGGCCGGCCAATGTGCGCTCCATAGCCGCACGATCGAAATGCCCACCCTGACTGACGCCCTCCAGTCCCTCCATTACACGAGCCTTGTCGCGCTCCGTCTGCAGCCGACCAATGAACCAGCTGCCGGTGTTGGACAGTCCCTTGTAGTCAAGATCGACCGGGTTCTGCGTAGCAAGCGCAAGCCCGAGTCCGTATGCACGCGCCTGCTTCAGTAGCGTCAGCAACAATAGTTTGCTGGGCGGATTTGCAACCGGTGGCATGTAGCCGAAAATTTCATCCATATACAGGATGGCCCGCAGGCTGGCTGTGCCCGGCTGCGTACGCATCCACGCGATGATCTCGTTCAGGACCATCGATACAAAGAACATGCGCTCGGTATCGGTCAGATGTGCAATAGAGAGAATGGATACCCGCGGCTTGCCTGCTTCCGTGTGCAAGAGCCTGGCGATATTCAGCGGCTCGCCCTGCAGCCACGCGTCGAAACCGGGAGCGGCCAGCAGGTTATTGAGCCTGAGCGCCAGGGCAAAACGCTCCCTGGAGGTAAAGAATGACTCGAGGTCCATGACACCGACGCGGGTAAACGACGGGTTCTGGATGGCGGCAATGAGGCCGGGCAGGTCAAGACTGCGGCCTTCCTGCCAGGCGTGATCGAGTATGCGCGACAGCAGGATGTGTTCCCGGCTGGCGGCGGGGTCGGCATCGATGCCGACGAGTGACAGCACTCCGGTCGCCGTTGCCTGCACACGCTCGCGATAAAGCTCGGTGTCTTCGAGCAACGCGGCTGCCGGTGCGGTGAACGACTGCAGGACCGAAATCGGCAACCCGGCATTGCTGCCCGGCGTGTACAGTGCAAGGTCGGCGCTCGCCCGCAACTTCGCGATTCGCGCACCGTCCTGGCCCCAGTCGGCCAGGCCTTTCTTCCAGAGTGCGGCCTGTTCCGTCGCAAACGCATCCGCCGTGATTCCACGATCAATGGCCTGTCGTTCGTTGACCCACGGCCGGAAGTCCTCGGCGCGCAAATCGGGAAAGGTCAGCAGCAGGTTGCCGAGATCGCCTTTCGGGTCAATTGCGATGACCGGTATATGATCGAGCGCCGCTTCCTCAAGCAAGCTTAAGCCGAGCCCGGTTTTGCCCGAGCCGGTCATGCCGATGATGACGGCGTGCGTGGTCAGGTCCCTGGCGTCGTATAGCACCGGCTCGTCAGTGAGCGTGTCCGTTGCAGTTTCGACGCGCCGTCCGAGATAGAAGGCACCGAGTTTTTCGAAGTCGATCATGCTTTTTCTTGTTTAAGCGTTGTCGAAAAGAATCACGATCATGTTACCAGCCGCAGGTTCGCCCTTTATTCTGCTCGCGTAGCCAACCCATAAGCGGTTCGAAATAGTCGATGATCGCCGTTGCGTCCATTTCACGCGTGCCGGTCAGCTTCGACAGCGTATCCTGCCAGGGCTCGCTGGCTCCGGCTGCGAGCATCGCCTGCAGGCTTTCGCCGGCGGCCTTGCTGCCGTAGACGGAGCATTCGTGCAGCGGCCCCTGAAAGCCGGCCTTTTCACACAGCGCGCGCTGAAACTGAAATTGCAGGATGCGCGCCAGGAAATAGCGTGTGTACGACGTATTGCCAGGAATATGGTATTTCGCACCCGGGTCAAAATGCGCTTCCGTACGTTCAACCGGCGCCGCTATGCCTTGATAGCGAGTGCGCAACTCCCACCAGGCCTTGTTGTAATCCTCGGGCGAAATTTCTCCGGAGAATACTCCCCACCGCCACTCGTCGATCAGTTTGCCGAATGGCAGAAAGGCAATCGTGTCGAGCGCCAGTTGCATCTGTCGATTGATGACTGCTTCCTCGCTGTATTCGGCATCGTCGATGAGGCCGACTTCTGCCAGGTAGTCAGGTGTCATCGACAGCGTTACGGTGTCACCGATCGCTTCATGAAATCCGGAATGCGCGCCGCTCTGGAAAAGTGGCGGCTGACCACTGTAGGCGCCCTGGTAATAGTTGTGCCCGAGTTCGTGATAGATAGTACGCAGGTCTTCATAATTCACATTGATGCACATCTTGATGCGCAGGTCTTCGCCGCCATCCAGTCCCCACGCACTGGCGTGGCACACGACGTCACGATCGGCGGGCTTGGTAAACATCGAGCGTTCCCAAAACGTTTCCGGCAATGCCGGCAGGCCGAGCGATACGTAGAACTGTTCCGCGGAGCGGACCATTTGCTGAGGCGTGTAGTCCTGCTCGGTCAGTGCGCGATCGATATTGAGATCGGCAACGCCGGGGTTCGGCTCGAGAAGGTCGTAGAGGTTGTCCCACGACTGTGCCCACATATTGCCGAGCAGATGCGCAGGAATCGGCTGGTCGAGTGGCACCTTGTCTTCGCCATACTGCTCTGCCAGCGTGCTGCGCACGTGGCAGTGCAATTCGTCGTAGAGCGGCTTCACCTGGTTCCAGAGACGCAAGGACTCCTGTTCGAACTCCGCGGCGCTCATGTCGTAGCCTGAATTCCACATTTCGCCCAGGTCGCGATAGCCGAGCTCTCTCGCACCCTCGTTGGCCAGTTCAGCGAAACGCTGGTACTTGTCACGCATCGGCGTGGAAACCGTTCGCCAGCCGGTCCAGGCGTCAAGGTTCTCGTCGTAATCGCGACTTCGCGCCATGATCCGCTCGAGTTCGCCGAGCGCCATGCACTCGCGTCCATCGTCCGGGCAGTATTCGCCAGCGCCGTACATGCCCGAGAGGTCGGTGGTGATCTCCGCCAGTTCCTCGCGCTTGTCCGGGTCGTCCGGCGCTGGTGCCGCGGTGCCGAGCTTCAGCAGATTGAGCGCTCGAGCTGTCTCCGGCGCGAGTTCCTGATCGGCGTAGGCGAGTGACGCCGCAACCGAGCGACTGTGCCACTCAGAATACTTTTGCGAAGCGAGTGAACTCAGGATGGCGGTGTCATGCGTGATATAGGTTGCACGTATCCAGGCGGCAGCGCCCAGCTCCGTGCTCAACTCGGCGAGCTCGGCATTGATACGCTCGACAAACTCTTCCGCAGATTCATCGTTATCGCTGGTGGCTTCTACGGTGACTTCACCGCTGCAAGCGCCCGCGAGGAGTGCCGCAAGAACAAGTAACAGATGGATTTTCATTCAGTAAGGCTCCTTCACACGGAATTTCAGTTGACACCACTCATCAGCTTTCGGATCGGCTTGGTAAATATCAGGAACAGGATGCCGGCGCCGCCCGTGGTCAGTACGATCTGCCAGTACTGCCCCGGAAATGCCTGCAGGTTACTGGCGTCGAAGTCACCGGCGATTTGTCCGGCGATGAGATTACCGAGCGCAGCGCCGACAAACCAGATGCCCATCATCTGACCGACGAAGCGTTGTGGCGCGAGCTTGGTGGTTGCGGAAAGCCCGACCGGGGAAATGGCCAGTTCCCCGAAGGTATGAAACAGATAGGTCAGTATCAGCCAGGTCGGCAACGCAAGCTCACCCGAGGCAACGATGGTCGATGCGACAACCATCATCATGAAACCGATTGCGAGCAGCACCAGGCCGAGCCCGAACTTCACCGGCGTCGACGGGTTGAGGTGGCGCTTGCCCAGCCAGATCCACATCCAGGCAAAGAACGGCGCGAAAATAATAATGAACAGCGAGTTCAGCGATTGCAGCCAGCTCGAATAGATCTCGACCCAGCCCAGGTCCAGTTTTGTATAACGATCGGCAAACAGGTTCAGCGAACTTCCAGCCTGCTCGAAGCCCGACCAGAACATGGAGATACCGAAGAACAGCAGGATGATGACCGCAATGCGCTTTTTCTCGATCGCGTCGAGACCGCCCAGCGCGTAGACATAAATGAAATAGGCGGCGACCACGCCGAGGATGAGGTAGGTCGAGGTGGCCGAAATACGCACCGGATCGAGGTCAACCGTTCCGAGGAGTGCAGCGATAACGAATGCCACCAGCAAAATCATACCGGCAGCAACCGCCAGCCAGCCTTTACGTCGAAACGCCCGGTCCTTTTCCATATCGCCCGATGACGCCGGCTCAAGGCCGGCCGTGCCGAGATAGTGGCGCGTCATCCAGAACTGGATGACACCGAACAACATGCCGACACCGGCCGCCGCGAATCCCCAGTGCCAGCCGTAGTTCGGATTCTGCCCAAGGGCGCCGCAGATGATCGGACCGAGCATGCCGCCGACGTTGATGCCCATGTAGAAAATGGTAAAGCCGCTGTCGCGTCGCTCGTCGCCGGGCAAATAGAGGGAGCCCACCAACGTGCTGACATTCGGCTTCAGGAGACCGGTGCCGAGAATGACCAGCAACAGTCCGAGGTAAAAAGTGTTGTAACCGGGGAAGGCCAGCACAAAGTGCCCGCTCATGATAATGATACCGCCGGCCAGCACCGCGCGCTGCGCGCCGAGCAGCCGATCGGCAATCCAGCCGCCAGGTAGCGCTGTGAGATACACGGCTGCGGTGTAAATGCCGTAGATTGCGGTTGCGGTCACGTCGTCAATCTGCAACCCGCCACCCTGCATCTGATCCACCATGAAAAGAATCAGGATTGCGCGCATGCCGTAGTAACTGAGCCGTTCCCACATTTCGGTGAAGAACAGCGTTGCGAGTCCCCGTGGGTGACCAAGCAGTGATTTGTCAGACGCTGCTTTGCTGGCGATAGCGGTATCGCTCATATTGTTATTACTCCCATCAAGCCTGGTCGGTTTTCTCCGCGGGCTCTTCTTTCAGGGCGAAAATCTTCGCCATTACAATGCCGACCTCGTACAAAAGGTACACGGGAACCGCCAGCAACGTCTGGCTGATGACATCGGGCGGCGTGAGGAACATGCCAACAACGAAGGCGCCAAGGAACACGTAGGGCCGTGCGCTTTTCAGCTTGTCGAGTTTGACCAGCCCCGTCCAGACGATCAGGACGGTCGCAATCGGCACCTCGAACGCGATACCGAACGCAAACACGATCGTGATGATGAAATCGAGAAACAAGGCGATGTCGGTCTGTACTTCCACGCCTTCAGGTGCGATTGACGTAAAGAAGCCGAACATCAGTGGAAAAACCACAAAGTACGCGAAAGCGATGCCGGCATAGAAGAGAACGATACTCGATGCGAGCAACGGGAAGGCAAAGCGCTTCTCCTTGCGATAAAGACCTGGAGCAACAAACGCCCACACCTGGTAGAGCACCACGGGCATCGCGATGAACAGTGCAACGAAGAAAGTGAGTTTGAATGGCGTGAGCAACGGCGATGCGACGGCAGTCGCGATCATGGCGTTGCCGGGCAGCACCTCGCGCAACGGTGCGGAAACGAGTGAGAATATCCTGGTAGAAAACGGCAGCAGCGCGATGAACACAAGGACCACTGCCGCGGAAATCTTCAGCAGGCGTTGCCGCAGCTCGACGAGGTGAGAGAGTAACGTGCCCTCGGCGAGATTCTCGGCATCCTCGCCGTTATCTTTCTTTTTCTTGTCCGTCACGGAGATTGCTTGGACTTACCGGGCTCGTCAGACGAATCGTCCGGGGGGGTGTCCTGGACCGATGCATTACCGGCCGCCCGCACCCGGGACTCATCGCCATTCTTCGAGCTGTTTGCGACCGCCTGGTCAGCAACTCCGGTGCCGACGCTGCCGGCATCGTGAGCCGCGGAATAGGTATCGTCAAACTCCTTGCGTGGCGAATCGGCTGCCGGTGGTGCCGGCCGTGCCGGCGACGACGAGAGCCGCGGCGGACGGATATGCAGATCCTTCTCCAGGTTCAGTTCGTCCTCGAGCTGGCGTTTCATGACGCGCGTCATGCGGCGCGCCTGTCCGAGCCAGCTGCCGAGCTGGCTGGCCACGCGTGGCAAACGTTCGGGCCCCAGCACGATGAGCCCGATCAGAAACAGAATTATCAGCTCCCAGAAGCCGATGCCGGACATGGCAGCTTACTTGCGGTTCTTTTCTTTGTTGTGCATGGCCTTCCCGGGCTCGTCGACCGGGGTGTTCTCGAAGTCCGCGTCCTGCCGCTTGTCGTCAAGTTGTTCCGTGTTTTCCTTGTCGGCATCGCTGACGGCCGAGCGAAAGCCCTTGACGGCGCTGCCGAGATCGGAACCGAGCGTACGCAGACGTTTGGTGCCGAATATTGCCAGCACTATTACGAGAACAATCAGCAACTGAACCGGACCGATGTTGGATAACATCCCTACTTTCTCCCGGGGCCAGGCCCCTCTTTAAGCAAATGCGAGAATTTCGTACCGACACGCGGACGAATTCTCACTAATGATACGCCTCGCGCCGGAATAAAACCGAACGAAGCGCACAGCCATTCAGCTCTCCAACCAGAAGGTCACGGGGCCATCGTTGACCAACAACACTTGCATATCGGCGCCGAACTCGCCGCCCGCAACGCCTGGCAGGCGTTCCCGGCACGCTGCCAACAACGCCTCAAACAGCGGTAGCGCCGCCTCGGGCGCCGCTGCGCGCGTGAAGCTCGCGCGCGTGCCCTTGCGCGTGTCCGCCGCCAGCGTGAATTGCGGAACCAGCAGCAGCTCGAGACGCATATCGAAAACACTCCTGTTCATGCGCCCGCTGTCATCGGCAAAGACGCGATACGTGAGCAGGCGTTCCGCCAGCCGCTCTGCGTCGCCGGGGGCGTCGTCACGCTGTACACCCACCAGCACGAGAATGCCGCGTCCAATTTCAGCCACCGTGCGTCCGGTTACCACGACCCGGGCTTCCGTCACGCGTTGCAAGAGGCCAATCATGTACTTGCTGCTCCTTTGACCCGACTCATGAAAAAACGTTTGCCCGCATGTGCCGGCATGGAATGCAGGGGAGTTTATGATGCCATCACGCAATAACAAGCACCGCAATGACCGCTCGCGCGTGGCAATCTGCACCGACCGGGTGACCTGCGGCCGCGGCGTGAAAGCCGCAGTACGTGGGCCATGGATGGCCCGATCGGGTGCAAACCCGCACCCGGCCAGGGACGGAACGACCCCGGTCATGCGACCGGGGTCACTTTCTCGGTATATAATCCCACGGATAAATCCGTTAAGGCCGAAAAAATAACTGACAATCCCACTTAATGGTGAAATCCATATTTGTGGATAAATATATTACCAGAACCTATTTTTACAAACATTAGTGGGAATTACAGACGAAGGATGCCGGGCTTTGCAGCAACCCGGGCCGCCACTACACTAGCGCCTGGCCAGAATAGGGAACCGGCAATGAAAAGAAGGGATTTTGTAGGTGGTCTGGCGTTGGCGGCCGGCGTAACGGCCTGCAGTCGCGAGCCGGGCGAGACCGTTGCCGGCGCCGACCGCTCCGGCGAGCGCTTCCAGTGGAATCTCGTTACCTCCTGGCCGCCCGGCCTGCCGGGGCTGGGCATCGGTGCCGAGAATCTCGCGCGACGTATCGAACGGGCCTCGGCCGGACGCCTGAAAATCAAGGTCTTCGCCGGAGGCGAGCTTGTGCCGGCGCTGGAAGTACTCGACGCGGTGAGTCGCGGTACCGCGCAAATGGGCCACGACGCGTCCTACTACCACCGCGGCAAGGTGCCCGCCGCGCAGTATTTCACCGCCGTGCCCTTCGGGCAGAATGCCAACGAAATGAACGCCTGGCTTTATTACGGCGGTGGCTTGAAACTTTGGCAGGAGTTGTACGAACCGTTCAATCTCGTACCGTTCCCGGTGGGCCAGACCGGCGTGCAGATGGCGGGCTGGTTCAACAAGGAAATCAATTCAATTGCCGATCTCAGGGGCCTGAAAATGCGCATTCCGGGACTGGGCGGCGAGGTCATGCAGCGCGCAGGCGTGGCGCAGATTACGGTCCCGGCTTCCGAGATCTTTACCTCGCTGCAATCCGGGGCGATCGATGCGGCGGAATGGGTAGGTCCTTACAACGACATTTCACTCGGCCTGCACAAGGCGGCTCGCTACTACTACTACCCGGGTTGGCATGAACCCGGCCCGATGCTCGAATGCATTGTCAACAAAACCGCGTGGGAATCCCTGCCGGAAGACCTGCAGGAAATCCTGCGGACCGCCTGTCAGGCGCTCAATCTCGACATGCAGGCTGAATACAACTACGGTAATGCCATGGCGCTGCAACAGCTCATGGACGATCCGAACGTCGAAATACGCCCGCTGCCCGATGACGTCCTGGTGTTGCTGCACAAGCTGAGCCTCGAGGTAATCGACGAACTGTCCGCGCGCGATCCATGGGCAAAACGCATTCAGGAGTCGTTCTATGCCTTCCAGGAAAAATCGGCCGCGAACCAGCGTATCAGCGAGCAAGCCTATCTCAAAGCTCGCGAACTCCCGCTCGTCTGAACTGCCGTGCGCCTGACGGATCACGATCCGTAGATCTTCTCCGGCAACCAGGTCGCGAGCTGCGGCAGCAGTGCGAGCAACAGCAAAGCGAAAAGCTGCAAGCCGACAAACGGCAAAACACCCCGATAGATCTGGCCGGTGGTAACGGACGGCGGTGCCACGCCGCGCAGATAGAAAAGCGCGAAGCCGAAGGGTGGCGTGAGAAACGACGTCTGCAGATTGATTGCAATCATGATGCCGAGCCATACCGGATCGAGACCCATGGTGAGCAGAATGGGCGCAACGATGGGAACCACAACAAACGTGATCTCTATGAAGTCGAGTACGAATCCAAGCAGGAACATCAGCAGCATCACCAGCAGCATCGCGCTGATCACGCCTCCGGGTAATGCATGGAGCCATTCGCGAACAACGTCGTCGCCACCATAGCCGCGGAAGACGAGGGAGAAAATCGACGCGCCGATCAGGATCATAAAAACCATGCTGCTGACGCTCAAGGTGCCACGCATGATGGCCTGCAAACGCTCTAACGTCAGCGCGCGTCGCTGCAAGGCGATGAGCAATGCGCCAACCGCGCCGACGCCAGCCGCTTCGGTCGGTGTGGCCTTGCCGCCGAGAATCGAGCCCAGCACGGCAAAGATCAATACGAGTGGCGGCGCCAGTGCCTTGATGACCTGCATTACCGACACGGTCTTGCCAGCGTCCATGACGTGGGCCGGCATGGTCTGCGGTCGGAATATGGCCACAACGATGAGGTACGCGACATACAGGCCGACCAGCAACAGCCCGGGAATCAATGCACCTGCGAACAGGTCGCCAACCGATACCGTGCGTGGGGAGAAATTTCCCTGGGCAAGTTGCGCCTGCTGGTAGGCAGAAGACATGACGTCGCCAAGCATCACGAGAATGATCGACGGCGGAATGATCTGACCGAGCGTACCCGACGCGCAGATCGTTCCCGTGGAAATTTCCGGCGAGTAGCCGCGCTTGAGCATGGTCGGCAACGACAACAGGCCCATCGTCACAACAGTAGCGCCGACAATTCCTGTGCTCGCCGCCAGCAGCATTCCGACGAGGGTCACAGAGATTCCGAGACCTCCGCGCAGCGAGCCGAACAGGCTGCTGAGGGTTTCGAGCAGGTCTTCCGCGATACGCGCACGTTCGAGCGTAATGCCCATGAATACGAACAATGGAACTGCGACAAGGGTTTCGTTGTTCATGATGCCGAACACGCGACTCGGCAGACCCGACAGAAATGCAGCCTCAAAGCCGCCGGCGATTACCCCGGCGAAAGCGAACAGCAGCCCCGTTCCTGCCAGGGTAAAGGCAACCGGAAAACCCGCCAGCAGGAACAGAATGACCGCGAGAAACAGCAGCGCACCGACCCACTCCATCTCAACTATCCATAGCAGCAAGTCATCCCGGAGATTAACGAGAGTGCAAGCACCGTATGGCGACCAGCAGCATCGACACGCCCTGCAGGAAAACCATAACCGGCATCAGCAACAGCACTGACTTGATCAGAGGCAGGAACGGATACGGGAGTCCACCGGAGTCCCGCGAGACCTCGCGAATTGCCCACGACGCGGCCACGTAGTCATACGACGCATACACAAGGAAAAGGCAGAACGGCATGAGAAACAGCAGGACGCCGACAAGGTCTACCCGGGCTTTGCCGACGTCAGTCAGGTTGCGATAGAAAATATCGACACGGACATGCTCTTCGCGCTGCAAGGTGCAGGCAGCGCCGAGCATAAAGACTGCGCCGTGCATCCAGACGACGGACTCTTGCATCCAGACGACACCGATACCGAAGGCGTAGCGCAACAAAACCACGATAAACGTAACAGCAACCATGGCCAGCGTGAGCCACGCCACGGTATTACCGGCGAATTTGCTGAACGCATCGATGCGCGATGCTGTCCTCGGGCTCTCCATCAGCGCCGCCAGAAAGTCGGGCTGACAAGAACCAGCAGTGTGAAAATTTCGAGACGGCCGAGCAACATTCCGACGACCGCAACCCACTTTGCAGCGTCACTGACCGTCATGAAACCGGCCGAGACATCGCCAAGTCCGGGGCCGAGGTTGTTAAGCGTCGCAGCAACGGCAGAGAACGCGGTGACCTGGTCGAGGCCTGTCGACATCATGAGCATCATCATGATGGTGAAAACAACGACGTACACAGAGAAGAAGCCCCAAACCGCATCCACCACGCGATACGATACGGCGTGGTGTCCCAGCTTGACCGGAATCTCCGCGGCCGGATGCACGAGGCGGGCAATCTCGCGCATGCCCTGCTTGTAAATCAGCAGGCAGCGTACAACCTTGATGCCACCCGCTGTCGACCCGGCGCAGCCGCCGATGAAGCTCGCGAAAATCAACAGTACAGGTACTGCGCCCGGCCAGGACGCATAGTTCTCAGTGGTGAAGCCGGTGGTCGTAGCGATCGACACCGCGTGGAACAGGCCGTTGACTACTGTGTCCGTGGGTCGGGTATAGGTTCCGGTATACCAGAGGACTGCGATGACGATACACGAAACCGTCAGCAAGACAACAACGTAGGCGCGAAACTCCGGATCGCGTGCATAGTGCTTGATACGCGCATGACGCCAGCCGAAGAAATGCAGCGAGAAATTAATTCCCGCCGCGAACATGAAAAACACGGCGACGAGTTCTATCGCCGTACTGTTAAAGTGTCCGAGGCTCAAATCATGCGTGGAAAAGCCGCCTATCGCCACTGTCGAAAAAGCATGGCAGATTGCATCGAACCAGTTCATGCCTGCGATCAGGTAGCTGAGTACGCATAGCGTAGTAAAGGCGAGGTAGACATACCACAGCGCTTTCGCTGTTTCGGTGATGCGCGGTGTCAGCTTGGTATCCTTGACCGGGCCGGGGACTTCTGCGCGATACAACTGCATACCGCCCACCCCGAGCATGGGTAGAACGGCAACCGCCAGGATGATGATGCCCATGCCGCCCAGCCACTGCAGTTGCTGGCGGTAGTAAAGAATGGATTTGGGCAGGGAATCCAGCCCGGTAAGTATCGTCGCGCCGGTGGTCGTCAGGCCGGACATCGACTCGAAGATCGCATCGGTCACAGAGATGGATGGCGCAGGAGACAGATACAACGGTAACGCGCCGAACAGGCCGAGCACTGTCCAGAACATGGCGACGACCACGAATCCGTCTCTCAGGCGCAGTTCCTTGCGCGACCGGCGAGCCGGATACCAGATGACGAGTCCGGAAATCAGGGTCAGAAAGAATCCCTGAACAAACGGCAACCAGCTGTTTTCGGCGAAGACGAAACTGAAGATTACCGGCGGCAGCATGGTCAGGCTGAATACCATCAACAACAGCCCGAGAATGCGTTGCACGACAATCAGGTTCATTGACGCTATCCGAAGTCGACCGGTTTGCTGGCTCTCGTCATCTTGTCAGACGAAGGACACGCCGACCTGAAAAAGCTTCTCGATGCGCTCGATTTTTCGCCTGTCGGTCATGAAGATGATCACGTGGTCATCGGATTGTATGACGGTGTCATGGTGCGCAATGATGACTTCTTCCCCACGCGCGAGAGCAATGATGTTGGAGCCGCGTGGCAGGTCGATTTCCTCGATTGACTTGCCCACTACCCGCGAGTCCTCTGCGGACCCGTGGGCGATCGCTTCGATTGCCTCTGCAGCACCGCGCCGCAGGGAGTGCACCTTTACGACGTCGCCGCGGCGCACGTGTGCGAGCAGCGAGCCGATCGTAACCTGTTGCGGAGAGATGGCAATGTCAATCGAGCCGGCTTCAATCATTTCGGCATACGAGGGCCGGTTAATGAGCGCCATGACCTTGTGTGCGCCCAGACGCTTTGCCAGCATCGCCGACAGGATATTGGCCTCCTCGGCGTTGGTCAGGGCGCAAAAGACGTCCACGCTGTCGATGTTTTCCTCGAGCAGAAGGTCCTCGTCGGCCGCATCGCCAACCAGCACAATGGCCTTGTTGAGTTGCTCCGAAATGACCTTTGCGCGCTTCGGGTCGCGCTCGATGATCTTTACCTGGTTGGTCTGCTCGAGCGTCAACGCCAGCCGCAGGCCGATATTGCCGCCGCCCGCAATTACGACCCGTCTGACCGGGTCTTCGATCTTGCGCATTTCACTCATGAAGACGCGAATATCACGTCGCGCAGCGACGAAGAATACCTCGTCGCCCTCCTTGATGATCGTATCTCCATCCGGCTGTAGTGCGATGCCGTCCCGATAGATGGCGGCAATGCGCCCTTCCGTGTTAGGGATGTGCTCTTTAAGCGTTGCAATCTGCTGTCCGACGAGCAAGCCGTCTTTCTCCGCCCTGGCACCCACCAGGCGCACCCGGCCGTCCGCAAACTCGAGTACCTGCAGTGCCCCGGGATACAGGATCAACTGTTCGACGTATTCGCACACCAGTTGCTCGGGGCTGATACGCACATCGACCGGGATCGCATCCTGTGTGAACAGCGTCTTTGCGTTCATGTATTCGGCCGCACGAATGCGAGCGATCTTTGTCGGCGTATGGAACATCGTGTACGCGACCTGGCAAGCCACCATGTTCGTTTCGTCGGAATCGGTCAGGGCGATAATGATGTCGGCGTCATTGGCTCCCGCACGTTCCAGCACTTCCGGATACCCGGCATGCCCGACCACGGTACGTATGTCGAGTCGGTCCTGGAGTTCGCGCAATACTTCGGCGCGCATGTCCACGACAGTGACATCGTTGGCTTCCTCGCGGGACAAATGATAGGCCGCAGACGAGCCAACCTGACCGGCACCCAGAATGAGTATTTTCATCGTGGATTATTCGCCCGCAAGGCGGGCTCCTACGGGGGTTGAATCGTGCGTTGTAGGAGCCCGCCCTGCGGGCGAATGAGAAAAGCTTTTGTCGCTGCTGCGATCGCTCGCCAGGCGGGCTCCAACGGGGCTTGAAAGATGCGCTGTAGGAGCCCGCCCTGCGGGCGGATGGGAAATGCTTTTGTCGCTGCCGCATTCGCCCGCCAGGCGGGCTCCAACAGTCGCGGGCAAAATCGTTACTGAATATTTCATCGCGGCGCAGGCATTGAGAACAACTTTCTAGTTTACATCAGATCGAGGTTGGCATAACTGAGGACCAGCCATTTGGTGCCTGCATGTTCGAAGTTCACTTCGACCCTTGCGTGTGCGCCCTGTCCCTCACAATTAAGTATGACCCCGTCGCCGAACTTGCCATGGCGCACACGCTGCCCCAGCCGGACACCGAGTTCGGCGCCGGGGGCGGTGCTGCCGTTACGGGACCCCGTGCGCCGACTGCTGGCGATGGGCCGGCTGACCTGCACCCTTGGACGAATCTCTTCAATAAGTTCGTCAGGAATTTCGGCAATAAAACGCGATGGCTGTGAAAAACTATCCATGCCATGCAAACGGCGCTGCTCGGCACACGTTATATACAGTGTCTGCTTGGCGCGCGTGATGCCCACGTAACAGAGACGACGTTCCTCCTCCAGGCCGCTCGGGTCCGCAATCGAACGCTGATGCGGAAACAGGCCATCCTCCATGCCACACAGGAACACCAGCGGGAACTCGAGACCCTTGGCGGAATGCATGGTCATGAGCTGCACGCAGTCATCCCAGGCATCTGCCTGACCTTCGCCGGCTTCCAGCGCCGCGTGCGCCAGAAAGGCGTCAAGCGGTGACATCTCTTCAGCGGGATCCGCATCGAAACTCCTCGCAGCACTGACCAGTTCCTCGAGGTTTTCGATGCGCGTTTCGCCCCGCTCGCCCTTCTCCTTTTTGAACAGTTCGATCAGGCCGCTGCGATGGATGACGTGATCGACCTGGTCGTGAAGTTGCAGGCCCTGGGTCTCGCGCGCCATGCGCTCGATCAGGTTAAGAAACCCCAGGACCGCGGACGACGCCCGCCCGCCGGTTTCATCCGCAGCAACTGCACCTGCCGCTCGCCACAATGAACAGGCATTCGCGCGGGCGTATGCGCGTATCGCCTCGACAGTGCGCGCGCCAATGCCGCGAGTCGGACGATTGACGACACGCTCAAATGAACTATCGTCATCGCGATTGGAGGTCAATCGCAAATAGGCAAGTGCGTCCTTTATTTCGGCGCGCTCAAAAAAGCGCAATCCGCCGTAAACCCGGTACGGTAACCCGGCATTCATGAGGGCTTCTTCAAGCACACGCGACTGTGCATTCGAGCGATAAAGAACTGCCGCATCGGCGCGTGCATTGCCCTGCTCGCTCCAGTCCTTCAGGCGACCGATGACGAAATCCGCTTCGTCGCGCTCGTTGTACGCGGAGTAAACGCGGATCGGCTCTCCGGCACCCCCTTCGGTCCAGAGGTTCTTGCCCATCCGCGAACCGTTGTTGGCGATTACCGCATTGGCGGCTTTCAGAATCGTCGCGCTGGATCGATAGTTCTGTTCCAGCTTGATGACTTTGGCGCCCGGAAAATCCTTCTGGAAGCGGAATATGTGCTCGACGCGTGCCCCGCGCCAGCGATAAATCGACTGGTCGTCGTCGCCGACGACAAATGGAATGCCGCTTTTGCCCGCGACGAGGCGAAGCCACGCATATTGAATCGCATTTGTGTCCTGGAACTCATCGACGAGCAGGTGTTGGAAACGTTGCTGATAGTGCGCCAGTAACTCCGCGTTATCCCGCCACAACTCGTGCGCACGAAGCAACAGTTCGGCAAAATCCACGAGTCCGCCACGATCGCAGATGTCCTGGTAACTCTGGTACAGCGACACGAGCTGGCGACGATGCGGGTCCTTTTCGTCGGCAAGGTGCTGCGGCCTTAGACCCTCGTCCTTTTGTGCGTTTATGAAGTACTGGATTTCCCTCGGTACCCAGCGACTGTCGTCCAGTTCGAGGCTTCGCAGCAGTCGTTTGATCAGTCGCAGCTGATCGTCTGAATCGATGATCTGGAAGTTTTGTGGCAGTTTCGCTTCTGCCCAGTGTCGACGCAACAGGCGATGAGCAAGCCCGTGAAATGTGCCTATCCACAGGTGATTGACCGGCATGTGCAACAGCGATTCGATACGGCCGCGCATTTCGGCGGCCGCCTTGTTGGTGAAGGTCACGGCAAGCAAGCTCTGCGGCGAGAATCCGAGTACGTCGATCAGCCACGCGGCACGGTGAGTAAGTACCCGGGTCTTGCCGCTGCCGGCGCCGGCTATGACCAGCAGCGGAACCGGCTCGGCGGTTACGGCCTCGCGCTGGGCGTCGTTCAGCGATTCGAGTATCGGTGTGACGTCCATCAGCGATTCTTCCCTGAGAATGGACGGTTACAGGCCAAAACGTATCAGGAAATAGTGATCGATCAGCAAGGCCGCGAAAAGGATCATCAAATAGTTGATCGAATAACGAAACACGCGCATGGGCAGGTCGCTGCGGTCATCCAGCTTCATGCGGACTACCAGATAAAGAAAACGAACGCCTAGTGCAAGCGCTGTAAGCAGGTAAATGAGCCCGCTTAACCCGGACAGGTATGGCAGCACGGTTACCAGCAACAGTAGCACCGTGTAGAGAAGAATGAACTGCCGGGTGAACTCATCGCCGTGAGTCACCGGCAACATCGGTATGCCGACTTTCTCATAGTCTGCGCGGCGCGCGATGGCCAACGCCCAGAAATGCGGTGGTGTCCAGACAAAAATGATCAGGAACAGAAGCAGTGCATTGGCATGCACGTCACCCGTTACAGCGACCCAGCCAAGCACCGGTGGTGCGGCACCCGCGGCGCCGCCGATAACGATGTTCTGCGGCGTGGCTCGCTTTAGATAGACCGTGTACACCACGGCATAACCGATCAGCGACAGGAACGTCAGCGCTGCAGTAAGCGGATTGACCAGAAACCACAGCACCAGCATCGACACCACGCAAAGCAGCAGCGCAAATGCCAGGGCGCGTCCTTCGGTGAGCTTGCCCTGTGGCAGTGGGCGGCCGCGTGTGCGTGTCATCTGCCGATCGATGCGCGCATCGAGAACGTGATTGACGACCGCGGCTGACGAGGCGGCGAGACCGATGCCCAGGGTACCGAAAACCAGGGCCGCTGTACCCGGCCAGCCGGGGACAGCGAGAAACATGCCGACGATGGCTGTAAAGACGATCAACAGGACGACACGCGGCTTCGTCAGCTCGTAATAGTCACGCCAGTCGGCAGTCTGCCGCAGGCTTCCTGTTTGTGTATCCATGTTCGAATGCTACCGCTCGTTCAGCCGATGCGGGAAAGCTCCAGAAGGTGCTCGATGTCGTCTACCATGCGGCCGGGCACAGTGTCGGCTGGAAAATACATCACCAGGTTACCCAGAGGATCGACAAGAAAGTAGCCGCCGGGCGCAAGCTGCGACGGCCGCCGCGTTGCCAGAAACCGGCCGAGCTCCCGGTCCTGCACCGCGATGAGCCCCGGATGCTGTTGCTCGATGAACACTGTATCCGGGGGTGAATCGCCGTGCAAGAAGACACGGACCAGCCGACTCATGTCGTTGCCCAGCATGAGGCGGGCCTGGCGCAGTGTATAGAGGGCATCGCGACAGACTTCTGCGCAGACTTGCTCGTTCGCATAGAGCAAAGCCCAACGATCGTTAACCCCGTCGCGAAATTCGTCATTGCTCACCCACACGTCGATGCTGACGATCGGTTCGAGCAGCGCGCCGTGATTGCTGCGTGCGTCGGGTTGCAACGCCGTTCCACCGTAGTACAGGAAGATCGCAAAAACGAGCGGCACGACGAAAACCGACGCGACCAGTGCTAACTGTTGCCAGCCTTTTCCCGGGCGCTCACTCACGCGGCTTGCTCTTGCGGCGATACAGGACGAACGCAACAACGACGACCGTCAGAGCGAGTGCGAACCACTGGAAGGCGTAACCGATATGGCGCATCGGCCCGATCTGTTGCGGCTCCCAGCGGCGAACGAACGCGGTGTCCGCCTCGGGGTCGGCGAGCAAGACGAACGGCAATACTTCACGTTGCAGCGCAGACGACAGGTCATCGAGTGTGGGCCAGACTGCCAGCAGTGGCCACGAGGACGTGTTGTCAAAGGGCGGCCCCGGGCGGATACCGACTCGCGGCAGGCCACCGACCCGGCCGCGCACGACCTGTTCATCGTCGTCGCCGAGACCGATGTCGGGCAAGCTGCCCTGCTCAGGCTCCCGGGCAATCCAGCCGCGATTGACGAGGAGCAGCGGCTTGTCGGCAGCATATTCGAACGGGGTGATCACGTAATAACCAAGGCGACTTTCCTGCACGATATTGTCGAGCAGAAACTGTCGCTCGGCCAGGTAACGTCCGGATACTCGCAAAGGCTGATAGAGTCCGTAGGACGCGTCCGCCGAGAGTTCAACGTAGTCGCCGCCGGCAGTGAAAGAGTCGCTGATGCCGCGTTTTTCCGCGGCTCGATCGAGCTGCCACATACCGAGCGTGACGAACAGGCCCAGCAACACCAACCCTGCCAGGGGTGGCAACAGCGAAGAAAGAGATTTCCAGCGAGGGTCGAAACTGTTCACGATATACTTCACGCCTGCAAACACCGAGCCAGGAATTAATTAATGAAATTTGTTGTGCTGGTCCTGCTTGCTGCGGTCATTGCAAGTCTCGGATCGGCGCTTTTCTTTCTTGCCAGGGATCGACCGGGATCGCCGCGTATGCTCAATGCGCTGAAAATCCGCGTGGCATTGTCCGTCCTGTTGATTCTCTTCCTGGTGCTGTCGTATCAGTTCGGCTGGCTAGCGCCGAGCAACTGATTTCCCGTCCTCCGGTACGCAGTTACATCCAGTAAACGAACACGTAAAGCGCCAGCCATACAACGTCCACGAAATGCCAGTACCAGGCTACGCCCTCGAAACCGAAATGATTCTGCGGGGTAAAATGACCTTTCATCGTGCGAAACCAGATAACGGTCAGCATGATTGCGCCGATTGTGACGTGCATGCCGTGGAAGCCGGTCAACATATAAAAGGTTGATCCGTATATCCCCGATGTGAGTTTCAGATTCAAATCCTGGTACGCATGCACGTACTCGACCGCCTGCATGTAGACGAAGAAGTAACCCAGGAGGAACGTCGCGGCGAGGAACACGTTCAGCAGCAGGCGCCGATTGTGCTGTAACGCATGATGTGCAATGGTAATCGTTACGCTGCTGGTCAGCAGGATAGCGGTGTTGATCAGCGGCAAACCGAACGGCCCCATGACCTGGTAGTCACCGCCGACGTTCGCCGGGCCGTTGGTCGGCCAGGTGTTCTCGAAACCGCTCCATAGCAACAGGTTGGTGAAGAAATTGTTGCTATCGCCTCCCAGCCATGGAATCGCCATGTTGCGTGCATAAAAGAGCGCTCCGAAGAACGCTGCGAAGAACATCACCTCGGAGAAAATAAACCAGAACATGCCCATGCGGAACGAGACGTCCACCTGCGCGTTGTACTTGCCGGCACGACTCTCCGCGATGACGTTGCCGAACCAGCCGGTGAGCATGTAAATAACGATTGCAGCACCCGCCAGCATGACCCAGAAACCGGCCTCCGCGCCATTCAGCCAGGACGATACGCCCACCATCAGCAGCAGTAGTCCGACAGAGCCAACGATCGGCCAGTGACTGCCGTGCGGGACGTAATATTGATTTTCAGCGTGCGCCATGATGATGTCCGGGGGGCTGCGGCTTAGTCGGCCGGAAGGTCGTTACGCGGCATTCCTGCGCTATTCCGCGACAGGCGTGCCGTATCGAAAAAGGTGTATGAAAGGGTTATCGTGTCCACATGCTCGGGAAGGCTGGAATCGATAATAAACCGAACCGGCAACTCGCGTGATTCCCCTGCGGCAAACTCCTGCGTAGTAAAACAGAAGCAATCGAGTTTCTTGAAATGCTTCGCCGCTTCCTGCGGTGCAACGCTGGGTACGGCCTGGCCAATCGTCTGGCGATCGGAGAGATTGGTCGCGACAAACGTGGCGTCGTAAATCCCGCCCGGATGCACCGACATGCCCGGAACCTCAGAGCGAAACTGCCAGGGCGCGTACTCGTTTACCGTGGTGACGAACTCGAGTTTGATAGTGCGGTTCGCATCCGCGCTGGCTTCCACTGTTGCCGGCGTCTCGTTGGTGCGGCCACCGAAACCGGTCACCTCACAGAATGCGTCGTACAACGGTACCAGCAGAAAGCCGAAGCCAAACATGCCAACGGCAAGCAGCAGCAAACGTCCGGTCAAGGCAGCTGAGCTGATGTTGGCGCTCGCCCTGCGCGCGAAGGGGAAAGACTTTGTCTTTGCCGCATTCGCCCGCAAGCCGGGCTCCAACGGGGCCCGATTCGTGCTGTTGTCACCTTGTTTTTCGTTTTTCATTGCAACCTAGGCTCGAACGGCGCCCAGCAAGATGAAACCCAGGTAGAACGCCAGTGCTACGGCGGCAAGTACCAGCGTGGTGTTGCGAATCCTCCTGCGGTCATTGACCTCGTTCTGCATCACGAGAACGTCTCTCCCTGCGGCACCCTCGGAGGCTGGTCAAAGGTGTGATACGGAGCGGGCGACGGTACCGTCCATTCGAGGCCTTTGGGATTGTCCCACACCGCGCTGGTCGCGCGAGCACCCTCGCGGCGAATGCATTTGATGACTATATAAAGGAACAACAGCTGCGAAATTCCGAAGCCGAATGCGCCGATGCTGGCAATCATATTGAAGTCCGCGAACTGCGTGGAGTAATCCGGTATGCGTCGTGGCATTCCGGCCAGGCCCAGGAAGTGCATCGGGAAAAACAGCACATTGACGAAGATGGCGGTCAGCCAGAAGTGAATCTGGCCGAGCTTTTCGTCGTACATGTGCCCGGTCCATTTGGGCAACCAGTAGTAAACGCCGGCCATGATGCCGAATATGGCGCCCGGCACCAGCACGTAATGGAAGTGCGCCACCACGAAGTACGAGTCGTGGTACTGGATATCTGCCGGCACGATAGCCAGCATAAGGCCGGAGAAGCCGCCGATCGTGAACAGGAACAGGAACGCCAGCGAAAACAGCATCGGCGTCTCGAAGGTCATGGCGCCCTTCCACATCGTCGCCGTCCAGTTGAAGACTTTTACGCCGGTTGGCACGGCGATCAGCATTGTGGCAAACATGAAAAAAAGTTGGCCGGTCAGGGGCATGCCAACTGTAAACATGTGGTGAGCCCAGACGATGAACGACAGGAAGGCGATACTGGACGCCGCGTACACCATCGAGTCGTGTCCGAAGAGCGGTTTGCGGGCGAAAGTCGGAATGATCTCGGAGACGATGCCGAACGCCGGCAGGATCATGATGTAGACCTCGGGGTGGCCGAAGAACCAGAAGATGTGCTGGAACATCACCGGGTCGCCGCCGCCCGCTGCGAGGAAAAAGCTGGTACCGAAGAACTGGTCAGTCAGCAGCATGGTGACAGCGCCGGCAAGTACCGGCATGACCGCAATGAGCAGATAGGCCGTGATCAGCCAGGTCCATACGAACATCGGCATCTTGAGCAGCGACATATCCGGCGCGCGCATGTTGATGATCGTCACAATGATGTTGATGGCGCCCATGATCGACGACAGGCCCATCAGGTGAATCGAGAAAATCAGGAACGGAAATGCGTCGCCCGTCTGCAATACCAGCGGCGGGTACATGGTCCAGCCACCGGCG
The DNA here is from genome assembly GCA_040879925.1 of Woeseia sp. Classification (GTDB taxonomy): domain Bacteria; phylum Pseudomonadota; class Gammaproteobacteria; order Steroidobacterales; family Woeseiaceae; genus IDS-8. The sequence goes on along the minus strand of JBBDJJ010000038.1, from coordinate 17,438 downwards.
GGGGCGCCGCCCGGCAGGAACAATGTGGCCAGGAGCATGCTGAAGGCTACGGGCAGAATCCAGAACGACCAGTTATTCATGCGCGGCAGGGCCATGTCCGGCGCACCGATCATCATCGGAATCATCCAGTTGGCGAGACCGACAAAAGCCGGCATCACCGCGCCGAAAATCATGATCAACGCGTGCATCGTTGTCATCTGGTTGAAGAAGCCGGGATTGACGAATTGCAAGCCCGGCACCATCAATTCGGAACGGATGATCAACGCCATGGTGCCGCCGACGAAAAACATGACCAGGCTGAACACGAGGTACATCGAACCGATGTCCTTGTGATTGGTTGTGAACAGCCAGCGCTGGAATCCCTTGGCGGGACCGTGGTGCTCGTGCTCGTGCGCGTCTGCGACAGCGGATGTCATGCGTCAATCTCCGGCGGCTGCAATACTGCCAGCCGCGTCCTTTTCTGATTCGATCCAGGTTGTGAAGGCATCGGGTTCGACAACCTCGACGACGACCGGCATATAGCCATGGTCCATGCCGCACAGTTCCGCGCACTGGCCGCGATAGCTGCCCAGTTCCTCGGCGCGAAACCAGGTCTCGTTCATGAAGCCGGGAATAGCATCTTTTTTAATGGCAAGGTCGGGCACCCACCACGAATGCACGACGTCATTCGATGTCAGAAGTATCCGTACCTTGGCGCCGCGCGGTACGACCATCGGCCGGTCGACGTCGCGAAGGTAATGGTCGACCGTTCTCGGGTCGATGCCTGAATTCCTGCGCCGGGCCTCGTTGCTGCTGCGCGAAAGATTGCTGTAGAAAGCGACGTCCTCACCCTGGTAGGCGTAGTGCCATTTCCACTGGTAGCCGGTAACGACAACAGTCAGGTCGGGATTTCGACTGTCTTCGATCTTGATCAGTGTTTCCGCCGCCGGCACCGCCATCAGCAACAGGATGATTATTGGAATGATCGTCCAGGTGACTTCGGCCGTCATGCTGTGCGAAAACTGAGCCGCAGTTACACCGCGGGATTTGCGATGCTTGACCAGCGAGAAAATCATGGCGCCGAACACCACGATTGCGATGGCAACGCACCACCAAAAAACCTGCATGTGCAGGTGGTAGGTTTCGACGCTGAGTTCCGTAACGCCCTTCGGCATATTCAGCGCCCAGTCCGCAGAGGCCGCACTCGCGCCGAACATGCCGGCTGCGTATACAGACAGTCTTCGAATCATCAACATTTCACCCAGCGGCGTGCCAGCACCCGCAGTTACTCTCGTTCAGTCCGACTTATTCAGGAGTTCCTACCAGGAAAACATACCATTGACGGGACCGGTGTAGTGACTCCAGGCGCCGGCCGGAACCGACGCGTTCCGGAGTCATCCGCGGGGTGTCAAATCGGCTCGCTGGTAACCGCCACACGCTGCGCCCATCGTCTTACCTGGCGAGTAATTTCACCCCCGCAGAATGCACGTCACCTGGATTGATCAGGAATCGATCGGGTACGCCGGTCAAAAGCCAGCGAAGTGTACTGAAACGCCCCCCTTCATGCAAACGATCCGCAACGATTCCACACCGTAAACTGCTTCTATAACAACAACTTATTCTAGAAGTGAAACGCGTTAGAACGAGTCTAAGGCAAATGGCGCCTGGTTCAGACGAATCGCCCGTAGGACGGGCTCCTACAGCGCGTGATCAGTACAAATCGTGGGCTGTAGGAGCCCGTATTACGGGCGATAGGCGCTAACCAAGCGCCATTGAGTCTAAGGCGGCCTGCGGCCAATGCTTTCCGGTGCCAACAGGAATTCCCCTGGCGGTCCGGGCGGGCCACCGCCCCAGGCATGACCGAACACCAGTTCCAGCGATACGGCAAGCTGGCCATTGTCGAAGCGCGCTTCCAGCGACTTCTGCACGGCCTCGAAGCGGCCTCTGCCGGTCAGTCCACGCGCACGCCCCCGCAGGCAGTTACGCGCCCCCGCGTCGGTCAGGTCCGAGAACAGCGATTGCACACTGCCGTAGGTCACCGTCAGGTGCTCTACGTCCACCACCGGCTCGCGCAATCCAGCCTGCATCAGTGCGTCGCCTACGTTGTGCATGTCCATGAACGGGTGAACGTGCTCTGCATCGTCGATCGTCCGCCAGGCATCGCGCAGTTCTGCAAGGCTGTCGGGACCCAATGCCGAGAACACGAAAAGCCCGTCCTTGCGCAAGACCCGCGCGACGCCCGCAAGAAAACTGCCGGGATCGTCGATCCATGGCAGCAACAGGTTGGCAAACACAAGATCGATGCTGTCACTGCGAATTGGCAGCGCCATTGCATCTGCCTGCAGTTCTGAAATCCTGGCAAAACGCGAGCGAGCGCGTCTTGCTGCCTGCAACATACCGAAAGAAAGGTCGAGACTGGTGACATGGCTGCCGCGAAACCGTCGCCGCAGCACACGGCTCGCGTGGCCATGGGCGGCGCCGGCATCGAGTACACGTTTTACCTCAATCTGCATCGGCAACATACGCTCGAGCAACCCGTCGGCGGCCCGCCGATGGACGAAATCGGCGGTATCGAACGTGCGCGCCGTACGATCGAAGCGCCGGCGAACATCTCTGCGGCTGAAATGTCCCGGTTTGCCCGACCCCGTCGTCATCGATTTCTGCCGCTCCTCATTCGCGATGTTTTGCCCTGTTTCGCAGTTCGAGGCAAGGCCGGTGTTGCCGCAGACTCGCACTTGTGACCGGAAAAGCCATCATCGGAAAAATCATCCGTGCCTCGGCGGCGCAACTGAGATCTGCGGGCGACACTTTCATACAGCGCGGCAGCAGGCTCATGCAAAACCCCGGCCGCGTGCTTTACCCTGATCGTTGCGTTCTGTGCGGAGCTGCAACCGTCGGACGATACTTTTGTAGTGCCTGCCAGGGCGATTTGCCGCGCATTCCGTTTGCCTGCGAGCGCTGTGGTCAGCCTGTGACCATTGCTGTGCCGCCAACAAGTGGCTGCGCGGATTGCATCGCACACCCGTCGCCGTTTCGCCAGGTACGTGCCGCCCTGCTCTACGACTTTCCGGTCGACTCGGCGCTGAAAGCCCTCAAGTTCAACGGCCGCCTGTATTACGCGCCCGCGTTCGCGTCTCTCATGATGGTCGAGCTCGACAGACATTTCCAGCATGCCGATGCACTTGTACCGGTGCCGCTGCATCACTGGCGACATGCCACTCGCGGATTTAACCAGGCGCTGGAACTCTGCCGGCCGCTGGCGCGAAAAAGCGGTCTGCCTCTCGTGCGCACAACGCGGCGTGTGCGCAGTACGCGGCCGCAAACGGGCCTCGATGCCACGGCGCGCCGGCAGAACCTGCGCGAGGCATTTTCCCTGGACGGCAGACTGCGCTGCCGACACCCGCTCATTGTCGATGATGTGATGACGACGGGTGAGACCTGCCGCCAGCTGGCTTACGTATTACTGAAAGGCGGTGCTCAGGATGTCAGCGTGCTGACCGCGGCCGCAGCCGGTCGGAACGTGTAGTCGAGTGCGATGCCGAGAAAAACAGCCATACCGATGTAATGGTTGTGCAGAAACGCCTTGAAACAGCCATCGGGCTGCCGGTCACGCGCCAGCCACTGGTGCCAGCCCATCAGCATTGCTGCCAGAGCAACCGATGAGAAGTACCACGCGCCCAGCTCCGCCATACTGCCGATCAGCAGCAACGCGAGCAGCATGAGGAGTTGCAGTCCGCCGATAACGAAGAGATCGGCATCGCCGAACAGGATAGCAGTGGATTTCACACCGACGCGCAGGTCGTCCTTGCGATCGACCATTGCGTAGAACGTGTCGTATATGACGGCCCAGATCAGCGCCGTGCCGAATACCAGCCACGCGAGCTGTGCCGTTTGCCCGGTCTGCGCCGCAAAGGCCATCGGCACTGCCCAGCCAAACGCGGCGCCGAGAACGAATTGCGGTATCGAGATGAAGCGCTTGATAAACGGGTAGACGATGGTCAGGCCGGCGGCCACGACGGCCAGAATCTGGGCCGGCCTGTTGAGCATCGCGGCCAGGCCGACGGCAATCAGTGACAATGCCACGAAAAGAGTGATTGCCTCGATCGGCGCGACGGCGCCGGTTGCCAGTGGGCGGGCGCGCGTACGGTCGACCTGCGGATCGATCTTGCGATCCGCAAAGTCATTCAGCACGCAGCCCGCCGAGCGCATGACGATTACGCCGACGACAAACACGATGAATACGCCGCCATCGGGATGCCCGACCCCGGCGAGCCACAGGGCCCAGAGCGTTGGCCAAAGCAACAGCCAGATGCCCACCGGCTTGTCCAGGCGCATGAGCTGTGCATAGTTTCGCAACTGGCTGGCGACGCCACTGCCGGGCCGTGCGGAATTCTGTGTTCGGTTCACGTTTCCTGGACCATGCACTTAACGGGCCCTAAAAGTAACAGATCGAATCCGTCGCGCGCAGCTTCATACGCGGTTGAAATGCGACTCGTCGCCGAGCCAGCGCCTGACGATGACGGCCGCGCTTTGCGGTGCGTCACGCCTGAGCGATTCCGCGGCCATCTGCACGCCCGGTATAAGCTCGGCATCCCGCAACAGATCGGCGATGCGGTACTGCGGCAGACCGGTCTGCCGCGTACCCAGCAATTCGCCCGGGCCACGCAATTCGAGATCGCGCTGCGCAACGACAAAACCGTCGTTGGTTTCCCGCAGTACCGCAAGCCGGCTGCGCGCGAGTTGCCCGAGCGGCGCGCGGTACAACATGACGCAGTGACTTTGTGTGGCACCGCGTCCGACGCGTCCGCGTAGCTGGTGCAATTGCGATAATCCCATGCGCTCCGAATTCTCGACGATCATCAGGCTCGCGTTGGGTACATCCACACCCACTTCGATTACCGTAGTCGCGACCAGCACCTGGATCTCGGCCGCTTTGAATGCACGCATCACCCGGTCCTTTTCGGCCGGTTTCATGCGCCCATGTACCAGTCCGATGCGCAGTGTCGGTAGTGTTTCCCGCAACATGTCGAAACTGGCCTCCGCCGCCTGGTAGTCGAGAATCTCCGATTCGTCGATCAGCGGGCATACCCAGTAAGCTTGTTGACCGCTCTCACAAGCGGCGCGCACGCGTTCGATAATTTCCCCGCGACGGGAGTCGGGCAGGGCAACGGTCTGCACCGGCTGTCGTCCTGGCGGTAGCTCATCGATTATCGACGAATCGAGATCCGCGTAAGCGGCCATGGCCAGCGTGCGCGGGATCGGCGTTGCTGTCATGACGAGTTGGTGTGGAAAGCCACCGTCACTGATGCCCTTCTGCCGCAAGGCCATGCGCTGGTGTACGCCGAAGCGATGTTGTTCGTCGATGACGACGAGAGCGAGGTTCGCGAAGTGGACGCCCTCCTGGAAAAGCGCATGCGTACCGATCGCCAGGCCGGCGGGACCGTCCGCTATCGCCTGCAGTGCGTTTCGTCTCTTTGCGGCACGCAAGCTGCCCGTCAGCCACGTGGGTTCGATGTCGAGCGGGCGAAACCACTCGGCAAAATTCTGCCAGTGTTGTTCGGCAAGCAGTTCGGTTGGCGCCATCAACGCAGCCTGCACACCGCAAGCAACCGCCCTGAGACAGGCGATGGCGGCCACGACGGTCTTGCCGGATCCCACGTCGCCCTGGATAAGTCGCATCATCGGATGCGGTCGCCTGAGGTCATCGGTGATCTCGCTGATTACGCGCTGCTGCGCGCCGGTCAGCGCAAACGGCAGGCTCTCGATAAATTGCTTTACGAGTTCGTCTCCCGCGGCGAGCGGGACCGCGACTTCTACCTGCGCGCGATGTCGCAGGTTCCTGAGGCTGAGGTAATGCGCCAGCAGTTCCTCGAAGGCGAGGCGGACGCGACAGGGATGCTTGCCGGACTCGATGCTCGCGACATCGGCGTCGGGCGGCGGCTGGTGCAGGAACAGCAACGCATCCGCCAGCGCCGGCATACCGTACTTGCGGCGAATCTCCTCCGGCAGCAACTCGACCGGCGGTGAGGACTGCATGCGGCTGAGTGCCTGCGTCGCGAGGTTGCGCAGGCGCGCCTGCTGCACGCCTTCCGTGGTCGGATAGACCGGTGTCAGCGCGCTTCCGCTGACCGGGCTCTGGCCGGGTTGCAGGATGCGGTACTCGGGATGGACGATTTCGAGCCCGGCACGGCCGGTGCGTACATCGCCGTAGCAACTGACGGTAACTCCGGTTCGGAACTGTGCCTGTTGCTGCCGTGAAAAGTAAAAAAAGCGCAGGGTGATCTGGCCGCTGCCGTCTGCGATGCGCACCAGCAGGCTGCGCCGACCGCGATAGACCGTTTCCGCCAGCAGAATCTCGCCGCTGACGAGGCAGCGCATGCCCGGCGTCAGCGCGCCGAGACGCACCAGCCGGGTCCGGTCCTCATAACGTAGCGGCAGGAGGAACAGCAGGTCCTCGACACGATGAATGCCGAGGCGTTCAAGGCGGGCTGCGAGCGCCGGCCCGACCCCGGACAGCGTCGTCAGTGACGATTGCGATTCGCACACCGGCTCTACAACGAAAGAATGGCCTCGGCCTCGACGTCCGCGCCCTTCGGCAACGCGGCGGCCCCGACGGCCGCGCGGGCCGGGTACGGCTCGCTGAAGTATTCGGTCATTACGGAATTGACGGTCGCGAAGTTGCCGAGATCGGTGAGGTACACCGTGACTTTGACGACGCGGTCGAGATCGCCGCCGGCCGCTTGCGCAACGGCGCGCAGGTTGTCGAATACGCGGCGTGCCCGCGCCGCGAAATCACCCTCGACAAGTTCCATGGTGGCGGGGTCGAGCGGAATCTGCCCGGAAAGGAATACCAGTTGGCCGCTCCGGATCGCTTGCGAATACGTGCCGATGGCTGCGGGGGCCTGGTCTGTGTGAATGGCTTTTTTGCTCAAGGTCGAACTCCCGCTATTGGCTGGACGCTTTTGTTACGCCTGATTGTTACGCACATTCTCTCGATACGCGAATAACGTTCGGCATTTTGCGCACGTTGCGCATGATGGTTGCCAGGTGATTCCTGTCTTTTACCAGCAGCATGAACGTCAGTACCGAACAGTCATCGTGACGATCGAGGACAGACACCTGCTCGATGTTCGATTGCGAGTCGGCAATAGTTGCCGCGACGTTGGCCAGGACGCCGGTCTTGTTGAGCGTATCGACCTGGATAAGGCTCGAGAACTCGCGGTCGATATCCGTTTCCCAGCCGACGTTAATCCACTTTTCCGGTTGCTTGCGGAAAGAGCTGAGATTTCCGCACACATTGCGGTGAACAACGATGCCGCGACCGGAGCTGAGATAGCCCATTACATCGTCGCCGGGGATCGGATGACAACACTTTGCGTAACTGACGACGACACCCTCCGTGCCCGCAATCACCAGGCTTGCGCCGATCGCCGGTCCGGTGCCCGGCGTGCCGCCGCCACCGAGCAGCAGGCGCGCGGTCAGTGGCGCCAGTCGCTCGCCGAGACCGATCTGTTCGAAGAGATCCGGTGGCTCGGCGAGACCGAGTTCGTTCAATACTTCGCGCAGGCGTACCTTGCCGATCTTGCGCAATGACGACCCGAGGTCTTTCAGCGAGCGGTCGAGCAGGCGCTTGCCGAGATCGATGGACTCGCTGCTGCGCAGTTTCTTCATGTGGTGGCGAATGGCTGAGCGCGCTTTCGCCGTGGTGACAAATGACAGCCAGTTCGGATTGGGTGTCGCGCCACGGGCCGTGACGATTTCAACTGTCTGGCTGTTCTGCAGTTGCGTGCGCAGCGGTACGAGATTGCGCTCCACTTTCGCCGCTACGCAGCGATTGCCGACGTCGGTGTGCACCGCGTAGGCGAAATCGACGGTGGTTGCACCTTTCGGCAGCGGCATGATGTCGCCTTTCGGTGTAAAAACGTAAATCTTGTCCGGAAACAGATCGACTTTGACGCTCTCGAGGAATTCCTCCGAGCTGCCCGATTCCTGTATCTCGACGAGGTTGGCAAGCCACTCCCGGGCGCGTCGCTGCGGCGCAACGGAGCGCTTGTCTTCAGCCTTGTACTGCCAGTGCGCGGCAACCCCGGACTCGGCGACCTTGTTCATTTCGGCGGTTCGAATCTGCACCTCGAGGGGCTGGCCCTTGGGCCCGAACAGAGTCGTATGCAGCGACTGGTAGCCGTTGACGCGCGGAATCGCCACATAGTCCTTGAAGCGCCCGGGCATCGGTTTGTAAAGTCCGTGCACGATTCCCAGCATCTGGTAGCAGGTATTAACGTTGTCCACCACGATGCGGAAACCGTAAACGTCGACGACGTCCGAAAGTTGCCGTTTCTTCTCCGACATCTTCTTGTACACACTGTACAGATGCTTCTCGCGGCCGATGACCTCGCCTTCGATGCCTTCGCTCTTCATGGCCTTGCGAATACGTTCCGAGATTTTGCGAACCATCTGGCGCTGGCTGCCTTTGCTGCGCCGCAAGGCCTTTTCGAGCACTCGATAGCGAAACGGATAGAGATGCCGGAAACCGAGATCCTCCAGGTCGACCTTGAGATGATTGATGCCGAGCCGGTTGGCGATTGGCGCATAGATCTCGAGCGTTTCCCTGGCGATTCTCCGCTGCTTGTCCCGCGGCATTGCGTCCAGCGTGCGCATGTTGTGCAGGCGATCGGCCAGTTTGACGAGGATCACGCGAATGTCCTCGATCATTGCCAGCAGCATCTTGCGGAAGCTCTGTGCCTGCGCTTCCGCCCGACTATGGAAATGCATCTGGTCGAGTTTGCTGACGCCGTCGACCAGCGTCGCGACCTCCGCGCCGAACTGGTCCTTGAGTTCCGCCACGGGCGTGCCCGTATCCTCGATGACGTCGTGCAGGATGGCAGCGGTAATAGCCTGGGCATCCATGTGCATGTCGGCGAGAATCTGCGCCACCGCAATTGGATGCGAGATGTACGGTTCGCCGCTCAGCCGCTTTTGCCCTTCATGGACACTGGCGCCGAACTGGTACGCCTGCATGACGGGCTCGATCTGCTCAGGTGGCAGATAGGCGTGCAGGGTTTCGATCAGGCGACGGAAGCCGTGGTCTCGGCGCATGGATGCGCCGGGCAGCCTGGAAAGAATTGTCGCAGCGTAGTCCATGGTCAACAGCCCTGTTCGTACCCGAGTACCGGGTGAGCCGCTGCGACGAGTCGATGCGTTATCGGGACTGAGGCACGCTTTCCACCCGGGCCACCTGGGTCATCAGTCGCCGATGGAGATTCCGCGCATCGGGATCATTTCTTCCGCGGCTTCCGGCTGCAGGAACTCGTCCGTAACCGGTTGATCAACTTCATCCAGAATTGCCGCCGATACATGACCGGCAGCAATTTCACGCAATGCAATCACGGTGGGCTTGTCGTTCTGCATGTCGACGAGTGGTTCGGCGCCATGTGCGACCCGCCTGGCGCGCTTGGACGCGACCAGCACCATTTCAAAAATATTCTCGATATTGTCCAGACAATCTTCGACCGTAATTCTGGCCATTTATAACGTACTCCGTTGGCGGCCCCGGCAGCAGCGCGGCAATGCGCAAGCAGGCTGAACAGGGGGCCGGGTAACAATGACAGACCGGCCAGTGTACTTTAAGTGCGCCATGGGTGGGAAGTCAGGCTGCTTCAGGATAGCTCTGCACAAGCTCGATCATGCAACTGTAGGAGCCCGCATCGCGGGCGATCATCGCCGGATCGCCCGCGATGCGGGCTCCTACAGCACCTGCATAACTACTTGTGCAAAGTCTCGCCGGTGTCCGTAGCGCCGGACCCCAGAACGCTGCGGATGCGCTCAGCCAGCGCCGGCGCGTCCACCCGGCTGTCACGTGCTTCGCCGTCGATCACCGCCTCGAGTTCGGACACGGCTTGCTGCAGGTCATCGTTGACAATGACGTAGTCGAATTCGCGCCAGTGGGACATGTCCGACAGCGCGTCCCTGAGCCTGCGTTCGATAACGGCCTCGCTGTCGGTACACCGGTTGCGCAAGCGCTGTTCGAGATCGGCACGGGACGGCGGCAGGATGAACACGGAGATACAATCCGGAGTCGCTACGCGCACCTGCCGTGCGCCTTGCCAGTCAATCTCAAGAATGACGTGCCGGCCCGCGGCCAGATGTTCCTCCACCTGCCGGCGGCCCGTCCCGTAGTGGTTGTCGAAAACGAGCGCCGATTCGAGGAGCTCGCCAGCGCGCTGCAGTTCGAGAAACTTCTCCGGAGCAACAAAGTAGTAGTCGCGTCCGTCTTCCTCGGTGATCCGCTTCTTGCGTGTCGTGTAGGAAATGGAGAATTGCAGCTCCGGTCTGCGCTTCATCAACTCCCGGACCAGTGTCGTCTTGCCGGCGCCGGAGGGCGCAGCCAATACAAACAATTTTGCCGAAGACTTGTCTGGACCGAACATGGCGTTCTGTGCCGCTACCCGCGGCTACTCGACATTCTGAATTTGTTCGCGCATCTGCTCGATCAGAACCTTGAGGTCGACCGATGCGCGAGTCGTTTCAGAATCGGCGGATTTGGAGCCAAGCGTGTTCGCCTCGCGATTCAGTTCCTGCATCAGGAAATCCAGCCGCCGACCGACTGGCTCGTCGCTGTCGATGGCGCGACGTATCTCGCTGACATGACTTTCCAGCCGGTCCAGTTCTTCTTCGACATCGAGCTTTTGTGCCACAAGTGCCAGTTCGACCTCGAGTCGTGCGGGGTCCGCTTCGACAGCGAGTTTGTCGAGCCGCTCTTTCTGCCGCGCACGCACCGCTTCGAGTATTTCCGGCATACGGGCGCGGACGGCCGCGGCAATCGTGAGAATTTCGCGGCAGCGCATTTCGATAAGGTCGGCAAGGCGCTCACCCTCACTTACCCGCATTGCGAGGAATGCCTGCAGTGCTTTACCGAGTGTGTCCCGCGCCTCCTCGAAAAGCGGCTCCGAGTCGATCACGGGTTCCTCGATGACACCGGGCCAGCGCAACACATCCAACGGACTCGGTGCACTTGCATCCGGTAGTAAAGCGCTGATTTCCCGTGTGCCGGCAGCGATCTGTTGCACCAGCGGCCGGTTGATCTGCAGCGGTCTGACCACACCGGCGCCGCGCCGCACGACAATGGAACAGTCCACTTTCCCGCGCTTTACGGCCGTGCCGATTACCTGGCGCAGGTCGTTCTCGCCGGGACGCAGTTCCTCCGGCAGGCGAATCTGCAGATCGAGATAGCGATGGTTAACGGCGCGGATCTCGCAGGTCAGCTCGCCCAGTGGCGATTCGGCGGTGTGACGCGCAAAGCCTGTCATACTATGTAACATGAACCGGTCCGGAAGCTGGGGAATGTGGCACGTGAATCAGTTGTGCTTTTTGCTTGTGCTTTTTGCTGCATCGTTCACAGACAACATCGCGCTCCGCATCCATACTTGGGCGATATTTATCGTGGCTTGAACCGCAAGTATTCTAACCCGAAGTGTCGCCAGCGTGGCCATCGGGCAGGCCAGGGTAGGCATAAACTCTCTAATTAAAAACAGACCCGGTCCGGCTAACCCGAAAATGCAGATTGAATACGCCAAAGTCTCCGCAGTCGGAGATCGACAGGACAATCAGGATCGCGCAGCGGTCGTCGTTGCCGAAGATGCAGCCATGCTGGTGGTATTCGACGGCATGGGTGGGCACTCCGACGGCGCACGAGCGGCCGAGATCGGCATCAAAGTGGTGCAGGACATGTTCCACGCCGCCCGTTTGCCTGTATTCGATCCGCAGGGCTTTCTCTATACCACTTTAGCGAGAACGCACGATGCGGTCGTCGGTATCGGCGCCGGGCTCGCTGTGGATTTTCGTCCCCGCGCTACCTGTGCCGTTTGTCTCATCCAGGAGAACGGTTGCTACTGGGGTCATGTTGGTGACAGCCGCATCTACCAGCTTCGCGACGGTCAGGTTGTCGGCAGGTCGCGCGATCACAGCCATGTCGAAGTGCTGATCCGGGAAGGCGCGATCACGGAAGAGGAAGCATTCGATCATCCGATGCGAAACTTCGTCGAATGCTGCATCGGCGGCGACATACCGGTGCCGGATATGACCATCACCGGCAAGAAGCCGTTGCAACCCGGCGATGTGCTTCTGGTCTGCACCGATGGCCTGTGGTCCGGAATCAGCGACAAGGATATCGCGCAAATAATCACGCGCCCGGGCGAAAGCATGGCCGAAAATCTCAGGGTCATCAGTACCCAGGCAATGACCGCCAACGCACCGCACAGCGATAACACCTCGGCTTCCGTTCTGCGCTGGATCGGCGAGTAGCCGGGCGCCGGTAGTTTCGACATCCGGGCTGTCCGGGACCACAATAGCGGCGAAATCAAAACAGGAGGCTTGCATGCGACCGAGCGGACGCGCGCCGGAGCAGATGAGGCCGGTTCGATTTATCACTGACTTTACCCGGCATGCCGAAGGCAGCGTTCTTGCCGAATTCGGCGACACCCGCGTCTTGTGTACTGCCAGCGTCGAGAACCGGGTTCCGCCCTGGTTGCGTGGCAGTGGCGGTGGATGGGTGACCGGGGAATACGGCATGTTGCCGCGTGCGACCCATACGCGCAGCGGGCGCGAAGCCGTGCGCGGCCACCAGGGTGGCCGGACTATGGAAATCCAGCGTCTCATCGGGCGATCGCTGCGCGCGGCCACGAACCTCAAGGCACTCGGCGAACGTACCATTACCCTGGATTGTGACGTCATTCAGGCAGATGGCGGCACACGCACCGCCGCTATCAGCGGCGCCTACGTGGCCCTGCGGATTGCCGTCGAACGGTTGCGCGCAGCACGACAATTAAAGGTGGAGCCGGTACACGGTCACATCGCCGCTGTATCGGTCGGCGTCTACAAGGGAGTGCCGGTCCTGGACCTCGACTATGACGAAGATTCCGAAGCCGAAACCGACATGAACGTCGTCATGAACGAAGCCGGACGATTCATCGAGGTGCAGGGCACGGCCGAGGGCCACGCGTTTACGCGCAACGAACTCGACGCGCTGCTGGACCTGGCGTCGACCGGCATGCAGGTCATCGTTGCGGCCCAGAACGATGCGCTGGCGCTTGCCGGGCGAGCGTCCGTATCGTCCGCCTGATGGACCGATTCCCATCCGCCGCAGCAGAGGAGCCCGGGTCCGACAGGCTGCCACAGCTCCGCCGGGTAGTCGTTGCCAGCAGCAACCGCGGCAAGCTCGAGGAAATTGGCAGCCTGTTGTCGGGACTCGGTATTGAAGTGTTGCCGCAATCTCATTGGGACATCACGCCGCCCGAGGAAAGCGGCGAGACTTTCCTCGAAAACGCATTGATCAAGGCGCGTTGCGTAGCCGCTGCCACCGGCATACCCGCAATTGCCGACGACTCCGGTCTCGCAGTCGCGGCACTCGACGGCCGGCCGGGCGTTCGCTCCGCTCGCTACGCCGGCCCGCATGCGGACGACAAACAAAACATTGACAAGCTTCTCAGCGAACTCAAGGGCCAGGCGAATCGCGCTGCCAGCTTCCACTGCGTAGCCGTCTTCTTACCCTCGACCTTACCCTCGGCCCCGAACAGTGCACCCTTGATCGCGCACGGCGAATGGCGCGGACGTATCCTGACGGAGCGACGCGGTCAGCACGGATTTGGCTACGATCCGGTTTTCTTCGATCCAGAGAGCGAGCGGTCCGCTGCAGAACTGACCTTGTTCGAGAAAAATCTCGTCAGTCATCGTGGACAGGCAATGCGCAAACTCGCCCAACTGATCGGCAAGCTTGCCGGATTCCCGCAGTAATTCTTCGGTGACTGTTGAGCTGCCGCCGTTGTCGATCTACCTGCACCTCCCGTGGTGCGTGCAAAAGTGTCCGTATTGCGATTTCAATTCCCATACCGCAGGCACTGCGGCGCCGAAGGCTCGCTATATCGCCGCCTTGCTCGACGACATACGGACCGAATCGAACCGCGGCGCCAACCGGCCTGTCGATAGCATATTTCTCGGCGGTGGCACACCAAGCCTGTTCAGCGCAGCAGAGATAGGCGAATTGTTAATGGCCCTGCGCGAGTCGTTCCACTGTAACAGCGGTACGGAAGTAACGATGGAGGCCAATCCGGGTACGCTGGAGCGCGGTCGACTCGTGGATTATCGACAGGCAGGCGTGACTCGTCTGTCGCTCGGTGCACAGAGTTTCGACGACGGATCGCTCAAGCGACTCGGGCGCATCCACAGTGCCGCCGATATTTTCAGTGCGTTCGACGATGCAACGCGGGCCGGATTCGACAGCATCAATCTGGACCTGATGTATGGGCTGCCCGCCCAGACGCTGGATATGGCGCTTGCCGATGTGCGTGCGGCAATTCGTCTCGCGCCGGCACATATCTCCTGGTACCAGCTCACACTGGAACCCAACACGGTTTTCCATGCTCGGCCCCCGCGCGACCTGCCCGACGAGGATGCCTGCGCCGGCATCGAGACACAGGGCTATCAACTACTGGCGGACGCGGGCTACGAGCAGTATGAAACGTCCGCCTTTGCGCTACCCGGGTATCGCTGCCGGCACAATCTCAACTATTGGCAGTTTGGCGACTACCTGGCGATCGGTGCCGGGGCACACGGCAAATTCACGCAGGCAGACGGCAGCGTCTGGCGTTACCGCAAGCCCGCCCATCCGTCGTCCTATATGCAGGCCTCCGCCACAGGATTTGCCGAACAGGATCTGCGCCGCGTTACTGTCGAAGACCTGGCCTTCGAGTTCATGCTGAATGCCATGCGACTGAACAACGGGTTCGCTGAAAACGATTTCCGGCAACGCACCGGCCTGCCGTTCGAACGGGTGCGCGGCACACTGGGCCACGCGCTGGAGCTCGGACTGGTGCAGGCGCCGGTCGGCGGGCGCTGGCGACCAAGCGACCGCGGGCGGCGCTTCCAGAACGACCTGCAGGCTCTTTTCCTGCCTGAACCCGCGGGCCGCGAACAGCGTCTGCCGCAGGCTTGACCGCCGCCACGCAGCGACAGCGGGCCGCCAGAGCCTGCATTTTATTCACAAGACGAAGCTAAGCCTGCAATTGCCGCTCATTAAGCGTCGCAATTCAGCTACGCCCTCCGAATATCCTCGTAACAACTTGAAATTACAGAAATTAAAATTTTGGATATAAAATAGACATTCTAACAACAGGGCTTTAAAAATCCCGACTTAGCCCATTCACTCAATTTTCTTCCACAGAGTTATCCACAGCTTTTGTGGATAAAAGATCGATTCGCGACAGCCTGCCGCTGCGGCGTAGCCGGCGCTTCCGGACCGGCCTTGCGGGGCTCGGCGCTTCGCTATATGCTACGCGACCTTTTCGCCCGGTCATCAGTTTGCGGTCACCCGAATTGCAGGCCGCGGACAACGACCGAGACCGCCGGAGATGCGCACATGAAAGCCGAGATCCACCCCGCCTATGCTGAGGTGAACGTAGCCTGTGCCTGCGGTAACGCGTTCACGACCCGTTCCACACTGGGTCGCGACCTGCAGGTCGAAGTATGCTCGGCCTGCCATCCTTTCTATACCGGCAAGCAGAAAATTCTCGATACCGGTGGTCGCGTGGACAAGTTCCGCCGCAAATACGGTATCGCTTCGCAATAGTGCGGCCAGCGGTCGACGACGCCCTCGCGCGCAGACCCGTATCGCAAGGCGCCGCCCGCTCACAAACCGCCGCGCCGAACCCAAGTCTGTTCAGGCTGTTCCGGCTGTTCGCAGGTGGCGCGTGTCGATTTGCCCGCGATTTCGCCATGCGGCAACATGCAGGATCTGTTGCCCGGTCACCTGGGGTCGGCCGGCTGCATCCGCCCGGGAAAAATTGCCGGACCAGAACTCCCGAGGACAATCCCGAGGATAACCATGAGCAATGATTCCTACACACTGACCAGTCCGGATGGCGTCACCACGACAGCCCTGCCGAGTCGGCGTGGCACGATCGGTCCGGCCGTCCTCGACATCGGTGGCCTGTACGCTTCGCAAGGCGTTTTTACCTACGACCCGGGATTCGTTGCGACAGGCAGCTGCGAAAGCGCAATAACGTTCATCGATGGGGACAAAGGGATACTGCTCTATCGCGGCTATCCGGTCGAACAGCTCGCAGAGCATTCCACCTTCATCGAAGTCGCGTACCTGCTGCTGTACGGCGAACTGCCGACGGCCAGCGAACTTGCGGAATTCGATACCTCGATACGCACGCACACGATGCTGAACGAAGGCATGCTGCGATTCTTCAACGGCTTTCGCTACGATGCGCACCCGATGGCGATGCTGTCCGCTGTCGTCGGCTCGATGTCCGCCTACTATCACGACACGATGGACGTGCATAACGCCGATGCCCGGGAAGTCTTTACACATCGCATACTTGCCAAGCTGCCGACAATTGCTGCCGCCGCCTACAAGATGACTTGCGGTCAGCCCTTCATCTACCCGCGCAACGATCTTGCCTACTGCGAAAACATGTTGCACATGTTCTTTGCCGTGCCTGCAGAACCGTACAAGATCAATAACATCGCCGCACAGGCGCTCGACCTGTTGTTCATCCTGCACGCCGACCACGAACAGAACTGCTCGACGTCAACGGTACGCATGGCCGGCAGCTCAGGTGCCAATCCGTATTCGGCAATTGCAGCCGGTATCTCTGCACTGTGGGGTCCTGCGCACGGTGGCGCGAACGAAGCTGTGCTCAAGATGCTGACCCAGATCGGCGAGGCCAAAAACATCCCGAAATTCCTTGACCGCGCCAAGGACCGCAACGATCCGTTTCGCCTGATGGGTTTCGGCCACCGCGTTTACAAGAACTTCGACCCACGCGCTACCATCATTCGCAGCATGTGCCACAAGGTTCTGAAGCAGATGGGCCGCACCGACTCGCCCCTGTTTGACCTCGCCCTGGAACTCGAACAGGTAGCATTGAAAGACGAGTACTTCATCGAAAAGAACCTGTATCCGAACGTCGATTTCTACTCCGGCATCATCTACCGGGCACTCGGCATTCCAACGTCGATGTTCACCGTAATGTTCGCCATCGCCCGCACCGTCGGCTGGGTGGCACACTGGCGGGAAATGATCACCGATCCGAACGGCCGCATCAGCCGTCCGCGACAACTCTATACCGGCGCGCCCGAACGCGACTACGTCGCGGTCGAGAAGCGCAGCTAGCAGCACCGATCGTCGGCCCTTCTTTCGGCCCGCGATACTTTTTGCAGGCGCCAAGGGCGGGGACGGCTGTTCAGGAACGCCGTGAACCCATCCCTGGGGGCTTCGGGCTCGACATCCCTGTCTCGCACGATCCTGAACAGCCGTCCCCGCCCTTGGCGCCTGCTTACGTCGTGCGGATCTCTGAGGGCACCGCAACGCAGCCGCGCACGTCGCTGACGAAGTGCGAATCTCAAAACACACCGCGACGTCCGCCGTACGCTGCTGACGAAGTGCGAATCTCAAAACA
>JBBDJJ010000037.1:0-88302 GCA_040879925.1 Woeseia sp. | reverse complement strand
GCATCGCGGGCGATCAGGCGGTGATCGCCCGCGATGCGGGCTCCTACAGCAAGTGCATTGCAACTTGTGCAGAGTCTCCCAAGTGCCATTGTCCCTGGCAGGGTGTTGAAAAACACTCTGCCAGTGCGAGACAAGGATGTCTCGCTCGCAGGTCGAGCACGTAAGTGCTTGACCTGTCGGGAGCGAATCCGGACATGTGCCGGATTCGCGACGTTGAAAAAGGTCAGGATGGCCTTTTTCAACATCCTGCTAGGGGCGAGGCAATGTTACGCTGAATTCCGCACCAGGATCGCGGTTGATGACGTCCGTTTTTCCGCCCATGGCAAGCGTCAGTTGGTGCACGATTGCAAGACCGATTCCGGTGCCGACGGTCTCCCGCGTGAGTTCGCTTTCGGAACGATAGAAGAGGCGAAAGATCTTTTTCATCTGATCTCGCGGTATTCCGGGGCCGTAATCGCGAACTGAAAAGGTCACAGTGTTGTCGCTCGTCACCCGGCTCGATATTTCAATAGCCTTCAGCGACGCATTGCGTGAAAACTTGATGGCGTTATCCACCAGGTTGATAATTATCTGCATGAAACAATCTGTATCGACGGCAACTTCGACCTGTTCTATAGCCTCCTTGCACTCGAGGCGTAACGAAAAGCCGCTGCGCTGGACCTGGTTGGATACCTTTGCTTCGATATCCCGCGTCAGTTGTCCAATGCTAGCCGCCTGGATATCGAGACTGGGCGCATTGCGGGTGATGCTTGCCAGTTGCAGAACGTTCGAGATCAGGCGAGTCAAGCGCTCGCTTTCATCGTGGATATACTCATAGTACTGCTGGCGTTTGTCCGCTTCCGCCCAGCCTTCCTTGAGCATCTCCCCGTACATGCGAATCGATGTCAACGGGGTTTTCAATTCGTGGCTGACGGCTGAGACGAAGTCCTGTTGCTGTCGTGCCAGTTCGATCTGGCTGGAGCCGAGGCGGTACAAGGCAAGGAACGCGACGCAGAACACCACAGCCAGCACCAGGGTCGACCATCCCAGCACGCGGGCGCCCGGCCCTGGCGGCAACTGCCGGACGCGGAAAATGAGCTCAAGGCCGTCGAGCGGCGACGACAATCGATAGCGGTAGAGCAAGGCTGCCGGCGATTCCAGTGCGCTATACGACAAATTCGCCGATTCTGTAGCGAAGCCGGTATGAATAATGTCATTCTTCCAGGCGACTATAAGATCGCTCATGTCTGCTGTGACTGAATTTCGCATGGGAGCAATGATCGCATCCTCGAGAAACGAGTTGCTGTCGAGCAAAGTTCCCTGGATGAAGCGTTCGCGCTCTCGCCAGACCTTGCGAAACAGGACGAAGTGACCGCTGTCGAGCAAGTTGAACTCCAGAGGATCGATCTCGCTTTCGAAAGTGTGGATACGCAGCGGTAGCGGTTCGGAAATTCCTTCTTCGGGTGCTGCCGTTGCCAGACCGGCGGTTTCTGGCAGCATGCTTTGTTCTTTGCGCGTCGCGCGTACATTTTTCGCCTGCTGCGGCACACCAGGACTCTCGACCCGCTCGTCGCGCTTACCGCTGAACGGCGATGCGAGGTCGAGGTCGCTTACTTTGGCAAGAGCCTGAGTGCTTCGAGCCTCGCTCGCCGCTTCGCTGAGCGACAATCGGTCGTCTGCTTCAGGGGGCACCGCGGCTGCATTACGCTGCGCGCTCAGGGCATCGAACGCTGCCTGTCCAGCGACTCGCCTCCGGTCCTCGAACGCTGCCGGGGCAGCGCGAGGATCGGGCGAACTTGCTGCCGCGGCCTCCTGCATTCGTTCGGAAATCGCGGCCGTCGCGGATCCGGATTGCACAAGGGAATTGGCGCTAAGCACCGACTGCAGCTGCTGCGCGTAACGCTGTCGGCGTTCATATTCCTCGGGACTGATGCCGACCGACGCCGGTGCTGTTCCGGGTTGAGGCAGGGCGGGAGTACTGAAGTAACCGTCGCCGTCGACCTGGAAGTAGCCCAATACACCCGGCAAGTCGTCGGCAACCGGGACGGCAGACAGCGGTGAGCGTTGCAGGAAATTGCTCTCCGGCGTGCCTTCCACGACCACAAAAGAATAGTCGGTAAAAGTCCGCGATTCGGCATTGGCAATCCACGCGACAAGTTCGGCGTCGATGCGCTGCGCAAGTTCTTCAGCCAGTCCCCGATAGTGATGGAATGATTCCCATCGGAGCTGTCCGTAAGCCTGCCAGATGAGAATTCCGGTCGGCACCGCCAAGGCGAGAATCAGCAGCGACACTCCTGCCAGCAGCTTTCGCTTGCTTAATGCGTGCAAACCCAATGTGCTGTCCACGGCTCTACTGCGCCCTGTGCAATAGTCGATAGCCGGCGCCTCGCACGGTCACCAGGTTGACCGGTTCTTTGGGGTCGGTCTCGATCTTGCGCCGTAGCTTCGCTATATGGATATCGACCGTCCGTGTCTCTATGTCGAGATGTCGGGCATAGCCCCACACTTTCGTTAGCAATTCCGCTCTGGAAACCGGGCGTTCAGAGTGGCGGGCAAGATAACTGAGCAGATCGATTTCGCGGCGGGTGAAGGTGAGGGCCTCGCTGTGCCGCTGTCCGCAATGATTCAGCATGTCGATGGTCAAGCCGTCAGCAAACAGGAGTGTCGCGCCATCGTCTGCCGAACCGACACCGCGTCGCAGAACGGCCTTTACCCGCAGTACCAACTCCGCGATGGAGAAAGGTTTGGCCACATAGTCGTCTGCTCCAAGAGTCAATCCCTGAATGATTTCCTCGTCGCTTGTTTTTGCGGTCAACATGATGATGGCCTGCTTGCGGTCCTGTTCGCGGATCGCGTTGCAAATGTCGTAGCCATTGATACCGGGCAACATGATATCGAGCAGTATCAGGTCGAATTGACCGGACAGTGCTTTTTGCAAGCCCTCTGTTCCGTTTGCGGCGCTGTCGACGGTAAAGCCGTGGAATACGAAAACGTCAACAAGGCCGGTGCGAATGGCGGCTTCGTCTTCAATGATCAACAGTCGCTGCGTCGAAGTCATACACATTCCCAATCACGGGCTCTCTGCACACAACACCCTGCTAGGCTATCAGGTTGATCGCGATCTGAACGTGAAGCCATGTAAATTTGTTGTAAAAAGTGCTCGTAATGTTTTACCTGATTACGTCTGCAACCCCGGCTTCTCCCCACCTATGATGCGTCCCGTCGATTTCTTTATCGACCTGATTGACGGAGAAGTACCATGACCATAGTTAACCGCATTACGCAGCTGTTCAAGGCCGACTTTCACGCAGTACTCGATCACATCGAAGAACCCGAGCTGCTGCTTCGGCAAGCCATCAGGGACATGGAGGCGGAACTGGCGCGACAGGAGCAACAGATTCGCAGCGACGGACATAAACAGGCCGAGTTGAAGCTGCGGCAGAAGCAATTGGAGCAGAGGCTGCACGAGTTCGATGAGGAGCTGGACCTTGGCTTCGGTTCGGGCAAAGAGGACCTGGCGAAAGGCCTGATCCGTCGCAAACTCGAAACGCAACGGCTGCTCGTGCAACTAGCCAGCCGTGAGGGCTTACTGAGCCAGGCGACAGTCCGTCGACAGGCCTTGTTCACGCAGAACCGGACCACACTTGAGGGCCTCCGCCAGAAAGCCGATCTGTTCGTGCTGCACGCCGCAAGTCGACGCAATCCGGATCAATCCGATCACCCGCATTGCATGAATCAGAATGCTGTGGTCAGTGACGATGAGGTTGAAGTTGCTTTCCTTCGCGAACAAGAGGCGAGGAGTGCAGCATGACGCAACTATCATTTATGTCCGGTGCAGCCGTGGCATTCATACTGGCATTGATCGCCGGTGCTTCGGTATTCGTTCCCGTGCCCTCTGCGGGCATTTCGCCGCTGCTGCAATTGCTTGCTTCCATCCTCGGTTTCCTCTACCTGGTGTGGCTGATCCGCGGCAGCCAGAGGCGCAGCGGGCGTTTAGTGGCGCTTGCTTTCTGGGGCGCACTCTCTGTCGGCTGCTGGATTCTTGCACCAACCTTATCCGTCTTTTTGCTCGTGCACATAACGGCGATCTGGCTGATTCGCTCATGCCTTGTCTATTCAGGACTACTTCCGGCCTTACTGGATCTCGCACTTACCGCAGTCAGTACCGCTGCAGCCGGCCTGGCATTTTCGCGTTCGGGGAGTGTTTTCCTCACCACATGGTGCTTCTTCCTGCTGCAGGCGTTGTTTGTATCGATACCGATCCGGGTCGCGCCTGAAAAGAATGCGCACGGCCTTGACGACGAAGTCGATAACGAACCGTTCGAACGTGCCAAGCGTCGAGGAGAAGCTGCTCTGGAACAACTTTTCACTCGCTGACACCTTTCTCATTCCACCATGGAGTAAAAAGAAATGAAGACAAAGATCACTGGCGTATTTCTTCTCGCGCTGACGATGGCTGCGATTGCCGGCTATCCGTCATTGAACACACACTTGCTCGGCGCGGAATATGAACCGCCGATTCACGTTGCGGAAAGCCGCCCGAAAATCGACGTCGTATTCGTCCTTGATACCACCGGCAGTATGGGGGGCCTCATTCAGACGGCAAAAGACAAGATCTGGTCAATTGCCCGGACAATGGCGTCTGCGCAACCGACGCCGGACATCCGTATCGGCCTGGTAGCCTATCGGGATCGTGGCGACGCGTATGTCACCCAGGTTGTCGATCTGTCGTCAGATCTCGATTCTGTCTATGCCAGATTGATGGACTTCGAAGCCAATGGCGGTGGAGATACACCGGAGAGCGTCAACAGGGCTTTGTACGACGCTGTGCACAACGTTTCCTGGAGCCAGGATCCGCAAGCTTATCAAGTGGTATTCCTGGTTGGCGATGCGCCGCCGCATACCGACTACCAGGATGAACTGCAGTATCCACAAATTCTGGCGCAGGCTCGCAGGAAAGGAATCGTCGTCAACACCATTCAGTGCGGCGATATGCCGATTACGATGGAACCCTGGCAGCAGATCGCATCACTTGGCCAGGGCCGGTTCTTCCAGGTCGAACAGGCAGGTGGTGCCGTTGCACATGTCACGCCGTTCGATGCGGACATCGCCGCTTTATCGGCGCAGCTCGACAGGACACGTCTCTATTACGGAACCCGCGCGGAAAAAGAGCGCATGGAAGGGAAGGTCGCTGCCACTGACAAGCTCAATAGTCACGCATCGGTGGAATCGTTGGCGCGCCGTGGAGCCTTCAACGCTTCGCCTGCGGGCGCCGCCAACAGGCTTGGAGAGATGGAGCTGGTCGATGCCATAAGCAGCGGCAAAGTGAGTCTGGCGGAACTCGACGACGCAGTCTTGCCCGAGTCGCTCAAACCCCTGGCCCCGGCTGAGCAGGAAGCCGTAATCCTGCAAATGACAGAAGAACGTCATCAGCTGACGAAGCAGATTCGCGAACTTGCCGACAAACGCGATGTCTTTCTCGAGACGAAGATTGCGGAAGAGGGTGGAGCCGGCGATTCGCTGGACCACAAGATCTACGAAACGGTCAGCCTGCAGGCAGCGAAAGCGGGTCTGACCTACGAGGGCGGCCCCGATTATTGACCGGGCCGCTGGCAAGGGGCCGCGCAACGAATCGCGCGGTCCCGCGGCGCCCGCGCCCGGCCGGCATTGGTAGTCAGGCGGTAACGGGTCCGTTGACCAGTGCGTCCCGCGTCAGTTCCACGATCAGATCCACTTCGGCTTCGCTCATCAGGAAGTACGGCGTGAAACGCAAGGAATTCGTGCCGCCATGGATGACGCCCAGGCCCATCCTGCGCAGATACTCTTCCGTGCTGCCTGCGCGGAAACATTTGTAACGAGGTTGCAGCTCACAGCTCAACAGCAAGCCCGTCCCCTGAACTTTGGTGATGGCGTCGCCGAGTTCATCGGCCAGTTGACGAAAGCGGTCGACCAGCTGACGGCCGCGGATACGGATGTTCTCACGCACCGCAGGTGTCACGCTGTTCAGAACGGTAACGGCGACGTCAAGCGCGCGAGGATTACTGGTCATCGTATTGCCGTAAATGCCGTGACGATAAAGCGTAGATGCCCGTCCTGACATTGCCAGTACGGATAGCGGGTACTGGCCGGCATTCATCGCCTTTGAATACGCTTCCATATCCGGTGGCGGGAGATGCTGGAACCCCGGGTAGTCGACAATCGAGAGGACACCATGCGCTCGGAGCCCCGCCTGAATGGAATCAACCAGGAACAGGCAGCCATGCTCTTCGGTCAATTCGCACGCACGCTTGTAAAATTCGGGCGTGACGCTCTGGCCCGGATTTCCTTCACCCATGACCGGTTCCATGAAAAACGCTTCGATGAAAACCTGGTTGCGTTCAGCGTCAGCAAAAACGCGCTCGAGAGCCGCGATATTGTTCGGTTCTACTGCAAGCAAATATTCGCTATCGCGGAAAGACGCCAGGTACTTGCGATAGCGCTGTTGTGACGAATGTGAGTGACGTGCCGGGCGATCGGTGCGTCCATGAAAGCTGCCGGTGAGGGTGAGGCCGCGAACCTTGCAATTCTCGTATCGGCCTCCAGGATCCGTCATCTCCTTGGTGGCAATATCCGCAATACGCGCTGCAACTGATACGGCCTCCGAGCCGCTGTTGAGGCACAGGAAGCGATCGAACGGCGAGCCGCCACGCGTGTGTCCGATTTCGCCACGCAGTGCCTCAATGAAACGCATCTGGCTGACGGAGGGCGTCATGATATTGGCCATTACATGCGGCTGGTTCATGGAATTGAGCACCGCTTCCGGCGCATGCCCGAAGCCCAGCATGCCATAGCCGCCGCAGTCGTAGATGACGGCGCCCTTCAAGGAAACAATCCATGGTCCCTGCGCGGCCAGCGCAACATAGGGGTTGACCGCATCGGCGGCGTAGAAATTGACAAAGCCATCCTGTGTGCGGCGCGCCTGTTCGGTTTCGTCTTGCCGAAGGAGATCGGGCAGGGACTTTCCAAGAATCAGGAATTGCTCATGCGCGCGAATGATGGCCTCCCCCAGGGCAAGATCGCGAGCGAGAAATCTGGCGATCACTTCGTCAGACAGTCCTGGAGTACTCACGCTTCCGCCGCTTTCGCGCATGGCACGCAAGCGGGTGAAGTGCGGGTTCGTGACCAGAAGGTTCGCTGGCAGTGTCATGTCGGATTCCCAGTGGGGCGGTCGGCTATTGTAGCGATTTCAGGGGCTTTTTGGCTGACGAACCACACGATGTGGAGCGCCTCGCCGCCGTTCTTTTGACGAGGATCATTGGCCGGCAACCATTCCGGCGTTGTTTCTGATTACAATCGCGCCGATGATCCAGTTCACTCAGCTAGCCCTGCGTCGTGGCACCCGCCGACTACTGGAGGATGTCAGCCTGCAAATCCACCCGGGGCAGAAAGTAGGTATCACCGGAGCGAACGGCAGTGGCAAGTCCAGCCTTTTCTCCCTGATCCTCGGCGAAATCACCGCGGATGCCGGGGAATTACGTGTGCCCGCTGACTGGGTGATTGCACATGTGGCGCAACAGACGCCGGCTGACAGTCGTGGCTGCATTGAATATGTGCTGGACGGCGATTTTGAACTGCGCTCTGTTGAGCGCCGGTTGCAGGCGGCCGAGGGCGAACAGCATGGTGATCACCATGGCGCATACGATGGCGAAGCGCTGGCGCACCTGTATGCTCACCTGGAGCACATTGACGGCTATACGGCACGCGCGCGCGCCGCACGTCTGTTGCACGGCCTCGGATTTTCGACCACTGACGAAACGCGCGCCGTCGACACTTTCTCCGGTGGATGGCGCATGCGTCTCAATCTGGCCCGTGCCCTTATGTGCCGCTCATCACTGTTGTTGCTGGACGAGCCGACCAACCATCTGGATCTCGACACCGTTATCTGGCTTGAGGCTTGGCTTCGCGCGTACCCGGGAACTTTGCTTCTGATTTCGCATGATCGCGAATTTCTCGATGCTGTTGTTGATCGTGTTCTGCACCTTGAACACGATCACGCAATTTTGTACACCGGCAATTACTCGGCTTTCGAACACGTTCGTGCGGAACGACTTGCAAACCAACAGGCGCAATTCGACAAGCAACAACGTGAAATCGCGCATATTCGTTCATTTGTCGACCGCTTTCGTGCCAAAGCATCAAAGGCCCGTCAAGCACAAAGTCGCATCAAGGCGCTTGAGCGTATGGAACAAATCGCACCGGCGCACGTCGATTCACCGTTCCATTTTTCGCTGCTGCAACCCGAAAAAAACCCGAACCCGCTCATGCGGCTGGATACGGCCGCAACCGGGTACGGAAAGACCGAAGTACTGACGAATGTGGGGCTCAGCGTGTCACCAGGAGATCGCATTGGGCTTCTGGGCGCCAACGGCGCGGGGAAATCCACGCTGATCAAGTTCATGGCCGGATTACTTTCGCCCTTTGCAGGGGAGCGAATTTGTGCGAACGATCTGCGCATCGGCTATTTTGCACAGCACCAACTCGAACAACTGGACCCCAAACGGTCGGCTCTGGAGCATTTTTTCGAGATCGAGCCGACCGCCCGCGAAACGGACTTGCGCAAATACCTCGGCGGCTTCGGCTTTTCCAATGAAACGGTGTTTATGGCGACAGCGCCATTCTCCGGCGGCGAAAAATCCCGACTGGCGCTGGCTCTGATCGTGTATCAGAGGCCCAATCTTCTTTTGCTGGATGAGCCGACCAATCACCTCGATCTCGAGATGCGCCAGGCACTTGCCACGGCGCTCCAGGAATTTTCAGGGGCTATGGTGATCGTTTCGCATGATCGGCATTTGTTGCGCGTTACCACGGATACCCTGTTGCTCGTGCACAGCGGCACGGTCTCCGAGTTCGACGGCAGCCTGGACGACTACCCGGAATGGCTCGCATTGCGTCAGCGGGAAATGCGCACGGGCCTGCCGCGAGCCGCACAAGACAGCAGCCGTGAGGCACGTCAGGACCGCAAGCGCAGGGAGGCCGAGGAGCGGCATCGGCTGCACGCGACGAATAAGCGGGTCAGCCGGGCCGAATCGCGGCTGGCGGAACTACAGGAGCGCAAACTTCAGCTTGAACAACAGCTTGCGGATGCCAGTCTGTATGAAGCGGGTAACGCCAATGAGTTGCGTCGCTGCCAGGAACGTCAGGCCGAGAACGAACGGGCCATAGCGCGGGAAGAGACAGTATGGCTGGAGGCCCATGAGGAACTCGAGCAACTACGCGGGAAAATGGCGCGTCTCGGTTAAAAAAGTCGCGCCAGCGCGTTGTCACCGGCTTACACTACCGTCGGCGATCGTCGTAGACACAAGTTTGCGGCGAGCCAATTCAGTTAATTGTTTGTGAGCCAATCTCGACGGTGCGCTGACTGGCGCAGCGGATTATTCCTTGGGGCCTGTCAACAGTTTTGGGTCCTGTTGTTGCGAATTATAGGAAGGAAATTACGTGTCCATTGATATTTATGATCAGACCATTGCCGCGATGTCGCGAGCTTTGTTGAACACCGATTCAATTGTCAGCAAAGGCGAGGACTGGGCGAAGGAGCGCGGTATTGATGGTGCCGTGCTGCTGCAGTCGCGACTTTTCCCGGATATGTTGCCGTTCGTGGCACAAATTCGTATTGCGACGGACACGGCTAAAGGCGCCGCTGCCAGGCTTTCCGGCAGCGAATTGCCTTCCTGGCCGGACGATGAGACGACGTTTGAAGATGTGCATGCACGTATTCGCAAGGCGCTCGATTTTCTCTCGGAGTTCAAGCGTGAACAGTTCGCCGGGTCTGAGAAGAAGGATATCGAACTCAAGCTTGGCAAGGAAACTGTGAATTTCAGCGGCCAGGATTATGTGCTCGGATTTGTGTTACCGAATTTCTACTTTCACCTGGCGACGGCCTACAATATTTTGCGACACAATGGCGTCCCGATAGGGAAGCGTGACTTTCTCGGCGCCAGCCGCTGAGCTTTGGTCTGGATTTTCATGCATTCACCGCGTAGCCTGTTTGGTTACTGACGTTGTGGAGGTAACGATGACCCGGATTCGCGAAATTTCAGGCGGGTTTGCTTGCCTGCTCCTGTTGCTTGCCGGTTGCGGGGAGAAAGTGCCACGCTCTGCGCCGGAGCAATCGGCGGGCACCTTCGAAGGCCATGTGTGCGATCTGGTTCAGGCGAGCGAGTTGTCGCAGATTTTTGTCAGCAAACTCACGCCCGAAGCGCAGTCCTCGTCAACCTGCACCTGGGTGAACACGGAGACCGGTGAGCCGGCGTTCAGTTACCAGGTTCATGACTACATGGAAGATTTGCCAACTACTGTCGCGGACTTGACCTCCGCAAAGGACGACGACCTCACAATCGAGACCAAGCCGGGCCTCGGCGACTCCGCTGTCTGGACCGACGTCGGGCTTTTTGTATCGCGCCGCGGACGCACATTGCAAGTTTCGCCTCTGGGTGACGAAGAACCACGGGAGCTCTTCGAAGAGTTGGCCAGTCTTTTACTCGAACGTCTTGAAGCAAATTGACAATTACGCGCCGTTGCAAACGCCGCTAGCACCCGTAGTTAGTGCCGGGGTCGAACGTTCGTAGTTAGTGCCGGGGTCGAAGATTCAAATGTTCGACCCCGGCACTACCTACGAAGATTCAGATGTTCGACCCCGGCACTAACTACGCGGCACTAACTACGGATGCTGAATTGAGTAGTTTGAGGGGCGGTCCGATGCTTTACGATCCGGATCGCGAATGTTGCGTCCAAAAGGCCATGTTTCCTTGACCCGCCTGATATCTCCTGCCCCGTCTGCCGAACGAACTGAGGACCGGCTACGCAATGGCGTCATCGCGGCGCTGATTGCCTATACGATGTGGGGCTTTTTACCTATCTATTTCAAGGTCGTCGGAACCGTCCCTGCGATTGAAGTTCTGGCGCACCGGATCGTTTGGGGCGTGCCCTTCGGGGCAATCATTATCATGCTAAGGCGCCAATGGCCCGCGGTTCGGCAGGCATTGCGCCATCCACGCACGTTGGGTCTGCTGGCACTGTCGGCTACTTTTATCGCGTTGAACTGGCTCGTATACATAGTGGCTGTGCAAGGCGAGCAGATTTTTCAGGCAAGTCTCGGCTATTACATCAACCCGTTAATGTACGTGTTGATCGGCATAACGCTGCTCGGTGAGCGGCTGCGTCGAAACCAGTTGATCGCCGTCTTGCTTGCCGCTGCCGGTGTTGCCGTACTGACGGTCAGCGGCGGGCAGTTTCCCCTGATCTCCCTCACTCTGGCGACGTCATTTACTATTTACGGGGTTATCCGGAGCCGGGTCGACGTTGGCGGAATGCCGGGCCTGTTCGTCGAGACACTGCTGCTGTTGCCTCTAGCGGTTGGCTACCTGCTTTGGGTGACTTTCGCGGCATCGTCCGCCTTCGTTGCGAGTCAGCCACTGCTGGCGGTGCTATTGATGCTGGCCGGTCCGATCACTGTAGTACCGCTATTGTGTTTTGCGCTGGCTGCCCGGCGTTTGCGCCTCTCGACGATCGGCATCATGCAATTCATCGCACCTACCTTGCAGTTCCTCGTGGGACTTATGTACGGTGAACAGCTGACGGTGCCGCACATAATTTGCTTTACGTTAATCTGGATTGCGGTCGCGGTGTTCAGCTGGGATGCGTGGCGGGCGACCAGACATCGCGAGCCCGTACCGGTAACGGATCTGTCGTAAACTGCGGCTGGTACTTAAGCTGTCGGACGTTTCAACAATGATTACATTGCATCATCTGGAAAACTCACGCTCGCAACGCATACTCTGGTTGCTCGAAGAACTCGAGATCCCGTACGAAACAAGACTCTATCGGCGAGATCCTGAAACCAGCCTTGCGCCGCCAGAGCTGCTCGCGGTGCACCCGCTCGGCAAGTCACCGGTGATCACCGATGGGGAGCGGACGCTGGCTGAGTCCGGAGCCATCATCGAATACCTCGTGGAAACCTACGGCAATGGGCGCTTGCTGCCGGCGACGGGAACGCCGGAGTTGCTTCGCTATCGTTACTGGCTGCACTATGCGGAAGGGTCGCTTATGCCGTTTTTGCTGCTATCACTCATCGCACGTCGAATCGAAAATGCCCCGATGCCCTTTTTTGTACGTCCTGTCGCTCGCGGCATTGCCGGCAAGCTCAAGGAAGGCTTCGTGCGCCCAAACATCGACCGACACCTCGCGTTCCTGGAACAGACATTGACCGAGTCTCCCTGGTTCGCCGGTTCAGAAATGACCGCGGCCGATATTCAGATGAGTTTTCCACTGGAGGCGGCGGCTGTACGTACGCAACTCGAACACCAGTTCCCCAAGCTTAAGGGGTTTCTCGACCGCATCCATGCGCGACCGGCTTACCGGCGAGCAATCGAAAAGGGTGGCGCGTTTCAATTGCCGGGATAGTCGCAGGGGCTCGGGCTTGTAACTTGCCTGGAAGCACTTGCCGGTTGACGATGGTCGCGGCAGGATAGCCCCGTTTTCGGCATAATGCGCCGTGCAAGTGAACCAACCATTGCTTGTCGGTTCCTAGAGGGTAGCCGAAACCTGCCGGCTGCTGGTTGACCCGGCCAGAAGGCCGCGAGATCTCTTTGCATGACTTTCAAAATTAAACGAATCCTGCTGATCGCGACGATCCTTGTCGCTGCGGTAGGAGTGACGATTATGCTCGGCAAAATGAAGCCGCCGCCGGAGACCCGGGACCGTGAAGACCTCGCGTTGCTGGTCGAGACAATGCCGATCGAGGCGGGCACATTCCGTTTCAGTATAACGAGCCAGGGAATCGTCAAGCCCCTTACAGAAACGATCCTGAGCGCCGAGGTCTCGGGTGCGATTGTCAAAATGTCACCGAGGTTTGTCGCCGGCGGTGTATTTGCTGCCGATGAAGTCTTGATGCAAATCGATGCTGCGAACTACACCGTCGCGGTCGAACAGGCCGAGGCGTTCCTCACGCAGCGACAAATTGAATTTGATGGTGCCAGGACGCTCGAGGAGCGAGGTTATCGTGCAGGAGCCGAAGTTGCTTCTGCGGCGGCAGCACTTGCGAGCGCGAAAGCAGAACTGGTGCGCGCGAAGCGAAATCTGGACCGCACTGTCATTCGCTTGCCTTACGCCGGCATGGTGCGAGCGAAGGAAGTTGATCTGGGTCAATACGTCACTGTCGGCAGTCGACTGGGGGTGGCCTTTGCAACTGCAATTGGCGAAGTCCGCCTGCCGCTGACCAACTCGGATCTCGCCTTCGTCGACCTGCCTGCTCCCGGCGTTGCCAGCTCGCCGGGGGATACAGATGGCGCAAAGGTTACGCTGATTGCGGAGTATCGGGGCCGTCAGGCGACATGGCCCGCGTTGATTGCGCGGACCGAGGGAGTCGTTGACGAGCGCAGCCGGATGACCTATGTGGTGGCTCGCATCGATGATCCTTACGGATTGAATGCCAGGGAGAGCAAGCTCCCGCCGCTACCGATGGGTACATTTGTGACCGCTGCGATTGAGGGTACAAGCGTCACGAATGCGATCCGCGTACCGCGGCATGCATTGCGTGGCAACAATGAGTTGATGTTCGTTAGCACCGATGAGCGCCTGCACATTCGAGAAGTCGACGTTCTCAGGATGGAAGGCGGTTACGCTTATATTGCAGAGGGCGTCGCCGTCGGAGATCGCATCAGCCTGACTGCGATCGAGTCCCCCGTGAACGGCATGCGAGTGCGTGTCGAGGAAAACAACGATGATCAACGCATCGTTGCCGAAGATTCCCGCCAGCAATAAGCCATGAATAGCGCAGCGCAAACTGAGAGTCAGGGATTGATTGCCTGGTTCGTACGCAACCATGTTGCGGCCAATCTTTTGATGTTCCTGATCCTTGCGTTCGGCATTGTTTCCTCATTTACGGTCCGCAAACAGACGACACCTGATTTCGAACTGAATAACGTGCAGATTCAGGTGCCTTATCTGGGGGCCGCACCGCAGGAGGTGGAAGAGGGTGTCGTCATCAAGATCGAGGAAGCGATCCAGGATGTAGAGGGTATCGTGGAACTGCGGTCGGTGGCACGCGAAGGTTTGGGTACGGTCACAGCCGAGGTTGCCTCCGATAAGGACATTAATGAGGTCCTCAGCGAAATCAAAACGCGCGTCGATGCCATATCCACATTTCCCGGTTTGACCGAACGGCCGGTCATTTTCAAGGAAGAAGTCCCGATTCACGTTGTCTTCGTATCGCTGTACGGGGATCTTGACGAGTTCGCCCGCAAGTCGCTGGCACAGGAGGTACGCAATGAGCTGATGACCTTGCCGACCGTGAACCAGGTGCAAATCCTCGGCGACCGCGATTATGAAATTTCTATTGAAGTCTCCGAGAAAGTCCTGCGTGAGTACGGACTGACAATGAGCGATATCTCGGATGCAATCCGTGCCGCATCGGTAGATTTGCCCGGTGGCTCAATCAATACCGCGGGTGGCGACATCCTGTTGCGTACGGAAGGTCAGGTCTACACGGGGCTGGAGTTCGACCAACTTGTCCTGCGTACCTTTCCGGACGGCACAAGACTGACGTTGGGTGACGTCGCTAACGTAAAGGACGGTTTCGTAGAAACCGAAGGATTCAGTCGATTTAACGGGCAGGATACCGCTATCTTGAGGGTGCTTGCCGGCGGTCAGCAAAACGAACTGGAAACCGCCGCAGCCGTGAAGCAATACATCGAGCGCAAGTCCGAATCACTGCCGGACGGTGTCGAGATGGAAACCTGGGTAGATCGGTCGCACTACCTCAAGGGGCGGCTCGACATGATGGTCAGGAACATGCTGCAAGGTGCGGCGCTCGTATTCCTGATTCTTACCCTGTTCCTGCGCCTGAAAGTGGCCGCCTGGGTCACTGTGGGTATTCCGGTTGCCTTCTTCGGGGCCCTGTGGCTCATGCCGTACGGTCCGTGGCCGGTGACGATCAACATGATCAGCTTGTTCGGTTTCATTCTCGTTCTCGGTATCGTCGTGGATGACGCCATTGTGATCGCTGAAAGCGTTTATACAAAGATTCGCGCCGACGGCCATACGCTGGACAACGTGGTGCGCGGGGCGCGTAAAGTCGCCGTACCAGCGACGTTCGGCGTGTTAACGACTATCGCTGCATTTGCGCCGATGCTTTTTGTCGGCGGTATCGTTGGTCCATTTTTCGAAGCAATGTCGGTAGTCGTAATTCTTTGCTTGCTGTTTTCGCTCGTTGAATCCAAATTGATTCTCCCGGCGCACCTGGCCCGCGCACGCATCAAGCCGATTGACGAAACCGAGATTTTCAGCCCGTATCGGTCGGTTGGCATCCTGAAGCGTGTGCCAAAATTCTTTCAGCGATTCCAGCGCCGCTTCCAGCACGGTTTGCATTCGCTGATTCACGACCGGTATGCACCTTTGCTGGAAAGGGCAGTGGATAACCGGGGACTCACCGTTACTATTTTTGTCGCTGTCCTCATACTTACTATTGGCGTCATGAACAGTGGCATCGTGCGTACAGTGTTGTTTCCGGAAGTACCCGGTGACTTTATACGTATGGGATTGACCATGCAGAACGGCACAGCCCCGGAAGTCCGCAACGCTGTTCTGGAGCGCATCGAGCGTGCCGCTCTGGAGATCAATGCAGAGTATGTAGCTGCCAACCCGGGGATCGAAGAGCCCATAAACCATATCGGAACCTTTACCAATGGCGATACTGGCGGCATGATCTTCGCCGAACTGCCGCTCAACGAGGATCGTCCCTTTAACGGTTCTGAAATTACGGCAATGTGGCGCGAAAAAGTGGGTGAGGTCGCCGGTGCCAGGGAACTCGACTTCTCGGATGGAGACGGCTTCGGCGGCGGTGCACCGCTCAGCTTCGCTTTGTCCGGCGACAATTACCAATCGCTGGCAAACGCGGCGGCAGCACTACAGGAACGATTGCGCGACTATGACGGTGTATTCGATATCCGCAATTCCCTTACGTCGGGAGGCGAGGAAATCCGCTTGACGATCAAACCGGAAGCGCAGGCACTCGGGCTGACGATGACGGCACTAGGGCGCCAGGTCCGGCAGGCTTTCTATGGCGAAGAGGCACAGCGTATTCAGCGCGGCAAAGATGAAGTCAAGGTTATGGTACGTTATCCCCGCGACGCCAGGCGATCCATTGAAAGCCTCGAGAACATGCGCATTCGTACTCCGAATGGCGACGAGGTGCCGTTCGGATCAGTGGCGGAGGTGTCATTCGGCGACGCCTATTCAACCATCAATCGACAGAATCGGCAGCGCACCGTTACCGTTTCGGCTGACATCGACCCTGAGAAGGTCGAACCGCAAGCTATTATCAGTGAAATATCCGACGAATTCATACCGGAACTGCTGTCTCGAAATCCCGGCGTCACTTATGGATTGGAAGGTGCCAGCCTCGAGGAGCGCGAGTTTCAACGCAATATCAGCGTAGCGTCAATAGCCGCACTGTTTCTCATCTATGCCTTGATAGCGGTGCCGCTTCATTCCTATGTGCAGCCTATGATCATAATGTCGGTGATTCCGTTCGGGCTGGTCGGGGCGGTGCTGGGCCACATCATTATGGGCCAGTCGATAAGCATGTTTTCACTGTTCGGGCTCATTGCTCTAGCCGGTGTCGTGGTCAATGACAGCTTGATCATGATCGACTTTGTAAATAGCGCACGTCGCGAAGGAATGAGCGCCAGAGACGCCGTGCTGCAATCCGGTGTCCAGCGCTTTCGGGCAATCGTATTGACCTCACTCACAACAGCGGCCGGTCTCATGCCGATCATGCTCGAAGGAAGCGTCCAGGCCCAGTTTGTTATCCCGATGGCGATTTCCCTGGGCTTCGGAATACTGTTTGCTACCGTGATTACACTATTTTTGGTGCCGTCACTTTACCTGCTCGAAATCGATGCGCGCAGAAAGCTTCGCGAGGGGCGGGACCTGTTACTTGGCAGGCAACAAAGCGACGACTCCGAAGTTGTCGATTCGCCGGGTGCATGATTCGCCGTCGAACCAACCATCCACATCCGTTCCAAGGGGGTACGAACGTGAAAAAAATGATTCTTATACAGACACTGTGCCTGACGCTCGCCGCGTGTAGCCCGAACGAGAGCGATCCGGTCGCGAATCAGCCGCCAACCGACGCCTTGCATTCCGGTGTCTTGACGGACTACATGAATCGCGATGTGCGACCAGGCGACGACTTTTTCGCCTACGTTAACGGCGGTTGGGTCGATACGGCTGAGATACCCGCGGACAAGGCCCGCTATGGCATCGGGACGATACTGCATGAAGAATCGCAGGACCAGGTCAAGGCTATTATTGAGCAGTCAGCGGCCGGCGATTTTAGTAATGGCAGCGACGAGCAAAAGGTCGGCGATCTTTACCTGTCATACATGGACATGGAAACCCGCAACGAGCTGGGTATCACCCCGCTGGCTGCCGAGTTTGAACGTATCGATTCCATCGCAGATCATGACGAGCTGGCGGTCTACTTCGCCGCGGCCAACAAAGCCGGTTACGGTATGCCGTTTGCATTGACGCAGTACGTCGACTTCAAGAATCCGGAAACCTACATGATGTACACGTGGCAAGGCGGCCTCGGACTTCCGGACCGGGAATACTATTTCAAGGATGACGATCGCTCGCAGGACATTCGAACCAGGTACCAGGCCCATGTCGAAAAAATGTTCGATTTAGCCGGATTGCCAAACGCCGATGATTCTGCCGAAACGATCATGGGTGTGGAATCGAGTCTTGCCGCCGAGCATATGAAGAAGGAATTGACCCGTGACATGGTCGCACTCTACAACAAGATTCCTCGTGAGGAACTGAGCGAGCTGATGCCGGATTTCAATTGGGACGGTTTTCTGCGAGAGGCGCAGATTCCGAACATTGATGGCCTCGTCGTAACGCAAATCGATTACATGAAAGCACTGGATGGCATCCTCACTGAGACACCCATCGACGAATGGAAGATCTACCTGAAGTGGGCGGCGCTGAATGCATCGGCCGGATTGCTCGATGAATCCATGGACCGTGAGAATTTCGAGTTTTACAGTAAAACCTTGCAGGGAACGGAGGCGCCGCTGCCATTGTGGCGCCGTGGCGTGAACCTGGTGAACGCTAACCTGGGCGAAATCGTCGGCAAGGTATACGTCAAGGAACATTTTCCGCCCGAGGCCAAGGAGCGGATGCTCGAACTCGTTGACAATTTATTGAAGGCATATGAGTCAAGCATCCGGGAACTCGACTGGATGACCGATGAAACGAAAGCCCAGGCCCTCGACAAGTTATCCAAGTTCACCCCGAAGATCGGCTACCCGGACGTCTGGAAAGACTATTCGTCGCTTGAAATCGACAAAAACGATCTCGCAGGCAATGTGCGCCGTTCCGCGCACGTTATTTATCAGCAGAACATCGATCGGCAGGACGGCCCTGTTGACAAAGACGAGTGGCAGATGACGCCGCAGACCGTGAATGCATATTACAACCCGCCGCTCAACGAAATCGTTTTCCCGGCAGCCATCCTGCAACCGCCGTTCTTCGATCTGCAGGCGGAGGATGCCGTGAACTACGGGGCTATCGGGGCGGTAATCGGACACGAAATTGGACACGGCTTCGACGATCAGGGCAGCACGTTTGACGGCGATGGTGTATTGCGCAACTGGTGGACAGAACAGGATGCCGAGCAATTCAAAATTAGAACGGCTCAGTTGGTTAAACAGTATTCCGGATTCAAACCGTATCCTGACGTAAACGTGAATGGTGAGTTTACGCTCGGCGAGAATATCGGGGACCTGGGCGGCCTCGCAATTGCATTGCTGGCGTACAGGATTTCACTGGACGGTGCAGAAGCACCGGTCCTGGACGGTTTTACCGGGGAACAGCGGGTATTTCTTGGCTACGGGCAGGCTTGGCGGAACAAATATCGCGAGGAGGCTCTGCGCCTGCAAATCGAAACCGACCCGCACTCGCCGGCCATGTACCGTGTCAACGGCGTCGTACGCAACGTACCGGAATTCTATGCTGCATTCGATGTTGCCGAATCCGATGCCCTTTTCCTGTCGCCTGAGGAACGCGTAAAGATCTGGTAAGCGTCAACGGCGCAGGATAGCCCACCAACGCGCAATATTGAGCAGGCTCATCAGCGATGCTGCGACGTAAGTAAAGGCGGCGGCCGTCAGCAGGCGACGCGCATGCGGCCGGTCGGCGGGCTTTAGAACCCTGTGGCTGTCAAGCAGCGGCAGGGCGCGGCCAAAACTTGCATCGATTTCGGTCGGCAGGGTGACAAGATGCACGAGAGTGGCCGTGCCGAGGCTCAAGAGGCCCCCGAGAAACATGACGATGCCCAGAGACGGGGCTTTGGTGAGCATGCCGATGAACGGTGACAGCATCAGAATACCGGCCCCGACCCGTTCTACCGGTCGCAATGATTTGACCAGCCGGTGACGCAAGCGAAGTGGCCTGTAACCGGTGCGATCCTGTAGCGCATGGCCGACTTCATGGGCGGCCACCGCAATTGCTGTCAGCGAGTGGCCGCTGTACTTGTCGGGTGTCAGCCGCACCGCTTTGTCAGTCGGATCGTAGTGGTCCCCCTGGTCGGTTTGCTCGACTCGCACGTCGGGCATGCCGTTTTTGTCAAGCAAGTAGCGCGCGAGTTGCGCGCCACTTCCCTTATATCGATCCGCCGGCTGCGAATAGCGGGCGAGAACGTGCTTGACCCACAAACCGGGGCCAAAAACCAGTGCCAGCAAAATTGCGCCAATGATTACGAAGTGCATACGCGCATAATAGGCTAAGTTCCTGTCAGCTTATTGCAAGCCGGCAGGGCCGTGCGACCTTTTACAAAGAGCGGTCCGGACGCCCGAGGCGGGCCTGGCAGGCCAGAACTGCAGCAATGCGCGCGTTGTTCAACAACAATGCCTTGTTCGCCTGCAAGGATCGACCGTCAGTGAGCTCGACGATTCGTGACAGGATGAACGGCGTGAGCTGACTGCCACCGATGCCGGCTGAATCGGCATCGCTGACAGCCTGCGCAATCGCCGCTTCGGCTTGTTCCGGATCGAGGGCGTCACGAGCCGGGACCGGAACCGTGATCAACATGCCATTACCGGTTTCGAGATCCCGCCACGCGCGCAACAAGTCCGCCGCTTCGTCGCAGGTATCGACGAAGTGCGCCAGGCGCAGGCCGCTGTCGCCGCTAAAGAATGCGGGCAGGTTACGGGTACCCAGGCCAATAACCGGCACCCCCAGGGTTTCAAGTACTTCGAGCGTCAGTGGCAGGTCGAGCAAGGACTTGGCGCCGGCGCAGACGACCGCGACCGGTGTGCGGCCCAACTCATACAGATCGGCCGAGACATCTTCCGGATGACCGCGATGGACACCGCCGATACCGCCCGTGGCGAAAATGCGGATATTGGCAGCGTCGGCCACCACAATGGTCCCGGCAACTGTCAGGGACCCGTGACGCTTTGCGGCGACTATGGAGGGCAGGTCGCGACGGCTGCATTTGGCAATGCTCTCGGGAACGGTCCGGCCAAATTCCTCTATCTGTTGCTCGGACATACCAACCGTGACACAGCCGTTCACAATACCCAGTGTTGCGGGGCACGCGCCCTCGGCACGAATGGCTTCCTCCATTGCCAGGGCCGTTTCCACGTTGTGTGGCCACGGAATTCCATGTGTGATGACCGTGGTTTCCAGCGCCACGACCGGACGCAGCTCGAGATTTGCCTGGCGCACTTGCGAAGAAACGACTAGTTCCATGGAGTTTCCTGTTGGTAAAGCGGGTGCGCGATACGTAGCGGTGCTCAGCTCTGCTCGACGCCCCGGGTAATGGCAGCGACCGACCATTCGGGACAGTTCCTTGCGGTCGATGCGATGGTGAGTCCGGCACCGTTCTGTCCGATTCGCAAGCTGTTTATCGGGTTGAATCCCTGCAGGCGCGCGTACAGAGTTGCAGCGACCAACGCATCACCCGCACCGGTTACGTCGATCACTTCCGTGACGACAGCGGGCAGACGAATACTGCCGGCAACGGTAGAGCAAGCCAGACCGTCGGCCCCGGCTGTTACGACAGCGCTGCGAACACCGCGCTGGCATAGAGCGCTGGCCATCGCCACCGGGTCGGGCGCCAACTCGTCGCCCAGTATGGCGCGCGCTTCGTCGCGATTGCAAAACAGCATGTCCACGCCATTCAGGTTAAGCGGCAACCTGCGTGCCTTAACAGTCGATACCGTGTCGATGACCAACGGCAGTCCTTGCTCCCGGCATCCAGTGATCAAGAATACCAGGGAGTCTTTTGGCAGATTTGCATCCGCGAACACAATACTGGCGCGGCAAATTTGCAGCCAGCGCGCCCGAATAAAGTCCCGGTTCATCGACTCACAGATGTCCATGTCAGCGAAGCCCGCGAACAGGTCGCCATCCGGCTGCAATGCTGCTGTGTAAGTGCCGGTCTTCCGATTCAGGCTGGTCTGGACCAGGCCGGTATCGACGCCCTGTCGCGCCGTATCCTTGACGACTTCTCGGCCGTCTGCATCGTCTCCCACCACAGCGATCAATTGGCAAGAAACTGACAGGCGAGCCAGATTTTCGGCAACGTTGCGGGCAACTCCGCCACGCCCGAAGCGGGTGGAGACCGGATTTGACGTATGCACTACGGCCGGTTGGTGCAATTGCAACAGTCGATCGACCGACATACCTCCGATGCAACAGACGGAGGGTCGCTCGGCGGCTTGATTCATAGTAGCCCTCGTCCCTTCAATGACCTGAATTATGTCAACGCACTGTCGCCAAATGCCTGAATTTCGGTCGATACCTGACAACGTCGGTAACCGTCGGTGACGGCAGTCAGTCGCGATGAAAATCTATAAAAGATAATAAAAACAGCGCTTTATATCACAAATACAATGTTGGTTCATGGTTGGCATGCAGTTTGCACCAGTTTCAGCAAGACCGGAGCCGGCGGGCCACGTTCGTCACGCCGGCGAACCGACATCGAATGGAGAAACATTGTGATGAGTAGGGAAATAATCCAGGACTGGACTGACAGTACGGTGCTGTTGAAATTCGGCAAGCATCGGGACGTTCGTTACCAGGTGTATCGGGACGGGGCCAAAATGCTCCAGGAAATCCGCGATGAAGAGGATGAGACCATCCATACGCTGGAATTGCCCTGCGGCATGCTGATGGAGAAACGCAGTTACGAAGTCCTGTTGCGCTACGTGTTGCTGGACATTGTCGCCGACTGAGCGTTCGCCGGGTCTGCAGTTCGTTCAATCCGGAGACGCTCGGGTACGGCACATTGGCGGATCTGATCTGTTCGCCACAATAGGCGAGAATTCGCTGTTATTCCTTGCATATCGAAGCAGTTAATCGAAATGCGGCCGCCATCACCGGCGCCCGAAAAGGGGTCGAACCGACTTTTTCGGGCGCCGAAATCCCGGATAGCGTATGCTTGCGCGCATGAGCAAATCCAGCGAAGCGACGCCGGGCACCCTGGTGTCCAACAATCAACCCTTCAAAATTGTGGAATTTACCCGGGCCGAGCCGCCGGACGGGCAGACAGAAGCCGAATGGTATCGGTACGTTATCAGTCAAGGTCGCGGCGCAATGTCGGGGCTACGACAGGGTACCCGTGAAAGCGTGACCGCCGCGGTCGAGGAAATCGTCGCGCGCATGAATGAACGTCGCCTGGGGCGCTTTGGCCGGGTGCATCTGAGAATGGGTGACGGCCCCAAGTCGGATCGCGCCAAACGCTGATTCCGGAACCTGCACACCCGGTTACCAGCGTCGCACACGGCCGGTATCCAGGTGCAGGAAATCAGATTCCTCGTAGTAGCCGACACCGCCCCGCTGCAACGCGATTGCTGCGTCTCGCAATTGCTGCAACTCCACCCCGCGCAATCGCACATCGATGGCCTTGCCAACAAGGTGCAGGCTATTCTCGGCCACGCCGCTGTCGTTGTTTCGGTTACGCAGCATTTCGTTGGTTTTCGGCGATCGATACGCCGAAATGACTTCATACGTGTCACGACTGCCGATCTGCTGACGAATATCGTATACAAAATCGAGCAGTTCCGGATCGATTGTGCCGTAGTCGCCGCTGCGGAAGTCAGCAAGAAATGCTTCGATCTCGTCCAGCGCCGAGTCGATGTATTCGCCGCCACGCGAATAGACGACATCCAGACTATCTCCGGTATGAGTGTGATAAAAGGATAGCTGCCGTTCATCGGTGTTCACTGCCAGAGCCGTTGACAGCAACAAAACGGACGCGCCGACTCCGGGCACAATAGTCGACAGGAACCGCTGTCGCATTAATCGAACGCGTTTCAAAAGCCGACCAGGCGTGCATGTTCGACTTTGAGGCACCGGTCCATGACGACTTCGAGGCCTGCCGCTTGCGCCTTCGACGCGGCGGCAGCGTGTCGGACGCCGAGCTGCAACCATAGGCAACGAATGGCGCGCGCATCGATCATCGGCTCTAATTCATCGACCAGTTCGGGAAGGGCGTCGCTGCGCCGAAATACGTTGACCATTTCGAACGCTTCGTCGATGTCCGCGAGCGACGGCACAACCGCTTCACCAAGAATGGTTGTGCCTTCTACGGTTGGATTCACCGGTATCACACGGTAACCGGCACGCTGAAGGTAGTGCATGACGCCATGGCTGGGGCGATCAGTTGACGGGCTCGCGCCCACCATCGCAATCGTGCGTGTACTCTTCAGAATCCGGATAATGGAATCGTCATTGAAGTGATTTTCCGCTTTGCTCATTAGTCACACCGACTGGTCATCCGGTGCTCCAGCATAACAGCCCACAATTGGGCGGCATGCGATATTTTGTACAAAAGTGCAGGGGCTCCGGGTATCCGCACCTGCCTGGCACCTTCTACGAAAGTAGTGCAATAGCAGGTACAGTAAGATGCAGCACGGCTCGTTCGGCCAACCCTGTCTATCCTGCACACAAAGAAAACGCACGAGGATTACGCATGAGGATTACGCATGAGTGACAAAGCCGATCTGGCACCCGAGACATTCGTGGCGCAAGGACTTCACTATATTGGAGCCGACCATGGCGCGATTGTGCCGCCCATTGAACCGTCAACTACCTTCGCCCGCGACGAACATTATCGCCTTGTCTCTGCATCCCACAGTTATGCTCGCGATCACAATCCGAGCTATCGAACGGCGGAGCAGCTGCTGCAACGGCTGGAGGGCGGCGCGGATGCGTTACTGTTCGCGTCCGGCATGGCAGCAGCGGCCACTGTCGTGCAGTCCCTGAAACCCGGTGATCATATCGTGGCACCCAAGGTGATGTACTGGGGACTGCGCAACTGGTTGATCGGCTTCTGTAATAAATGGGGCGTCGAGCTCGACCTGTTCGACACCAGCGATGTCAATGGTGTGGCGACAAAGATCCGCCCTGGCAAAACGCGACTGGTTTGGGTCGAAACGCCCAGTAACCCGACGTGGGACATTATCGATATCAGGAGTGCGGCCCAGGTGGCGCACCAGGCGGGCGCTCATCTTGTAGTCGACTCTACCGTGCCGACCCCCGTGTTAACCCGACCCATCGAACTCGGTGCGGATATCGTCATGCATTCGGCCACCAAGTACCTCAACGGGCACGCGGATGTTGTCGCCGGTGCGCTGGTAACCGCCAGAACGGATGAATTCTGGGGTCGTATTCGGGAGATTCGCGCCGAGGCAGGCGCATTGCTCGGCTCGTTCGAAGCGTGGCTGTTGCAACGCGGCATGCGCACCTTGTTCATTCGCGTACAAAAATCGAGTGCCTCTGCACTGCAGATTGCAAAGCACTTTGAGAATCGGCCGCAAGTCGACGCTGTGTTGTATCCTGGCTTGGCAAGCCACCCGGCACATAAGATCGCCGTTGCGCAGATGCACGGAGGTTTCGGCGGCATGTTGTCTCTGCGCATTCACGGGGGTGCTGACGCCGCGATCGAGGTCGCAAAGCGTTGCCGCGTTTTTATTCGGGCAACGTCGCTCGGTGGTGTCGAAAGCCTGATCGAGCACCGCTTCTCGATAGAAGGCCGGCAGAGCCCGATACCGCCAGACCTGCTGCGGTTGTCAGTAGGCATCGAATCAGTCGACGATCTCATTGCCGATCTCGAGCAAGCCCTCGCCGGGGTCGGACCTCGATAAGCCCCGGATTTCACAAACTTTTCTGAGGTCCGACCCCAAGTTGCCCGAAGTTACCGTGGTTTTTCAGAGCCTTGCTGAGGTCCGACCCCTTTGGGAGGCGCTTAGAACTCGCGCAGCAGGGATTCGATACGGTGACATGTCGCGGTATCCGGCAAGCGGCCTGAACCGGCGGCGGCGTTGTCCGCCATGTGCCGCGGATTGCTGGTCGCGGCGAGCACACATGTAACATCCGCGTGACCCAGAATATACTTGAGCGATAGCTGGGCCCAGCTGTCGCAATCGAATTCCCCTGTCCAGGCCGGCAGCTGGCGGTCACCGATGCGCGAGAAATACGTGCCATTGCCGAACGCCCGATTGACCATCACGGCAACGCCGTGTTCCGCGGCCGCCGGAATCACACGATTCGCCGCCTGTACTTCAAATGGGGAGTAGTTCACCTGGATGAAATCGAGTTTTCGCTTCCGGATAAGTTGCTCCATCTGTTCGAAGCCGCTTGCACGTGATGTGGTAATGCCGATATAGCGCACATGTCCCGCGTCTTTCCGTGCCTGAAGATTGTCGAGCTGAATGTCGGCGTCGACCAGGCTGTGTACCATCATGAGATCAAGCGGGTCTTTCTGCAGGAGGCGCTGCGAGCGTTCGAGGGACTGTAAGCCTTCCTTCTTGCCGCGCACTCCGACTTTGGTGGACAGAAATACCTTCCGGGTGTAGCCGAGATCGGAGAGAAAGTCTCCTAGCACTTTTTCGGACCTGCCGTAGGCGGGCGCGGTGTCAACCAGAGTCCCGCCATTTTCCACAAGAGTCGTGAGCACGGACTTGAGTTGTGCACCACCGTCAGCCGGTACGGCTTCGAATTCGTCGGATGTCCCGAGTCCGATGACCGGAATTTCTTCGTCGGTTCCCGGGATGCGGCGCCGCTCCATGACCCGCGTCTCTGTTGCTGTCACGCCAGGCATTGACAGGGTCAGTCCTGCCGCAGCCGTCAGTTGCAGGAAGGCGCGCCGTGTTCGCTCAGGATGCATCGGATCTCCTTGTCTTTCGTAACTGTCGTTGACTAATCGGGCTCAACCTTAGCATACGAAACGACCGTCCGAGCGCAGGCGCATTTGAGGTCGCAGGGCCGACATATTTGTTGCGCGCTACCGCTCCTCTGTCGGTAGAATAAAGCCGCATGGCGGGTGTAGTTCAAAGGCAGAACATTAGCTTCCCAAGCTAAGAATGAGGGTTCGATTCCCTTCAC
This sequence comes from Woeseia sp., assembly GCA_040879925.1. Taxonomy (GTDB): domain Bacteria; phylum Pseudomonadota; class Gammaproteobacteria; order Steroidobacterales; family Woeseiaceae; genus IDS-8. The sequence goes on along the minus strand of JBBDJJ010000037.1, from coordinate 61,890 downwards.
CCGCTCCAGTCATGCGATCTCTGGCAGTTTCTGAATCACCATGACCAAGCCAATTATCTCGAAGACGCGCTTGATGTCCGCCCGGCAGTGCCTGAAGCGCGCCTGGCTGGAAGTCCATCGCAGTGAACTTGCTGTCACAAGCGCAAGAAGCCGAGTGGCGTTGCGCGCCGGCCGGGATGTCGATGTGGTCGCGCGGCGGATTTATGGCAACAGAGGTGCACAGTTCGTCGAACTCCACGACGGTTTCGATGCCGCTATCGCACGCACGAAAGAACTGTTGCTGCAACGCGTCACGGATCCTGTTTTCCAGGCAACACTGAGCATTGCGGGCGTCGTGATCCGTGCGGATGTGTTGCGAAGAGAAGGATCGCACTGGCACCTCATCGAGGTTAAAGCAAGCACGCAGATCAAGGAAGACCACGCGTTCGACTGCGCCATCCAGTGCTGGGTGTTGAGGAAAGCCGGTGTAAATATTGCCCGGGTCAGCCTCGCGCACGTCAACAATCGCTTCAGATATCCCGGCGACGGCGACTATCGCGGGTTGCTGATCGAGAAAGACATGCAGGATGCGATCGAGCCACTGCTGGCACTCGTGGACGGCCACATTGCGGTTGTGCGCGAGACGTTGAGTGCTGGCGAACCCGACATTGGCGTCGGCAAGCATTGCTTTCATCCATGCGAATGCCCCTTTACCGCTTACTGCTGGCCCATTGAGACGGATTTTCCGGTTCAGGACCTTGGTGGCAGCAAGGCGAAGCTGGGCGAATTGGTGTCCGAAGGATTTCGCGATCTTCGCGACGTACCGGTGGAGCGACTGAGTGAACGGCAGCGCCGCATCCGGACGGTCACGCGCTCGGGCCGCGCCGAGCTATCCCCGGCCGCTGCGCGTGAAGTCGCAGTGATCGGCTATCCCCGCTATTACATCGATTTCGAAACCATCGCACCGGCAGTGCCGATCTGGCCGGGAACTGAGCCATATGCGGTATTGCCGTTTCAGTGGTCCTGCCACTTCGAGCCAGCGCCCGGCGACGTGCGCCATGCCGAATTCCTGGATCTGACGGGTGACCCGCCGATGCGCCGCGTGGCAGAGTCACTGATACGTGTACTCGGTTCCAGGGGAGCGGTATTGATGTACACCGCTTATGAGCGCCAGGTCATTGAACGTCTAATAACCCGCTTCCCGGACCTCGAGGCACCGCTCGCAGGTATCACAAGTCGGCTGTTGGACCTGAAGGACATCGTCGCGCGCAACTATTATCACCCGGGCATGCACGGTTCGTGGTCGTTAAAGGCGGTCCTGCCGACGATCGCGCCCGATCTCAGCTATGAGAAACTTGATGAAATACATGATGGTACCGACGCTTCTGAAGGCTATATCGAGGCTATACAGCCGAACACCGGCGCCGCTCGCAAGAGCGAACTGGACACGCAACTGCGGCGTTACTGTCGTCTCGATACCGAGGCGATGGTGCGGCTGACGCACTTCCTGTCTGCCTCCGCAGACTGACGTTCAGCGGTCCAGGCTCGCAGGCATCGCCGATACCTGGCAGCCTGCCGGCTCAGCGAAATGCGGGCGGCAGCGGCGATTCTGACTGAAGATACCGATCGCGCAGCAGCGTCTGGCGACTTTCCATTGGCACGAGCCGGCCCCCGATCATTACCTGCTCCGGATAGCTCTGCAGCTTCAGGGGATCGTCATTCCAGATCACGAGATCGGCGCGCTTGCCTTGTTCGATGCTGCCAATCTGCTCATCCAGGCCGAAGATCTCAGCCGGTGCAAGTGTAATTGCTGCCAGGCCTTCGGCCCACGGCAGTCCGTTAGCAACCGCAATACCTGCCGCCTGTGTGATATTGCGCGCGTTGTGATTCTGGCTGAACGAATCGCCACCGACCGCGAATTTTACGCCGGCCTCGGCCAGAATCGCGGCTGTTTCGAGACGAGCGTTCAGGCGCTCAAACGAACCAGGGAGGTTACCGATGGAATCGAGTATGACCGGCACACCCGCGGTCGCCAATTCGGCCGCTACCAGCCACGCCTCGGTGCCGCCGACGATAATCATTTGAATATCATAGTCACCCGCGAGCCGCAGTGCTGCCGAAATATCGCTGGCGCGATGTACATCGACCACCAGCTTTCGTTCACCGGACAGCACCGCACTCAAGGCGGCGAGATCGGTATGGCTCAAAGAATAAGTACGCCGGCGACCTTGTTCGAAGGCGTCCCGGTTCGACGCGTAATCACGGGCGTCGTCCATCGCCGTTCGCAATATCATCAGGGCTGCAGCACGGGAACCGGCCGCGAGGTCGCCACCGGTTTCTCCCAGTTGGGCGATCACGGCCACGCCGCGGTCGAGCAAGTAGTCATCCGCATCGCCCAGGTGCACTACGGACGCCAGTCCCGACAATACTCGACTGTAATTGCCCAGTTGATCAATCGACGCGCCATCCGGTGCGATGACCGCGTGCGTGATGCCCGCGATGCGATTGATTGCAACCAGCGACGAGCGGGGGTTGTAGGCATCGGCCACGTCGAATCCGGCGGAAAACTGGTCGCCGCGCTGGATGAAATCGACTGTACCCGCGACCGCATCCACTTCGACCAGTCCGATCTGGCCCATCGGCGTCATGAGGCCCGGGGTAACTACTTTGCCGACGGCGTCAATTCGCCGGGCGTCGACGGGAATTTCGAGATCGTTGCCGACCGCCGTGACGATTCCGTCCTCAATGAGGACCATGGCATTTTCAATCGAGCCCTGCGGGCCAACCGTATGCACCGTTGCACCGGTGATCGCCGTAACCTCGGCGCAGACGGGCGCCGCAATGAGGGCAGTCAAAGCAAGTGCAAATACTGCTGGCCCCGGTCCTGTTGCGGAATTCACTGTGCACCTCCTTGCTGAGCCAGCGAGCCGAGGGTGAAATCCGTCACCGGGTTACGTGCCGGATCGTCACGGTCATAAACCAGTGCACCATCGATATAGACACGCGAGACCTTCGTGTAAACGCTGAACGGGTCGCCGGCCCAGACCGTAACATCGGCCATTTTTCCCGTTTCGAGCGTGCCGACCAGGTCGCCGATCCCGAGCGCTTTCGCGGGGTTGCTGGTGATCCAGCGAATGGCGTGTCCCGGCGTAATGTTCATACCTGCCCGCGCCGCGGCACCGATAATTTTTGCCGTCTCCTGATTGAGCCGCTGGATACCGAGATCATCGTCCGAATGCACTATGGCACAGGCACCTGCCTTATCGACCAGCGCCGCATTCTCGACGATGCCGTCATAGGCCTCCATTTTGAATCCCCACCAGTCTGCCCATACAGCCGCGCAGGTACCGCTGTCGGCCAACAGATCAGGAATCTTGTAGGCCTCGACAGCGTGGTGGAACGAGGCTATCCGATACCCGAACTCCTCCGCGATATCGAGCATAATTGCCATCTCGTCGGCCCGGTAGCAGTGGTTATGCACCAGAATCTCGCCATCGAGGACGCCCACCAGAGTCTCCAGTTGCAAGTCCCGCAACGGTGCGTCACCGTCGCCGTTCAGAGCCTTTTCAGACCGGGTGCGATAGTCCGCCGCCGCGATCCACGCTTTGCGGTAGCCGGCGACATTGCCCATGCGGGTAAACGGCGCCACTCCTTTGCCGAATCCGTACACGCGCTTGGGATTCTCGCCACAGGCCATTTTCAGCCCGTGCGGTGCGCCGGGAAACTTCATGTCCTGCACAGTACGACCGGGAACGTTTTTGACGGTCACGCTTCGACCGCCAAAAAGATTGGCTGAGCCCGGCAGAATTTGCAGCGAGGTAACGCCGCCCGCGAGCGCAGCGACAAAACCGGGATCCTGTGGCCAAACGCTATGCTCGGCCCAAACTTCAGCCGTATTGGCTGCCGTCATTTCGTTGCCATCGGCATGCGCTTCGACCGACGGTGACGGATAAACCCCGAGATGCGAATGCAGATCGATAATGCCCGGCGTCACCCAGTGTCCGGACGCGTCGACAACAAGCGCGCCTTCGTGCGAGAGATTATTCCCGACTGCCGCGATCTTGCCATCCTGCATCAGTACGTCAGCAGCCTCGAGCTGCTCGCCCGTCCCGGTCAGCACCGTAGCATTTCGCAGCAACGTCGTCTCATTGGGTAACGCCGCATAACGACTGCTGAACGCAGATTCTGACGAAGTCTCGCTACTGCGATCGGCGCTCTCGTCATGTTGGCAGCCGGCAACAGCCAGACAGGTGACTACAAGAAACAAAACTGGTTTCATCGGTTTCTCCCGTTACTGCAGAGCGCACTATACCGGAATCAATCGTGAGTTGATCGAGTCCCAATGACTCCGCCCGAGCAGAATCTGTGGCGTAGAAGCAGGAATAGAAATCATTTTTGCAGGGATTCTCAGATTGAATAGGTTAGAATTACTACAGAATCGCATACGAGTGAACTTGCCGGCTATGTTGACCAACTCTTCCGATACAGAGAGCGATCTGCCTCCCGAGGTTATGCGTGCCATCGAGCGGGGACGAAAGATCGAAGCGATAAAACTGCTGCGGGAAGCAACAGGGATGGGCCTTGCGAACGCCAAGGTACTGGTTGACAAGGCCTCTCGTGAGCTTGGGTCGAGAACGGCGATGCCGAACCTGGTTACCGAAGAGTCGAATATCGGTAAGCTGCTGGGGATGCTACTGATCGTTGCCGTTGTGTTTTACCTGTACCACCAGTTCATCGACACCTGAAGGATTTTTCCCAATCGGCAGGGCGGTCACTCCGCATGCTTCCACAAACAGCGTATTATTACTTCTACCTGCATCGGTGTCGTAGCAAGGAGAACGAAAATGAGCAGTGAGGAGGCGCCGCGTGACCACGCGCCGGGTGATGGTTACGGGGAACCTGACGAGCAAACCGGCAATCGTCCAATAGAGGAACATATCAAGTCGCGATCCACCTGGCTGCGCGGCCTGTTCATGCTCGTTTTCATAGCCATCTACGGCATATCGCGGATAGTCGTCGGCGCGGTTGTCGTGTTGCAGTTTTTGTGGGTTCTGTTTACCGGCGAAACCAACCAGCAACTCAGAATGCTGGGGCAATCTCTCGCGGTCTATACCAGCCAGATCATTCGCTACCTGACCTACAACAGTGAGCGTCGGCCGTTCCCGTTTGACGATCCGTGGCCGTCGGGAATGAGTGACGACTGACAGATCGCGTCCGGTGCCTCGTCGACGAGAGGGCCGCGCTGTGACAACGAAATGACGATTGACGGATGGCAAGAGTACTGGGCGCTGTTGCTCGGCGCCTTCATTGCGATGTGCCTGGCGATAGCTGTGCTTGCGCACTGGTTTGTCTCGACCGCCTATCGCAGATTACGCCGCGCTCAAAAAGCTCTTCGCGCGAAGCGCACTGAATTCAATAAAGCGGCGTCGGTCGTAGCGGCCGCAGAAAGAAAGGCGAAGCGACTGCACGATCGGGCCGACCAGGCGAAACCTCGTCATCTTCTCGAAGCAGATGAAGCACTGGCTGATGCCCGGGCGCTGGCCAAAATCGCTCACGACCAGGTCCTGATCGCCGAGAATCTTCTGCGCCGCATCATTGTCGAGGAGTATCCCCCCGCCAAACAGGCGCGCTTGCGGGTGAAGTACGGCGTGCATGAAGTCCCGGACACGAGACCTTTCACTTTCTGAAATTGCAGACATACTCTGCGAGGATATTCGATGAATGCCGAATCGCTTTTTTCACTGGCAGGCATGCTGGTACTGCCCGGCTGGTTCCTGCTGGTATTTCTACCGCGCTGGAAATTCAGTGCAACACTCATATCTGCCGTCGTTATTCCCGCACTTCTGGGCTTGCTTTATGCATGGCTGATTGCGCTGCACTTTGGCAGCAGCGAGGGCGGATTCGGCTCGCTTGCCGAGGTCCGGGCGCTTTTCAGCAATGAGTTTCTTTTGCTCGCCGGCTGGATCCACTATCTGGCGTTCGATCTTTTCATTGGCAGTTGGGAAGTGCGCGATTCCCGGCGCACCGGGGTGCATCACCTGGCTGTCATTCCCTGCCTGCTATTCACGTTCCTGCTCGGCCCCGTCGGATTGCTGCTGTACCTTGCAATTCGTACCGGTGTCAGCCGCCGTATTCTGCTGACGAACGAGGCGTAGGTTTTGTCGGGAAACAAATCATTTCTTGCCGAGCTTTATCGGCGTAATCCACTGCTCGCGCTGGTCGGCTGGTTGCATGTGCTCCTGTTGCTTGCGACGGTGATCGGCGCGCTGGCAGACGAGCGCCAGGTTCTGGGTATCAATACATGGGTCAAGCCCATGAAATTCATGGCGTCCCTGGTCATCTACCTGTGGACCGTTGCATGGTTCACTCGTTATGTCAGCCGGCCGCGCTGGGCGATCAAAACGATAAGCATGGTCATTGCGACCGTGATCATTCTGGAATCCGTCTGCCTGCTGGTACAAGCCGGCCGGGGCACTGCTTCCCATTTCAATGTGGCCACAGATTTTGATGCAGTCATATTCCAGACAATGGGCATACTCATCGGCATCAACATGCTGATGGTGGTTGCCATTCTCGTTATGTTCGCGAAACCCGCCGCGAAATTATCCACTGCATACCTGTGGGGTATACGGGGCGGGTTGCTGATCTTTCTGGCGGGTGGTGTGCTTGGCGCCATCATGATCGGCAACAACGGGCACACGTTTGGTGCGCGCGACGGTGGACCCGGTTTGCCGATATTCAACTGGAGCACTACGGACGGTGACTTGCGTATCGCACACGGCCTGGCTCTGCATGCACTGCAGATCCTGCCGCTTTTCGGCTTCGCAATCAGTCGCCAGAGGCTGCTTTCTTCGGAGTCAGCTCGCTTGACGGTGCTGGCAGCGGGCATTTTTGCTTACGCCTGGCTCGTCTATCTGCTAGCCCGTCAGGCCCTGGCCGGGGTACCGTTTATCTGACTGATTGTTCGATTGGAAACAATCCTGCCACTTGCTTAGTGCCCGGCGTTTTCCGGCCATCCGTGCCAGCCGGGCCCGCGAACGACACGTCCGGGCAACGCCCCGGTGTGTTCCCCGTCCCGAATAACCTGCATACCGTTTACGAATACGTGTTCGACACCGACCGCGTACTGGTGCGGATTTTCGAAGGTCGCCAGATCATCGATCGTCGCCGGGTCGAAAATAACGAGGTCCGCGTAGTAGCCTTCCGCAAGTCGACCTCGCTCGCGTATGCCGATATTGGCGGCCGGAAACGCAGTCATGCGACTTATCGCCTCCGCCAGTGACATTATTCGTTGCTCGCGCACGAATTTTCCGAGCACCCGGGCGAAGGTGCCGTAGGCACGCGGATGCGGATTCGACTGCAGGAAAACACCTTCGGTCGCCGGCGCGGCTGCGTCCGAACCAAAACTTATCCAGGGCTTGGCTGCTTTGCGTCGCACATTGTCTTCGGACATCATGAAATAGCTGACATCGACGCGACTGTCGTCTTCAATGACCAGGTCGATCGCCGTCTCGGCGGGTTCGGTGCCACGCAACTCTGCAACCTCGGCAAGTGTCTTGCCGATCAGCGGCCTCAAGTCGGGATTGCGGAATCCCAGGAGCAGGATATTTTCCGCGCCGGCCTGCACAAAACGGTTCTCCCAGGTGGCATCCGGCTCGTTCATTTCGGCAACTACGCGGGCGCGAATTTGCGGGTCTCGCAGGCGGGCAATCCAGGCATCGTGGCCACCTTCCTGCACCCACAGTGGCATTGCAGCACTCAGTCCAGTGGCACTGGCGGGGTATGGGTACATGTCCGCCGTGATCGATAGCCCGGCTTCGCGTGCCGCTTCAATCATGCCGAACACGCCCTGCAATTTGTACCAGTTCGGTCGCCCGGATGCCTTGAGATGATAGATCTCCGTGGGTGCGCCGGTAAGACTGGCGATCTTGATCAGTTCCTGAACGCCTTCTTCCAGGCGATTGCCTTCCGAACGAATGTGGGAAATGTAGGCACCGCCAAATTCGGCCGCGGCGTTGACCAGCGCAATCAACTCTTCCGTATCGGCGAAACTGGCCGGCGCGTAAATCAGCGACGACCCGACGCCGAGTGCGCCGTCGCGCATCGCGTTACGAACGAGATCCTGCATCCGTTGCAGCTCCTGGTCGGACGCGCGCCGGTCGTCATAGCCAATCTCATGTATCCGTACGCTAGTGGCGCCGATGTAGGAGGCGATGTTGGGCGATACGCCCCTGTCTTCCAGGAACTCCAGGTATTCATTCAACGTGGTCCACTCGACAGCAAAGCGAATTTCACGTTGCCTCTCGATCATTTCGGCTCGCATACTGTCGTTCAACGGGCCCATGGATATACCTTCGCCCATGACTTCCAGGGTAACGCCCTGTTTCAGGTCACTCATGGCACGGCCGTCTTCGATCAATGAGCGTGTGGCCCAGGAGAGCATATTGATAAAGCCCGGCGCGACGGCCAGTCCGGCCGCATCGATTTCATCGTCCGCCCGCGCATCCGCGAGATCACCGATGGCCGCAATGCGCTCGGCGTTGAACGCCACGTCCCCCGTATAGGGTTGGCCGCCGAGACCGTCGTAGATTGTGCCGCCGCGAATAATCAGGTCGTATCGATCAGCCGAATCGTCCCTGCCGGAGCACGCAACGATCACGCACGTCATACAGGCAACAAGCACGCCAATCGATAATCGTTCCGTGAACCTGCGCAAGACCGTTCTCCCGCGACACTCCAGCCGTATTGCCTCAGTTGGCTGCAGCTGCAGCGTCGGATTCGCTCAGGCTTTGAGCAACATTCTCGACTTCGCGCCATACGCGCAACAAGTTTCCGCCCAGTATCTTCTCAATGTCGTCTGCGCTGTAGCCTCTCTCAAGAAGCCCCTGCACCAGATTGGGGTAAGTGGAGACGTCTTTCAGGCCGCTGGGCAACGTGTCACCGACGCCGTCGTAGTCGGAGCCGATTCCGACCCGGTCAGTGCCAGTGAGACGCACTACGTGATCGAAGTGATCCAGTGTCTGCTCCAGCGTGGCAAACGGGTAGGAGCCGTGTTCCGCCGCGTATTGTTCGTAAAACTGTTGCCGGACTTCATCGCTACTTTCTACCTCATTTGCTTCAAGCCATGCACTAAATGCGTCGCCCCGTGCTTCACCGTATTGCTGCGCAGCTCCAGTAACAAAGGCCGAGCCAAAACTGATCATGATCAATCCGCCATTGGCGGCGAGCGACTTGATCATCTCATCCGACATGTTGCGTTCCCAACCGGGAGTGAAGTGTCGGGCCGAGGAATGGGACGCGATGACCGGTGCCTTTGAAACTTCCAGAACGTGGCGGAAGGCATCGTCGGAAAGGTGACTGACGTCGACCATGATTCCAAGCCGGTTCATCTCACCGACGACTTCCACACCGAAATCGCTAAGTCCGCCCCAGCGCCTGTTGTCGTCATAGGATGAATCGGAAAGTTGATTGGACAGGCTGTGCGCCAGTGTGATGTAGCGGATTCCACGCTCGAAAAAATACTCCACATTGGCAAGATCCCCTTCCAGCGGCGAACCGTTCTCCATCCCCATCGGCAGCGATATCAACCCTTCGTGGAAATGCGTGTCGACATCTTCCGGCGAATAGGCAATGGCAAACTTTTCCGGTGCATCGGCAACAATCTTCTGCACCATGTCGATCAGGGACTCGGCCAGCGCCTTCGAACCGCCTTCAGCCTCGAGATTTGCCGGCGTATAAATGGACATAAATGCCGCATTGAGACCGCCTGAGACTGCACGCGGATAGTCAAAGTCACCGCCTTCGGTGGCTAGTGACACGTCAGCCCATTCCTCTTCCAGGCGATACGGTACGTCGATGTGAGTGTCGACAATGATGGAATTCAACGCGATTTCCTGCGCCTGTTGCGCACTATCCGGCGTCGCTGGCACCGGTTCTCGGGGTTGGGTGTCACGATCAGACTGGCCGCACGCGGCGACGAACAGGCTGGCAACAATGGCGACAACAGTTCTGACAAACATGTGGATCCCCTGAAACAACAAAAAAAGCGCCGGCAATGGCGCACCTGAAGTATAAATCCAATTGGCCGGGACCGCATGCATGCGGGTGCCCTGAGGCGCGGTGCCTGGCTGAAACGCAAAAAAAGCCCCGCCTTTTTTCGCGGTGATCCGTCGCGCACCCGAGGCACGGGTGGAAGTGGTTTCGGGCTATAACTGGCGAAATTTCTTGCCGGGGCGCATGGCGGACAGTTACTGTTGCAGGACGACATAAAGGACGGCGCCTCGTTCGAGGTCATCTTGCCGCTGAACCGGGGCCGAAGGCGCAGCTCGCAACAGGCTGCCTGAGACGATGAATCTTCTCGCCATCATAATCATCTTCCTGGCAGTGATCACTGCCGGGTCAATCGCCTATATTGCCTGGGAACTTTCGTCGGGCAGACCGGTGTTCAAGAACCGTGAGTCGGACGCTCCGGACGCCGGCGACAACCCGTCCGCTAGCGACAACGCCCCGGGAACTGACAGGCATGAACCTGACTGAATGGTCTTGCTTTATGTGAGGTAACTGGCGATCGCTAGCGATCGCGGTTTCGTTTAGGGCTGTCGTTGCGAGTTGCAGGGCGGGCAGGTGTAGCTCGCGATGTCGCTTTGGGCGCGGCGGTCGCTCGCGGCGCGGAGACCCTCGGTGCCGGTCGTGGCGCAGCCCGTGCAGGCGCTGAGCGCGGCTGACTGGCAGCGGGACTCGGCGCAGCCCGCGGCGTACTTATCCTCGGTGCAGATGAGCGCGGTGCCGAGGAGCGCGGTACCGAAGAGCGCGGTACTGCGGTTCGCGGCGGGGTCCGCGTTGCCGGTTGTGCCTGGCGTTGTTCCACCTGTGGTCGCGCCGCCGGGCTGACAGTTCGCGCAGTGCCACTAACACCCTGGCGCGCACGTTCCACCGTCGATGTTGCCGCCGGTTGGCGCTCCCTCTGACGAAAACGAATGGCCTCATCCGTCTGGGACGGGCGGTTGACGGTTGCACTGTTCGCACCGCGACGATCAACCTGAACTGCCGCCGCGTTCTCACGAATCCGTTGCGTATCGGCAGCCGCTCGCTCGCGAAAGCGAATGGGTGTGTCGCGTGTGGGGTTCGCGGAATTGTCTGCCAATCCGGCGCCCGACCTCTGGCGCTGGTTGGTTGCCGCACGACCAGTGGTGTTATTGACGCGTCCAACTGAATCGGCATTGCCCTGCGCGGCAGTCCGGTTCACGACCCGGTCGTTGCTTTGTGCAATCTGTGCGCGGTCGCGATATCCATCGCTGGTGGACGTTTGACGCCGGTCTCTGTACGTCTCGACTCGTGAGCGTTGCAAGCCCGGGCGCGCGCCGCCTGTGTGCCGGGGCCGCCAAAAATCACCGTCCCGGTAATGATCGCGCGTCACTTCAGAACGACGATTGCCGTACCAGGTGTTGTAGACCGTTATGCTTGGGCGACGATACCAGTTGCCGTAATAGCTGCGGCCGTAATACGGGTGTCCCCAGTAGCTGTGATGAAATACATGCAAATGATGCGTGTTCCAGCCAATGGCATAGGCTGTTGTCACACCCCAGAAGTAATTGCTGTAGAAATTATAACCGTGCGGATATGGGTAGTAATAAACCGGATACGGTCGAGGATAATAGTAGTATGCAGGACGCGGCTGGTAGACGACCACGCGCTCGGGTTCGTAATACGGCACATAAATAATTTCTTCATTGGCCGGTGAGATCTCAATTATCCCGTCGTTGTTCTTGACGACCTGGCGATCGTCGGTCTTCAGATTTCCAGCAGCGTAAGCGCGGTCGCGAAAAGCCTCTACCGCAGCGATAACGTCCGACTGCTGACTGACCACGGCTTCGCCGAGCTGCCAGGTCCAGTCGATGTCATCATTCATCAGTTCGACGACTTCCGGGTAGTTCAGCAAGGCGGTGATCGATTCATCCCATGCGTCGTCCGGCTGCAGGCTCTTGTCCTCTTCGAATGCCTCAAGGAAGCGCGCAGCCTGGACGATTTCCAGTGGATACGTCGATGCCGGCAGCACGATCGCGAGCAGTTCGTCCGGATACAACGCGATCGGGCCAACGAGAGCCTCGAGTTCCGTCGCCGACAACGGCTCCGGCGAGGGCTGCAGATCGCTGCCGGTGCCGGCAACTCCTGTTTCTTCAATCGCGGCAATCGGATTACCGTTCTCGTCCACCGGCACCTGGCCCATCGAAGCAGCAGACAACAGCAATCCTGCAACCAGCAGCGTCAGTAACGCGACCAGGCGGGCGGGGATACTTTGTGCTAATGAATGCGTGTTCATCTGAACCTCCAGGACCTTTGCGCTGCACACGACATGCAGTTGAATGCCACTGTGAGCGCAATGTTAGCCCCTGCTAACTGAATGGGTCCTTAACCATGCTATCGCAATGCCAGCCCCGATTCGGGGCCATGTGGGCGCCACTTTTTAATATATAAGATGAGGAAAATTAACTAAATATATGATAATTAAGTAAATAGACTTATTCCGGTCAATTTCAGCCCAGGTCTTTTTCATAGACCTGAGAGCGCGTATGCGACGCAGTAAGGGCTTCGGCGAACGCCTGCTGTTCCTCCGGCGGGGCCGGGCTACGCCGCAGACGTCGCAAGAACAGGTACACCAGCAGCAGCACATGAATTGCACCGGTGAACGCGTACAGGCCGGCCGGTCCCGATATCTGCATGCAAATCGATGCGAGCAGGGGCCCAACAACAGCGCCAATGCCGTACATCAGGAGCAATCCGCTGGACACAACAACGAACTCGTCGGCCGCTGCATGGTCGTTCGAATGCGCAATCGAAATGGAATACAGGGGAAAAGCCACCGCGCCCCAAAGTCCTCCCAGCACGATAATTATTGCCGGTGTCATCGAGTCTGCCAGAAACCAGATCGCCACGGACACGCCTGCGGCCATGCCGGCGCATACCGCCATGACAAAGCGGCGATCGACACGATCCGACCACGCGCCCAACGGCCATTGGCTGGCAGCACCACCGATGACGGCTGCCGTCATAAACCAGGCGGTCAGGGAAACATCCGTTGAATACGAAATCGTGAACACGGGTGCGAGGGACCAGAACGAGCCGTTGGCAAGTCCAGTGGCCAGGCTGCCGAGCATTCCGGCCGGTGAATTCCGATACAGATAGGGCACGTCGAGCTTGACGTCCTGAACCTGCCTGGGCGTCGTTGCCGTGGACAATGCGACCGGCACGGCGGCGAGCGATACGAGTACCGACGACATTGCGAACAGTGTCATGACTGCGGGATCGTCCAGCATCAACATCTGCTGGCCGACTGCAAGCATGGTCATGTTGATCAGAACGTAGGCCGAAAATACTGAGCCACGATTCTCGTTCGTCGCGCTTTCGTTGAGCCAACTCTCTATAACGACATACAGGACAGCAAAACAGAACCCCGAAACGAAACGCAAAATGCTCCATGACCACAAATTGATCCACATCCCGTGCAACAGCGGGCTCGCCGACGCCAATGCCGTCATCGCCGCAAACACACGCACATGACCCACGCGCTTGACCAGCCCGGTGCCCTGCCAGCAGCCGATCGTGAAACCGAGGAAATAGGTGGCGCCGATGATACCTACGGCCAAGGTGGGAAAATCTTCCAGCGTGGCGCGCACCGGCAACAATGTGCCTTGCAGACCTTGTCCGGTCAGCAGAATAGCAACGCCAATAAGTAATGCGGCGACTGGAGCAATCGCTGGAATCATGGTGCCTGATATCTGTAGGTGTGCCGTGATTTATAGGCCAAATGGTGCGTGGGCGAAAGGGCAGCGGCGCGATATGTGATGCAAAGCCGCGAAAGAGTTCAATGGGTGCGGCTGGACAGTTCCGACACGAGTTGGCCCAGTTTCTGCAATCCCACATCGATCTTCGTGCTCCAGGGGTGACCGAAACTCAGGCGTATAAAGTTCCTGTAGCGATCGCACGGCGAATACAGGCGTCCGGGAGCGATGCTGATGCCGGCGTCGATGGCGCGATTAAAGAGATGCTCGGAATCCACGGCGTCTGGCAATTCGAGCCACAGCACCGATCCACCAACCGGTTTCGATGTGCGGGTTTCCGGTGGAAAATGACTGGCGACCGCAGCGCTCATGCGTTCCGCATTGCATTGCAGGACCGGGCGCAAGGTCTTGAGATAGCGGTCGTAGTCACCGCTGGCTAAAAACTCCGCCAATGTCAGTTGCTGCAAGAGTCCGGACGAACACGAGTAGGCTCGCTTCCGGCGTCGGACTTCGTCATGAAACCGGTCGGAGATCAGCCAACCGATGCGATAGCCGGGCGCGGCAGTCTTCGAGAATGAACCACAAGTGAGTACGCGTCCGCCGCGTGAATGGAACTGCGCAGGTTTGGGCCGACGACCGTCGAACAATAACTCACCGTAGACGTCATCCTCGATAAGCACGACGTCAGTTGCATCGATTAATTCGACAAGGTCACGACGTTTGTTGTCCGGCATGCTGACACCGAGCGGATTGCTGAGCGTGGTCGAGAACAGGCATGCTTTTACCGGGTGCGCAGCGAGCGTCTTCTGCAGTGCATCGATCTGCACACCTTCCTCCGGGCAGGTCTCTACCTCGATAGCGAGCATGCCGAGACTTTCGATCAGCTCGAGAACGCCGTGGTAGGTCGGGGACTCCACGGCGATAATATCCCCGGCCTGGGCAACTGAACTAAGTGCCAGCAACAGCGCTTCCTGGCCGCCGTTCGTAATGCACACGTTGTCGGGTTCGACGTGACTGCCAACAGTGTCCAGGTAGCGAAAGGCTATCTGGCGTCGCAATCCCGGTTCGCCCATGGTCGGCGCGTACGCCAGGCTGCGCTCGTCAGCACGCGCCATTACCCGTTTCATCGTACGGTGCAGCGACCTGGCGGCCGATTTCGCCATGCACGGGTTGGCAATGCCGAAAGGCAACACCTGCGGCTGGTGTATGCCGTCGTAGACACGATCCATAAGACTTCGGCACGCCACGGGCTGGGGCTTCGCGCCGGCGCGGAAACGCGGCGCCGACCGCACCAGTTCGTTGCCGCCAATGCCACGCACATAGAAGCCGGATTGCGGTCGGGATTCGATCCGGCGCTGACGCTCGAGCTCGACGTAGGCTTGCCGGACTGTCGGAATTGAAACGCCGATTCGCGTACTCATGCGTCGCAGGGACGGCAAGCGATCGCCCGGCCGCAAGGTTCCGGATTCGATATTTTCCGAAATTAAATCAATTACCTGGCGATAGAGGTAGTCACCGCTTGTCTTGTCGATAGCCAGCATAAAGTGTATATGTCACATTTCCATTAAAGTGAATCTGTTATATCTTCACCGGAAACGTAAAGTCAAGCCTCGAGGAGCCAGACTCCGGAACCCAAAGCCTTGAGACGATGCACCAGAGAACCGACACGAAAGCACCTTCCTATCCTGTTACGCGCCGCGACGAATGTCCCGCAAGTGTGACCACGGCAAGCCCCATCGCCATGGACGAAAGGACTGGCAGTGAAACGCTTTGGTGGAAACAGGCAGTTCGGCAGGTTGCAGTTTCCGCACTGCGCTTGCATCACTATCGTTACGTGCGCACGCGCATGTTCCACGATGCCCTGTCTCGTGACTTGAGCGAATCGGCTTGTGTCAGCAGATGTCGTGACCAATGTGTCGGTGAGCATTGAGTTTCAGAGTCTGGATTGGCAATCCGGGTAACCAGCCGTAATTTTCCACTGCAGTTTGCTATTGCATTTTCTGAAGGTCAGGCCACATACCATGCAACGTGACAACCTTTTTCTGTACCTGGTTACGATCGCGATCTGGGGGTCTACCTGGCTTGCGATCGAGTTCCAGCTTGGCGTGGTCGAGCCTGAGGTCTCTGTTTTTTACCGTTACGCACTGGCGTCAGCACTGCTGTTTGTTTTTTGCCACGTGCGTAAGCTTGGCCTGAAGTTCGATCGTATCGTGCACGCGCGTTTCATGTTGCTGGGGCTCTTGCTGTTCTGCCTTAATTACATCCTGACGTACTACGCTCAAGTACACATAACGTCCGCACTGACAGCCATCGCTTTCTCGACCATGTTGTGGATGAATATATTGAACGCCCGTATTTTTTTTGGCGTGCGCTCAGGACCTCGCGTAATTATCGGGTCTGTGCTCGGCGTGGCCGGGATAGTGACCTTGTTCCTGCCGGAAGTTGCTGACCTGTCCTTGTCCGACGCAACTTTTGTTGGTGCCACGCTGTGCGTACTCGCAGCGTTTATTGCTTCGCTGGGCAATATGGTTTCCCAGGCGGCACAGAACAGGGGCTTGCCGATTATCCAGTCGAACGCATGGGGCATGTTCTACGGGGCCGTGTGGACCGGGGTAATTGCGGTACTGCAGGGAAAGGAATTCAACTTCGACTGGTCTGCGGGCTACGTGGTGTCACTTCTTTACCTGGCAATATTCGGTTCAATCGTGGCGTTCGGCGCCTATCTGACATTGTTGGGGCGTATCGGGGCGCATCGCGCGGGCTATGCCGTTGTTATGTTTCCGGTAGTAGCGCTGCTTCTGTCTTTCGCATTTGAAGGCCTGGAGCCGACCTTGAACGTACTCGCGGGAGTCGTTCTGGTCCTGGGCGGCAACGTCGTAATCCTGCAGCGTGCGCCGAGGACGCTGGTACCGGCCGATCCGCTGTCAGCACCGGCCGGTCAAGCAATACCGGCCGTACAAACAAACCGCTCATCCAACTGAAACACCGTCCAGCGACGATCAATCTCCATTGTCATTGTCGCCACCGTGCCAGGATAGAAATTTCCATTCACGATCAACGCGAACCAGGACATCCGTAAACCGGCCATTGCGTGTCACGATCTTGCCGTCGGCGTTCTCGCCGGCATTGCTGAACAGATAGTGTGCAATTGCCGTATCACCACGCACGACAATCGACAGCGGATACAACTCGTGCGCCCGGTTCTCCCATTGGGACTGCGCAACCTCGTTCCACATACGGGTTGAGGCACGACTACGCGGTGCAGGGGAGTCGTATGGCCAACCGACAAAGTCCGCAGTCAACAGCTCATCGATCCACTCTGAGTCGTCCTGATTCTCCGCTGCCCACTGCTTTTCAATGACGGCCCAGACGGCAACCTGATCGTCGCCTGTCTCCTGAGACCGGGCGGCACTGACAATAAGAAGGCACAGCACTATTAGCGTTGCCCCGGTAAAAAGTCCGTTCTTTTTCATTTTTCATATCCCATGGTAACTGACGACCGGAGCCGCACCGGAGCCAAGTGTAAGCCGAACGTCGGCGGCTGTCTCCGCCACTGTGCCGTAGATTTCTTCAAGGTCGGTCCGGGACAGGTAATCCGGGTGGTGGGTCTCGGTGATAACGGCGTAGTCGAGAGCATGGCCGTCTTTAGACACTGAAAATACGTACGTGTGATACGCAATCTTCGCCGACTTTGGAATTTGCATCATCTGGACCATCTCGTTGTCCAAAGGGGTCAGTGGACGCGAACCAATTTGCAGGTTGCGTTTTGAAATCTGCCAACCGTTCGCCTTGAAGACGGCGCCCATCGGCTGACCGCCCAGTATCCGCACGTGTTCGGAGGTTACTCGCGAGTCGATGACGTCAGGGAACTGCACCGTTGCCCAGGTCCGGCAGACCCGACGACCTCCTTCCATGCTGTAAAGATTTGCAATACGCTTACGACTATCGCTCGCTATCAAGTCGATACCAAAGGTGCCGAACTTTTTCTCAATTCGCTCGCTGTTGAGCAGCGGTTCGGTTGTGGAGCAAGCAGCAACGGCCAGTATAGCGATCAGCCCGAATGCTCTCGCAGCGACGGTCATACGCAAACTACTGACAAAAGTCATGCTGCACCTTGAAATCCCGACCGGACAGAGCGGTTGAACGTGGGATAGTAGCGGGAAAAATGACGACGTGTCCGGTTTGCGGGGAATGCCATGAAAGAAAAGTTGCTTTGTTACCGTTGTGGTGCGGCGCTTGACAGCCTGCCGCTGCCATTGTCCAGACGTGACGAGTGTCCCGGCTGCACCGCGCATGTCCACGTATGCCGGATGTGCCGATATTTTGCTGCGACGGTTCCCAAGCAATGCCTGGAAGACGACGCGGAGGAAGTCAAGGAGAAGGACCGCGTCAATTTCTGTGAGTGGTTCAAACCGAGCCCGAATGCGTTCGATCCGCAGCGCGCGAACCAGGAGGCTGCCGCACATTCGAAGCTGGCAGCACTGTTTGGAGAATCGGAAAGTTTGCCGGAGCATGAGGACGACATGACGAGAAAGGCGAGAGACCTCTTCCGCTAACCGCCCGTGCCGGAGAACTGACAGTTGACGAAGCGGCAAATTACAACGGCAGAGAAGGCGCTGGTGATTTTTTCAGGTGGCCAGGATTCGACCACCTGCCTTTATTGGGCGCTCGATCGGTTCGGCAAAGGTCAGGTCGAGACAGTGACCTTCGACTATGGACAGCGCCATGGCCGGGAAATCGACGCCGCAAAGAAAATCGCCTTGCACGCGGCGGTATCGAACACCGTGTTGCCGATCGACACGTTCTCTGCGCTCGGCGGCGATGCGTTGACCGACAGCAAACTCGATCTGCCGGGCCCGGACGGCGAATCGGGGGAACTGCCGCTTACCTTCGTCCCGGGCAGAAACCTTGTCTTTTTTACTTTTGCGGCAGCTTTCGCGTGGCCAAGAAACATTCACCACCTGGTCGGTGGCATGGCACAAACGGACTACAGCGGCTATCCGGATTGCCGTCGCGAAACTCTCGATGCGCTGGAACGGGCGTTACAATTGGGTCTGGAGCGAGACTTCACGATACATACGCCGCTCATGGCCCGTTCCAAAAAAGACACGGTCCTGCTGGCTCGCGATCTGAACATACTGGCGGTACTGGGGATGACACACACCTGCTACAAAGGCGAAACACCGCCCTGCGGCACATGCGCTGCCTGCGTGCTGCGCGCGAAAGGTTTCGCCGAGGCAGGGATTCCTGATCCGTTGATTGCACAATGACTTATTCAGTCAGGGAAATGTATTACACCCTGCAAGGGGAGGGTGCCCAAAGCGGTCGGCCGGCTGTATTTCTGCGTTTTGCAGGCTGCAATCTCTGGTCGGGTCGCGAACGCGACCGGGCAACTGCCGTCTGTCAATTCTGTGATACCGAGTTCGTCGGTACGGACGGTCCGGGAGGCGGCAAATTCAGCAGCGCGCCGCAGCTTGCGGCCGCCGTCGCGACACTTTGGCCAAAGTCCGAAGTACGTACCACCCCTTATGTCGTTTGTACCGGCGGCGAGCCCTTGTTGCAACTGGACGGTGCGGCAATCGATGCGCTGCATGCCCACGGCTTCGAGGTAGGTGTAGAGACGAATGGCACGATCGCGGCACCGCCGGGTCTTGACTGGATATGTGTAAGTCCGAAAGCAGGAGCCCCGGTCGTGCAAAGGTCCGGGAATGAGCTGAAACTCGTCTTTCCACAGCTTGCGCCGGAAGCGCAACCGGAGCGCTTCGAAGCGCTTACGTTCACGCACCACTTCCTGCAGCCACTCGACGACATCAACAAAGATGAAAACACAATGGCTGCAATCCAGTACTGCCTGCAACACCCGAACTGGAAATTGAGCCTGCAGATTCACAAACTGATCGGCATTGCGTAACGAAGGTGGGGAGAAATAGAGAAATTGGTGAAAAAGGGTGACATTCATCGTATTGCCCGGCTGGTCGTAGCGTTTGCCATCGGTATGGCAGTGGCGATCTACGCTTACGATCGCGTTACTGACCCGGAACCGGCGCGGCAGAGGTCGCAAGAGGAAGCGGCGGTACACGCGTCGCGGGCGATACTGGCCGAGTATCTGGCGGTCGACTCCGGCCTGCAGATTGTCGATCCGCTGGCACCGGACCGGGTCGTGGGCAAGGTATACGTATATCCGACTGCCCAGGGATTTGACGTGTCGGGCCACTACCGGCGCAGCGACACCGCACGCTGGTACCCCTTTCTCATGCGACTCGATCGCAACGCAACTCTCATTGACCTCTCAGTGGCGGATGACGACGAGCAATTGCGACAGCGCAGCGTATCCGATCCCAGATTGCGGGTAATCGGCGACCAACCGGGCAGCTGAGCCGACCACCCGGGTGGCCGCCACGCGGTGGCCGCCACGCGGTGGCCGCCACGCGGTGGTCGACACCCGGTGCGCGAGAACCCGGTACCTGAGTAATCCCGATTTTCTGCGTAGCGATGCCAACGGTTTACGGGGTTCGGGCATCTAACTGGACAAATACGCCAGTCCGGTTGGAGATACACCCTGAAAATTGCCGATACATCTGCCCAGGACGTCCGTCTGCAGCCAAAAAGCAGTCGTAACCGACGCATCGTCGGGGGCAGTGTCATCCTGTTACTGCTGCTGCTCGCATGGCTAACCGTGCCGCTGGTACAGCGTTGGGCCGACGTCCGGGTGACGGTCTCACTGGATCGTTTGCGTGTCGCGGAAGTCACGCGCGGCGACCTGGTCCGCGATGTATCCGTGCAAGGCCGCGTGGTCGCTGCAGTGAGTCCCACCTTGTACGCACCTGCAGCCGGATCCATCACGCTCGAAGTCGACGCGGGCGCGGCCGTGATCAGCGGACAGGTCCTGGCGGTGGTCGAGAGCCCGGAACTCGAGAACCAACTGCAGCAAGCATTCTCATCCCTTCAGCAGCAATCCGTTGAACTCGATCGTCAACGGATCGAGTCCCGTCAGCTTGCGCTCGAAAAGCGCAAAGCGGCGGACCTGGCAAGTGTGGCGCTCACGGCCGCGCAACGTGAAAAACGACGCGCCGATCGGGCCCATGAGGTATCCGTCATCGCAGCAGCGGATTACGAAAAAGCCCAGGACGATCTGCGCAACGCGGAACTCGGCTATCAACATGCCGTGGCGGATGCGGATCTTTTTGACGAGCGGCTGGCATTCGAGTTGCGGGCCAATGAACTGGCAATTGAACGTCAGCAGCTCTTGGTCGATGAACTGCAGAGACAGGTCGACGCCCTGGCAATCCGCTCGCCGGTCGACGGCATCGTAGGCGACTTGCTCGTCGTACAAAAGGCTGCGGTCGCACGCGATACGCCGGTAATGGCTGTCGTCGACCTGACGCGATTCGAGGTGGATGCGCAGATTCCCGAAAGCTACGCAGACGACCTTGCGATCGGGATGGCGGCAGAAGTAAATGTCGGTGGCCGACTCTACGACGGACACCTCGTTGCCGTATCGCCTGAAATTGTCAGCAACCAGGTCAGTACGCGCATTCGATTCAGTGAGGAGATGCCGCCGAATTTGCGCCAGAACCAACGCCTGATGACCCGGCTACTGATCGAAGAGCATGCGGACGTGCTAATGCTGCAACGGGGCCAGTTCCTCGACAGCGGTGGCGGTCGTATCGCCTACGTGCTCGACGGAGACGGCCTCGCGCATCGCCGGGCCATCGAAATCGGCGCTCGCAGCCTGTCTGCTGTGCAGATTGCAAGCGGACTCGATGAAGGTGAATCCGTAGTCGTTTCCAGCACCGAGCTATTTCAGGGTGCGGAAACGGTCCTCATTACCAACTGAATTTTCACACGCCAGGGAGAAATCGTAATGCTGCAGATGCATAAGGTGTCCAAGATATACCGAACCGATTCGGTAGAAACACACGCACTGCGGGAATTCTCGCTGACTGTATCGGACGGAGAATTCGTATCCGTAACGGGACCGTCCGGTTCCGGAAAAACAACATTCCTCAATATCGCCGGATTACTCGAGGAGTTTTCTCAAGGTAAATACGAACTCGACGGCCGGGATGTATCCCGATTAAGCGACAACGAGCGTTCAAAGGTCCGTAATGAAAAGATCGGTTTCATCTTTCAGAGTTTCAATCTTATTCCGGAACTGGATATCTACGATAACGTGGACGTGCCGCTGCGCTACCGAGGCATGAAAGCAGCGGAACGGCGTGAACGCATCATGCGCGTCATAGATCTTGTTGGCCTTGGTTCACGCTTACATCACCTGCCGTCCCAGCTGTCAGGAGGGCAGCAACAGCGTGTTGCGATCGCGCGCGCACTGGCCGGACAGCCACGCTTCCTGCTCGCTGACGAACCAACCGGAAATCTCGATTCAGCTATGGCAGGCAGCGTGCTGGACCTGTTGAGCGAAATTAATGAAGCGGGCACAACTATCATTATGGTCACGCATGAACGCACGCTCGCCAGCCGTGCACAGCGGAACATTATGGTGAGTGACGGACGGGTCAGTACCGGTGCAGGCAATCTGCATATCGCTGCTGCGGCCCACGCCTGACCATCGGAGACTGCCACATGTTCCGCTATTACCTGAAGCTCGGCGTGCTTTCCCTGCGCAAGAACCCTGTCCTGAGCGGCCTGATGGTTGCAGCCATTGCAGTCGGCATCGGCGCCTGCATGACCATGGTCAATATCCAGTATGTGATGAGCAGCAATCCCATTCCGCATCGTTCGGACCTGCTTTACCACGTGCAGCTCGACAGCTGGGACCCGAACGAGCCGGCACAGGAGCCAGATGAGCCGCCGGACCAGGTGACCTGGATCGATGGCAGCGCATTGTTGTCCGCCGGCAAGGCAAGACGACAGGTATTGAGTTACCGCACGTCTCGCGTGATGCAACCGACGGATCCCGAAATCCGACCGTTTCAGGTGGAAGCACGCGCCACGACGTCCGATTTCTTCCCCATGTTCGACGTTCCCTTATTGCATGGGCAGGGGTGGGATAAGGCGGCCGATGACAGCCGCCAGCAGGTCGTCGTTCTTGGCAAGGAAATCAACGATCGGATATTCGGTGGCGAGAACTCGGTCGGTCGCACGGTCGTGATGAACGGGGACACGTATCGAGTCACGGGCGTCCTGGATGACTGGAATCCGGTGCCCCGGTTCTACGACGTCACGAATAATCCGTTTACCGATCCCGAGGAGGTGTTCTTCCCGCTGGGTGTCGCCGTCGATAAAGAGATATCGAGTTTCGGCAATACCAACTGCTGGAAGCCAATCGGTGACGACGGCTGGAATGCGTTTCTGAACTCGGAATGTGTGTGGCTGCAGATGTGGGTGGAACTGCATGGCTCAGCCGAAGTGCGTGACTACCAGGCATTCATCGATGCCTATGCCGAATCGCAAAAGTCTCTGGGGCGATTTGCGCGTCCGCTGAATAACCGACTGAACAACGTCATGGACTGGATGGACGATCAGGAAGTGGTACGTGACGATGTTCGGGTTCTGCTTGGTCTGGGTTTTCTTTTCCTGTTGGTATGCCTGCTGAACACTATCGGCCTGCTGCTGGCAAAAATACTGCGCCGGACCGGCGATATCAGCTTGCGGCGCGCGCTCGGCGCTTCGCGTCGCGCCATATTTTCGCAATACATCGTTGAGGCAGGGATGATCGGAATCACAGGCGGTGCTGTCGGCGTTGCGATGACATGGCTCGGATTGAGAGGCATCGAGGTCCTGTACAGCGAACTCGATTTTATCGCCAGCCTGGTAAGAATGGACTGGGAGATTGTACTTTCGGCGGTCCTGCTTGCCGTGGTCTCGGCATTGGCTGCCGCACTGTATCCGACCTGGCGCGCGTGCCTGATACATCCTGCCAGTCAGTTGAAAGCTCTTTGAGGTGCTAGCAATGGAAATCGGCCCGATTTGGCGCGCCATGATGCGCAACAAGACTGCTTACGTTCTGATCGCATTGCAAATCGCTGTGACCATGGCAATCATGGTTAACGCGATTGCCATCATTCAGGAGCGTTCCCACCTGATCGATAGACCCAGCGGCATCGATGAAGACAATATTTTCTACCTGAGCAGCGTGGGCTTTGATCCAGACTTCGATGCGCGTGCCACAATCACAGCAGATCTCGAAATGCTGCGAAACCTGCCGGGAGTCGTCAATGCCATTGCAACGAACACGGTGCCTTTGCAAGGTGGTGGCTGGTCATCCGGGCTGCAGACCACACCCGGTGCTGACGTCGATGGCACGGGTGCCGCAATCTATTTTGTCGATGAGCATGGCGTGGATACGTTCGGTGTCGAGCTGGTTGCCGGACAGAACTTCACGCCAACGGATATCGAATGGCATGAAGGCGCCAGCAGCGGCTGGCCGCCTACCGGCATCGTTTCCAGGGTAGCGGCCGAAACACTTTTCCCCGATGAGGACTTGAGTGCGGTAGTCGGCAAGACGATCTACATCAATAACGATCGGCCCGTTCGCATTATCGGAATCGTAAGCCGTCTACAGGCTGCATGGAAAAGCTGGGACGGCGTCGAGCGCTCAATGCTGGTACCGATGTACCGGCTTTCGTCATCGACCCGCTATGTCATACGCACGGAACCAGGTGAGCGCGATCAACTGATGCCGCGGGTCGAGGAGATGCTGGCAGCGGCCAATACTGACAGGATCATTCGCAACATGACGTCCATGACCGAAACACGGGCGCGCAGCTACGTCGAGGATTCCTCGATGATCAAGTTGCTGGTCTTTATCGTCAGTCTGCTGACCGCAATTACCGGTCTCGGCATCGTGGGGCTCGCCAGTTTCAATGTTGCGCGACGCACGCGGCAGATTGGTACACGGCGTGCGCTCGGGGCCAGCAAGCGTGCGATTCTCCGCTATTTCCTGCTGGAGAACTTCCTGGTGAGTAGTATTGGCATCGTTTCCGGGGCCTGCCTGGCAATCGGCCTGAACATCTGGATGGTGCAGACCTTCGAAATAACCCCTGTTTCCTGGTATATCATTCCGGCCGCAATGGTCGCGCTCTGGCTAATCGGGCAGATAGCCGTTTTCGGGCCGGCACGCCGCGCCAGTCTTGTGCCACCGGCCGTTGCGACGCGCGCTGTGTAAGGCTGTTTTCTACCTATTATTCGGCTGAATTCTTGCGGGCGGTTCGTCCAGTGTTTCCTGACGCCATTCGAACACATTCATCTCAATGAAGACGAATGCGACAAGCCACAGAAACGCGTCCCAAAAATCGACAAAGTCGCCTTTTATGCCCCAGTAGACAGCAGCCATCAGGAGGATCGAATAGAGCACGTACTTGCACATATTGCTGACCCACAGTGCAGTGCCGGCCAGTTTCTGGCGCTCTTGCAAGCGGACATCGAACTCGAGCAGAAAAACCACCAACAGCCATACCCCGGAATTAATAACATCGACCCAGGCCAGTCGGGTTATGTCGATTAACCCGGAGTGGTCGACTACCGCATTCATTCCGCTCAGTTGATGGAACGAGTTCGCTGTCGATAGTTCAGCACAGTTTATTGTTGTAACGATCTCGTATTGATCCAGATCGATCGCATACGCCCAGCTCCCTCCGGCGAGTTCGCAAAGAACTGTAATTCCGGCCAGCGGCGCCGCATCAAAGAGGAACAACAATTTGGTCAGGTAGCCGTAAAAGGCATAGACAATGACCGCATAGCAGACGGCCCGTATGACGTGCATTGCGCGGCTGCCCGACTTGCTGATGGTGTTATCGTTCAGGATGAAAGTCTGCAGCTCAAACATGAGCAACAGCACAACCCAGGCCGCAGTGTCGATCGTTGCAGCAAAGCCCTCGATAATGTCGCCGAACTGGATGCCGTCGACGAAGCGATGTGAGGAAGCCGCCCATTCTTCGGCGAAAAACAGGTAAACGTTCAGCGTCAGCAACGCATAAATCGTGTACTTGAATGCATGAAAAATCTTATAGCGGTCGACGTTCAAGCCGGCACGAACCCCCGCTTTACTTTTTTTTTTGGACTTATAAGCCGAGCTGCAAATACATGCTGTCAGGCAGTGCGGGACAGCGGTATGTCGTCCTTGTTATCCGCCAACTGCTGAAGTATCCACTCTACATAGCGATTCTCCATGCGCTCCATTCTTGAGAACGGTCCCGGTCGATAATACCGTGAATTCACGCCTTTCCAATTATTGACAATAATTGTTTCGTCGGCGTAGGTAGTTATGTCCCAGAGCCACACGAGTTCATCGATATCGTAATCCTTGCCTGCTACGGCATCGCCTCTCACAAACCAGGTAACTTCGCAGACACAATGCCCGTGATCGACCGGCTTGAAAACGTAACTGACCACGTGGTCGCTGTATGCCAACAGGAACGAGAAAGGACCGAAAGTGAAGTCAGAGGCGCCACCATCATAGCCCGTTAAATTACCGAGCAATGGCGCTACGGGTGTACCGTCCCGACTGCCGGTCTGGTAGCCCTCGAACAATGCGGTTCGACTGTAGCCATATCCCTGCTCGCCGGGGCGGGCATGGGTATCGACAAAATCGTATTCGACGTCCGTCAGGCCGCAGGCTTCCATACGTGCCTGCATCTTGTCCTGTATTCGATCGCGTTGCACTGGATCCAGCATCAGCGTGTGCATGCGCGCGTAGTCCGGATGGGCAGAAGCGCAGTGATAGCACTCCTGATAATTCTCGACAGCCAGCTTCCAGTTCGCAGCGATCGGATAGCTCTTTTGTGCGGCCACTTTCAGGTTCTCAAAATCGAACAATGCAAAGGGCTCAGCCAGATCGCGCTTCGCTCCTTGCAGGGAGGGCGGGTGTTCATGAAAACAAATGAAGATCAGGCCCCCGAGAATCTCCAGTGATACACGATTGAGGCTGTAGGATTTCTTGTCGAAATCTTTGTGCATGGCGCGGGCCGCGGTAAGGTTGCCATCTACGTCGTACATCCAACCGTGATACGGGCATTCAAACTTGCGCACAGAGCCGTGTTGCTCCAGGCATACGAGCGAGCCGCGATGACGACAGACGTTAGCAAAAGCGTTGACCTTGCCTTCCGTACCACGCACGACGATCGCTGATTCATTGGCCCAGTTTGCAACGAAGAAATCGCCCTGTTCCGGAATTTGCGACACATGACCGGCCAGCAACCAGTTGCGAGTCAGAATTCGTTCCAGTTCGAGCTGATAGATGGCGGGATCGGTATAGAACTGCTGCTCCAGCGGCTTTCCGGGTTCCTGCCTTGCGATGAGTTCGCTGATGCTTCGCTTGTCGTGCATATGCTGATACCTGAACGGATTCGATAGCGTCTCATGCACAATTACTTGTGACGTGGCCGCGAGAAAATCAAGATATCACAGCCGCTTGAACGCGGAATCCGCAGCTTCATCATCTGAAACCGAACTGCGCCTGTTCAATCCGCTACGGCGCCCGAATAGTCGAGGGCCAGCCCGACCAAGGTCCGGACACCGACAATCAGCGCATCTTCGTTGGCATTGAACAGGGGCGAGTGGTTTGCCGGAGCCTGCCCGGCACCGACGCCTTCCTCATTGATTCCAAGCATCAGGTACAGGCCGGGAATACGCTTCTGAAAATGCGCGAAATCTTCGGCGCCTGTAATTAGCGGATGTTCGACGACTTTGTCTTCACCGGCCGCCCATTGGAGAGTCGGCATCATGCTGCCGAGAAGTTCCGGATCGTTGCCGGTCACTGAGCTGTAAGGGTCGATTGCAATTGTTGCTTCCGCGCCCGCGGCCTCCGCAATGCTGGTCACGGTCCTGCGCAATCGCGCATGGAGTTCCTCACGTACGCCGACATCGAAGGTGCGAATCGTACCTATCATTGCCACGTCGTCAGGAATGATATTGCCGCGCACGCCGCCCTGGATGCTACCGATCGTAATGACTGCGGGTCCTTTGGTGATGTCGAGCTGGCGACTTGGAATCGACTGCAGCGCAGTCATGACCTGGGCCGCAACATAAATCGGGTCTACGCCCATCCATGGCGCTGAACCGTGCGTTTGCCGACCACGGATGTGGATGTGCAACTCGTCCGATGCCGCCATGAAACTGCCGGCACGATAGTTGATGGTGCCGGTTGGAACAGGCCAGGCGTGCAATCCGAAAATTGCCTCGGGTGCATCATCGCCGTCCAGCACACCTTCCTTGATCATCAGGGCGGCGCCGCCTTCCTCACCCGGCGGAGCGCCTTCCTCGGCGGGCTGAAAGAAAAACTTGACGGTCCCGGCAAGTTTGTCACGATTGTTCGCTAGGACTTCTGCCGCACCCATCAGCATCGCCACGTGGGTATCGTGGCCGCAGGCATGCATCACCGGAACTTCATTGCCGTTGTATTCGCCCATGGCCGTCGACGCAAACGGCAGGCCGGTTTGCTCGCGTACGGGCAGGCCGTCCATGTCGGCACGCAGGGCAATCACCGGGCCGGGTTTAGCGCCCATCAATGTTCCAACCACACCGGTATGCGCGATACCCGTTTCGACGGAGTCGATGCCAAGGCTTTCGAGATGCGCCGCGACCTTTGCCGCCGTGCGGAATTCCCGATTGGACAGTTCCGGGTGCTGATGAATATCCCGCCGCCATTCAATGACCTTCGGTTCAATCGCAGCAAACGCATCGTCAAGATCGCCTGCTTTCAATTCAGCAAGGGCGCTGCCTGTCGACAAGGTAAGGCACAATGCGGCCAGGGCTGGAATTCGGCATTTCATTCGTTATGGCTCCTCGTTGCTTGTGTCTGACTGTACCCTAAATCGAGCGCTCCGTTTGTATGCCGCCACCGCCATGAGGCCTTTTGACATAGCACTTTCAGCGCTCCGGGCTGTCTACGGAAATGAGAGTGGGCAATGCCTGTAGCGTCGCCGCCCGGAGACACCGTGACAGTCAAAGGCCCGCACACTAAGCTTGCCGGAGTGAAGCCAATTATTGCTGTAGGGAGCAGGATTATGTGGTCAACAAGAAGGCAGACTGCCATAAGTGTTACCACGATCGTAACGCTGTTGGCGCTCGCAGGCTGTGGCGGCGGGTCGGAGAGCTTCGAACCGCCGGATCCTGATCCCGATCCTTCCCCGCTTGCTTGTTCCACAGATATGGCGGCGATTGAGTTGCCGCCACTTCCCGACTCGCCAGATTCCACCCCACCACAAATCGGTGTGCAGCAGGCGTTCACACAACTTGCTTTCAGTCAGCCATTGGCGATGTTGCAAGCGCCAGGTGACGATTCGACCTGGTATGTAGTCGAGCGGCGCGGCACGATTCAGGCGTTTCCGAACGACAGCAGCGCAACTATGGCGGACGTTGAGCCGTTCGGAGACCTTACCGACCGCGTCAACTCCAGCGCCAACGAGGCGGGCTTGCTCGGCATGGCATTTCACCCCGACTTCGACAACAACCGGGTTGTGTACCTCTCCTACACCCGCGGCACTCCGCTTGAATCGGTCGTATCGTGCTTCATTATTGACAGTTCGACCGGCAACCTTGATGTGGATTCCGAAGAGGTATTGCTAACTGTCGAGCAACCGCAGGGAAATCACAACGGTGGGAATGTGGCGTTCGGTCCGGATGGACTGCTCTACATCGGTTTTGGTGACGGTGGTGGCTCGGGCGATCCGCAAGGCAATGGGCAGAATACGACGAATGTGCACGGGACCATTTTGCGCATCGATGTAGACAGTGGCTCGCCTTATGCGATTCCCGCGGACAATCCGTTCGCCGGCAATACCGAGTGCTTTCAGGGCACAAGTACCATGGACTGTCCGGAAATATTTGCCTGGGGTTTTCGCAACCCATGGCGTTTCTCATTCGATCGGGATACGGGAGACCTGTGGGTCGGCGACGTGGGGCAGGGTAGCTGGGAAGAAGTCAATCGAGTCGAGATCAGCGAGAACTACGGCTGGAACGAACGAGAAGGCGCGCATTGTTACCCGCCGGGAACCACCAACTGTGATACCGACAACGTCGATCCGATCACCGAGTACGATCACAGCCAGGGTAATTCGGTAACCGGCGGCTACGTTTATCGAGGCAGCGATGTTCCGGACCTGGAGGGATTTTATGTATTCGGCGATTTCGGCAGCGGGCGCATCTGGGCGGTGCCGTTTGACAGCCCGCAAGGCACCGAGCCGACTGAACTGATCGATACGGCGTTGAATATTGCTTCGTTTGCTGAAGGTAACGCCGGCGAACTCTACGTCCTTCACATCAACGGTGGCACCATCCACCAAATCGTCGCCGATTGATTGCCAGGCAAACCGGGCCGGCGTTTCACGTGATGAAGCGCCGGCCGGCGATTTCGTGCGTTTATCGCGTCGTGTTCGCTAGAATCCGCACCAGCCAGCCTTGGCTCCCCCAGCCGGCGAGTCAAATAACTAATAAAGAATAAACCTGAAGGCCACGACGGAGAGCCGCATGAGTGCCATGTCAAACATCGAAATTGCCCAGGCTGCAAAGATGCTGCCAATCCAGGAGATCGCCACGAAGCTGGGCATTTCATCGGATCTTCTCATTCCCTACGGTCATGACAAAGCCAAGATCGACTATCCGGTTCTGAACAATGCCGCAGACCGGCAAGACGGAAAGCTGATCCTCGTTACTGCGGTGTCACCGACTCCCGCCGGGGAGGGCAAGACAACGACGACGGTCGGGCTTGGTGACGCACTCAATCACATTGGCAAGAATGCGACGATTTGCCTCCGCGAACCCAGTCTCGGCCCTTGCTTCGGAATGAAAGGCGGAGCGGCCGGCGGTGGGTACGCACAGGTCGTACCGATGACCGATATCAACCTGCATTTCACGGGGGATTTTCATGCCATCGGCGCGGCGCATAACCTGCTCTCTGCGCTGGTCGACAATCATATTCATTGGGAAAACCGTCTGGGCATCGATCCAAGACGCATCCAATGGCGTCGCGTCGTCGACATGAACGATCGTGCGTTACGCAACATAGTTATTGGCCTGGGCGGCACGCCGCACGGCGTGCCACGTGAAAGCGGCTTCGACATTACGGTAGCCTCGGAAGTCATGGCGATCTTTTGCCTGGCGACCGACCTGCAGGATCTCGAGCGACGGCTCGGTAACATCGTTATTGCCTACACATTTGCCGGAAAAGCCGTGACGGTAAAGGAATTGAACGCGCACGGTGCAATGACAGCATTGCTGCGGGATGCCTTTCGGCCGAACCTTGTACAGACCCTCGAGAATAATCCGGCGCTCATGCACGGCGGACCGTTTGCCAACATCGCGCATGGCTGCAATTCGGTGGTGGCAACGAAGACAGCGCTCAAACTCAGTGACTACGTGGTAACCGAAGCAGGGTTTGGCGCGGACCTCGGCGCCGAGAAGTTTTTCAATATCAAGTGCCGCAAGGCCCATCTCAAGCCGTCCGCAGTCGTGCTCGTAGCAACGATCAAGGCTTTGAAAATGCACGGGGGCATTGCCAAAGACCAACTGGCCGCCGCGAACGCCAAAGCGGTGCGCAAAGGCTGCGAGAACCTAGGGCAGCACTTGCGCAATCTCGGCCATTTCGGCGTGCCGGTCGCCGTCGCGATCAATCACTTCACGGCAGACAGCGATGCTGAGATCGATGTGGTTCGTGCGTATTGCGAGGAATTCGGCGTTGCAGCGCATCTATGCCGGCATTGGGCCGAGGGCGGCAAGGGAGCCGTTTCACTGGCTCGACATATCGTTGAACTGGCCGACAGCAAGACGCATCAGTTTCATACGCTTTACGACGATTCCATGCCCCTGTGGGACAAGGTGCGACACATTGCGCGAACCATCTACGGCGCGGAAGACATCATGGCCGACAAGAAAGTCCGGGATCAGTTTGCCCAGTTGCAAAAGGACGGTTACGGTGAGTACCCGATCTGCATGGCCAAAACCCAGTACAGCTTTTCGACGGACCCCAATCTCCTTGGCGCACCGAAAGGACATGAGGTGCCGATTCGCGAAGTTCGTCTAGCGGCAGGTGCCGAATTTCTCGTGGTGGTGTGCGGTGCGATCATGACGATGCCCGGGCTGCCGCGGGTACCCGCGGCTGACAACATCCGGGTCAATCGAGACGGCTTGATCGAGGGCCTGTTCTAACAGTCAGAAGATGTGTAAGGATTGGCGATCCGGCAGCAAAAACTGCTGCTTTGCCAGTTTCGATCGCAAGCGCTCTGTCGAATAAAAGCGCCGCAGTATGGACGCATCCCCAAGCAGATCGGCATTGTCGCGTCGAAATGTGTGCCAGTCTGCACCCGGTGTTGCCGCACGTCGTTCTGCAATGACGATCAGAAAAAACCAGGTGATCGTTTCGTGATACTTGGCATCGGCTCCCGCACGCACTGTCAATTGGCGCAGGGCAGCGGTGAATCGCACAATGGCCTCTGCCAGGCTCGTTTGCTGCAGGTATAGCCAGGCGATATGCACGTGCGCCGCGTGATCGAAATCGACAGGGTCGATATTGCCGGCTTCAAATGCGTGAATATCGATCATTCGCTCAGTCGATCGCCTGGTTCTCATTCAAGCTTCCTTAAGGCGATGGCTGTCAACGGCCGCCAGTTCGCACTTGTAGACTTTCTTCAATTCCCGAATGACCGCCAGCGTGTCGTCTGAAAACGGCGCCTTGCCCTCGAAACTGTGCAACACGATGCCTTCGAGCAGATCGCCGAGGGACAGCTCACAATATTCAGCCAAAGCCTTGAGCACTTTGAGGAAGGATTTTTCCAGGCGTACGCCGGTCTGCGTACGTTCGACAACCCGCGATGCCATGTTGAACCAACCTTGGTGTTATCAGATTACCATGGTACTTTACTACCAAGATAATATTATAGCAACTGATCCCAGGTCCGCAGCACTCTGGTCGAAAGGTATTTATTTTTATATCAATTGTTTAGAACTCTTTCTTTTCATGATCTCTAGGAGTCGGGCCGGCGTACTTTCAGTCGTCGACACTTTGTCGCAGGCGCTTTTGTTGCCCCCGGCGGGTCTTTTCATCGAGGCGTTTTTGCCTGGCTGCATTGCCGGGACGAGTAGGTACTCTCTTCTTGCGTGGCACCAATGCGGTGCCGATCAGGTGTGCGAGCCGAGACAATGCGTCTTCACGATTCTTTTCCTGGCTGCGAAATCGTTGCGCCTTGATGATGACAATGCCGTCCTTCGAGATACGACGATCCGGCAGGCTCAACAGTCGTGTTTTTAACTCGTCCGGTAATTGCCGCGATGCAGGAATGTCGAATCGCAAGTGCACGGCAGAGGCTACCTTGTTGACATTCTGGCCTCCGGCTCCCTGGGCACGCACGGCGGAAATGTCGATTTCGTCGTCTGGAATCTCTAATTGTCGGGAAATTCGAAGCATGATATTTGCATAGTGTTTGCAGGCGCATTACCCGCCGATGATGGACTGGTGTTGCCGCGCAATTTTCGCATGTTGCCGCCTTGAATGTGTGAGAATGCGTGGCCAGGCGCAGCAATTGACGACGGCGCAATGCTACGAAGAAGCCATGGTTGTTCGTAACCTTTTAATACTGACCACCTGTCAGCTCATCTCGGCCACGGGCTCGATTGTCATGGTGACGCTCGGGGGCATCATCGGCTCGGGTCTTACCAGTAACCCGGCCTGGGCAACGCTACCGGTCTCCATCATGGTCGTGAGCCTTGCTGCCACCACCGTGCCGGCGACGCTTCTGATGCGCGCGATCGGTCGTCGCCGGGGATTCGCCCTCGCTTCGTTGTCGTCCGCAGCTGCCATGCTTCTTGCTACTTATGCACTGGCGACCGCCAGTTTTATCGTCTTTATTGCTGCCTCTGCGTTGTTCGGAGTCAATATGGCCTTCGCTCAGCAGTATCGCTATGCAGCCGCAGAAAGCGTGGCACCTCAATTTGCCGGCCGGGCCATTTCGCTGGTCCTGGTCGGGGCCATCGGAGGCGCCGTGGTTGGACCGGAACTCGTCAGCATAGGTGCGCTCGCCGTGACCGGCGTGCCCTACGCTGGCACGCTCATTGCTGTTGCAGTGCTGTTCGTGCTGCAAGCCGTCTTGTTGTTTCTGTTGCAGCCATTTCGGGCCGAACATGCTTCGGACATGCATTCCGGCGGACGACCGCTGCGGACGATCGTGCAACAACCGGTATTTATCGTTGCAGTACTCGGCGGCACAGCAGCCTACGGCGTCATGACACTCATAATGACGGCGACCCCGTTGAGCATGCATATCAACGATGGTTACTCGCTGGATGAGACCGCAAATGTCATTCGCAGCCACGTACTGGCCATGTACGTTCCGTCGCTGTTTTCCGGCTTCCTCATGGAACGCATCGGCATCGGCCGTCTGATGGCTCTGGGGGCCATTGGCCTAAGCGCAGCCTGCCTGGTTGGCTTGCAGGGCCAGTCGGTCATGCATTACTGGTTTGCGCTGGTATTGCTGGGGGTCGGATGGAATTTTCTGTATGTGGGCGGCACCACGATGCTGACATTGACTTACTCCCTGTCGGAACGCTTCAAAGCACAGGCGGTAAACGAATTCAGTGTCTTCGGCACCTCCGCCGTGGCTTCGCTGATGGCCGGCACGGTCATGCATTTTTACGGCTGGTATGCGCTCGTACTCATGCCGTTGCCGCTGTTGCTGGCCATTTTCGTCGGCCTCTTTATCGTACGCAATGAGGCCCGCCTGAGTCGCCTTGCACCTGCCGCAAAGTGACGGTCATCGAACGCGTATGTCTGTAAGAAGACTCTACGACGATGCCATGTATCGGTTCACTCGACCGGAACCATCGTACTGGCAGGCCACTGCTGACGATAGCCAACCCCCGTTTGAGCCACTAACCGGTAACGAAGCCTGCGATGTCGCGATTATTGGCGGCGGTTATACGGGCGTTAGTGCTGCCTACCATCTCAGCAAGCACCATGGTCTCGACGCGCGTGTTCTCGAGGCAGGAGAGATCGGCTGGGGTGCCTCAGGCCGTAATGCCGGGTTTTGCAGCATAGGTGGCACGTCGTTGTCCCTCGAACGGATGCTCAGCAAATACGGCATTGAAGATACCCGCAAGTACTACTCGTCGCAGGTGGATGCAATCGCGCTGGTCCGCTCACTGATCGAGGAGGAGGGCATCGATGCCTCGATACATGGCGATGCCGAACTCGAGGTTGCGCCGTCCCGGAAAATATTCGCCGGGATGACGAAGCACGCCGAAATGCAACGCCAGCTACTGAAACTGAATACGCGGGTGGTTACCGCCGATGCGTTCCGCGAAGAGTATTTCGATTCTTCAGAACTCTGTGGTGCGGTCGTACAGCAACCGGCTTTCGGTTTGCATCCTTTGCGCTTTATGCGCGGCATGGCAGCAGCCGCGCGACATCACGGTGCGACATTGTATCGAAACAGCGAAGTTGTGGAATGGCGCAAGGAGGCCCATCAGCATCGATTGCAGACCATGGGCGGCAGCTTGCGCGCACGGATTGTCATTCTGGCCACCAACGGTTTCATGCCCGAGCATCTGCATCCTGCTTTTCGCGGACGACCGTTACCTATGGTCAGCGCCATCATCGTGACGAGGCCATTGTCGGCGGATGAACTTGCCGCACACCGATGGCGAACCGCGAATCCGGCGATCAGTGCTCGCCGCATCCTGAATTATTACCGCTTGCTTCCGGATAATCGCCTGCTATTCGGCGGCCGTGGGCATTCAACCGGCAGCGTCAGTGGCACGGAGAGAACCTTTGCGACGTTGCAGGAACGGTTGCGGAAACTGTGGCCACAGTGGAGAAATGTAGACATCGAATATCGCTGGCACGGTTTGATCTGTATCACGCTGCGACTTACACCGAGCATTGGGCGACTGGATGACGACCCGTCGGTGCTATTCGCGTACGGCTATCATGGCAACGGACTCAATACGGCGACGTGGAGCGGCAAACAGCTTGCCGACTGGGTAGCCCAGGGCGCAGACAAAGGCGCACCGCATCCAGATTCGGTGCCGGCAATGTTGCGTGGCATTTCCAGGCGTTTCCCGGTTGCCGCCCTGCGCCTGCGTTACCTGCAGGCACGACTTGCCGTTTTCCGGCTGCAGGACGCGCTGGATTGACTATGGAATATCGACCGGACTGCCGGCGACAGGCGGGTATGTATTTTCCGCTGCTCAGAGGAATTTGAAATTCAATGCAAGCGAGACGACAGGATATGCCTTGAACTTGTCGATGTCGTCTTCCAGTTCAGAACGTTCGACGTCGAGTGCTTCGATGAATGCAGGATCGTCGGCCAATAGCCCATCCGCGGTCAACGAAACCTTCGGGTCGCCCTGCAGTAGCACGCCAACATCGAGATTCAGGCCGACCTTTCCGAACAACCCGAAGTCGAAGCCGATTCCCGCATACGGAGACATGCTGTCAAAACTCGTTCCACTGCGTAAAGTACCCACTTCGGCGGAGGTGTACGTGGTACCGCCGATAGTGAACGAGCCCGAATCGAGGCTAACCAGTTTCAGTTCATTGTCGTTCGCGAACAAGCCGGCGGTAAAGCGAAGCGGGGTCATGGCCACGCGGAAATTGGCGGTGGCGTAAAGCGTCGACAGTTCGAGCGTCGCGTCATAGTTGATGCCCGATTGCGAGCCTTGCTCGTCATAATCGAAGCGGTTGATGCCGCCGCGTAAATCAAACCACGGCAACGGGCGCCAGATTGCTTCTGCGCCGAGTCCCAGAGTGCCGGCTTTCACCCCGAGCCAGAAGTTATCGTCCGCTTTGGCGGGGCTGGCGCCAAGTGCGGCCAGAGTTAAAACACAGCTATAAAGTAAGATTTTCATGTCAAGCGACTCCAATTCAGGCGACAAAGCTCGCGGCTGTCTGCAATCGGAGACTACCGGCGGCTTTTTGACATAACTGTGAGGCGGGTCACAGGTTCCACGCGGCATTGGCGTCGTCAGGCGGAAAAGGTGACCCGTTTCAGGTTGTTTCAACGCATTTCTGTTGTCGCGGCGGGAAGACTACTCGTCTACGTTGACTGGGCGCAGGAAGCGCACTACTTCACTTCGATGCATCAATATGGAGGTTGACGTCATGAGGGTACTGACTATCGCTGAAATGGGCGCGGTTGCAGGCGGCACGGGTGTCTGCACGCCCGGGAACCCGGGGAATAACTATGGAGGTGTGACCAACACCGATAGCTTTGGCGACGATTTGGTGGCCATCTACGAGGGCTTGGTATCAGCTACTTCGCATATTATCGAACGGGTAGCAAAGGCGCTGTAAAATCGGCGTTTGGGCCGGGGTACCTAGCTTGCCCCGGCCCTTTTCTCTCTTACGATCAAAAGTGACAAAGTGACACCCGCAATGATAATCGGTATCGACGCCCACGCGAGTTTGACGATCGTCGGATCACCCGCTGGAGGGTTCCAAATCAACTGGAAGCAGTCCCAGTCGATCGTCGCCGTTGCGTTGTAGGTCGCATGGGTGATTATCGGTCCCCATAAGGCTCGAAAGTTCAATACTTGCACCGCAAGAACCAGACCAACGATGAACGCGGGCAAGTAAGTACTCAACTCATGCATTAAGGCAAAGTAAATTGCCGAAAGGATGATCGCGAGGTTTTTGCCACGTGAAAGAAGACCGAAGAGGAAAAAACCGCGATGCATTACTTCTTCCGTAACGGGTACGACGACGGCCATGATAGCGAGACTCAGCAGAAAAACAGCTGCGGGCGGACAATCGAAACCGATTAATGGCCCGACGATTGCGTTCGGGTCCTCGTTCCCGATTACGCCCGTACCGATCAAAAGAGTTAGGGATGCCCAGTAGGTGAGCCTCATGATCAAGCCTAACGCAATCGACAGCAAGGTCACCCGAATTGTAAGGTCTGCAACGGAGAAGAGCTTCCGCAACGAGTCTTTGCAAGTTCTAAGATAGGGGAACGTCAGGATCATGAGGATTGGCGGCACGACAAGGTAGCTGAGGTCGTTTGCCACATCCGAACCCATGCCCTGGGCACGAAGTGACAGTTCGAGCATGCTGCGGGCAAACAGCGCCGCAACCTGAAACAGAACTATTGCGGTTACGGAGACCCGAAAGGTCGGATGACTTGCGTCCTGCATTCGCGGTTGAACCCTGCTAACTAGCCTTATTCAGCTCAGGATATCGGCAAGTTGGGTTCGGCGCGTGTGGCATATCTGCAAACTTTGTTTCAATAATGTCGTGTCCAGCGTTGTTGAGTGGCCTTTCATATGGCGGCTCGAATCGGCGATTGTGCGACCCATCTACCGCGGATTATGTTGACTTTTAATCTCCGTGGCGAAAGAGAATTGCGACCGGAGATTTAGAATAACACCGATATTTCAGTAGATTTGCGTACGAACAACCAGTGATTCTCTGCCACAACTTTTCATTTGATTAATCGCAACGACTCATCGACAATGACTCATAGACAATGACACAGCGACAATGACACAGCGACAATCGCTTGTGCCGGGACATAAATAACTTTACCCGCGGCCGCGTTACGACCAGCTGCAGCGAGATGCAAATACGACCGGATTCTGCTTGAGGATGATTGGCTTGTATTCACTCATTTTAATTTTGCTCACCACGCTACTGAGTGCGTGTGGCAAGTCTCAACCGGGTTCCGAAACCGGCAACAGCTCGCGTGACATTGATCGTCTGACTGCAGCTAATCTGGGCGAGCAACTTGTGCTCCCGACCGATGACTACCTCCGGCTGCCGCAGTACCGGAACGCCGACCTCGTACGCGGCGAACGTCTGGTCATGCAATGTCGCGCCTGCCACAGTTTCGAGCAGGGTGGCCAGAACATCATAGGGCCGAATCTTCACGGCTTTTTCGGTCGACGAGTTGCATCCGTAGTTGGCTACCCTTATTCACCGACGTTGAGTCAAGCGGACTTCATCTGGACTCCGCAGGCCCTGGATGCCTGGCTGGCGGAACCCACCGGTTTTCTGCCGGGAAACCGCATGGTTTACGGCGGATTACGCAGTGCCGACGACCGCCATGCTGCGATTGCCGCATTACTGCGACTAACGACGAACTCAAACGCAAGCACGCAACGCTAAAACCCGGGGATTGCCATTGATTAATCAGTACAACATTCATAGCTCAGCCGACAAGCGCAGGGTTACGGACCGCCGCTCGTTCAGTTGGCGGACCGTCGCTCATGGCTATTTCCGCTCGCGACGTCACTATCCACGACGCGATGCAGAGGCGATGCCACTGTTCATCGATCGGCATCATCCGTGGCTGTTCTTCCTCGCCACCGGAACGATGCTTTTGTCGACATTGGACGCTTTTTTTACCCTCCAGCTTCTGAATCGGGGCGCAATAGAGGTCAATCCGGCTATGGCACTGGCGCTCGAGTATGGCTCGGGAGTTTTTGCCGGCAGCAAAATGTTGTTGACGGGCCTGGGTATCCTGGCTTTGGTGTATATGTCACGGTGCCGGATGTTCAAGCGTGTGCGAGCCGGTCTTGTCCTGACCACGTTCTTCAGCATGTACGCCTGCCTGATTTGTTACCAGCTCATATTGCTGATGCAGTAACTGCCAGCCGGCAACGATTCACAGGTCGGTGGGCATGAGCTAGCAGCCTGTCGGACTTGGGACTGATCTACTGCGACAGCGGGAAATCGGTCCATTTTGTCGAGCATTTTCGTCAAATATTCCCGATATTCTCCTCAAATGCTCGACAAACTGTCCTCGATTTCCCACCGTCTCGCTACGATCGCCCAAGTCCGACAGGCTGCTGACTCACGCCCCTTTTTTTGGCCGTTCGTCTGCCGATCCGGCGGTACCGCAGTGCTGTGTCGCACCAAATCTGTGACGAATCGCGCCGAAACTCATCGGTTTCGTGTTTCAATTGCGTCATGGCTAATTCCCTTAAAGAGCAGTATGCGTCGAGCCCGCTTTTCGGCTTGAACGCCGCGACTTTAGAAGCACTGTACGAAGTGTATCTGGACAATCCGGACAGTGTATCGGCTAGCTGGAGACGCTATTTTCATTCGCTGGGCGAGCGCGAGACTGAAACCCCACATACGCCTATTCGCAGGCATCTAACTGAAAAATCGCGATTTTTGTCGAGTAACGGCAAGGCAGGCGAGGTTCGTTCGCCGGGACCGTCAGCGGCCAGCGAGAAACAGGCGGCAGTTTCCCGGCTGATCCAGGTGTACAGCCTGCGTGGTCACCAGATCGCCGATATTGACCCGCTCGGTCTCATGGAACGGCCCACGCCTGGCGTCCTCAAGCTGGACTATCTCGGTCTTGGCGAGGACGACATGGATACCGAGTTCGTGACCGGGGGATTGGCCGGTACCGGCAATCGGCGCATGAAGCTGCGCGACATCATTGCGCTGCTCAAGAAAATTTACTGCGGCAAAATCGGCGCTGAATTTGCACACATTTCGCGCTCGCGGGAACGCTTGTGGCTACGCAAGCACTTTGAACACGGCATCGTGGCCGGCGGTTTATCTGCCGAAGAGCGACTGTGGATTCTCGAGCAGTTAACGGCGGCAGAAGGCATAGAGCGCTACCTTCACACCCGGTTCGTCGGCCAAAAACGCTTTTCACTCGAGGGCGGTGAAAGCCTGATCCCGATGCTCGATGACCTGATTCAGCGTGGAGGCGAATCAGGTATTGGCGAATTCGTAATCGGTATGGCGCATCGCGGGCGCATCAACGTTCTTGTTAATGTGCTCGGCAAGTCGCCGGAGCAACTGTTCGAAGAGTTCGAAGGCAATATAGACATCGATCAGGTAAAAGGCTCCGGCGATGTCAAGTATCACAAAGGCTTTTCCGCCGACATGAAGACACCGGGCGGCAACGTGCATATCGCACTTGCTTTCAACCCGTCACACCTGGAGATCGTGAACCCGGTTGTCGAGGGTTCAGTACGTGCACGACAGCAACGGCGGGGCGATCACGAAAGGCAGGAAGTGCTGCCGGTGCTGATTCATGGCGACGCGGCATTTGCCGCGCAGGGCGTTGTTGCCGAAACATTCCAGCTTTCCCAGACCAATGGCTTTCGGACGGGTGGCACGGTACATATCGTCATCAATAACCAGATCGGTTTCACCACGAGTCGCCCGTCGGATGCCCGCTCGACTCCCTATTGTACCGATATTGCAAAGATGATCGAGGCGCCTATTTTTCACGTCAATGGCGACGACCCTGAAGCTGCGGTGTTTGTAACTCGCCTGGCGCTCGAGTATCGACAGAAGTTCAAGAAAGATGTGGTGATCGATCTGGTCTGCTACCGTCGTCATGGGCACAACGAGGCCGACGAACCGAGCGCCACTCAGCCCGTTATGTATGGCCGGATTCGCGATCAGGATTCAACTCGAACGCATTACGCCGACCGTCTGGTCGAGGCCGGTGTAATAGAAGCCGATGGCGTCGCCAGGTTGCAGGAAAACTATCGCGATCGACTTGACCGTGGTGAGCCGGTACCGAAATCATCGCTTGGCCTTATTGGCAACGAATTCACCGTCGACTGGAGCCCTTATTCATCAGTCGAGTGGCACGATGAGGTTGACACCACGCTGAGTCCGGCCAAGGTCGCCGAATTAGCAAAAAAAATAACCGCATTACCCCCGGGCTTTGTATTGCACGGTCGGGTCCAGCGCATAATCGACGAGCGCATACGCATGGGAGCCGGCGAGATCGACATGGACTGGGGGTTTGCCGAAACGATGGCTTACGCCGGGTTGATTGATGCCGGGTACGACTGTCGGGTGACCGGACAGGATACAGGACGAGGTACTTTTTTCCATCGGCATGCTGTGCTGCACAACCAGCGCAATACCGAAGAATTCATTCCCTTGCAGACCATTTCGAAAAAGCCTTCGGCATTCAGAATTATCGACTCCCTGCTGTCCGAGGAAGCCGTGCTCGGCTTCGAATACGGTTATGCGACCACGGAACCCGAAACCCTGGTTATCTGGGAAGCGCAGTTCGGCGATTTCGTCAACGGTGCCCAGGTGGTCATCGATCAGTTCATCAGTTCAGGCGAAGCCAAATGGGGCCGACTGTGTGGGCTGACGATGTTTCTGCCTCACGGTTACGAAGGGCAGGGCCCGGAGCACTCGTCAGCGCGCCTGGAACGGTTCCTGCAACTCTGTGCCGAAAACAACATTCAGGTCTGCATTCCGTCCACGCCGGCGCAGATGTTTCACATGCTTCGGCGGCAAATGTTGCGAAATTACAGAAAGCCTTTGGTCGTAATGACGCCGAAGAGTCTTCTGAGACACAAGTTGTCGGTATCTCCGATAAATGACCTGTCCAGCGGTCGCTTCGAGCTGATTATTCCCGACGCCGGTAAAAACGAGCGGGAAAAAGTGCAGCGCGTCATCTTCTGCAGCGGCAAGGTCTATTACGATCTGTTTGAAGCGCGCAAGGCGCAGAAAATTGCGGACGTTGCCATTATTCGTCTTGAGCAGCTTTATCCGTTTCCGATCCAGGAATATGCGACGGAGGTCGCGGACTATCCGAACGCCGGGAAAATCATCTGGTGTCAGGAAGAGCCGCAAAACCAGGGCGCCTGGTACCAGATTCGTCACCGCTTGCAAGAACCGCTGAACGAGGCGCAAGAGTTGTATTATGCTGGCCGACCCGGGGCGGCAGCCCCTGCTGCAGGTTTGTTCAAGGTGCATTTGCAGCAGCAACAGCTGCTCGTCGAAGCCGCATTGGGTACCAGGATCGAGGCGACTATATCTGACGATCCCGACCGGAAGTCAGCCAGGAAAAGGAAGAAAAAGCGCGTTTCCAGGAAACAGAAAGGCAGTAATCGGACCCAGAAATGAGTATTGAAATCAAAGTTCCAGCGTTGCCCGAATCGGTAAGCGACGCAACACTGGTCGCCTGGCACAAGAAAGCAGGCGATTCGGTTTCCAGAGATGAGAACCTGGTCGATCTCGAAACCGACAAGGTGGTACTTGAGGTACCGGCACCGTCGTCCGGGACACTGAAAGAAATCCGCATTAAGGACGGCGCCACGGTCACTGCCGGTGACATTCTCGCCATCCTGGAGGAAGGCGAGAGCAAAAGCGCCAGCGACTCCGGTTCGAATGGAGCCGATGACAGGAGTCGCCAGAAAGACCAGGAGCGAGCGCAGGAAGCGCGCCCGGAAGACGATACCGAAGCAGCAGGTGATGAACAAACCGACGCAGACGAAAACAGCGCCGGCGAACGCGAATCGCCAGAACGCGGCGGCAGTGCTGGCAAACTGAGCCCGGCCGTGCGTCGTTTACTGGACGAACATGACCTCGACGCGACCGTAGTTATCGGCACAGGCAGAGACGGTCGCATAAGCAAATCCGATGTCATGGACTACCTTAAGAGTCACGACGATGAAAACGTCACCCCGGGCGATCCTCGGGAGAGAAGCGAATCGGAGGCTCCCGGGGACGGTCCGGCCCGGAACGAGAAACGCGTACCGATGACGCGCTTGCGAGCCCGCATTGCCGAACGCATGGTTGAAGCGCAGCAAAGTGCAGCGATGCTGACTACCTTCAATGAGATAGACCTGTCACGGGTTATGGAGCTCAGAAATCGCTATAAGGAGTCCTTCGAGAAAGAGCATGCCGTGAAGCTGGGCTTTATGTCGTTCTTTGCCAAGGCTTCCGTTGAAGCACTCAAAAAGTTTCCGGTCGTCAATGCATCGGTTGAAGACAAGGATATTGTGTACCACGACTATTTTGATATCGGCATTGCCGTGTCGTCCGAACGTGGACTTATGGTTCCGGTGCTGCGCGATGTGGACCGCCAGAGTTTTGCCCGGATTGAAAGCAACATAGCCGCTTTGGGCAAGAAAGCACGTGACGGCACGATGAGCATGGATGACCTGACCGGGGGCACATTTACGATTACCAATGGCGGCATTTTTGGCTCGTTGTTGTCCACGCCGATTCTGAATCCGCCGCAAAGCGCCATACTTGGCATGCATGCCATTCAGGAGCGTCCGATAGTGGTCGATGGAGAAATTGCTATTCGCCCGATGATGTATGTTGCGGTTACCTATGATCACCGCATCATCGATGGCAAGGAAGCTGTGCAGTTCCTGATCAGTATCAAGCAGTCACTCGAAGATCCAAGCCGATTGCTTTTGCAGTTGTAGCCGCAGCCAAGGGAGTAATTTTGCGCAATACAGACAGGAGCCCGCCATGTCCAGAAGCTTTGATGTAATCGTGATTGGCGCGGGACCGGCCGGTTACATCGGCGCTATCCGGGCCAGTCAGAACGGCATGAAAGTCGCCTGCATCGATGAATGGCAGAATCGGGACGGCAAGCATGCGTTCGGCGGCACTTGCCTGAATGCAGGTTGCATACCCTCGAAAGCATTGCTTGAATCGTCCGAGCTCGTTCATCGGGCACAACATGAGTTCAGCAAGCACGGAATAAATCCCGGCGAGGTGAAAGTCGACCTCGGCGTGATGCAAAAGCGCAAGGATGGCATTGTCAAACAATTGACCGGTGGCATCGCAAGTCTTTTGAAAGCCGCCAAGGTGGAGGGTCTGGCTGGCCACGGCCGACTCCTCGCGGGGAAAAAGGTGGAATACACGACGGCCTCGGGTGAGAAGGAAATACTCGAGGCGCGCTACGTCATGCTGGCGACCGGTTCGGCACCCATCGAGCTGCCGTCTGCGCCGTTTGACGGCGACAGGATAGTCGATTCATGGGGCGCACTGGATTTTGACCAGGCTCCGACCCGCCTCGGCGTGATCGGGG
The DNA here is from genome assembly GCA_040879925.1 of Woeseia sp. Lineage (GTDB taxonomy): Bacteria > Pseudomonadota > Gammaproteobacteria > Steroidobacterales > Woeseiaceae > IDS-8. The sequence goes on along the minus strand of JBBDJJ010000037.1, from coordinate 17,423 downwards.
GAGGCGTCATCGGACTCGAACTCGGCAGCGTCTGGAATCGATTGGGGTCCGATGTGACGGTGCTGGAAGCAATGGACGATTTTCTGGCGGTCGCCGATCGTGACATCGCAAAGGAAGCAGAAAAGCAACTCAAACGTCAGGGAATGTCGATTCACCTTGGCGCGCGACTGACTTCCGCCAATGCCGGCTCAAAGGGTGTCACTGTTCAGTATGAGGACAAGTCCGGCAGTCAAAAGCTGGAAGTCGACAAGCTGGTCATTGCCGTGGGGCGTCGTCCTTTCACGGAAAGATTGCTCGCTGACGATTGTGGTATCCAGGTGGACGATCGCGGCTTTGTACCGGTCGACGACGAGTGTCGCACACGCGTCAAAGGCGTGTTCGCGATCGGTGATTGCGTCCGCGGGCCAATGCTCGCGCACAAGGGATCGGAAGAAGGCGTTATGGTGGCCGATCTGATTGCCGGTGAAATCGCCGAAATGAACTATAAAGTCATTCCGTTCGTGATCTACACTGCGCCGGAAATCGCGTGGGTCGGGCTCACCGAGCAGGCAGTCAATGAGAGCGGCCGGCCGTGCAAAATCGGCATCTTCCCTTTCGCCGCCAGTGGACGTGCCAAGGCCATGGAGCAGACGGCGGGCATGGTCAAGATTGTCGCGGCCAAGGACGACGACGAAATTCTTGGCGTACACGTCATTGGGCCGATGGCGGGCGAGCTGATTGCCGAGGCGGTGCTGGCAATGGAGTTTTCCGCCAGTAGCGAGGATCTGCAGCGCACAATTCACGCCCACCCAACGCTGGCCGAAGCGTTGCACGAAGCCGCACTCGCGGTCGACAACCGCGCCCTCAACAACATCAACCGCTAGCCCGACTATGTCCTCGATTCGCGGGGATCCCGGGCAGGATATTGATCGCACGACAAAAGGCGAGCGAGAAACCGCGAATCGGTGACATGTCAGGGCCAGGGAGACTCTGCTGTAGGAGCCCGCATCGCGGGCGATCACTGCCTGATCGCCCGCTATGCAGGCTCCTACAGTGGCACGATCGGCCTTGCGCAGAGTCTCCCTAATTCTTGCGACGAACGGACGTGACGTTCGGCAACTGTTCCAGTTTGCTGATGACACGGCTTAGCGCAGCGAGACCCGGCACCGAGATTTTCAGTTCCATCACGGCCTGCATGCGCTGTTTGTCTGTGCTGGTGTTAGCACTGTCCACACTGATCTTCTCATCCGCAAGGACACTGCTAACGTCCCGCAACAATCCCTGACGGTTATAGGCATGCAACAGAAGTTCCGCCGGATAATGCGCATCTGATGCATCGCCCCATTCAACTTCGATGACACGCTCGGGGTGTCGCGATTGCAAACTGCGGAAATTGCCACAGTCCTGCCGGTGAATGCTGACGCCACGCCCCTGCGTGATGTAACCGACGATTACCTCGGGAGGCACGGGTCGACAACAGCGCGCCAGGTTGCACAGCAGATCGTCAACCCCGCGAATGGCAATATGTCCGGGTCGGTCACTGCCGATGGCGGCGGGTCGGCGAGGCGTTAGCAGATCGGCCGGCGTGTCCTTCCGCAGATACTGAATTGCCGTCGCTACCGAGCCAGCCGTTATATCGCCAGCGCCAAGGGCCACACATAAGGATTCGGTATCAGCCAGCTTGAGCTGCCTGGCAATACGGTCACCGGTCAGGTCACGCGCATTCAACCGATTCATTTCACGCTCAAGCATTTCGCGACCCTGACGGCGATTCTGATCGCGATCCTGCTGGCGAAACCAGTTTCTGACTTTTGCGCGACTGCGTGTCGCGATGAGATAGCCATTTTGCGGGCTCAACCAGTCGCGACTCGGTTGTGCATCCTTGCCGGTAATAATTTCGATCTTGTCGCCGTTCTGCACCTTGTATGTCAGCGGGACGATACGCCCGTTCGCCTTGGCACCGCGACATCGATGACCGATCTGTGTGTGCACGTGATAGGCAAAATCGAGAGGCGTCGCGCCGGCTGGCATTTCTACGACATCACCCTTGGGACTGAGCGCGTACACCCGGTCTTCGAAGACTTCACCACGCACTCGATCGAGCAGATCGCCGTCTTTATCAGTTGGTTCCAGCAACTGGCGCAGCAACCGAATCTTGCGATCGAAAGTCGCTTCGCTGGCGCTGCCTTCCTTGTAGCGCCAGTGCGCGGCTACACCGAGCTCGGCGTGACGATGCATTTCATTAGTGCGGATTTGTACTTCGACAGCACGGCCGCCAGGACCAATGACGGCAGTGTGCAGCGACTGGTAATTGTTATCTTTCGGGTTGGCGATGTAATCGTCGAATTCGCCACGCAAGTACGGCCAACGATTGTGTACTACTCCGAGCGCCCCGTAACAGTCGCTGATCGTGTCGACCAGCACCCGCACAGCCCGGATATCGAATATGTTTTCCAGGCCACCGCCCTTGCGATGCATTTTTCTCCAGATACTGTAGATATGCTTCGGGCGACCGCTGACTGTTGCCGCAATACCGTTCCGTCCCAGTTCGTCTGCGAACTCCTGCCGGACTTCCTCGATAGCCGTTTCACGTTCATTGCGTTTCTCGTTCAGTTTTTTCGCAATTCCTGCATAGGTTTCCGGATGCAGGTAGCGAAAAGCGAGGTCTTCGAGTTCCCATTTGAGCTGCCATACGCCAAGTCGATTCGCCAATGCGGCATATATTTCACGAGTCTCGATTGCCAGCGCCTGCCGTACTTCGGTGCTGGCATTCTTGGCCTCGCGCAGGCGATACAACTGCTGTGCAATGCGGACCAGTACGAGACGCGCGTCTGAAACAAGAGCCAGTAGCATCTTGCGCAATGCCTCGGACTGGCTGACGGCCAACGCCTCGCCTGGCTGCCAGTCGCTCGGCAGGGTAAAGCGTCCCAGTTGCTCGAGGTCGTGGAGGGTGGAGCCAAGGTCGGCCAGTTCCGCTGGCATTGCGGCATCCTGCAGCAACTCGTCACGCGACAGCGGATAAAGGAAGGCGGCAGCAAGCAGGGCTGGCGCGAGCCCAAGCGGTTCCAGAATGGCGACGATCGAAGTGCCTTCAGTGACGGCCGACTGCCTCGGCAGCGACTCCGGCAAGGACTCGGCGAAACGTCGCGATAAGGCGACGATATCGACCTGATCGACGCTTTTCACTCGACTTTCCACGCGCGACGTGACCATTTACCGTACTTTCGATGATGTCTCAGGGTAGCGGAACCGTTATCATACGGCGGCATTCGAACCGCCTTTTCGTCGCCGGATCGAGCACCAGGAGCCGCCACTATAGCCCGGGCAAGTGACAGTTTGCTGTTGTTTGCAGGTTGCGTCAGTCGCGGGAGTGAAGCCAAGGTTTTCGGAAGATTATGGCTGGACACAGCAAATGGGCGAATATTCAGCACCGCAAGGGCGCCCAGGACAAGAAGCGAGGCAAGCTGTTCACGAAGCTCATTCGTGAGATCACGACGGCAGCGCGCATCGGCGGCAGTGACATCGCAGCGAATCCCCGCCTGCGGCTGGCTGTCGATAAGGCCAAATCGCAAAGTCTGCCGCGCGACAATATCGACCGCGCCATCAAAAAAGGCGCGGGAGAACTGGAGGGCGATGCGTTTCAGGAAATCCGCTATGAAGGTTATGGCCCGGGTGGCACTGCGGTCATGGTCGATTGCATGACGGACAACCGAAACCGCACCGTGGCCGACGTTCGGCACGCCTTCTCCAAGTTCGGCGGCAACCTGGGTGCGGATGGATCGGTCGGCTACCTGTTCAACAATGTCGGTTTGCTGTCGTATGCGCCCGGGCGCGATGAGGACGCCATCCTGGCCGCGGCCATCGAGGCGGGCGCCGAGGACATTGTGGTTAACTCGGATAAGTCGATTGAAGTGCTGACCGATCCAGGCGATTTCGAAAGTGTGCGCGATGCGATGCTCGAAGTGGGCTACCCACCCGACGATGTCGAACTGACCATGCGTGCGACTATCTCCATGGCGCTGGACCTCGAAGATGCAGGCTCGATGCTACGTATGATCGACATGCTCGAGGACCTGGACGATGTGCAAGAGGTATACAGCAATGCGGAAATCAGCGATGCCGTACTGGCGCAAATTGGAGACCGGTTTTGACTGAGCGGCAACGCATACTTGGTATCGACCCGGGGTCGCGAATTACGGGATTCGGTATCGTGGATTTCGTCGACGAGGGTGCGTGTTACGTTGCCAGCGGCTCGATCAGTAGCGACGACGGCCCGTTTACGGAACGCCTGCGCGTTATTTTTCGTGCCATAACTCAGATTGCCGACGAGTACCGACCGGACTGCGTAGCCATCGAAAGCGTCTTTGTGCACCGCAACGCCATGAGTGCGCTGAAGCTGGGACACGCCCGATCGGCCGCAATGTGTGCGACATTCGCGCTGGATATACGCGTGTTCGAGTATGCGCCACGAGAAATCAAGCTCGCGATAGTCGGCAATGGTGCTGCCAGCAAGCTCCAGGTCCAGCACATGGTGGTTTCCCTGCTTGGCTTGCAGGGTACGCCGCGGCCGGATGCCTCCGATGGACTCGCTGCTGCACTTTGTCACGGTCATCAAAGCCGACTGCGCGCACGTCTCGACAAGGCTGCCGTTATGGCGGGGTCGCGATGATCGGCTCAATTCGAGGTCGCCTGGCATTCAAGCAACCGCCGCAGGTGATCCTCGACTGCAGCGGTGTCGGCTATGAAATCGAAACGCCCATGTCCACGTTCCTGGACTTGCCCCCCATTGGCAGCGAAGTCTTCCTGCATACCCACCTTCAGGTAAGAGAGGACGCGCATACGCTGTTCGGCTTCGCCACTGAGCAGGAGAAGAGCCTGTTTCGTTTGCTGCTGAAAGTGAACGGCGTAGGGGCAAGAATGGCGCTGGCGATCTTGTCTGGCATGGGAGTTGCTGATTTCTACCGGGCTGTACAGTACGAGGACACGGCGTCATTGACCCGGATTCCCGGTATTGGTCGCAAGACCGCCGAGCGACTGATCATTGAAATGCGCGACCGCATCGACAAGCAAGCGGGCGCGGTGCAGAGGACGGCTGGCGGTATGGCTGTGACCCATTCCCCGCGCGGTGAGGCGTTTGACGCGCTGGTCGCGCTGGGCTACAAGCCTCAGGAAGTGAAAAAGCTCATGGAACAACTCGACATCGACGATAAATCCGCCGAAGACATCATTCGTGCGGCGCTGCGCAAGGTGGCCGGATAATTTATGGCCGGCGTTGAACATGACCGCCTTACCAGTGCCGTGCCGCGGGACGAAGACCGCGTCTTCGATCGCGCAATTCGACCGAAGACACTGGCGGACTATGTCGGGCAACCGGCCGTGCGGCAGCAAATGGAGATATTCATTACAGCTGCGCGAAATCGTCGTGAAGCGCTCGACCACGTGCTCATTTTCGGCCCACCAGGCCTCGGCAAGACCACTCTGGCACATATCGTTGCCAACGAGATGGGAGTTAATCTGCGGCAGACCTCCGGTCCGGTGCTGGAACGTCCGGGCGACCTGGCGGCTATCCTGACCAATCTCGAACCGAACGACGTGTTGTTCGTCGACGAAATCCATCGCCTGAGTCCGGTGGTCGAGGAAGTACTGTACCCGGCCATGGAGGATTTCCAGCTCGACATCATGATCGGCGAAGGTCCTGCAGCGCGATCCATCAAGCTGGACCTGCCGCCCTTCACGCTGGTCGGCGCGACGACGCGGGCGGGGTTGCTGACTTCGCCATTGCGTGACCGGTTCGGGATCGTGCAACGCCTCGAGTTCTATTCGACCATCGATCTCGAATCGATTGTGCGGCGCTCGGCCGGTATCCTGAACCTGCCGCTGGAAGCAGGCGGAGCTACGCAAATCGCGACGCGCGCGCGCGGCACGCCGCGGGTGGTCAACAGGCTATTGCGGCGAGTACGCGATTTCGCCGAGGTGCAGGCAGACGGTGTCGTGTCTGAAGCAGTAGCGGTCAGCGCCCTCGACATGCTGGAGGTTGACCCGCACGGTTTCGATGCCATGGACCGGCGGCTGCTGCACACCATTATCGACAAGTTCGATGGCGGCCCGGTCGGTATCGAGAGCCTGGCCGCGGCTGTAGGCGAGGAGCGTGGGACCATTGAGGACGTCATCGAGCCGTACCTGATCCAACAGGGATTCATGATGCGTACCTCGCGAGGTCGCGTAGCGACACGCAATGCCTACCTGCTGTTCGGGCTTTCGGCGCCGCTGCGCGATGCGCTTCCTGAGTTGCCGTTGTTCGATAAGCACTGAGTCGCAGACAGTGTCCGTTGCGAACGCACCATTTTCATGGCCCGTCAGAGTTTATTATGAGGATACCGACGCTCAGGGACTGGTGTATTTCGCCAACTACTTCAAGTTCATGGAACGCGCCCGCACCGAATGGCTGCGAGAATTGGGCGTGGAACAGGATGTCCTGCTACACCGGCAAAAGCGCTTCTTCGTTGTCGTCGATACGCAAGCGGACTTCCTGTTACCGGCACGATTCAATGACCAGTTGGTCGTAACAGCGGGCTTGCTGGATGTCGCCCGTGCCAGTTTTTTACTGGAGCAGAAAATTTACCGAGGCAATTCTGACAGCGAGCTGCTTTGCCGAGGAACCACGCGAGCCGCGTACATCAATGCGGACACACTGAAACCGGCGCGATTGCCCGACACACTTTTCAAGGATTTTCAGAAATGACAACCGATATGTCGATTCTCAGTCTGATCATGGCCGCGAGCATACCCGTGCAGATCGTAATGCTGATCTTGCTGGCGGCCTCGATAGCCTCGTGGAGCATAATTTTTGCCAAACGGCGCATTATCAGCCGCACGAAGGAAGCATCCGACAAGTTTGAAGCCAACTTCTGGTCGGGCGGAGATCTGCAGACCCTTTATCAAAGCACCACCCGCGATAAAGGCGGCAGCCTCGGCATGTCGAGTATCTTCGAAGCTGGTTTTCGGGAATTCAACCGCGGCTCTCAACAGGGCGACGTGCAGCCCGACAAACTGGTGGAAGAGTGTCGGCGCGCGATGCGCGTCGCCATGATGCGTGAAGTCGACCGCCTCGAACAGGGACTTGCAACGCTCGCAACCGTTGGTTCGACCAGTCCGTACGTCGGCCTGTTTGGAACGGTTTGGGGCATCATGAATTCGTTTCGCGAACTCGGCAGCGTGCAGTCCGCCACTCTCGCAATGGTGGCGCCCGGCATCTCCGAGGCCCTGATCGCCACAGCCATGGGCCTTTTCGCGGCCATTCCCGCAGTGATTGCCTACAACCGGTATGCAGACAAGGTAGTACGACTCGAAATCCGCTACGACGGATTCATGGAGGAGTTTTCCAGCATCCTGCAGCGGCATTCCCGCAAGAAGAGGGGTGGCTGAAATGTCGACACCCCTGCAAAAGCGGAAACTGATGGCCGAAATTAATGTCGTACCGTACATCGACGTGATGCTGGTGCTGTTGATTATATTTATGGTGACGGCGCCTTTGCTCACGCAGGGCATCACCGTCGAGTTGCCGAAAGCCGGTGCCGAGCCCATCGACGATGTGCCCGGACATCCGCCACTTGTCGTGAGTGTCGACGTGGACGGGAACCTGTATATCAACGTGGGAGATAACGAGGACGAGCCGAAGAGTGGCCAGCAGATAGTCGCCAGCACACGGGCGATCATGGAAGAACGTCCGGATACGCCGATCCTGGTCAAGGCCGATCGTGCAGTGCCCTACGGCAACGTGGTCGGCGCAATGGTTCTGTTGCAACAAGGGGGCGCCGACAACGTGGGATTCATCACCGATCCGCTGGATACCTATCCGGTTCCGGAATGACACGGCGACAGGTGATTCACTGAGTGGCCCAGCGATCGCAAAATATCGTTGCGACGTTGCTGGCTGTGCTGCTGCACGCGGTGTTGCTCGGCCTGATGCTTTTCGCGGTCGATTTTTCGCGGCCGCACCGCCCGGTTGTGCCACTGGCGATACAAGCCAGCCTCGTTGACGAAGCGGCAATGGGACAAACTGCCACTCTGCCGGATCCGCAACCCGTTACGGAGCCGGAACCTGAACCTGAACCTGAACCGGAGCCTGAACCGGAGCCGGATCCCGCGGAGCTGCAACGCATCGAAGCGGAGGCGAGGCAGCGGCAACAGGACCTGGAACAGGAGCAACAGCGTATACGCCAGGAACAGGAAGCCGAGCAGCGCCGTATAGAAGAGCAGGCCACGGAACGGCGGCAGCAAGAGGACGCCGAGCGGGAACGCCAGCGCCAGGAGGCGCGCGAACGCGAAGTCCGGGAGGAGGCCGAAAAGGAACGGCTGCGTCAGGAGGCGGAACGAAAACGCCAGGAAGACATCGAACGTCAGCGTCTGGAGAATGAACGCCGGCGGCAGGAAGCCGAGGAGGCCGAGCGCATCCGGCAATTCCAGCAGGAGCTGGCGGCGGAAGAAGAACGCCAGGCTGCCATGAACTCCGGGGACATGGATCGCTACATTTACGCTATTCGGCAACAAATCGAACGCAACTGGATTCGTCCGGCGAGCGCCAGACCGGGCCTGGAATGCGTTGTCCAGGTACGGCAGATTCCCGGCGGCGAGGTCGTCGGCGCGTCAATCGCAAGCTGTAACGGCGATGCCGCCGTGCAACGGTCCATCGAAGCAGCGGTTTTCAAGGCATCACCGTTGCCGGTGCCGGATAATCCCGCGCTGTTCGACCGGAACTTGCGCATAATCTTCAAACCTGAACAATAGAGCCTGTTAACACCATCTGGAATGAGTCATATGCCCTTAATTGCCCTTCGCCAACGGTTCGGCCGACTGATCGTTATCGCCACGGCACTCCTGTGCTCGTCCGCCGCGGTTGCGGAACTCAATATTGAGATCACGCGCGGTGCCGGCAACCAGGCGCCCGTAGCCGTCGTGCCGTTCGGCTGGGAAGGCAGTGACGCCGCGGCTCCCCTGGACATCGCCAGTGTGATTGCCGCCGATTTGCAACGCAGCGGCCGTTTCGCGCCGATAGCGGAAGGAAACATGCTGCAAAAGCCGACCTCAGGCATCGACATCGACTTCGGTGACTGGTCAATTCTTGGCGTCGAAGCCGTGGTGATCGGCAAATTGACGCAAACCGGAGACAACGCCTACAGCCTGCAGTTTCAGCTTTTCGATGTGTTCCGCGGCGAGCAGCTTGTGGGTTACCGCATGCCTGCCAGTCGCGGCACTATGCGCCAGGCAGCCCATCGCGCGGCTGACATGATCTATGAGAAACTGACCGGCATTCAGGGCGTTTTTGCCACCCGTATTGCCTATGTAACCGCCAGGGACGAAGGGGCGGGTCGTGTTTTCACGCTGGTGGTATCGGACGCCGATGGCGAGAACGAGCACATCATCATGGAATCCGCCGATCCCATCATGTCGCCGGCCTGGTCGCCGGACGGTCGTCGACTGGCGTATGTGTCCTTCGAGGGCAATGCGTCCTCGATATTCGTGCAAACGCTCAGAACCGGAAACCGTATCCAGGTTTCGAACAAGCCGGGCATCAATGGCTCGCCGTCATTTTCGCCGGACGGCCGTCAACTGGTACTGACCCTGGGCGGGGCGGACGGCAACCTCGATATCTACCTGATGAATCTGGCCGACCAGCAGGTCACACGCCTGACAACCAACCGATCCATTGATACCGAGGGCAGCTGGTCGCCGGATGGGCGCCAGATCTACTTCACTTCGGATCGCAGCGGTGGCCCGCAGATCTATCGAATCGATGCCGCGGGCGGAACTCCCGAGCGCATCACCTTCGAAGGCAGTTATAATGCCCGACCTCGCCTTTCGCCGGACGGCAGCAAACTGGCGATGGTGCACGTCACGCAGGGCAACTACCGCATTGCGGTAATGCGCTTGAAGGAAAAGGACCTGCTGGTCCTGTCGACCGGACAGCAGGATGAATCACCGAGTTTCGCGCCGAACAGCGATACATTGATCTATGCGACGCGTCAGGCGCGCCTTGGCGTGCTGGAAACGGTTACCGCCGACGGACTGATTCGTCAACGTCTGGCATCCGGCCAGGGCGACGTTCGCGAGCCGGTCTGGTCGCCGTTCTCGCGGGACTGATTCTGGCGGATGTTTTACATCAGATAAGCGTCGTATAGTATTGACTTTTATAGAGAAAAAATTTAATCAATATTCTACTTCGAACTTGAAGTTCATAGCTCAAAGGACATACCAATGACACGCTATAGTTTTCTTGCACTGGCTTTGCTGGCGTTATTGCTGGCCGGGTGCGGCTCGACGCCGATTCCCGATCCGGAGCCGACGGATTCCAGTATGGCCGGGGCCGGTGACCGCGATGCATCGTCACGCGGCTTGGGCGGCAGCGGTCTCGGTGAGGGCGAAGAGTTCGGCGATGCCGCGCGAGCCGGTGAAATGGACAACATTATTTACTTCGACTTCGACCAGTCGGAACTGCGACCGGAATACGGCGACCTGCTGGCCCGGCATGCGCAGTACCTGACGAATAACTCAAACGTTCGTGTACGGCTTGAGGGCCACGCCGATGAGCGCGGCTCGCGCGAATACAACATCGGACTCGGCGAACGACGCTCGCAGGCGGTACGGCGTATGCTTTTGATACAGGGTGCCACGGCCGGGCAAATCTCGACGGTCAGCTTCGGCGAGGAACGGCCGGCCGCGCTGGGCAGCGACGAAGAAGCTTACTCGCTGAATCGCCGGGTCGAGCTGAAATACACTAACTGAACAGAGACAGGCACGTGCATAGAACCAAAGCAGGCATGACCCTCACGGCAGCTGCGCTTCTGCTGGCCGGATGCGCACTCAACCAGCCAGCCGAGGACCCGGTTGCCCGGCAACTGGAGGACCTCGACCGGCGCCTGAGCGCCATCGAACGCATACTGGCCAGTGGCAGCCTGATCGACATGGCAACGCAGGTGGACAGCCTGCAACGACAAGCAGCCGAGCTGCAGGGGCGCTCCGAAACCCTTGAGTACCAGGCCGAGGAAACCTCGACCCGGCAGCGAGACCTGTACCAGGACCTGGATCAGCGGATGCAGAACCTTGAACTGCGCTTGCAGGGAGGTTCGGGCGGTGCGGGAAGCAGCTCGCGGGCGCAGGGGGATTTGCCGGTACCGGGCGGTTCGGACCGTGATAATTATCAGGCCGCATTCGAGCTGCTGAAGGATCAGCAGTACTCGCAGGCGGCGTCAGCGTTCAAACAGTTCCTGAACAACTATCCCGACAGTCAACTTGCAGAAAACGCGCAATACTGGTTAGCGGAATCGTACTACGTCACCCAGGAATACGATGAAGCACTGCGACAGTTCCAGGTCGTAATCGACAAGTTTCCGCGCTCGCGCAAGGTGCCCGATGCCTTGCTCAAAATGGGCTACTGCAATTATGAACTGCAGCGTTGGGATCAGGCGCGGGCGGCCCTGGGTCGCGTCCAGCGCGAATTCGCAGACACAACAGCCGCTCGCCTTGCAGAGCAGCGGCTGAACCGGATGGACGGGGAAGGCCACTAACCGAATGCTGCCAAAAGGTATGCCGCTTGCGGCTGCCTGGTACCTGACTTGTCATTTGTCTTGGGTCCGGTATCATCCCGCCCGTCGTTTCTGTCCGACCCAAGTAAACCCCGAGGGGCGTTAGCTCAGTGGTAGAGCATTCGGCTTTTAACCGACTGGTCGTAGGTTCAAATCCTACACGCCCCACCAACCTCACTGGGTCCATTCCGCTTCCTGCGGCGCAATTGCGATTGTCAAGACTATTTGCAATCAGTCGACAACGTCTGCAGCGCTTGCGTAATTGATTACAACTAAAACTGGCGACGCCGTCCCGCGGTGCAGCTATCATTGGCCGCTTTGCATTCCGGGCAGAGCTCGAAAATCGTGTCACACACCCGTTGGAAAATATATAAATTCGGCGGTAGCAGCCTCGCGGATGCTGCCTGTTTCGAACGCGTAGCGCGTATTCTCTCCGAGCGAACGGAGCCACGTATAGGCGTTGTGGTATCGGCAATGGGCGGTATGACCGATGACCTGTTCCGACTCCGGGCCGGGAATGATCAGCCTTCAGTCGATTTGCAGCTGATAGGTACACGCTACTCGAGAGTGACGAGCCAACTGGTAAAGGGAGACGATCTCGTCCGGTTACTCGCCGAGTGGGATGCCGACGCGGCGGCAATCAAGACATTGTTGGAAACGGCCGGGCAAGGCGGACCTTCTGCACAACGCAGTCGCGACATAATTGCCGGGTACGGCGAAATCTGGTCTGCCCGTTTGCTGGCCGCACATCTCGCGCAGCGCCTCGGCAGCGAGCGAGCCGGTACCTGGCTGGACGCTCGAAAATTTATTACGGTACGCCAGCGCGAACTCGGCCCATCCGTGCAATGGGATGCGGCACACAGCAAGTGGGCGAGCCTGGTCCCGGCCGATTTCAGCGGTATCGCCGTTATCACGGGCTTCATTGCCTCCGACGAAAAGGGTTTGCAGACCACACTGGGGCGCAATGGCAGTGACTTCTCCGCATCGATCGTCGCTGCGCTGGCGGGAGCCGACGAGCTCATCATCTGGACGGACGTGGACGGCGTCATGAGCGCGGATCCCAATCGCGTGCCGGAAGCGCGGGTTATCGACAGCCTTTCTTATAACGAGGCAATGGAGTTGGCCTACTTCGGCGCGAAGGTCATACACCCTCAGACGCTGGGCCCCGCGGTTGAGAACGACATCCCTGTGTTTATTCGCAACACGTTTGCACCAGAACTGCCGGGCAGTCACATTCGCTCGAAAGCCAGTTCCGCGGAGCGCATAAAAGGAATTACCGCGATTGCCGGAATGGCTCTTATCAATATCGAGGGTTCGGGCATGATCGGTGTCCCGGGCACCGCCGACAGGCTGTTTGCAGCGCTGAAAAATGCCGATGTATCGGTCACACTGATATCACAGGCCAGCTCCGAGCATTCGATTTGCATAGCCGTGCCCGACAATCGGGCCGAGCTTGCTCACCAGGTAGTCAGTGACGCGTTCGCAGATGAACTTGGCAACAGGCAGATCCAGAAGATCGACGTTACTCGTGCACAAAGCATTATCGCGGTTGTCGGTGACAGCATGGCAGGCACACCCGGCATTGCCGCCAATTTCTTCGGTACCCTGGGGCGCGCCGGCATCAATATCCGCGCCATCGCCCAGGGTTCATCCGAGCGCAACATTTCAGCCGTGGTCAACACCGCGGATGCAACGCGTGCCCTGCGTGCTGTGCATTCGGGTTTCTATCTCTCCGCGAAGACTGTATCGATCGGCCTGATCGGTCCGGGAACTGTCGGTGCCACACTTCTGGAACAATTGCATCGCCAAGGCGACCGATTGCGCGACGAATTCAACCTGGACCTGCGTATTCGGGCCATAGCACGTTCCAATGTAATGCTACTTGGCGATCGTCGAATTGAACTTGGCGACTGGCGAACGGCCATGGAAGAATCGTCCGTGGCGATGGACTTTGAGCGACTCGAAAAGCATATCAATGCGGATCATCTGCCGCATGCGGCGATTATCGATTGCACCGCAAGCCGTGAGGTTGCGCAACGTTACGCCGGATGGCTGCGGCACGGAATTCATGTCATAACACCCAATAAGAAGGCATTCAGTGACGAGTCGTCCTACTACACCGAGATTCGCAACATCGCACGCAGTGGCAACGCGCATTGCTTCTATGAAACGACTGTGGGTGCGGCGCTGCCAATCATTCGAACCATCCGCGACCTCATAGACACCGGCGACCGTGTCCGTTCGATCCAGGGAATTTTTTCAGGAACCCTTGCCTATCTCTTCAACGTCTTCGATGGGTCGGTGCCGTTCTCGTCTATCATTCGTGCCGCCAAAGGCAGTGGCTATACTGAACCCGATCCGCGAGACGATCTGTCGGGCATGGATGTTGCCCGCAAATTGACTATAGTGGCCCGCGAAATGGGACTTACACTCGGCGTTGGCGACTTCCCGGTGCAAAACCTGGTTCCTGAAGCGCTGCGTAACGTAGCGTTGCCGGAATATCTTGACCGATTGCCGGAGTACGACGGGCTGATGGAAGGCCTGGTACGTGAAGCGCAGTCGCGTAACAGCCGATTGCGCTATCTGGCACGGCTCACTGCTGACGGCAGTGCCTCGGTCGGACTCGAAGCCGTGGACGCGTCCAATTCATTTTCCAACATCAACCTGACCGACAATATCGTGCAATTTGTCACCGATCGGTACGCAACGAATCCATTGGTCGTACAAGGCCCCGGCGCCGGTCCGGCAGTCACTGCCGGCGGCGTATTTGCCGATCTGTTAAGGCTCGCCACCTACCTCGGCAACGACATCCAGGTATGACTGCCGCACGCACCGTGACCGCATTTGCGCCGGCCTCTATCGGCAACGTCGGCGTTGGTTTCGATATGTTGGGACTTGCACTGAGCAACGTAGGCGACCGAGTGTCGGCTCGTCGCACAGCGAAGGACGGTATAACCATCGCCCGGGTGCTAGGTCACGATGGCGAGGTACACCCGTACCTATCGACCGACGCTGACGCCAACACCGCCTCGATAGCTGCCGCTGCGTTGTGGACCGCGGTTGGTGCGGCGGGCGGGCTTGAGCTGGTCATTCGCAAAGGGATTCCCCTGCAGTCGGGAATGGGCAGTTCCGCCGCTTCTGCCGTTGCTGCTACCGTCGCTGCCAACGCACTTCTCGACGCGCCATTGGCAACAGCGGCATTACTGACCTACGCGATCGAGGGTGAGACTTTTGCCAGTGGCGGCAGGCACGCGGACAATGTCGCGCCCAGCCTCCTGGGTGGGCTTGTGTTGTGTCCGGGAGTGCTATTGCCCGAGTGTGTGCGACTGACCACGTTTCCGGATATAGTGAGTGTATTGATCCATCCGCATCTCCAGATCGATACTGCAAGCTCACGTCGTGCCCTCGCGCGGGAATACACTATGGACCAATGGCTGACTCAGCAGGGCTACCTTGCTGCCTGCGTAGCTGCCTGTGAACACCAGGACGAGTCGTTGCTGAGAAAATCCCTGCATGACGTCATCATCGAGCCACAACGTGCAGCCGGCGTTGCATGTTTTTCTACGGTGAAGGAAGCAGCCCTCAACGCCGATGCATTTGCTTGTTCCCTGTCCGGCAGCGGACCGTCCATTTTCGCGCTCTGCAACGCGAAACGGTCCGCGCGCGTTGCGACAGCGATGGAGCAGGCCTGTCGGTCGCATGGGATCGAGTGCGAATCGTGGATCAGTCCGATGGATTCACCCGGCGCCCATATCGAAGCGACAACTTGAAGTTTATCAGCACACGCGGCGGTACCTCCGTGTCGCTCGACCAGGCCATTATCGGCGGTATCGCGCCCGACGGCGGCCTTTACATACCGGATACGCTGCCACAATTCAATCCGCAGGATTTTCAACGCGCTGACAGCATTGCCGATGTTGCGCAAATCCTGCTGGAACCGTTTTTCTACGGGTCCCGTCTGCAAGTGGATATTGAGGCAATTCTCGCCGAAACGTTTTCGTTTCCGATTGCATTGCAATCTCTGCCTGCGGTTGCTGGCGAGTTGCAGATGCTCGAACTGTTTCATGGGCCGACGGCGGCCTTCAAGGACGTAGGCGCCCGTTTCCTGGCAGCCTGCCTCGGACGCCTCGAGGGTCAGGATGACAATCCGCTGACGATCCTGGTTGCGACCTCCGGAGATACCGGCGGTGCAGTCGCCGCGGCTATCGACGGCCGACCGGGCATGCGTGTGGTTGTTCTGTACCCGGAAGGCCGTATATCAGAGCGCCAGGCGCACCAACTGACCTGCTGGAGCGACAACGTATTATCGCTTGCAGTCAACGGCGCTTTCGACGATTGCCAGGCATTGGTGAAGAGTGCGCTTGACGACTCTGCCCTGAACAGGCGCTATCGGTTCAGCTCCGCGAACAGCATCAACGTCGGTCGCCTGCTTCCCCAATGCACCTATTACGCATGGGCCAGTCTGGCACATTTTGCCATGTCGGGTCGCCGTCCAGGCTTCATCGTGCCGACCGGCAATCTCGGTAACGGACTGGCCTGCCTTCTCGCGAAAAGTATGGGCCTGCCCATCGGTGAAGTGGTATTCGCCACCAATGCCAATCGCCTGGTTGCCGACTACCTTGAGGGCGCGGAGTGGCTCCCGAAAGCCAGCAAACAAACGCTGGCGTCGGCTATGGACGTTGGAAATCCCAGCAACATGGAGCGCCTCATGCGGCTGTTTGGCGATCGTGCGCAGCTTGCGGAACAGGTCCGTGCCTTCCCGGTCTCCGATGATGAGATCACGACTGAAATACGGCGTTGTCACGAGCAGTACGAGATCGCTGTGTGTCCGCACACCGCAACCGCCATGCACGTTTACCGCAATCTGGAGGACAGCGAACGTCGCGCAAGCGGCTGGATAGTGGTTGCAACCGCACACCCCGCCAAGTTCGAGCAGATAGTCGAGCCGGTTATCGGCGTTGCCGTGCCGTTGCCTGACGCGCTCAGGGAAATGCTCGCTCGTCCGCGTCGATTCAGGCAGATTGACGCGAGCCTGTCGGCCCTGCGGGACGCGATGGCAGCACATCGATGCCTTGACGACACCCGCAGGGCAGGCGATAAATGACTTTCCGCATTCCTCGATCCAGTGACCTGCAAGTACGATGAGTCAATACCTGCCTGCCGAAATCCCCGCTATCTATGTCGCACCACTGCTGCTTATAGTGCTGCTGCTCCTGGTGCTGCTTCTCTGGTACCGGTATCGCCGCCGACGCAAACGAACATTGGCCAGCGTATTGGCAACCATCGCCTTCGAGCGTATCGAAAACCTTGTCGTGCCGAATGCCGACGAGGGTGAAATCCAGATCGATCATCTGTTGTTGACCCCGAACGGTTTGCTGATCATCGACGTCAAGAATGTACAGGGTACCGTGTTTGGCAGTGACAAGATGCAGGATTGGACGGTCATCAGCGAAGAGCGCCGCTTCACCTTCGGCAATCCGCAACCCGCCCTGTACGATCGTATTGCGGCCGTCCGCCAGATTGTGCGACAAGTGCCCGTGTCCGGTCGGATCCTTTTTCTCGACGGCGCCAACTTCACCAAGGGCACGCCAGGCATGGTGGCTTCGCTCGACCAGCTGGTTCTGGAATTTGCCGAACCGGACAAGGCGACTGCGAAAATGAAGGTCGAAGCCTTTAAGCCGCACTGGGACCTGATTCGCCGCCGCGCCAGCGCCGCTGGCGGCGCCCGCCTGATGCGCTACCGGCACCTCTAAGGTCACCAGACCTTGAGCGGAGCTATTAACCGCCCTTAAGTGAGACCACTATTGCCAGGAAGACTCTGCACAAGTCCGATCGTGCGACTGTAGGAGCCCGCATCGCGGG
>JBBDJJ010000036.1:0-18209 GCA_040879925.1 Woeseia sp. | reverse complement strand
CCTAGTGCACCCGGGCTCGGCCAATGTAATTGGTGTCTGTGCCGAACCAGACTTCCCCGCGTGGTTCGTAGTAGTTCATATGGCGAATCGAGCCGCCGCCACTGGGAATTTTGCTGCGGCTGATGAATTTCCCCGTCTTTGTGTCAAAACCGACGAAGCGATTCGGGGACACACCGGTTTCCACCAGCCAGATGCGGTCGTCGCGGTCGACGGCCATGCCATATGGCAGGCTGTCGGCCCCATTGGGCAGCGGCCACTCGGTGAATTCGCCGCTCGCCGGAATGTAGCGGCCAAGATTGCCGAGCGCATAGTCGACGTACCAGACATTACCGTCCGAGGTAACGTCGAGTCGGCGTGGTCGGGAATCTTCGCTTGGTAGTGCGATTTCGGTGACGCCCAGGTCCTCGGGGTCGATTTTCAGAAGTTTGTTGCTGCCGAATTCGACCGCCCATGGTACGTCGTCGCGATCGACTACGATCCCGTAGGGCCGTGATCGGGGAGTTGGTACCGCCTGCAAGCTTACCTCCCTGTTCGACCTCGATAGCTTGCCCACAAAATTTCCATGTTGCACCGTGAACCAGATATCGCCCTCGGAATCGAAGGTCAGAGTATGTGGATCACGGGCTCGTTCGTCGGGCATCTCGAACTTCGTGATACCGCCGCTTTCTGGATCCAGAACGCCTATGTGCCTCGCGAGGTTGCCGGCGTACCAGACCATGCCCTGGTCGTCGACGATCAGGTTGTGCGGTCCCGTCCCGAGATCCAGGTCATAGCGTTCGAACTCGCCGGAGACGGGATCGAGGCTGGCAACGTAGTGTCCTCGCTGGCCAACGAACCACACCTTCCCATCGTCCGCGACGTAGGGGTCACGAGGTCGCGAGTCTTCCCACGGCACGAGCCACTCCCGAATGTCAACCGGATTGTTGGCAGGTGCCCCAACCTCGTCGGCACTGGCTGTCGATGAAATACACGATGTTCCGAACAATATGCTGAGAGTCAGAGTGACGATTTTCATATGATTACCCTCTTTTGTTCCGCGCGTGGTTTTCGCGCAGCTTCAACACACGATTGGCCGCTTCTTGCAGTGACCGGCCGATACTGACGACCCCGGATTCGTGGCCCGCCATGGCTGCAACGCCGGTTTCCGCAAAATCCGTCTCACGAAAGAGTCTCTTGAATTCGTCAGCCATTTCCGGTGTGCCGTAGGCTATGTCGGCATAAGTGGACGCAGGCTTGCTCTTGAGATCGTTCCACATGCACAGGTCGTGGATATGCACGACTGCGCCGACGGTTGAGGCCAGTTCGTAAATGGCTGCATGCGTTAGAGACTCCGACGATGCTTGTACGGCGCCGCGACACGAGACGCGATTTGCTGCGATATCGTAGCTTGTCACAAGCGCATAGTGTTGTGGTCCGGTTGTCGCCAAGTGTCCGGTCTGAGTGCCGCTGACGATAAACTGTTCGGGGTCGGCCGCACGCACGCTGATATTACCGAATCCGATGCCGTGTTCCTCGTAGTAGCCAACGAGACCGGCATCGTGCAAGGGCTTTCGCCAACGTTCGAGGTCGGCGGTTTCCCGAACTGTCAGCGGTTCGCGATCTGTCCAGATTACGAAGAACTTTGTATATCCTTCATCGATCATGAAGCGAGCCTGGCTTGTTCCGGAAAGAGCCCGGCCAATCCGGGCGCACTGGCTTCGCAAATGCCCCGTTCCGTTATCAGGCCGGTGATCAGGCGAGCCGGAGTGACGTCGAACGCGAAGTTGCTGACATCCGTGCCAGCGGCGACTGTTTGCACATCGACAAGTTTGTCGCCGGCTTTGCCACGTGTATGAGTGACCTCGACCGGGTCACGTTCCTCTATCGGAATGTCAGCAATACCGTCATCAAGTGTCCAGTCGATTGTTGTAGATGGCAGCGCGACATAAAACGGCACGTTGTTGTCGGCGGCTGCCAGCGCCTTCAGATAGGTTCCGATCTTGTTAGCCACATCGCCGGATCGAGTCGTGCGATCGGTGCCGGTGATGCAGATATCGACTTTGCCATGTTGCATCAGGTGACCTCCGGCATTGTCGACGATCAGCGTATGCGGGACACCGCTTTGTGCCAGTTCCCAGGCTGTAAGTTGCGAACCCTGGTTGCGTGGTCGTGTCTCGTCGACCCAAACGTGCACCGGGATACCTTTGCGATGCGCGAAGTAGATCGGTGCCGTCGCCGTTCCCCAGTTAATTGTTGCCAGCGAACCCGCGTTGCAATGCGTAAGAATGTTGACCGGCGAGCCGGACTTCTTTGCTGCGATTTCCTCCAGCAATTTCAATCCATGTTGGCCGATGCCACGAGATATTTCGATATCCTCGTCGCAGATCGCCTGTGCTTCGGAGCGCAAGATATGCACCAGGTCGTCAGACTGTGCCGAGCGACGGATTACGCCGGTCATGCGCTCGATTGCCCAGCGTAAATTGACAGCCGTCGGTCGCGCTTCGCAGAGCTTGCGCAAAGCTTCGTTCAGCGCATCGTGCCGATTGCCGGCTGTCAATGCGGCAAGGTATACACCCCACGCCGCCGTGGCGCCGATCAGCGGCGCGCCACGAACCAGCATGTCACGAATGGCAACCGCACAGTCGTGCCAGCTCACCAGGTCCCGCACCACATATTCGTGCGGCAGCTGGCGCTGATCGATGATCTGCACAATTGCAGGATCGTCCGGCTTCAGCCAGATAGTGCGAAATGTTTCTCCCATTGACTGCAATGCTGGTCTCCCGGACTGCCGATCGGTAACGATACTTAACCATGGTGCATCTGGCCAGCGCGCCGCATTGCGGTGACTCTGAAGCGATCTGTTACCCTTCGATGCAAAGGCATGACACTTGCACAGGCGTTGCATGGGACCATTGGCAGGCACAAAAGTCATAGAGGCGGGCGGCATCGGCCCCGTGCCCTTTTGTGGCATGTTGCTCGCAGACCTGGGCGCCGAGGTCATACTGATTGAACGCCGCGGGCTGGACACCGGTTCTCCGCAGGAACGTGGCGGAACCCGCAACTCCGAAATCGTCCATCGCGGCAAGAAATCGATCGGCATTGATCTCAAGACGCCGCGGGGCGCCGATGCAGCCCTGCAAATAATTGCGCAAGCGGACGCGGTCATTGAGGGATTCCGGCCTGGTGTCATGGAACGGCTTGGCCTCGGGCCTGAACCCAGCCTGGCGCTGAATCCGCGATTGGTCTACGGGCGCCTGAGCGGCTGGGGCCAACACGGGCCGTTGTCGGCAACTGCGGGCCACGACATCAACTACATCGCACTGGCCGGCGCACTTTTTCATGGCGGGCCGGCAGACCGACCGCCGACTGCGCCGCCAACCCTTGTGGGTGATATTGGCGGCGGCGCAATGCTGCTTGCGATCGGACTTCTCGCGGCACTATTGCATGCGCGCCAGTCGGGCAAAGGGCAGGTCATTGACGCCGCAATCAGTGACGGCGCCGCACTGGCAACTGCGTTACTTGTCGGATTGCAACAGCAAGGGCTATGGGCAGACGCGCGCCAAAGCAACTTTCTTGACGGTGGAGCGCCGTGGTACGACAGCTACCAGTGCGCGGACGACAACTACATTACCGTTGGTGCACTGGAACCGCTTTTTTACCGCGAACTGTTGCAGAAGTGTGGTCTCGCCGAGGATGCATTGTTCCAGTCGCAGTTCGACATGCAAACGTGGCCGCAGCAGAAAATGGTCCTGGCGCGTCTTTTCAGGACAAGGTCGCGGGCAGAATGGTGTGACATTTTCGAAGCAAGCGATGCTTGCTTTGCTCCTGTGCTGAATCTCAGTGAAGCACGAGAACATCCGCACAATCGCGTACGTCAAACCTTCGTAAAGGTCGACGAAGTCAGTCAACCAGCGCCGGCACCTCGCTTTTCCGTGACGCCCGGAAAAATAGGTCGAGGACCGCCTGCACACGGCGCGCACACCGTCGAGGTTTTGGAAAGTATGGGCTTCTCAGCAAGCGACATTGCCGGGTTACGCGAGTCGGCGGCGATATGAAGAGCCTGCTGGTGATTCTGGTATTGGCTGCATGTGACCCGGCGTACGCCCAGTCCACCACGGCACCGCAAGATCCGCTGCGAGAGGATGCTGCGGACAAGGTAGAAATTCCGGATGGCGCGGTACTGGAATCGGAAGGTGCGGTAATTGGCAGAATCGTTTTGCACAAGGAGAATGTTTTCGATACCACGAATCCCGAGGAAAACAACGCGCTGTATCGACTCGCTAATCGATGGCATATCCTGACGCGCGATTCAGTCATTCGCCAACAGCTGCTATTTCGCGAGGGAGATTCATATTCCCGGCGCCTGGTCGCGGAATCGGCGCGCCTCCTGCGTCGTAACAACTATTTGTATACTGCGGATGTTGTGCCGTTCCATTACGAAAACGGCGTTGTCGATATCGAGGTGCGCACGCGGGATATGTGGACGCTGAACCCGGGCTTGTCAATTTCCCGGTCCGGAGGCGAGAACAAGACGCGCATGTCGCTTTCGGAGTCTAACCTTCTGGGTCGCGGTGCCCGCTTGCGCTTTGCCTATGTCGATGACGTTGATCGGCAATCAACAACTGTCGAATTTTCAGACACCAATCTCGGCCATAGCTGGGCCTCGCTTTACCTGGGCTTTTCCGACATGTCGGACGGCTACAGCTCCCGGGTAAGCCTGGTCCGACCTTTCTTCGCACTGGATACGCGCTGGACCGCAGGCTTCGATTTTCTGGACGATTCGCGGGAAGAGCGTCTCTATGATCTCGGCAACGAGGTGGCGGAGTATCAGCATGAGACCGATTACTTTTCTGCATTTGGAGGCTGGTCCGCGGGACTGCAGGGCAATCTCGTGAGGCGCTGGACGGCTGGTGTGGTTTACGAGAATCAGCGATTCAGCGAGGTGGCGGAGCCGGCATTGCCGAACGTTTTCCCCGAGGATCGTCGCCTGCTCTATCCTTTCATCGGCTTCGAATTGGTGGAGGATCGCTACGAGACCACCTCGAATCGCGACCAGATTGGACGCACAGAAGACTTCTATCTTGGTCGCAGCGTGACAGCGACACTTGGTTATGCCAGCGAAAGCATGGGCTCCGATCGTGACTCCATCATTTATTCGCTTAACGCCAGCCGAGGCTTTGGCAGCATTCGCCAGAAAGCACTGATTCTTGCGGCGGGAGCGAGTGGCAGAATTGACGACGGCGAATCGGCGAATACCGAGATGGACATCGCGGCACGCTACTACAACCAGATCTCCAGCAAGCGTCTCTTTTTCATGACTGTCGCGGCGCGATTCGGTCACGATCTGGATCTTGATAATCCGCTCGAGCTCGGCGGTGACAGCGGACTACGCGGCTATCCGCTGCGCTACCAGGCTGGCGACAAGAGCGTACTGTTTACGGTCGAGCAACGTTACTTCACCGACTGGTACCCGTTCCGGCTGGTACGCGTTGGCGGTGCGGTGTTTGCCGATATCGGTCGGACCTGGGGCGAGAACCCGGTTGGTGGATCGTCACTCGGCTGGCTGCGGGACGTTGGCTTCGGCCTGCGGCTCGGACCGACGCGGGGCGGCGGCCAGAATGTGATTCACCTGGATATCGCGTTTCCGCTGGACGGCGATCCGACGATCGACGACGTGCAAATCCTGCTGGAATCGAAGTCCAGTTTCTAGTGTCGCGGGGCGCAGGTCGCGGGCGCAGGTCACGTCTCAAGCCGGGCTCGGGCCGCTTTCAGCGTATTTGACATAAGCATGACAATGGTCATCGGACCGACGCCGCCCGGTACCGGCGTTATCGCGCCGGCGACCTCCCGGGCTTCCTCGAAATTCACGTCTCCTGTCAATACTGTGCGCCGTTCGCCGGCGATTGTTTTTGCGACGCGATTGATGCCAACGTCGATGACGATCGCGCCCGGCTTAATCCAGCTGCCCCTCACCATTTCCGGCCGACCGACGGCGGCAACGAGTATGTCGGCGCGACGTGCGGCATCGGCCAGCTTCCGGGTGCGGCTGTGACACAGTGTTACGGTCGCGTTCGCCTGCAACAGCAGGCTTGCCATGGGTTTGCCGACGATATTGGAACGGCCAATGACTACCGCTTCGAGTCCTGACAAATCGCTGCCGAGCTGGTCGAGAATCATAAGCATGCAGCCTGCAGGCGTACAGGGCACGAATGTGTGCTGCGTTTGACCGGCGGTAAGCTTGCCGATGTTCAGGAAATGAAATCCATCCACGTCCTTGTGCGCCGCCACAGCCTGAGTCACTCGCTGCTCGTCGATGTGCTTCGGCAGGGGCAATTGCACGAGAATCCCGTGAATCGCGGGATCGTCATTGAGTTGTTGAACGAGCGTGAGAACGTCGTTCTCGGAGCAATCCTCTGCGAGCGCATGCTGCACCGAGTGGAATCCGCACGACTCCGCCGTGCGTTTCTTGTTGCGGACATACACCTGGCTGGCGGGATCTTCGCCGACGATGACGACGGCGAGACCCGGCCGCAACTTGTGCGTTCTATAAAAAGTGGCGGTATTCTCGGTTATGACACGAGTCAATTCTGCAGCTTTCGACTTACCGTCGATGATGGTGGCGCTCGGCATTGAGTTTCAGGTCCCCGGTTCGGCGCAACCGGCGACAAGGGCTGGCTGCGAATGTGTGGTGCGGGCAATCACGCGCGCCGATGGTACCTGCACTGATTGCAGCAGGTAAACTCGGAATTGCGCGTGCCGCAGTTGCGCTGTAATTGTCCCCTGTCGCACGATACGCAGGAACCTTTGGGCTATTCGGGTTTGAGAGCATGCACGACGACTGGCTCGATCGATGGGAGGAGGGACGGATCGGCTGGCATCAACCGGCCGGAAACGCCGCGCTAAAGGAGAATTGGCCAAAACTTGCGAGTGGCAATCGGGTTCTCGTGCCGCTATGTGGCAAGTCGCTCGATCTGTTGTGGCTGGCTGACCGTGGCCTCGTCGTAACGGGAGTGGAAATGTCCGCCATCGCGATCGAAGCATTCTTCAATGAAAATCAGCTGGAATTCGACCGCGTTAAAGGCCCAATGGACCGCTATCGCGCTCGAGACCGTGCTATTACGCTTTACTGCGGTGACTTCTTCGAATTTGAGAATGAACCTTTTAACGCCGTTTTCGACCGGGGCTCGCTGGTCGCCATTCCGCGAGTCGCGCGACCACACTATGCGGCTCACCTTGATTCCTTGATGCACCACGACGGCTTCCGCTTGCTTGTTACGCTGGAATACGATCAGGTGCGCGTTGCAGGTCCGCCGTTTGCCGTAATGCCGGACGAGGTACGTCAATACTGGCCTGATCTGCAACGCGTGACGGAGCATGACGACATTGTTAATTGCCCGCCGAAATTTCGTAATGCCGGACTCGATCAGGTTATCGAGGTGGTCTGGAAATCGGAACGATGGCGAACGCGATAAACGCAAGGCTATGCGCATTCAGCGGTGCAACGTTCTCCTATGCATGCCAAGCAGTATTACCAGCATTGCGATAGCCGCGACTGAATGTTTAAGGGCGTGTCCACCGATCAGTTCCCCAAGGTGATAGACGGCGGAATCGCCATGCTCGAACAGCTTGGCGACCGCGTAGAGCGCGATTGCCCACCAAAAAAAATGGTAGCGATCGAAGGACGACGGATACCTCAGCAAAATCAGGGGAATCAGTACCATGGGCAGGAACTGGAACAATGCGTACGGCCGCAAGTCTCCGGCGCCGCGGGATTCAGTAAATGCCCAATACGACACGGAGGCAACGCCCACCAGCACCAGTGGCAGAATGAGGCGCCTGGCGCAACGCGGTGACATGTGTTCCCCGACGACGACGCTGAAAAGTGCCGCAATCGCCACCGTAATCCCGAGCCGGTCCCATACAAGTGACGAATTATTCGGCTGGAGGTGATACCAGGCGGAGCCGAACCCTGTCACGACCCAGCCGGCGAACAACAAGCCGTAAATACCCTGCAATTCCGGCAGCAACGACAAGCGGTTTGGCATATTCAGGAGCGCGAGGCCGGCGGTGCCAACGATTACAAACGGGAGATTCGACATGACATTCCAGAAATTCGGTACGCCGAAAAAATATCTTACATCCGCAAACTCGTGATACGCGGGATCCTGTGGAATAGGCTCCTTGAGGAACGCTACGAACAGTACTACGAACAGTACTACGAACAGCGGCGTTACGGTGCAGGCGAGCAGACGGTGAGTATCACGCAGGCGGCCAGGCATCGCAAAGCGCTTTCTGCATGGGAAAATCGACATGTCGTTCTTCACCGTTTATGGTGCCCTCAATGCGGCCCAACAATCCGTTTTCGGAGAGCTTCCGATAAATGACTCGTTGGGGAAAATCATGAGTAGTATTCTCGAACACAACTTCGCTGTCGGACATGCGTAGCAAGTTAAACCTCGCCGTGGCCTGCCCTGAAGGTGAAGCAGTGTAGGCAATTCGTCCATCTTCATCTTCGGCGATACGCAGAAATTCGTAGGCGACGGTGCGGCTACCGCGGATTGTGCGGCTTACACCGAGCATCGACCGGCCAGCCGGCGCCATCCACTGTTCGCCCGAACCCGATTCATCTGCGGTGCTGGCCCAACAGCCGGCCATCCATTGAAGCCTCGCGATGCCCGTATCAGCCGCGTGGCCTGCCGGCAGCATGAAAGTCGCCAGGAGGAAAGTTCGAAGTGCCAGGTGCATAGTCAGATACCCCCTCACCGCAGAGGCCGCGCGTCCCATTCAGGGTTCTCCGCCCATCGGCCCGTAAAAGATCACCCACGCGGCAAAATCGTCTGAGAAATCCTCGAAGCGGTGCTCGACTCCCGCCGGGACGAACAGTGCGTCGCCCGATTCGAAAGGCTCCCGCTTGGTACGCAACACGAAATAACCTGTCCCGTTCTGGATAATATAAACCTCGTCACGGTCGTGCGACTGTTGCCGATCGACCTTGGCCGGCTGGTAGAAGCCCAGTTCCAGCGTGCCGTGCTCAAGCATAATGCCGTAGACCCGGTCATCTGACCTGGCAACGGCACGCAAAGCTGCCTGCACCGAAAAACGCTCATTCATGGAGATTCTCCGGTTAAGGTCTCACCTGAACGCCGCCTCGAAGCGCTGGCGTATATCGGCCAGGCGCTCGAGTGGTTCATTGGCGAAAACGATGCGCAGGTATCTGGCAGTCGTACTGCTGCCCCAATTCACCATCGGCGTTGCGGCAACCTTGCCGGACTTCAGCAAGCGGAGCGATGCCTCCGCCCCATCGATGCCCAGCGGCGACATGTCGATGAGAAACGACCAGCCTCCATGCGGCGGTATCACATGAAAGTCCTTGAGTTCGGCGAGCAAAAAGTCCCGTCGCGCCTGTAACTCCCGATTGCATGCACTGATCCCGTCATCGCCACTTTCGATGGCAGACGCGACCGCGCCCATCGCGATGCCGGTCTGGCAGACCACGTTACTGAGACTGACCCGCGCTACGTCGGCGATGAGGTGTGCAGGTCCGACGATCCAGCCGACCCGCCACCCGATCATCCGGTACTCCTTCGATGCCGAGCCAACGCTGACAACCTTGTCCGCAATGCCGGAAAACGATGCCGGATGCACGACCTCGCGTTCGTCAAACAAAATTCGCTCCATCGCAGCGTCGTTGATCAGCCAGCAATCCGCCCGCTGGCAGAACTCGACAATCGCCTGCCATTCGCCACTGTCCAGAACGGCACCACTCGGCATCGATGGACTCATCATCAACACGGCACGCACCGGCGCAGGATCGACCTCGGCTAATGCAGCGAGGTCCAGCCGCCATCCCTCGGGGCCCGGCACGAGCGGTACAAATCGGGGTATACCGCCGGCAAGATAAACTCGATTGATCAGGCCGACGTAGCTCGGGTCGGTCATTAGCACCTGATCTCCGGGCTCAAGTACGGCAAGCAGTACATTGAGAATGCCGGACAGTCCGCCCGCGCTGATGATGCACTCGGTTTTCCAGTCGTAACCGACGCCGGATTGCCTGGCAACCAGTGCGGCAGCTGATTCACGTACGGAGTTCAGTCCGACGAAAGGCAGGTAACTGTTGGCGTTGTCGTTATCCACTGCACTTTTCGTACTGGCGATAGCAACGCGTGGCGGTCGCAAATCTGTATCGAGGTTTTCCAGCCGCAGGACCCGGGGATCCCGTAAGCTGTCTGCAAGGTCCCCCATTTGCTCGACGCCAATCGGTGCAATGTTTCTCAAACGTGTTACGGACATAGGGAGAATGCTGCGATATCGTGACTGAACTGCATAAATGAGAGCGGCGCGTCGTGATCAGCGCATTGCGATCGCTGCGAAAACGACCAACCAGAGGATCGCCAGCACCAGCCAGCTTAATGCGAACAGGCGAAAGCGCAGCAACACGTTGTTCGAGGTGAGATGCACGATGCTATGTCCGTAACGCAGGATCACATACGCCCAAGCAAGGGATAGCGGCAAGAAACCATGAAAGCCGGTTACAAAGGCGATGATTACAACAACGTAAAAAAGTACAGGCGCCTCAAACAGATTGACGAGATGGCGTGAATAGGCACGCAGATGGTCCGGTTCCTCGAAGCCATTGTAAAGTTTGAAAAATCGTGGATCGATCTCGCCACGCTTAACGCCGGTAAAGCGCAGGTATCCGAGGCGGAACATGCAGAATGCCGTTAACGCAAACAGAGCAAAAAGCGGATACAGAATGTTCACTTAGCCAGCTCCATGGTTTGCAGAAGAAAAATTGCAGGAAAATCTTGTTAGTTCCGGACCGAAAACTCAGGCACCGGCGACTTTATTGCGAAATATGAAGAATACCGCGCCGAGAATGCAAAAAGCTGCCCAGAGGTAATCCATTTTCAATGGCTCCCTCAGGTAAAAAAGTGCAAACGGCACAAAAATTGAAAGCGTGATCACTTCCTGAAGTATTTTCAGTTGGCCGATCGACATTACGCTATAACCGATCCGATTAGCCGGGAC
The DNA here is from genome assembly GCA_040879925.1 of Woeseia sp. Classification (GTDB taxonomy): domain Bacteria; phylum Pseudomonadota; class Gammaproteobacteria; order Steroidobacterales; family Woeseiaceae; genus IDS-8. The sequence continues at coordinate 7,202 of JBBDJJ010000036.1, read as the reverse complement.
CTGGAGCATGTATTCAAAGAACGCGATGCCCCAGCTGAAAAGCGCCGCTATGATCCATGGTTTATGGTTCAGTTCTTTCAAATGGGCGTACCAGGCGAAAGTCATAAAGACATTGCTGAGGCTAAGAAGGAGGACCGTGACCAGAATTGGACGCATCGAAGTTTCCAGCGGCAAGTAGAATTGAAATCTACGCTATGTCGAGCCGCTTGGCATCCTTATGGCGCAAATCGTGTTTGCGGACCGGCAACTGGCGAACGCGCACTCCCGTAGCGTCAAAAATAGCGTTCGTAAGTGCCGGCGCGATGGGCGGCGTACCTGGTTCGCCGGCACCGCCAAGCGGTTCGCCGCTGTCGATGATCCAGGTCTCGACGATCGGCGCCTCATCCATGCGCAGCATCGGGTAGTCGTGGAAGTTACTCTGGGAAACTGCGCCGTCCCGAATCGAGATATCACCGTACAGAGCGGCTGTCAGGCCGAAAATTACCCCACTTTCCATCTGAGCGGCGATGCCGTCCGGATTGATCGCGTACCCGGCATCCACCGCGCAAACCACGCGACATGCCCTGGCCTTGCCTTCTTCGATCTCGACTTCCATGACCTGCGCAACGATGGTGCCGAACGACTGGTGTATGGCAATCCCACGTCCCATGTTTTCCGGAAGCGACCTGCCCCAATCGGCCTTTTCCGCTGCCAGGTCCAGAACGCGCTGGAATCGCGGCTTGTCGGCCAGCAGATCGTGTCGGTAGGCGAATGGATCCTTGCCCGCAAAGACCGCGATCTCATCAATGAACGATTCCGTGAAGAACGCATGCAGGGAATGATCGACGCTGCGCCAGAATCCCCAGGGCACATGTGTCTCGCTGTCGACGTACCGTATGTCCTGGGCTGCAATGCCATAGGGAATCCAGGGCGCCTCGACCGGATCGTGTTTGTCGACGTAAATATTCTCCCAGGCAAGGGCCTTGCCCGCAGCGTCGATGCCTGCCCGGAATCGGCTGATGCTGGCCTGTCGATAATGGTCGTGTTGCATGTCTTCTTCGCGTGACCAGATCAGCTTGACCGGGTAATGCACATCCGCCGCGATGCGTGCGGCCTGCAACGCAAAGTCGGGAAAAGCACGGCGTCCGAAGCCGCCGCCCAAATACTGGTTATGGACATGCACCTGCGACAGTCGCATGTCGAGCGCGTCAGCAACCTCTTTCGCAAAGCCCAACGGGTTTTGCGTGCCCAACCACAGTTCACATTGGCCGTCGTGCACCCAGGCCGTACAGTTCATCGGTTCCATTGTTGCGTGAGCAAGATATGGTACGCGGTACTCTGCTTCGAGTATTCCTGCGGCTGCCGACATGGCATCGCGCGTCTCGCCGGTTCTGTAATCAGTGTTTCCGCCGCCATCGGACTGAGCGTTATCCAGTGCTACAGAAAACTGCTCGAAAATATCTTCCTGATTGATGCGCACGCGTTCGGTGCTCGTGAAATTCACGGCGACGCGATCGAGCGCAGTCTTTGCCTGCCAGTAGCCATCGGCGACGACCGCTACGGCATCGCCGAGATCGATGACCTTCCGTACTCCCGGCATGGTCTGCGCCGAAGTCGCATCGATAGACTGGATAGTTCCGCCGAAAACGGGTGATGCCTTCACGGTCGCGACTTTCATATCGGGCAGGACGACGTCTATCCCGAAAATAGCACTGCCATCGATTTTCGTCGGTGCATCGAGTCGCGGCATGGAGGTGCCCATCAACGTGAACTGCCTGACATTCTTGAGTACCGGCCGGGCGGGCTGCGAGAGTGTCGCGGCTCTGCTGGCGAACGCAGCATACGGAGCACGCCGATCGCCTGGCGCGTGCAAGATATGGCTTGAGCTTGCGGATAGCTCACCAATCGGTACTTGCCATTCGTCGGCGGCGGCCTGCAATAGCACTGCTTTCGCGGCAGCGCCGGCGGTCCGCATGGCGAGTTGACCTGTTGTTCGCACCGACATGCTGCCGCCGGTGATTTGCAACGCCATAAATTGCGTTACCTTGAGAAAAAAGCCGTCGATCGAGTCTACAAGGAACGCCGGAAAATTCCGGTCACCCAGTGCGAAACCGCGCGCTATTGCGTAATTCGCATATTCCTTGTGGGCCGGCGCTTCGATTACTCGCATGTCCGACCATGCAACGTCCATCTCATCGGCCAGCATCATCGCCAGCGTCGTGTGTGCGTTCTGGCCCATCTCGGCGTGCGGCACAATCGCCGTGATCGAATTGTCCGGGGCCAGTTTGACCCAGACATTGAGTAATGTTTCATCGTTCTCGGCGACCAGTCGGGCGATGCGGTCCGTCCGGGCACCCGGTCGAACGACCACGCCGAAAACAACGACCCCTCCCGCCAGAACGCCAGTCGTAATGAAGGCGCGACGTGTCCATTTACCCATTCGAATCGCTCCAGGGCGAATCTCGTCCGCCCGATTGACTCGCGCTCGCTGCCTTGGCAGCGAGAGCTGCGGCTGCCCGCCGGATCCCGCGACGCACGCGCTGGTATGTGCCACAGCGGCAGATATTGCCCTTCATTGCCGCATCGATTTCAGCATCGCTGGGCTCACTGTTCTCTTGTAGCAATGCTATTGCGGACATGATTTGTCCCGACTGACAATAACCACACTGTGGCACCTGCTCATCGATCCATGCCTGCTGTACGGGGTGCAAGCCGATTGCGGCACTGCCCACCCCCTCTATGGTGGTTATCTGTTGACCGCTGGCCGCCTGTACCGGTGTGACACAGGAGCGAATGGCCTTGCCATCCAGATGCACTGTGCAAGCGCCGCATAGGGCCATACCGCAACCGAACTTCGTTCCGGACAGCCGCAGTTGTTCGCGAATGACCCACAATAGAGGCGTCGCCGGATCCACATCGATATCAAGCGTTTCGCCATTGACGTTGAGTGCGATGATCATGTGCTTTCCACTCTGGTAGCGGGGTTGCCTGCCGGAGACAGTACTCCCGGACACAAGCTCCGGCAACCGACAGGCTGCCGGGTTGCCGGCAGATGCCGGTACAATGAGAGTCCGGTATGTGGTGCGGGTCAGGAGGGATAGCGAAACAGATGCTGAGGGAATTTCGAAGCAATCTGCGCGGGCTCCTCGTATTTTCCGCGTTGACGATTAACACCATTTTTTGGTTCGTGCCTCTTTTTCTCCTGGCAGTTATCAAGCTTCTGATCCCCATCAGTGGCTTTCGGCGCCTGCTGACCCGCAGTCTGATGGTCTTCGGCGAGAACTGGGTCAGCGGTAATTCAATGGTCCTCGGGCTACGGGACAGCAAACGGCTCGATGTTCGCGGCATCGAAGGCCTCAATCGTCAAGGGTGGTTCCTTCTCCTGTCGAATCATCAATCCTGGGTCGATATCCTTGCGCTCCAATCAACATTCAATCGTCGTATCCCGTTTCTCAAATTCTTCATCAAGCAGGAGCTGGTCTGGTTTCCGTTTCTGGGCATTGCCTGGTGGGCACTTGATATGCCGTTCATGAAGCGCCACTCGAAAACCTACCTGGCAAAGAATCCGCACAAGAAAGGCCTCGATCTCGAAGCAACACGAGCTGCCTGCACCAAATTCAGGGAAACACCAACGTCGATTATCAATTTTCTCGAAGGCACGCGTTTCAGTGCAGAAAAGAAGGTGCAGCGCAATTCTCCTTTCAACAATCTTTTGCCACCAAGGGCCGGAGGCATCGCTTTGGCACTTGCATCGATGGGCTCAATGTTCGATCACATACTTGATATCACAATCGTTTATCCTCGTGGTATCACGGAGTTCTGGGGCATGTGTTGCGGGCGTCTCGAGCGCGTTGTCATCGACGTGCAACGGCGTCCTGTTGAGGACTGGATGTTGCAGGGGGATTACGTCAATGATCGAGCCCACCGGGCAGCGTTTCACCAATGGCTGACCATGGTCTGGGCAGAGAAAGACGCGCGAATCGAAGCAATTCGCTGCGAGTAACCTGTCGATCGTGGTGTCGATGGCGGACAGGTATGCGTCGGTTGGCGTACACTATTGAGGAACCCGTATTAGCTGAGAGCAGATGCCCATCAACCGACGCTATGACACCGTCGCTTTCGATGTCCGCGAAAACGCCACGATGTTGTTCTTCGCGAGAACGACACCAGGCGGTGACATAGAAGACTATTTGTTGCTGATGCGAGCTTCGGGCGATGAGGCAGACGAATCGCTGTATCTTGAGATCAACGAACGCCAGTTTGGTGGCAACGATCTCATCAGGGAGGCCCGACTGACCGGCAATGTCCTGACGCTTGAACTTGCCGAACCGCTCGACGCACTTAACGGAGTCACTCGGATCGTCCTTACTTACGATAACACGGCTGCCAACAAGGCAAGTATTGAAGCCGGAGCTTTTCGTGTTCTAGGGAATACATTGTGTGGCGGCAATGCCTGAAGTAGTCGCAAACGTTAAATGTTGGAGCGTCTACATGGTGCGATGCCGACATAACAGTCTTTACACCGGGATCGCGACTGACGTTACGCGACGCGTGCAGGAACATCACGACGGAGCGCTTGGCGCCAGGTATCTGCGTGGTCGAGCGCCCCTGAAACTGGTCGGACAATGGGCCGTAGGTGATCGCAGCACGGCGTTGCGTGTGGAACGGCGCATCAAACGATTGGACAAAAGGTCCAAAGAGCAACTACTTGCGCGCCCCAAGGGCATCGCCGAGTTCCTGGTGGATATTCAACCGCGCGGTGGCGCGGTTTTCGCCGAGACTTCAGCCGGCGAGTGAAAGCGGCGCCAGCCAGGGCTTCTGCCAAAGTTCCGGTGCTGCTACTTTTCAAAGATCGCGACTGGTCGTCCGAACGGCAATAACTTCACGATGACCGAGTAATCCGGGTCGCCGGAAAGTTCGTCGATCCAACCGGCTGTCATTACGACGTCGTCAACGACTTTCGGAAAGAGCGCAATTTCGCCGAACGGCTTGGTGAAATCATCGTAGTGCACGGGATAAACGTGTTTGGCGCCGGTTCGCTGAACAGTCTGTGCCCAGTAGTTTTCCATATAGTCGCGACCGAGCGAGGACAGTCCGCCAATGCCGAGAAAGACAACGTCCGCACTATTCTCAGGCAATGCATTTTCGACGAAGCCGGCACTGCCCTGTACAAGCGCTGAGCCGGCGACATGTTCGATGAGTACCGACCACGCGACGCCGGATCGCCAGTCCGCGATACGTGCCGGCTGCCGCAAAGGTTCTTCGATGTCGCCCGGAAACAGGCCCACATTGCCAGGACCGACGGGTGCATGTCCTGTTTCGATAAGTGTGATTGTGAAACCGCCAAACTGCCGCGATTCGCGATTTGCCAGAATCTGGTACTGATTGACCGGTACGTTCGATCCAAGAGCGATATTTGCGGTCGACTCGGAACCGAGGACGACCGCAGACGTGCGGTTGGCGACATGACCAACGTCCATGGCGTGATCGAAATGCGAATGAACCGGAACGATTGCCGCTAATCTGTCCAGACGGTATTCGGCGAGCGCATAGTTGATGGTGGCAACATCGGAAAATATGCGGCGCTGGATGAGGATGTCCAAAAGCGGAATACGCGAAAAAGTACCGTCCACCAGGACTTGCGTTACCCCGTCATCGAAAAGCAGCGTAGTAATGCCGAGCCAGGTAACCGTCACTTGCTCACCCGTGACCCGATCACGCTGATGGCCGGCTGTGGCCGCTTCCGGCCATTCGAGGTCGGCAACTGCGTGCCGATCCTGCCACACCCACGCCAGCCAGCCGGCCGCTCCCGTGCATGTGGCGACGATGGCGAGAAGAACGATGCTTATCCAGCGGGAAGCTTTGGACACGACACCAGGGCCTGATACAGATGTTGGGAATTCACTGTCCGGCGACGATGCGCGCCAGATGAGCCGCGATTGGCGCGAGGTAGTTACCCAGTGCATAGCCGATCAATGCCATCAGGATGGACACCGGCACCAGGCTTGGACGATGAAATGCAGCGACAATCGGTGCGGACGCGGCGGCACCAATGTTTGCTGCCGATGCAATGGCCACGCTGTGCACATCAACCCTGAAGATTTTCGCGCCGGCAACACAAAAGGCACCGTGAATGAAAATCCAGATGAAGGCTCCCAGAAGGAAGGCAGGTGCCTGGGCGAATCCCTCGACCGAAGCGCGTGCTCCCATCCCCGCAACAAAAATATAAATCATTGCTGTGCCCAGATGCGTCGCCGCCGGCAATCGGCGCACCGGCGTCGCCGACAATGTCAGCGCAATAGTCGTAATGAGCAAAATTCGCCAGGTGGACTCGGACAATAATACTTCGAGTGACGGCGTGCGCGACATCATTTGCTCGAACAGTGAGGCCGCCAACACCTTCGACAGCCACGTGACCCCGATTGCGATACACGCCAGATAGATGTAGTCGCGCATTTCGGCGACGCGCTCCTGTTCAATAACTGCATCGGATGCCGCTTCCATCATCCTGATTCGATCCTCAGGTACGCGCGCCCATTTATTGAACCGGTCGGCGAAGTTTCGGGAAGCAAGCAGAATTGGCAGCCACACAAGATAGATTACGTTGTCGGCGATGACTGCCAGGCCGAATTGCTCAGGCGAGGTGTTCAGCATCTGACTCACTGCGGCCATATTGCCGGTGCCACCGATCCAGCTGCCGGCCAGCGCACCGAATCCAGTCCATGCGTCCGGCGCCAGCCAGCGATGTACGATGGCATACGAAATGACGGCGCCCACGACGACGCCTGTAGTGCCCATCAGCATCACCAGCACGCCCTTGCCCATGATGCGCACGGCTGCCGGCAAATTGACTTTTATCAGCATAAGTACGATGAAGGCTGGCAGGACGAAGTCGCTCAGGCCCGCATAGACCGGAGATGTCGCCGGTATGATGCCCGTGTTATTCAACAGGACGGGCGTAGCGTAGATAAACAGCAGCGGCGGCACATACTGGAACAGCTTCCAACCGGTTACCTGTGCAATATAAAACCAGCCGGCGGCGACGGCGCAAAGCACCGCCATCACTCCCGCGGGTGAATTGATCCAGATGCTATCCATAATTTCGCCCCGTATACACCTGAGCGTAAATTATAGAACAACCACCAGGGAGACTCTGCACAAGTCGCAAGGCACTTGCTCTAGGAGCCCGCATCGCGGGCGATCAGGCGGTGATCGCCCGCGAT
>JBBDJJ010000035.1:0-90767 GCA_040879925.1 Woeseia sp. | reverse complement strand
TATCCGCCTGAATCTGCAAACAAACTCGCGTGTGGTCCGCAGGAACTTCAGCCTAAAGTCCGCTCCAACGTTCCCCCGAACGAGTGGAGTAAGGACCATGAACAAAGCTGGATCGATCGCGTTTCTCGCCGCTGTGGCGCTATTGAACGGCGTCTACAGTGCTACCCGCCATGCCGCCGATGTCCGTGCAACGCACGAGTTGAATCGGACCACCAGCGGCACCGTGCAACGGGACATCCGCAACGGTATGGCGGCTGCCGATGTCGCAAGCGTGCTCGGCTCGCCGAATAATTTGTTCGCAACAACGTCAACTGAGTTGCTCTGCTCGCGCGTCACCGGATGACATGCCACTCCGTCTGGCGGCCCCCCAAATAGATCACCCGTTCGCCATCGAACAGCGCAGATTGCTCGGTCTTGATATTGACCAGCTGATCGTTCCACTCCGCGACCGCCTGCTTGATGCTGCCTTCGATGGCGTAGGCAGTATTCGGATGCAGTGGCCAATCACCGGTGCCATCGACGGCACCGGGCAGGTCCCACATACCGATCGTCGGGCCCGGCGCATGCCCGAAAAAGCCGATGGGATGGGTATAGATATTGAAGGACCAGGGTTCATTGCGCATGCGTCGCTGAGCGGCAATAAGAATTTCGTTGCCGGTTCGACCCGTTTTGAATTCGGACGTAAGCAGGTCCTGCCAGCGATTGGCCTGCGCCAATGCGTCCCGCAGTCCCTGCGGAACTTCCGCCTCCCCGGCCTGCAACACATAGCCCATTTCCTGGGTATCCGTGCACAATTTCAGGTAGCAAATGCCGATATCGGTATGCAGCACGTCGCCGGGACGAATCACGCCGCTGATCCCGCAAAACGCCGTTTCTTCTTCGCAGTCGATGCCAGGCCGCTGGATATTGACATAAGGCATGAACCAGATGGGCGCGCCCAGCGATTCGAAGCGCTGGCGCAGGAACCAGGCGACATCGTCTGTCGTCGACACTCCCGGCGTGATGGCGCGACTGGAAAACGCCTCGGCCAGCACGCCTCGCGCGATCGACACGATATGCGGATAGATTTCAATCTCCTCTTCGCTGCGGGTTTCCAGCCACCGCACCACAAGGTCTTCGGCTGAAACCAGCCGACTTGCGAAATTCTCCGGCAGCACGTCGAGCAGCTTCCGGTGCAAGCCGAGTGTCAGCCCGTCGGCTTCCGGCCAGGTGTCCGACACGTTTATGCCGATGCTCGCCGGTGCGCGCTCGCCGATCAACTCTCCCAGCGCGACCCATTGCTCATCGAGTTCACCGCCGGACCAGGCAGATTCATAAGGTTCACCCAAGGGGTAGCGATTGACGGTAAGCCGTTCGACCGTGTTGTTTTCCCGGCGATTGAAGATCAGCATCGTCGTGCGCCGCGCGGCAAAGCTCGGCTGCGGCACCAACGTGAAGTACACCGGGTCTTCCGCGTACTCGCGATTGAGAACCAGCCACATGTCGATATCCGCTTCCGCCATCAACGCAGGCAACAGGTTATCCAGACGATCTACCAGAATGCGGTTTTCGGGCGCAATGCGCTCACGAGTGATAGTCACTGCATGACCGGCAGGCGCAACGACCCGGCCCTGGTCAAAATTTTCGGCAAGAGCTTCGGCAAGGGCAGGAACCATGATCGGCAGCAATAGAAAAAAAGCAGCCGCAGCAAGTGCCCGATCGACGGGTGCAACGCGAGACCGGTTTGGCATCATGAGCTTCGAATCCCTGAACTGAATGTGTTTATGTTACTGTCTTCCATATTTCAATATTTGTTGTACTATCTAAATATGCTGCGAGATATTGCAACGTCGATTTTCGAATCCCTGTCATCCGGCCTGCGGCTGGATATCTATCGCCTGTTGGTAAGACAGGGCCCGGAAGGCCTGGTCGCCGGTGAAATTGCGTCGGTTCTGGACGTACCGGCATCCAACCTGTCCTTCCATCTCAAGGCTCTGACGCACGCCGGCATGCTGTCAGTAGAGCAGGAAGGCCGCTTTCAGCGCTATCGCGCCAACCTGCCGTTGATGCAGGAATTGATCGCCTACCTGACAGAAGAGTGCTGCGCCGGTCACCCGGAACAATGCGCTGAACTGGACGCGCTGCCCGTTCACTCGGCCAGGCAGCGTTCAGCCAAGCCCCCAAGGCGTGTAAATCAGGCGCGATGAATCTCCTTTTCCTGTGTACCGGCAATTCCTGTCGCTCGATCCTCGCAGAAGCCACCTTTAACCACCTCGCACCTGCCGGCTGGCGAGCGATGAGTGCCGGTAGCCAGCCGACCGGCAGGGTCCATCCGCGTTCGCTTGACCTGCTCGCGCGCGAAGGTATATCGACCGAGGGTTGTCACAGCAAGTCCTGGGACGAGCTGGAAGTCACACCCGACATTGTCATCACCGTGTGTTCCACCGCCGCCGGTGAAACCTGCCCGGCGTACCTGGGCTCCGTCATGCGCAGCCATTGGGGAGTCGACGACCCCGCCCGCGCCGCAGGCAGCGACGCGGAAATCGATGCGGCATTCATGAATGCGTACCGCAACCTGCGCGCTCGCATCGAAACGTTTCTTGCGCTACCGCTGCAAGTTCTGGAGGACGACCGTGCGTGTTTGCAGGCGGAGCTGGATCGCATCGGTACGCATGCTCCCTGACGCAACCTGAATCAACCAGTTCAACCACGAGACAAGCCACCGCATGAGCGCATCGCAACCGATCGGTTTTTTTGAGCGCTATCTGTCCGTCTGGGTGGGGCTTTGCATCGTCCTCGGCATCGCAGCGGGCAATTGGTTTCCGGGACTGTTTCGCACTCTGGCCAGTTTCGAATATGGATCTGTCAACTTCATCGTCGCCGTATTGATCTGGTTCATGGTCTATCCAATGATGGTGTCGGTGGATTTTTCGAGTCTCAAGCGTATTCATGAGCGACCGAAGGGGCTGATCATCACGCTGATCGTGAACTGGCTCATCAAGCCGTTCACCATGGCCGGACTCGGTGTGCTGTTTTTTCATTATTTTTTTGTGGATCTGATCGATCCGGCCAATGCGAACCAGTATATTGCCGGGCTGATCCTGCTGGGTGCCGCGCCGTGTACGGCCATGGTGTTTGTGTGGTCGCAACTGACACGCGGCGACGCCAACTACACGCTGGCGCAGGTTGCGCTGAATGACGTGATTATGATCGTCGCTTTCGCGCCGATCGTCGCGCTGCTGCTGGGCGTCACCGATATAGATGTCCCGTGGGCAACCCTGCTGCTGTCTGTCGGACTTTATGTGTTGATCCCGCTCATCGCCGGGGTCATAACTCGCATCAAACTAAGCGCGGATGCAAACAACGTCGTGACAGCAGAACGCTCAGTTGTCAGGTTCATCGAACTGGTAAAACCCCTGTCGGTACTTGGCTTGCTTGCAACGGTAATTCTGTTATTCGGCTTCCAGGGACGTGTGATTCTCGACCAGCCTATCCTGATCGCCCTGATTGCGGTTCCGCTCCTGATCCAGTCCTACGGCATTTTCGCGATTGCATACCTGGCCGCATTTCTCTGGCGAGTGCCGTACAAGGTGGCCGCACCGTGTGCGCTCATCGGCACCTCCAATTTTTTCGAACTGGCCGTTGCCGTTGCAATCGGACTGTTCGGCCTGAACTCCGGTGCCGCCCTGGTCACGGTTGTAGGCGTGCTGGTGGAAGTTCCCGTAATGCTGTCGCTGGTTGCTTTTGCGAACCGCACCCAGGCCTGGTTTCCGGAACTACCTGTGGGCGGCGATACAGTCGATGCGATTTCAGTCAGCGAGTGTCACCGTTGACGGGAACTCGATCCCTCGCTCTGTAAATTGCACGTCGACGGTTATGCGCCGGATCAGTGCCTGCAGACTGGTCATGGCTTCACGAACGGCTGCATTCACTTCCGGTGTGTTCGCATCGCTGCCACCGAGCGCCGCGGCATCGCCAACAAATCCATAGTAGCTTGCAGCATCCATGTCGATGCTCATGAACGGCGGTGGTGACGCCAGCGGTGCCGACAGCATGCCTGGCAGTTGAGTTTCGCCACCCTCGCCGACCGAAAGCGCCAATGCGGTATCGGACATGGCTATCCAGGCCGTCTGTACCTGGGGTGCGACTGGTGGCACCGGCAACCGCACCGGCTTGCCATCCGGTTGCAGTTCAAGTGCTGCAACTTCGGGACTGAACATGGCCGCCATTGCAATAAGGCCTTCCGCGTTGTCAGTGGCGATCAGCAATCGCATATCGACATCCGTGGGCGGCTGACCTGCCTGGATATCCATACCTTTAACGCTATCGATAGACGCCAGGAAGCCCCTGAAGGAGTAGACGATCGGAAACATCGGTTGGTTCAGCATGTCGCGACCGCCTGCCACCGCCTCCTGCATGCCAGCAAAAAATTCACATTGATAAGGCTTGGCATCCAGCGCATCCAGCCGAGCTTCGTAAAATTCCCGGGCGGCCAGTGGATTGAGACTCATGCCGAAGCTCATCAACCCACGCTGATTCTTCTGGCCCAATCCCGGCACGGGCGCCGTAAGCGCCGCCAGCCCGTTGGCAATATCGCTACGCAGTTCTACTACAGAATTTGCTACCAGCTCGCCTGCGTTGATTCTCGTATAGCCGGCGACGATGCGGGGCGCGACCCCGGCCAGCGCGCGAACCTCTTGCCGGCATACATCGGAGACCGTCGACCCGTCGTAGCCCAGCAAGGCGAGCATTTCCTTGTTGACGCCAGTCGGATCGTCCAGAAAGACGGACGCAATTCGCTCGACATTGAGGAAGCCGAGCGCATACGCCTGGAAGCCGTATTCTTCTGCCAGTTTGCCAAGCTCACCGGACTCGGCAATGCTGGTGGCCGGCAACTCAAGTCCGAGTGCTGATTTCAATACAGCGTCCGATGGACTGTTCGGCACGACGGACACAACCAGGTAACCGTCGAGCACTGCAACGATCAGTGCCGTGCCGTCCTCCCCATCGGCGATCCGGTAACTATGGCCGTCGATGGATGCGACCGGCATTTGCTTGTCGGCCTGTTCCTCGAGTCGCGACAAGGTCGACTCCATCAAGTCCTCGTCACTGAGTGACACTCTGAATACCGGCAGCAGACCATTGCCGTAAAACGCCGCCGTTGAGTTTCGATCGATGCCGGCCGACTCGAGACCGTCTGGCGTCATCAGGTTCGACATTTCATTCAGCAGAGCATCGAATTCGCGGGCCTCCCGATCTCCGGAATCAGATTGAGCATTTTCATCGGTTTCAAGCTGCAACGTGACTTTGAGCAATTTTCGATAGGCTTCGATAACCGGCGTCGCCTTTTCCTCGAGCTCATCGCGAACGTCGTGCGGCAGCGGCTCGGCGGCCGCCATTACATAAGGCGCATCGGCCGGAACATAGCGCAGAATGCTGTCTTGCGACGCCAGCGCTGACCCAGTCGACTCCGCTCTCTCGCGCGACGAATCGGAGCAGGCACCGAGGGCCAGCACGCAGATTGATGCCAGAAGTATGAGGAAATTGTTGTTGTTCATAAAAATCACGAAATCCCGGAGTGACCAAACGATACGAAATGCAAACGTGACAGCAATGTTACCCGGAACCACGCTGACCTACGAGCCTGAAGATCGTCGCAGCAACGTGCCTGACAACGATTGGCGTTTCCGTTGGCCGCCGCTTACCATTCACGAATGACCTTGCCAATCCGCGACGTCGAACTGGACGACCTGCAATGCGTCCTCGAGATGAACGAGGCCTCCGTTCCACACGTTAACAGCGTAACGCTCGCTCAAATGCAGAAATTTCTGGATGAAGCCGCCTATTTTCGCGTGGCAATTGTCGATGGCGTACCGGCTGGATTCCTGATAGGCCTGACGCCGGATGCGGACTATCAGAGCCTTAACTTCCGCTGGTTCTGCGACAAGTACGCGAGCTTTGCCTATATTGACCGTGTCGCTGTTGCCGCGACGGCGCGGCGGCGCGGCCTCGCGGCCGCCCTGTACCGCGACTTCGAAGACTCGTTCAATTCGCAAAGTCCGCGACTTGTATGCGAAGTCAATTTGCGGCCTCCCAATCCGGCTTCCATGCGATTTCATGAGCGGATGGGTTTCGTTCGGGTGGGTTCGCAAGAAATCGATGACGGTGCAAAGGAAGTCGCCATGATGGTCAAGGCTCTCGTTGACTGACGCCTACGACGGCCGGTTCAGCCGACTGAACCGGTTTTCGACAAACAGGTCGCGCTCGTCTCTCGGCGGAGAAACCGCGTAAGCACCGCGCCCATATCTATTGCGCGTGGCGGACCCTATAATTCGCGCCCTTTTCTATCTCACCCCAACTTCGTCCATGTCCGGTATTCAGTTTCTTCGCAACATCGCCATTATCGCGCACGTCGATCACGGCAAGACCACCCTCGTTGACAAGCTCCTGCAGCAATCGGGAACGCTTGGTCCCAGGGCGTTGGCGCCCGACCGGATCATGGATTCCAATGTTATCGAGCGCGAGCGTGGTATCACCATCCTGGCAAAGAATACCGCACTGCGCTGGCGCGACTACCGAATCAATATCGTCGATACCCCGGGACATGCCGACTTCGGCGGCGAGGTGGAGCGGGTCCTGTCCATGGTCGACAGCGTATTGTTGCTGGTCGATGCGGTGGACGGGCCGATGCCGCAAACTCGCTTCGTCACGCAAAAAGCGTTTGCCCGCGGCTTGCGGCCCCTGGTTGTGATCAACAAGATCGACCGTGACGGCGCCCGACCCGCCTGGGTTCTCGACCAGACTTTCGACCTTTTCGACCGACTCGGTGCGACTGAGGAGCAGCTGGATTTTCCGGTAATCTATGCCTCGGCACTCGAAGGTTACGCGGGACTTACCGCCGATACCGACCGTGGCGACATGACGCCGCTGTTTGAAAGCATCGTCTCGCATGTGCCGCCACCGGCGGTTGACGAAGACGGGCCGTTGCAACTGCAGATTTCCAGCCTGGCCTACGATCCTTATGTCGGCGTGCTCGGCATCGGGCGTATCCAGCGGGGACGCATCTCGACCAACATGCCGGTCAGCATTGTCGGCGCCGACGGATCAGTGCGACGCGAACGGGTTCTGGAGCTTTTTGGCTTCCACGCGCTCGAGCGGCGAAAGATCGACGCGGCAAGCGCCGGGGACATCATTGTTCTCAGTGGCATCGATGTGCTCAGCATTTCCGACACAATCTGCTCCCGGGACGCGCCCGAAGCCTTACCGCCATTGTCAGTCGATGAACCGACCATCAGCATGACGTTTCAGGTGAACAAGTCACCATTCGCCGGCAAGGAAGGACGCTTCCTCACCAGTCGACAGATTCGCGAGCGCCTGGATCAGGAACTGAAGCATAACGTGGCTTTGCGCGTAGCGCCGACCGACGATCCAGACAAGTTTCGTGTGTCCGGGCGCGGCGAACTGCATCTCTCCGTTCTGATCGAGAACATGCGACGGGAAGGATTCGAATTAGCCGTCTCGAGGCCGGAAGTCATACTGCACGAGATCGATGGCGTGAAAACCGAGCCGTGGGAATTGCTGACTGTAGACTTCGAAGAGGACTACCAGGGAGCCGTGATGTCGCGCCTCGCCGAGCGCAAAGGCGAACTGGTCGATATGCGTCCGGACGGCAGGGGCCGAGTGCGTCTGGACTACCGAATTCCGACCCGGGGCCTGATCGGCTTTCGCACCGAGTACCTGACTGCTACTTCCGGTACGGGTCTGATTTATCACGTATTCGATCGCTACGACCGCTACCTGCCGGTAGCGCTGGGTCAGCGCAACAACGGCGTCCTAGTATCCATGGTGCCCGGCAAGGCACTGGCGTACGCTCTGTACAATCTGCAGGAACGCGGTCGCTTGCTGATCGGCCACGCCGAACCTGTGTATGAAGGCATGATCATCGGTATCCACAGTCGCCAGAACGACCTTGTCGTTAATCCGACCAAGGCCAAGCAACTCACCAACATTCGCGCGGCGGGCAGCGATGAAAATATCCTGTTGACCCCGCCTGTGCGCTATTCGCTGGAACAGGCTCTGGAGTTCATTGATGACGATGAATTACTTGAAGTTACTCCGGTAAGTTTAAGAATAAGAAAGAAATTTCTGACCGAAAACGAGCGCAAAAGAGACTCGCGGCTGCGCGCATGAGCGGCCGGCGCCTGCCTTCGGCCGGGCGCCCCGGCGGCAACCGGACACTACCGGAGGACGCACCCGAGCCTGACGGCAATGTTATGCCGACAGCGGAGCCCGCATCGGACGAAGATCCAGTGCTGGCTTACGCGGCCTTGCAGCCGGATGACATCCTCGCGTCCCTTGAAGATCTGGGCTTTGCCTGTGACGGCCGCCTGCTGGCCCTGAATAGTTACGAAAACCGCGTCTATCGTGTGGGCGTCGACAATAGTGAGCCGCTGGTGGTGAAGTTCTATCGCCCTGCGCGCTGGAGTGACGCGGCCATCCTCGAGGAACACAGCTTTACGCAGGAGTTGGCGGAACAGGAAATCCCGGTCGTGGCGCCGCTTGAACTGCACGGTCGAACGCTGCACCAACGCGGTTCGTTTCGCTTTTCTGTAGCGCCATTCCGGGGTGGTCGTGCCCCGGAGCTCGACCGCAAAGATCTGCTGCGCCAGTTGGGAAGACTCGTTGCTCGCATTCACCTGCAGGGTGAACTGCGCGCCTTCGAATGCCGGCCGTACGTCGATGTCGAAACTTACGCGCATGCGTCACGGCGCTATCTGCTTGAGCAGCAGTTTATCCCGCCCCACCTGGTGGAAGCGTATTGCAGTGTCACCGACCACCTGACCAACAACATAAACGGTTGTTATGAGCGCGCCGGTGCCTGCCGCAACCTGCGCCTGCACGGCGACTTCCATCCAGGTAACGTGCTCGCATCCGGCGACCAGCTTTATATCGTCGACCTCGACGATACCCGCACCGGCCCGGCCGTACAGGATCTGTGGATGTTTCTGTCTGGCGATCGTCACGAACAGGCTCCGCAACTCGCCGCTTTACTTGCTGGCTACGAAGACTTTCGACGTTTTGACGCGCGCGAACTGCATCTGGTCGAAGCATTGCGGACGATGCGCATCATGCACTATGCGGCCTGGATCGCGCGTCGCTGGAACGACCCGGCCTTTCAGCAGGCTTTCCCCTGGTTTGCATCGCCCCGCTACTGGGATGAACATGTTCTGTCGCTGCGCGAGCAGGCAGCACTGATGGAAGAAGCTCCCCTGGCGTGGCACCCCTGAGGTGGTCGCAACCGATGCCGCGACGGCGCGGCCGGGGCAGGTGCCGGGAATAAGTCGCCGTAGTTCGATTGCCGCGCATAGGTCGAGGCGCTGCTGTTGCGCACTTACCTTCTCCGGTCTACAGTCGGAACAGGCGCTTTGTTTGGACCTGCGGAACTCTTGTGGTCTCTCGGGTTCCTACTAAAGTCACACTTGTCAGACCAGGCCTTTCCGGGAATTCGGCGAATTGACGGCTCTACACCTCAAGGCGTTGCCAGTTGCTTTGTTGGCCATTGCGCTAGGCGCGTGCTCGACAAAACAAGTTGCGTTGCAAAATCCCACAATTCCACAGCCATTGATCGACCAGTTGCCACTTGTCGTCGCCGCCCGGTATCCGGAGCGGTTCGAGCATTTCGTGCACGAAGAGCAGGTTATCGGCAAGAAAAAGTGGACAATCGACATGGGGCGCGCCAACAGCATGCTGTTCACGCAGCTGTTTGGCTCCATGTTCACGGATTTTTCGGTCCTCAGGCACGACGAGGACCCGAGTAAATTGAAGTTCGACGCGTTAATCGAACCGACCATCGATGCTTTCGAATTTTCCGTCCCCAGCCAGAGCCAGACTGACGCGTTTGCCGTCTGGATTCGCTACCGCATCAAGATTTTCGACCAGGACGGCAACCAGATAGCCAACTGGCCCATCGCGGCGTATGGTAAGAGTCAGGATCCGGGTTTCGGTGGTGACGACGACGCCTTGCGGCGGGCAGCCGTACTCGCAATGCGCGATGCAGCCGCCCTCATCATATTGCAGATGGACAAGGCCACCGGCATCAGTGCGTTGAGCGAGACGCGACGGAGCCTGGCACGCGGTCCGGACACAACTGATGACAGTGCCGCGGGCGAGGTTTTGCGAACAACATCTTCGGAGGGCGATCGTGATGATTCGGGCGGAATACATTAACCCGTGCGGGCGCAATTTTGCGCTGGCGACACTGGCGATCACGCTTGGCGCGTGTGTGACATCGCGGGTCGAAGACGTGCGCCAGAACACCACAGGCCTGAGTGATGGTGAAGGCATCGTCATTATGGCCAAGAGTTATCACCTCGGAAATGAAACGGAAGCCAAGTTCATTTCCTGTGTTGGCGATTCCATAGGCAGGGGTTCGAAGGGGCTGCGCGTGGTCCCGAACACGGAATTTGTCGACGCTCTCTTCCCCTGGTTTGAGCCGCGTACCGCACCTGCGGAAACCAAGGGACTTCCGGAATTGATGCAGCGCCCCGGCGTTACGGAGATGATCGCTGACAAGGGCGTACGCTATGTAATATGGCTGGATGGCGATACGGACCGTGTGGCAGGTGGCGGCAGCATGTCCTGCGCAGCTGGGCCAGGCGGCGGCGGCTGTTTCGGATTTGCCTGGTGGCAAAACGACTCCAAGTACGAAGCGTCGGTCTGGGACCTGAACGGCCTGGAGGATTCCGGCACGGTAAGTGCAGATGTCAGCGGCACGTCGTTCCTGCCAGCAATCGTCATACCGATTCCACTGATCGCACGAGTGCAGTCAAGAGCCTGCGACGGGCTCGCCGATCAGCTCAAACTGTTTATCGTCGGCGATGAAACCGCCTGAGGGCGGCGCCTGACAACACGGCGGCGAGCCGCTTGCGGGACGATCGTGGCATCAACGTGGACGGCCGCCGCGGATGAATGCAGAACGGTAATAGGCTGAATCCAGCTCGGCTATTGTCACCTCGCGCCCACTCGCGGGCGCATGCACAAAGCGGCCACTCCCCAGATAAAGGCCGACATGCGAGACCTTACCTTCTATGTTGAAAAACAACACATCGCCGACCTCCAGCTGGTGCCCTGCCACCGGCTGAGTCTGGCGCCACAGGTCTGAAGTTGTGCGGGGTAACTTTTTTCCTGCACTTGCATAAGCATATTGCACCAGGCCGCTGCAATCGAAACCGGCCGCCGAATTGCCACCGTACCGATACGGCACGCCGACCTGGCGTACGGCGGTCAAAGCCGCCCGTTCGCCCGGGCTACTCTTGCCGGACCGAGACGCCGCAGTCGGCCGATCGCTGCTCTCATCGACGGACCGCCCCCCCTGCGTAGCTGCAGTCTCTTTGGGCAGCTGCCCGGAACAAGCCGTTATCAACAACGCACTGATGGCACAGGACGCAATCAGCCGGAGTTTTCTGGATGATGACGCAGACATATGAAACACTTCGCTATTTTTTACACGGCTCACCTTAGCTGCAAGAAGCTTAACAAGCCATGAACCAGGTTCCAGCATTACGACCAACCAGCCAGCTTCGTGCCCGCCGGCCCGCGCGGCTATGGCTTGCGCTTTGGCTGGCAATAGCTGCGGCGACCGGATGCGACACGTCAGCGTCGGACGTCGCGGCCCGGGATAACGACGAAAATCGCATTTACCGGCTGGATTACCAGGTCACCGTGGACCCGGCGGCGGGCGGTGCCTGGGTGGAGTTGCAACTGCAGCAACCGGCACATTATTTACGCGAGCTGAAGATGCGTTCCCTGGCTGGGCGCCTGTCGGAATTTACGGCGGACGGCGAACTCTCGACCAATGAGCGGGGTATCGTCTGGAAGACTCCGCTCAAGGGCGGCAAATTGCGCTGGTTCGCGCGACTCGATCACCGACGCCGCGGTGGATCGTATGACGCCTATATCGAGGCTGACTGGGCTCTATTCCGTGGCGAAGACATTATCCCGTCAGCCCTGACTCGCACTCTGGTCGGAGCTGAAAGCGAGACCCGAGTCTCCTTCACGATGCCGCGCGGCTGGTCATCCGTTGCGCCGTACGCAGGGCGTGGCGACAGCTACCTGGTCGAGAACTCCAGCCGACGCTTTGCGACACCGACAGGCTGGATCGTGCTTGGAAAACTCGGTGTCCGGCGCGAGATTATTGACGGTGTCCGCGTTGTCGTGGCAGGTCCGGTTGGCCAGTCGTTCCGAAGGATGGACATCGTTGCATTGCTGCATTGGACCTTGCCGGAGCTGACACGCCTCCTGCCCGATTTCCCGAAGCGCCTGACGATAGTCGGGGCAGGTAACCCGATGTGGCGCGGTGCCTTGTCAGCGCCGCGTTCGATATTTGTCCACGCCGACCGTCCGTTGCTGAGCGAGAACGCGACCAGCACTATAGTGCACGAGGCCATGCACATCGGCATGGGACTCGCAGCTATGCCGGGCGCAGACTGGATCGTTGAAGGAATTGCGGAGTTCTACAGCCTGGAGATATTGCGACGCAGTGGCACCATCAGCGAGTCGCGCTTTCGTTTGGCGCACCGGCAACTCGCCAAATGGGGTCAGGACGCAGCAAACCTGTGTACCAGTCGCTCCAGCGGTAGTGGCACCGCCCTGGCGGTCTCCCTGCTCGTCGGGCTCGACGCTGAAATCCGTGAGAAGTCAGCGGGTCGTGCCAGCCTGGACGACATCACCCGGGAACTTGCCAGTGCGGGGGAAAAAGTCACCGTGTCCGATTTCCGGACCATAGCCGAGCGCATTGCCGGCTCGCCATTGTCGTCAATTAAGGCAGGTAACCTGCGCGGCTGCGGCGGCGATGTCGCCTGATACACTCGAACTCGTCGCTGCGTTACACGGGTAACGAGTGCATGGACCGTCAACGCGATCTCGAAATCACGCTGCAATCAAAAACGCCACTGGTTGTAATTGAAACTCGCGATGAGTCCCGGCTGCTGCAAATGCTGCAGCGGTTCTGTCTATCGCGCACCAAAGCCGACTACATGCCATTGTTCCGCTGGACCGTCACCGACGGATTGCAGCGTCTCGATATCGCCATGGAACCGCAGTTGCACAACGCGCAGCCGGCCGAGGTGCTGCGACACATTCGGGCGGTTAGCAAACCCGGCATGTACGTGTTGCTCGATTTTCACCCGTTCCTGGAAGAGCCGGTCAATATTCGCCTGCTGAAGGATATTTGCCTCGCTTTTAATGAAGTGAAGCGCCACCTTGTGTTGCTGAGCCACCAGATTGAATTACCTGCGGAACTGCGCAATTTCAGCGCCCGCTTCGAGATGGCGCTCCCCACCGGGGAGGACCGCGAGAACACGATCAAGAAAATAGCCCGCGAATGGTCAACCGCAAACGCCGGCCGGCAGGTTAAGGTCGATTCCAAGGCCTACCGCTTGCTGATTCGGAATCTTGGCGGCCTCGCCGACAGTGACACCGAACGACTGGCACGCAATGCCATATTCCATGACGGTGCGATCTCGCACAGCGACGTGCAGGAAGTCATGCAGGCCAAATATGAGTTATTGAACAACGGCGGCATCCTGCAATACGAGTACGAAACAGCCGCATTTGCAGATGTCGGCGGCTTGCAGCGCTTGAAGGACTGGCTGATCCAGCGGCGGCCGGCATTTCAGGGCGACGCCGATATCCCGCATCTCGACACGCCGAAAGGCGCCTTATTGATCGGTGTGCAGGGTTGCGGCAAGAGTCTCGCCGCCAAGGCTACCGCCGGTATCTTTTCGGTACCGTTGTTGCGCCTCGACTTCGGTGCCGTGTACAACAAATACCACGGGGAAACGGAGCGCAATCTTCGCGAGGCCCTGCAAACCGCGGATGTGATGAGTCCTTGCGTCCTGTGGATCGACGAAATCGAGAAAGGACTCGCCGGGCGCGGCGGCGAAAGCGGAACAACGCAACGGGTGCTGGCGACCTTTCTCACCTGGCTGGCAGAAAAGAAACGCCAGGTATTCGTCGTTGCCACGGCCAATGACATTACGGCTTTGCCACCCGAACTGGTGCGCAAAGGTCGCTTCGACGAGATATTTTTCGTGGATTTGCCGCAGGCCGGTGTACGCTCCGATATCCTGCGCATCCACCTCGCCCGCCGTGGACAGGACCCCGAGTCATTTGACATAACCCGAATTGCTGCCGCCTGCGACGGCTTTTCCGGAGCGGAGATCGAGCAGGCAGTCGTGGCAGCCCTTTACTCGGCCCATGCGAAGAAGTGCAGCCTGAGTACCAGGCACCTGCTGGAAGCAATTGAGGATACGCGTCCCCTGTCTGTCGTTATGGCCGAAGAGATCGCCACGCTGCGGCTCTGGGCCCGTGGCCGAACGGTCGCCTGTGATTGAAGCAGCGCCGGAGTAGCCATCAGAACGCTTTCAGTAAATTTCAGTCGGTGTAGAATTCCGGGTGCGACTACGGGCCTCTTGCCAGGACTACGCTATGGCCACCGATAATAAAAAAATCAGCGATTTGACTTCGGAGAGCGACGAGGACACATCGGAACTGCCGGTGTTGTCAGAGGCCGTGGCTGCACTGCCCGAAGAGGAATACGAAGCGGATGCGGCCACCCAGTCCTTCGAGTCCCTGCGCGCGCGCAACAAACCGGGTACCGAATCCGTTGCCGCCCTCAAATCCGATCTGCGCGAGCGCGACGCGAGTATCAACCAGCTGCAGTACGACATCGAGCAATTGCGCTCGCGTTGGACCGGACTTGAGAAAGAACTCAAAGCCCGTGAACAACTAACCGACAACGTTGCCGCCGAACTTGAGGACCACAAGCGCAGACTGCGAGATACGACGGAACAGTTGAGGAAGCGAGAACGTCGACTTGCCGACCTCGAAGCGAAATTGCATCAGCAGGAAAGTCGCTTGACAGAGGCGGACACTCGCATCGAAGCAGCACGGAACGATGCTGAATCACTCGAGAGCGCTTTCGCGGATCTGCAAACCCGCAGTGCCGCCGAAACCAAGTCCATCGAGTCGTTGCGCGCAGACCTTTCGGAAGAGAAAGCCCGACGTAAATGGGCCGAGGAAGCTGAACGCGCCTTCGGCGACAAAGTATCGCTGCTCGAGTCGCAACGCAGTGACACGCTCTCGTTGGTAGCATCCCTGCAGCACTATATCGAAGGTCGCAAGAGCCGTTGGGAAAAGCAACAGGCGGAACTGTCATCTCGGGAAGCGCTGCTTGGGGACCTGCAGAAAAACGTTAACCGTCTCACTCGCGATATCAATGACGTGACGGACCGTCTGCACCAGTCACTGGCGGCAAAGGAAAAGGCCGAGCAAGGTCTCGCAACTGCCGAAAAGGATAACGCGCGGTATCGCACAGAAGCGCTGGAATTGAAACGCGGTATTGCCGGGAAAGAAACGTCGCTGACCGGACTGTCGCAGGAAGTTGAAAAACTGCAGGCTAATTTGCAGATAACTGCCGCAGCCCTCGAGCAAGCGGAATCGAAAGCTGCGCAAGTCCAGGCTGAATTTGACCGGTTGCAATCTGAATCACTTGCCATGCGTGCCGAGCTGTCTGAACTCGCAGAGAAAAGTTTGCAGAAAGATGCTCTGTTGCGCTCTCAAGAACAGAATGTCGCTGACCTGAATGGCAAGGTCTCGGCGGCTCAATCGCATCTGCAGCACGAGCTAGCCCAATCCAAGCTACTGGAATCGCAGGTTGGCGAATTGCAAACGCAATGCGAACAACTCGAACAAGCCAGTTCTGCGCTGCAGCAGGTGAATACCGCACACGAGGCAACACTGCATGCTCGCCAGCTGGAACTCGTGGCTGTAACCTCGAAGCTTGACGAAACAGCAGCGGAACTCCATATCGAGCGTGATTGCCGCCAGCAGGTTGAAGATAAACTGCAAGCGCTGGAAACCGAAGCGCAAACCTTGCGTTCGAGGGTCACGGAACTTGGCGACGCAGCGAGTGAGGCGTCGGCCCTCAAGGAATCGAACGCGCGCCTCGCAGGATTGACCGCTAGTAATGAAGCGCAGATCCGCGAGATTCGCGAGCAACTCGCCAAAACGGAAAATTACGCGGATACGCTGCGCATAAAGCTGCAGAATCAACTCGCCGATTCCAATGCGCAAACTACAGATCATGACAAACTGCAAAAGGAGTTGGCCGTTGCACTACAGCGCATCGACACGCTCTCAGGCAATCTTGAAACCGAAAAACAGAAAAATGCCGCTCTTGAAACAGGCATTGCGGACAATCAACAGCGAGTCGAAGAGGAGTTGCGCAAGGCTCGTTTCGAGTTGGGCGAAGCGCAGGAAACCTTGACAGAAAGCGAATCACTGAATGGACAACTGACCGCGGATTTAATCGACAGCAAGGGATTCCGACAGGCACTTGAGACCCGACTTGCCGAGGCTGACAAGACGAGGCAGGCGGAAATTAACGATCTCAGCAAACAACTCGGGCAGCTGAAACGACATATTGACGATTACGAGCGCAAGGTCTCGCACAAGGACGCCGCGATCAACGCACTTTTGAGCGAACTGGCGACCAAGTCCGTTGTCGTGGAACCGGAAAGTGGTCAAGCGGAACATGAGGCGGAGGATGTCGTCCAACGGCTCGGCGAGCGCAAGGCACCGGTTACGGAAGATCGCAGTACGCCGGACAGGGAACGGGTGACAAGACTACTGATCGGCAATATTGACGGTCAGGAACTGCGCTTTCCGCTCTTCAAGGACAGGCTCACTGTTGGTCGCACCACACACAACGACATCCAGATCAAAGCGCAGTACATAAGCCGCCGCCATGCTGTCCTGGTGACCGAAGACGATCGAACCCGCATCGTTGATTGGGGCAGCAAGAACGGTGTCTACGTTAACGGTATTCGCGTCACGGAAAAAAGCCTGCGAAACGGCGATCGTGTAACTGTCGGGACAGCAGAATTCCGCTTCGAAGAACGGCCGAAACGCTGATTCGAAACCGGCAAGGCGATAGCGTTGGGCAAAGACACAATGCGCGACATCGGCCCAAGTCCGGACGCCCGCCCGGTTATGTGAGAGCAATCACGGCAATTCCTGTCGTTACGGTCTACGCTGCACCAAGTCGTCCGTCACCCCCAGATCAAATCGATGTTTTCAGATAGCGCCAGCAATTCTCAGGATTTAAGCGCCACGCAGATACTGGCTCGCCGTGCAGAAAAGCTGGCAATGCGAAGAATCTGGCTACCCAAACTTATTTACGATGCGCTGCCGTGGTTTTACCTGGCGGCGGGTTGTGCCGCATTCATGGCAACGATTTACATAAGTGAATGGTTTTGGGTGCTCCCTCACTACCTGCTCTTCGCTGCAGGCTGCCTGCACCTGTCGTACGCCGTCTATCGCCGACGGCGAAGGGCCGCCAGGGAGCGCACCAATTCACAGGAATCGCGACCGCAGGATGCGCACCGCTTTCCCGTTGCGCAGACTGACTGACTTGACCTGATCGAATTCATGATCAACGATTGCCGCGCCACGATTTTTCGCGCGAGTGATTCTTGATCATGTTCGACCCCAAAACCCCAAGGTCCGACCTTAGGTCCGAGCCGAGGTCCGACCCCTTGATCCGCGACCCATGGCCGTCGAGGTCCGACTCCGGGATCCAAGGTCCGACCCCATGACTGAGCTCATGACTGAGCGCTCGTTGAAGCGCCGCGTTCTGAAAGAAGCTGCCCTGTTCGGCGGGCTGTTCCTCGTGGGGCTGGTGGTCTTGCCCCTGCTGATCTACCTGGTCGGACAAGCGGTATTTGGCGCACACGAGGGGACCGGCTTCAGCACCTTCTACGGTCGACTGCATGGCGAATTCCGTGCCGGCGAACCGGCTGTCGTGTTCCTGCTGCTTTCGCCCTACCTCCTGTGGCAACTCTTGCGGCTCACTACGCGCCTCTTTCGACGTCTGCGGCCAATGTCCGGCACGCCAGGCTGACGGCAGCCAACCGCAACAGCGCCTCGGGAAACTGTGAATTGCCTCACACTTTGTCTATCTTTAACAGATATTTAACCCTAATAAGCTAGAAATTATGTCAATTGTCTGCCATGCTCGCGGTGTCTGACGCGTATAGTCGTCCGAACCGAGACACCTGCCCATGAAACATGCGACGTCAACTGCTGTGAACCGATTCTTGAAATGGCTTGGCCAGCGGCTTTTTGCGCAACAACAGCCGGAAGGCCCGCCCCTGGCGCAAACCGGCGTGCACGTTCGCCCACCGGCGCACCGCAAGTCGCCGCATGCTGCCCCCGCTCCGGTCCGTTTCAAAGCCAGGATGGGCAGTCAAATCGAGGACGGCGGTCCTGGCAAGAACGTGCTTATTCGCAACAAGTTGGTTCGCGAAGATTCCGGAACCCATGACACCTTGAAAATTCTCGACGAATCGATGCTCGACTCGGGCGAGGAGTTCGGCATTGATCCGTACAACACCGGTCGCTTCGATCGTGCCAAATCCTGGGAAAACCGCTCGCGAAAGTGATGCGACTGGCCGGCGCGGCGTTCCGAGTGCCGGTGCCGCCACATCACCTGCCGGTAACCGCAATTGATGCTCAGCGCGCAAAATTGACGCACCGCTGGTCGGCGGTTAGTCTGCGCAGTCCGACCGTGTCCGGGTCGAACTTCACTGAGTTTGCGGGGCTTCTTGCCGTTCCAACCTATGGTCCTCAGGGTTTCATTCAATCTCGCTGAAAGCGATCTCAAGCATTTTCGCCTGATTATGCGTGAGGCGCGGCATGCTGCCGCAAAGTGGACGCCTGAGGAAATCGTCGCGGGAGCTTCCAGCTTGCTGCGCAAGGTCGACTCGGTCACCGTTCCGGAGTTTGTCAGTGAACGGCTGGCAAAGCTCGAGCTGATGATCAACATGCTGACCGACACGGAGTGGCGCCTGCCAGCTCAGGATTCCACCCGCGTGCTCAATGCCCTCGCCTACTTTTGTGAACCGGATGACCTTATCCCTGATGAGATTCCGGGTCTCGGTTTTCTCGACGATGCAATCATGATCGAGCTCGTGGTACGCGAGCTTAGCCATGAGATTGACGCCTATCGGGACTTTTGCGACTTTCGCGCCAATCGCTCGCAGGGCGGTCGCGCAGACAAGCCAGCTGACGTGACACGGGACGAATGGCTGGCGGAGCGACGTAAGTCCTTACAGACTCGCATGCGCCGCCGCCGCCAGCGAAACGGAAAAAAAACCGCTAGCCAATCACCGCTCGGGATTGTTTAGCTCACCGGTGCAGACAGTCATTCCGGGGCGGTCATGGCCAATAGCTATAACCGGTAACTGCCAGGCCTAGCCACATAAAAATCTGCGGAATGGCCCGCCAGGGGTGGCGAATCAGCATCGCATAGAAACTCAAGCCCGAAATGCAGGTCATAGTCAGGAAGGTAGCAAGACTGCTTACCAGGGGGCGGAATTCGGATTGCAACCTCGGGTAATCGTCGCCAAGCAGCAGGAACATGATCAGCACAGCGCCCAGACTGGCCGTTATGGAAAGGCAGGATCCTACGACGATTCCGGTTATAACGGTCAAAGGGCGCATGGTGGCTGGAGGTTCTGAAGTTCCTGAGGCGTGGCTGTAAATAAAGCCGGAATGATCGCAAATTTGCTGACTGAGCACTTGATTGCCGGGTTTCTGCAAACTAGCCTAGCCGATTGGGCCTAGCCCAACAGGGACTGAGAAATCGATTCCAGCCATTAATCCCGGGATCTGATCCGGGGTTTTGATCAACGGCTTTGATCCCCGACTTTCATCTTAGTGCATTGACGGAGAGAACATTGAAGATCTACGAAATCGGAGTCCGCACAAGGATCGTAGCCGCCCTGATGGGAGTTCTGGGGATTCTGGCTGTGTCCGGAACCTTTCTTATCCCGGCGGCATCCTCCGCCCCGCCGGACGTTCTGGAGCCGCATCTCGCACCACTTCCGAAGCATGAGAAAATCGGTTTGCTGGCAACTGAGTTCGTCCAGAAATCCCACTACGAACAGGCATCGGTCGACGACGAACTGTCGTCACGCATACTGGATCGTTACATCGAAGCTCTCGACGGCGGACGCATGTATCTGCTGGAGAGCGACGTGGCAGCGTTCGAAAAATACCGTTATGAACTCGATGACATGCTGGGTTCAGCGTCGATGACGCCGATTTTTGACATGTTTGAAGTCTACAGAACGCGCGGCCGCGAACGGCTGGAGTTTGCATTGCAACAGCTCGACAACGACTTCGTATTTACCGGCGATGAAGAATACGTTTTCGATCGTTCGGAACAACCATGGGCACCGACAACGAAGGAGCTTGACGAGTTGTGGCGCAAGCGCGTCACGAACGATGCATTGAGCCTGGTACTGGCAGACAAGACTGTCGACGAAACGCGCGAAATTCTGGACAAGCGCTACACGCGTTTCCTTAAGCGTATGGACCAGATCAAAAGCGAAGATGTTTTTGAAACCTTTATGAACTCCTTTGCACAAACTCTCGACCCTCACTCCAGCTACCTGTCACCGCGCAATTCCGAGGAATACCGCATCCAGATGAGCCTTTCCTATTTCGGAATAGGGGCATCGCTGCAAATCGAGGATGACTATGTCAAGGTAATCAATGTCATTCCCGGCGGACCGGCAGCTATTGACGGGTCGCTGCAACCCAACGATCGAATTACGGCCGTCGGCCAGGGCAGTGACGGCGAATTGGTCGACGTTATTGGTTGGCGACTCGACGATGTCGTGCAACTTATCCGCGGCCCTGAAGACACAGTCGTGCAACTGCAAATTCTGTCAGGTGACGCATTGCACGGCGCCCCGCAGAAAACGATTAGTCTGACTCGCAATCAGGTAAAACTTGAGGAGCAGGCCGCAAAGAGCAGCATCCTGAATGTGCCACGCGACGGTCGGGACTGGTCCATCGGCGTCATCGAAGTTCCCAGTTTCTATCGCGACTACAACGCACTGAGCAACGGTGACAAGGACTACACCAGCACCACCAAAGACGTAAAGAATCTGATTCGCGAACTTGAAGAAAAGGGTATCGATGGACTGATTATCGATCTGCGGGACAACGGTGGCGGACACCTGACAGAAGCCACGGCGCTGACAGGTCTTTTTATCGACAATGGCCCTATTGTGCAATTGCGCAGCTCAAACGGCCGCATAAGCCGCCTGGACGATCCGGACCCTGTGGCGCGCGTCGCCTATAACGGGCCGCTGGCTGTCCTCGTCAATCGGTTCAGCGCTTCCGCATCGGAGATTTTCGCGGCAGCGATTCAGGATTATGCGCGCGGCATTATTATCGGCCAGCAAACATTTGGCAAAGGCACAGTGCAGAATCTCTATTCTTTGGATCAGTACGTGCGTCGCTCGGAGGACGACGGATTGGGGCAACTGACGCTGACAGTCGGCAAGTATTACCGGGTGACTGGTGAAAGTACCCAGCATCGCGGTGTAAACCCTGACATTCCGCTGCCATCACCCATTGATACTGAAATTGTTGGCGAAAGCGCCCGGGACAGCGCACTGCCCTGGGACACTATTCGCACGACGCGCTTCCGTGCGGGGGTGCCGCTCGCCACGACGATTGCCTCTCTGAATACCGAGCATCTCACGCGCAGCAAGGAAGACCCCGATTACCGCTATTTGCTGGACGGCATCCAGGATGTCGCGGAAGTACGAGCGCGTAAGACAGTAACGCTCAACATCGACGAACGCCGCAAGGAGCGTGAAGAGTCTGTACATCGCCGGCTTGAGCGCGAAAACGCCCGGCGTGCACGGCTGGACCAGGAACCGCTTGCCAGCGTCGAAGAACTCGAAGACGCCGAAGCGCCGGATGTGCACCTTGACCAGGCCGCAGCCATTGTCACAGACCTGGCCGGAATGCGAGAGGTGGAAGCCGCACCGGCGCGAGCCGCACAAATCATGAACTGAGCGCCTCGCAACGGGACTTGTCACGACTTCCGCCGGTGTTATACTCGAGTACAACACCCACTTCGGCGGTCGAGCCCGACCTGGAGGATGCCGTGTTTGATCGCGAGTTTCGTCAATTGACTCCTGCGTGCCCTGTCGGCACCACCACCCCCTTTCGGGCCTTTTATATTGTGCTGGCAAGTTCTATAGCGCTCGGCGCATGCAACGTTGCTCTCGCTGCACCTGGCTGGAGTGCGTCCTGCAGCAGCGTTGCCCAGCAACTGAAGAGCGTTGATATTGCGCCTCAACAGTGGGCGGTCGAGCGCGTCGATCTCATAACGACCGACACAGACACTATTGACGATTTCGATGAGCGAACTACAAACACAGCGAGTCCCGCCACGCCGTTACTTTTTTTGACGCCGCGGGTGGCGAACATTCTTGAGAATATTTTTGCGGAATCCAGCGACGCGCCGACTGCGGTCAGCGAGGCCGTCCCGACGGCCGTCGCGGCAGGAGATGATTCAGCAACGCGCCGTCAGGATTCGGCTGACACCGTTGGCGACGCTGCCGATCTGCATGATCTGGATTATGCGATTCAGCATGGTGCCATGCGAGAGTCGATGTACAACATCGACAGTCTGCCGCGATTTCAGCGCCCGATGTACCGCACCGACATCTAGCATAGCGATTGCCGGCACAGCCAAATATGCCAGCATGACCGACACGCTGCTAGCGACTTAGAATCTTCGCTATACCCCAGTAGTTTTCGCCCAGAATGTTGTTGTTACTCTTTCTGACAGCACCGTCCTTGCCAATATCAAACAACGTCGTCACTGTTCCGGCGATCGGCACAGTATCCGTATCGGTGCGAAACTGCGCCAACTCCGCAATGAGCTTGACGCGCGTTTGTAAAATCGCGGCAAAATCCGTGTTCTGCTCCATCATGTCCAGGCGTTTCTGAATTCGTGCGAGAAGTTGATCGCATTCGCGCGGCGAACCGTAATTGATGGCGCCTACGCTCTTGTCACCGGCTTCCTTAGCCATTGCGGCCAGGTCCTCGTCTGCAAAATGCAGCAGGAGTTGCTGTGCGAACGAGAGAATCATGAAATTGATCGAGCGCTTGGTTGATACATCGAGGCCCTGATTTTCCGGCGGCTGGCGGTTTTTTATCCCATCCAACTTGAGCTTGAGCGATACTTCGTTTTGCGCAGCTTCGTCGATTTGGCCGGCAACCTTGTCAAGCACCGCAGTCACCGACCGGCGCCGAAAATACTGCAAAAATCCACGCATGGAAAGCAGCCGTCGTTGCTCCGATTGCAACTGGTCCTGTAGCTGCTCGATGACCCCACGCAGCTCGTCAATCTCTTTCTCGATTGCCTGCGACTCGCGCGTTCGTTGTTCATTCCACTGCACCAGCAGGCTGTTGTGCTGGCGCTGCTCCCGCTGCTGCTTCAATTGCTCGGCGAACTTCGCCAGCTTGCGCTGGCAGCGCAACGCCAGCCCACGCAGCTGATAGAAAACAACGACGTTACGCGTCCAGGCCGGGTCGATGAGCAGCTGTTCGAGGTGATCCAGCTTTTGCTGCAGGCGAGCGGTCGCCCCTTCCTGCAGTTTGATCATGTCCTGTAGCTTGAATTGCTCCTTGCGCATCCCGGCGAATTCTTTCTTGAGCTCCGCACGGTTCCAGTACAGGTTCAGCAGTTTCTCGCTGTCCTGCGACTTGCCTGCGGTGCCGCCGAAGATAGCTGTCAGACTCGACAAGGTCGCTCCTTAACATAATACCGGTCGACTCGCAGCAATCGCGGGCCCGGCTCTCGGGCATTATGACAAGGGGCCTTTAGCCAATCCTTGATTCAATCGACAGTTTTGGCTGGCTGAGCGGGAGGCCCGCCAAGCGGGATTCATTGGAAGCAATGCGACACAGTGTGCACAAGAAACGGCACTTTCAGCGCCGTTTCGGCTATTACCGTTCGAGAATCAGATGGCCACTGTCCAGGAGATAGTCAAGCCACTTGTTCAGGACGATATTGCGGCGCCAACGAGCGCCCAGTTCGGCGCCATGCACGCGGGTCAGCCGCCGTAGTTCCGCATGCCGGTGCTCGCCACAGAGGCTCATCGCCTCAGCCAGGTTACCGTCGAGGTAAACGCGAATTTTTACGTCCGGATCGGCGAACCGCGTACCATCAATGTGAAAAAAATACGACAGCGAAAGTGTCACCGTATAGCGACTGCGATCAAGAATTTCGAGGTGCAGGTCGCAATCTCCGGCAACACGCGATTGATAGTAGCCATCCAGTCGCTCGAGTTCCGGAATGATCTGTCTAAGACGAATGAAGTTGCTCTCGTACAACATCATCAGGCCGACGAAACTTCGAGGCCTGACAACAGTCTGCGGAACCAATTGATAGTCGAGCAACATGGCTCGAATATAGCACAGCGGTGACGGCTCAAACGTTACGTAGTTCCGAAATCGCTACCGTTAATCGACTTGCAATCCGTAAGCCGAATTCAGGGTCGCACTCGACGCTCAACCCCGGTACTATCGAGAATTCGGCTGGCGATTTCTTCGATCGAAAACTCGGTTGTATCGACATGCGGTAT
The DNA here is from genome assembly GCA_040879925.1 of Woeseia sp. GTDB lineage: Bacteria > Pseudomonadota > Gammaproteobacteria > Steroidobacterales > Woeseiaceae > IDS-8. The sequence continues at coordinate 66,267 of JBBDJJ010000035.1, read as the reverse complement.
ACCGTACTTCTTGAAGAGTTTCTCCGCTTCCCTCAATTCAAACCGAACCTGTTGTGCTGTTGAGTAACGGCCAAGTGCCCGCCGCTCCTTGCGGATCTGTTGCAATCGCGACGGTGAAATGGTCAGGCCGAACAATTTGCTTTTTTGTGAAGCAAGTATTTCAGGCAAGGTGCCACTGTCGAATTCCTCGTCAGTCAGGGGGAAATTAGCTGCGTATACGCCATATTGCAGCGCCAGATAAAGACAGGTCGGTGTCTTGCCGCTCCTCGACACTCCGATCAGTATGACATCCGCCATTTCGTAGTTTCGCGCAATGCCGCCGTCGTCATTCGCCAGTGCGAAATTGGTTGCTTCGATCCGCTTCATATAGCTGTCTATATCGCTCATGCCGTGCGCGCGGCCGGCAGTATGCGTGGACTTTTGTTTGAGCTCGGTCTCCAGCGGCTCCAGAAAAACGTCGAAAATATCGAGGTGCAGGCCATTGGAGTCACGCACAATCGAACGGAAATCATCCTGTACCAGAGTGGAGAACACGATGGGTCGGAGTGCGGACGTACTGGCAGCCGAATTAATCTTCCTGACCGCTTCTCGTGCCTTGTCTTCGGTATCTATAAATGGCACAGTCACTTGCCGAAATTGCTGGCCGTCAAACTGCGTCAGAAGGCTATGCCCCAGCGTCTCGGCGGTGACGCCAGTCTGGTCAGAAAGAAAAAACACGGTACGTTCACTCATGTGCGTTCACTCATGTAGAGGTGTTCCTGATTTTGCATGGTCGGCGGCTTGCGCCGCCCTGGTGAACGGTGACGCTGGATTCGAGCAAGCGATGCTGAAAGTTTGCCAGTTACAATCATTTTACGCCAACACAAACAGTTGATCAGGCAGAGTCCGAGCGCCTCGGCCACCAGGAAAGGGAGCTAGCCTTGCAGCCATACGTCATCAAGCTGGAACAGCTTGGCATGGAAGATATTGAAATTGTTGGCGGAAAAAACGCATCTCTCGGCGAAATGATCAGCAATCTCAGTGGGCTGGGTGTTGCAGTACCCGGCGGCTTTGCAACCACAGCCGCTGCTTACAGGGATTTCCTGCGCTGTGACAATCTGGATGAACGCATTCGTGACAAACTTGAGTCCCTCGATGTCGACGACATCAGTGCCCTGTCGGAGGCCGGCAAGTCGATACGCGGCTGGATTAACGACACCGCCCTGCCCGACCGGCTGAAGAATGAAGTGAGCGTGGCGTGGGCGGAGATGTCTGGCGGCAAAGACATCCGTGTCGCCGTTCGTTCATCGGCAACCGCTGAAGACCTGCCGGATGCTTCCTTTGCCGGTCAACAGGAAACCTTCCTGAATGTGCGAGGGCTCGATCACCTGATCGCCGCAATGCACCAGGTATTTGCATCGCTGTTCAATGACCGCGCGATCGCTTATCGCGTACACCAGGGATTCGATCATTCGAATGTAGCCCTGTCGGTCGGTGTCCAGTACATGGTGCGCAGCGATATCGGTTCTGCGGGGGTGATGTTTACACTCGACACCGAGTCCGGATTCCGTGACGCCGTATTCATCACATCGTCTTTTGGTCTCGGTGAAACGGTCGTACAGGGAGCAGTCAATCCGGACGAGTTCTACGTCTACAAGCCGGCCCTGCATTCCGGACTCTTTCCGATCCTGCGCAAGAATCTCGGCAGCAAGAACATCAAGATGGTTTTCAGCGACGACCCGAAGCCCGGCAAGACGGTTGAAACGGTTGATGTCGACGATGCCGAGAAGCTGACGTTCTCACTCAGCGAAAAGGATATCATCGAGTTGGCACGGTCCGCCGTGACCATAGAAAAACATTACGGTCGGCCGATGGACATTGAGTGGGGCAAGGACGGCAGTGACGGCAAACTGTATATCCTGCAGGCGAGGCCCGAGACCGTGCAAAGCCGCAGCGGCCGCACGATTCACCGTTACACTCTGAAGACCCGCTCCAATGTGCTCGGTACAGGCCGCAGCATCGGCCAGAAGATCGGCGCCGGCACAGCCAAGATTATCCGTGATGTCAGCGAAATGGGTCGCGTACAGCCTGGTGACGTGCTGATTTCAGATATGACCGACCCGGATTGGGAACCCGTGATGAAGCGGGCATCTGCAATTGTCACCAATCGCGGCGGACGCACCTGCCATGCGGCAATCATCGCACGAGAACTGGGTATCCCGGCCGTGGTCGGTTGTGGCGATGCGACGACGCGCATCAAGGATGGCGCTGAAGTTACCGTGAGTTGCGCCGAGGGCGACGAGGGCTACATCTACGAAGGACTATTGCAATACGAAGAATCGGAAATCGAACTGGATTCCCTGCCGGATATCCCGGTGAAGATCATGATGAACGTAGGTAATCCCGATCGCGCATTCGATTTCTGCAACATCCCGAACCACGGAGTAGGCCTTGCGCGACTCGAGTTCATCATTAATCGAATGATCGGCGTACATCCGAATGCCCTTCTAAAATACGCATCGCTCGATCCAGAGACCCGTGCGGCGGTCGACGAACAAATGGCAGGTTACGCTGAACCACTTTCCTTTTTCATTGACAAACTGGCGGAAGGAATCAGCACGATCGCCGCTGCCTTTGCTCCGCATCCCGTTATCGTGCGCATGTCGGATTTCAAGACCAATGAGTACGCAAACCTTATCGGCGGTGACGCGTACGAACCCAAAGAGGAAAACCCGATGCTCGGCTTCCGCGGTGCCGCCCGTTACATCTCCGAGGCGTTCCGGCCGTGTTTCGAACTGGAATGTGCGGCTCTGCGCAAGGTCCGTAACGATATGGGCCTCAAGAATGTGCAAGTAATGATCCCGTTCATTCGTACAGTGGCGCAGGGAGCCCAGGTGATCGACCTGTTGCGAGACAATGGTCTGGAGCGCGGCAAAGACGGCCTGAAAATCATCATGATGTGTGAACTGCCGACCAATGCGCTGCTTGCCGACCAGTATCTGGAGCACTTCGACGGCATGTCGATCGGCTCGAACGACATGACCCAGTTGACCCTGGGACTGGATCGCGATTCAGCCCTGGTCGCCGACCTGTTCGATGAACGTGACGACGCTGTAAAAGCGATGCTTGAGATGACCATCAAGGCTTGCCGGGCGAAGGGCAAGTACGTTGGAATCTGCGGTCAGGGACCTTCCGACCATCCGGATTTCGCGATGTGGCTGGTCGATCAGGGCATTGACAGTTTGTCATTGAACCCGGATACCGTCATCGAAACCTGGATGTTCCTGGCCGGCGAGGCCGTCTAGGGAATCTCTGCACAAGTCCATCCTGGACTTCTGCAGAGTCGAAAGGGCAAAGCGAAGCTTCGCCCTTTCTCCCGCGTTATCAATCGCTAACGCGATTGACGCGGCGGGGCATCCATGCCCCGCTGGTAAGCTCCGCACACTTGTGCAGAGCTTCCCTGGCATCCTGACTAGCGGGCTTTCCCGAAATCAGAAGCTTTCGTATCGCGAGCGCTTCTGCCAGCGTATGCGTGGCAGCCATATGCCCAAGACGATGCCGACCAGCAACACCAGCGCCCCGGCGAGAAACCAGTTGCGCGTTTTCTGGCTGGCCAGATCGTCATTTTCCTGTTCCAGTATGCTGACTTTAATCTCGGCATCGGTAAGCTGCTGCCGCAGATCTTTGTTCTGCCGATCAAGTGATATCGCATTGGCGGACGTGGACTTCAGTTCGTCGAGTTCTGTTTGCAGTGATTGATTCTGGCTTTCCAGGCTGCCAATCCTTGCGGTGGCCGTGTCGTACTGGTTCTTGACCGCATCCAACTGGGAACCCATCGTGGAGCCACGCGCGTTGGCGTTGGTCAGCTGACTGGTTAGTCGCTCGAGCTGCTGCCGGGCCGGCGCTTCCGGCATCAAGTAACGCGAAAGCACCCAGCCTTCGGTACCGGCGCTGGTACGCACCCTTGTGTAACCGGACTCGGCATCCCGCTCGAGTACTTCCAGCTCCGTGCCGCTACGCATGGTCAGTCGAATAGCATGTTCCGTCGTCGGCCCGGTACGCAGCAGAACCTCGAATTCATCGCTGACCCATACGGTCTGCGCAGCGGCCGGCATTGCCGCCACAATGCAACAGCCAAGCAGAAAAACCAGCTGCCTGATGGATGTGATATTCATTTACAGTGAGCCCAAACTGTGACCGTGCAACTATAAGGCAAGCGGAATACCGGTACCAGCCGAAAAGTTCTGCGTAGGCTTTCCGGTGGCAATCCTGACGCGCCTGCCGTGGCGACCCCAGCTATGATTGTACTTGGCTCTTGCGTCGCCATACGGCAATGTAGTTATTGGCCGGCATGGCATACAGTCGTTCGCGCCCCAGGCCGGCTGCCTGACCGAAAACATCCAGCTGCTCTATGTCGCGAATGCCCATGACCGGATCCCTGCGTCGCAGTGAGGCATCGAAATCGGCGTTGCTGTCGCTGCTGAAGCCACCCTTGAAGTTGAACGGTCCATACAAGCAGAACACGCCTTCCACCGGCAGCAAATCGCCAACGAGCGAGTACATGGCTTGCACAGCGTCTATACCCATAATGTGCGCCGTATTGGCCGAGAACACGGCATCGATCCGCAGGGAACGCAAGGTCACGAGATCGGCGGATTTGACGTCGAGTTGCAGGGGCTCTCGGGTATTCGCGAGTCGTGCATGAGCCAGCCAGGCGGCGATATCTGCATGATTGTCCGGCCGATCGCTCGTTTGCCAGGCGAGATGGGGCATTGCCGCCGCGAAATGCACCGCATGCTGGCCTGTGCCGGAGCCGATTTCCAGAACGGACCGGCAATCCGCCAGCTCCGTCTGCAATACTTCAAGGATCGGCGCCTTGTTGCGTTCGCAGGCCGGCGACGATGGCAGGGAGTTCAACCGTCCGTCTCCAGCACAGCCGGGTCCAGCAGTGCGGCGCGGTAGTAGCGCAGCTCCGCAATCGAGTCTCTTATGTCAGCGAGCGCCCGATGAGAGGATTCCTTCTCAAAGCCGCCGGCGACTGCCGGTGCCCAGCGCCGGGCCAGCAGTTTAATGGTGCTGACGTCGAGATTTCGATAATGAAAAAAGGCCTCCAGTGTCGGCATCAGGCGTGCCATGAAGCGGCGATCCTGGCAGATACTGTTGCCGCACATCGGTGACACGCCTTCGTTCACATGCTGCCGCAGGAATTGCAGCGTCTTCTCTTCCGCCTGTGCGATGCTTACGTCGCTGGCCAGAATGCGCTCCACAAGGCCGGACTCGCGATGTTGCTTGGTATTCCAGGCATCCATGGCGTCGAGGATGCTTTTCGGCTGGTGAATGGCAAACTCCGGTCCCACTGCGACTTCATTCAACTGGTTATCGGTCACGAGCGTCGCGATCTCGATAATCTGGTCGGTAGTGGTATCGAGTCCGGTCATCTCGAGGTCGATCCAGACAAGATTCAGCGCCGGATCGGACTTTACGTTTGCGTATCCAACCATTTTACCCCCGGTGGTTTGTTGTCAAGCTATCCGCATGCATACAGTCCAACCACACACGAACGTGCACGGGCGGCGCAGTCCCAGCATACTACATCACCCGTAGTCCACCCGATCAAGCATCAGCGCATGCAGAAACACAACACACAGAAGGCCCGCGTCGTCGCAAGCTATGGTCGCCGCCTCGACCTGAGCTTCGCGAATGGCAGCGAGGCAACTGGTCGTGTCAAAGGGCGTCGATTGCAACCCGTGTGTGGGGACTTTGTTCTTGCAGAACGCCTGCTGAATGAGCCTGAATGGCTTATCACTGAAATCGTCGAGCGCCGCAACGAACTGGGTAGACCGAACCGGCAGGGCAAGGTCGATATTCTCGCCGCCAATATCGATCTGGTCATCGTCATTACAGCGGAACTTCCCGATCCGGACTGGTTCATCGTGGATAGGTACCTTTGCGCCGCGGAACTGATGAGTGCTGCTGGCGCGGTCGTCTTCAACAAAACGGACCTCGGTGAAGCCACGCCGGCAATTGTGGACTCTATGGACATCTACAGGGAAGCAGGCTACCAGACGCTTTATTGCAGCGCAGTCAAAGGCAACGGTATGGGCGGGTTGCGCGCGCTGATCGCCGAGCGAACCGCCGTCGTCGTCGGGCAGTCAGGGGTCGGGAAGTCGACACTGATCAATGCGCTGTTCGGGGACGACTCGCTGACGACTGCACCGGTATCGCGCAAGCGGCAAGAAGGACGTCATACCACCGTCAATGCAAAAATGCGCACCCTCGCGAGCGGTGGTCATGTGATCGATTCCCCCGGCGTGCGGGACTATGCACCGGCGATCGCCGCCGCCGAAGAAGTAGCGCAAACTTTCCCTGAAATCCGCGAAGCGGCGCCCCGGTGCCGATTCGCCAACTGTCGCCATTTGCAGGAGCCGGGTTGCGAGGTTATCGAGGTTGTCGCGAGTGGAACGTTCGCCGCACGGCGTTACGAAAGTTATCGGCGACTCTATCGCCTGTCGCTGGATTTTCAGCGAAAAACACAATAGTTTCAGCGGCCGTCCGGCGCCAGTTTGCAGATCCCTGCCCGATCATCCCGGCGGCCATTGGAATGCACGCCCACCCAGCAAGTGCAGGTGAATATGAAAGACTGACTGGCCTGCGCCTTCCATGCAGTTCATGGTTACCCGATAGCCCGCCTCGGCAAGTCCCGCATCCTTTGCTATCGCCTTCGCGGCCAGAAATAGCCTGCCGCCGGTCGCGGCGTCAGAGTCTTTCAGGTCATTGATGGTCGCAATATGCTTCCGGGGAACAATCAATACATGTATCGGCGCTTGCGGATTGATGTCACGAAAGGCCACGACGTACTCGTCGGAATGAACGATATCGGCAACGATTTCTTCCGCTACAATTTTACAAAAAAGACAATTCGATTCTGCCATTACGGTTCCTCTGCTTGCGCATCCACTGACTGTCGACGCTCACTCCACCAGCCGACGCCCGAAAAACGCGTGCGACAATGTGCCACCGTCGACATATTCCAGTTCGCCGCCCAACGGTACACCGTGCGCTATGCGACTGGCAGGCACCTTGTGGCGATTCGCCATGTCGGCCAGGAAGTGCGCCGTCGCATCTCCTTCCACTGTGGGATTGGTGGCTATGATAATTTCCCTGAATTTTTCCTCGCCGAGGCGCTCCTCCAGTTGCCGCAGGCCCAATTCCTCGGGGCCGATGCCGTCGAGCGGCGACAGATGCCCCATGAGAATGAAGTAATGACCCTTGTAGCCGGTTGCATCTTCGACAGCCATAACATCGGCCGGAGACTCGACGATACAAAGCAAGGACTCATCGCGACTGGTGTCCCGGCAAATGCTGCACAACTCATGTTCGGAAAACATTCGACAGCGGCGACAATGACCGATCGCGGTAACGGCCTCGCTGAGCGCCTTTGACAATTGTTCAGCGCCCGCCCGGTCTCGCTCCAGCAAGTGGAACGCGATGCGCTGTGCCGACTTGCGTCCGACACCCGGCATGCAACGCAGGGTGTCAATCAAGCGGATCAGTAGAGGCGAATAAGACAAGCCGGACGAGCCTGGAACGGAGCCTAGAACGGCAACTTCATGCCGGGCGGCAGGTTGAGTCCCGCCGCCATACCACTGAACTTGTCCTTGACTGTCGTCTCAACCCGACGCACTGCGTCATTGAAGGCAGCCACAATCAGATCTTCAAGCATGTCCTTGTCGTCACCGACGAGTGAATCGTCGATCGCCATCGATTTGACTTCGTGCTTGCAACTCATCGAAATCCTGACCAAACCACCGCCCGATTCACCCGTAACGGTCAATTTGGCCATTTCTTCCTGCGCTTTCTGCATTTCGGCCTGCATTTGCTGGGCCTGTTTCATGAGTTGACCGATACCACCCTTCATACGTCACTCCCGATTGGCGGCTTGCCGCCGATCTACCAATTCAATGGAGTCCGGATTCAGCTCCGCTCCGAACATGTCCTTAAGTGCCTTTACATTCGGGTCTGCCTCCAGCGATGCGCGCGCCGCCGCCCGCCGCTCATCCACCAGGCGCGCCGCCTGCTGTACCGGCGTTTCATTGCCACTCTCGGTACCGACCAGGATGTCGACTTTTAACGCTTCGCCGAAGCGCCGGGACAAGGCCACCGCAATCGCGTCCTGCCTCGAGCGTGTCAGTAACGACTCCGACCGCCGGTCAAGTCCGAGATGCACAACGTTTTTTTCGCGCCGCAGGAAAGCACAGTTGCTGGCAAGAAGCTTGGCCGCGCCGTTCAGACCAAGACCTGTGACCAGCTCGCACCAATCGGGGTCCTGCCACGCCTGCGGGCTGGCGGCTGCCGGGGGCCGAGCCGCCGGCTCCGCAGGCGCTTTTCCCGCAGGCGGGGCCGGTTTTCGACGCAGGGGTGCGCCTGCGCCACGGTCACTTGCGTCGCCGGCTGTCGCCGGGTTTTGCCTGGGCTGAAAGGCCAGCATCCTGAGCAAGGTCATCTCGACGCCGCTTTTCGGGTCCGGCGCCAGGTGCAGATCGCGCCGGCCGATCAGCGCCATCTGGTAGAACAGCTGCAGGTCTTCTGCGCTTAAACGGCCTGCAAATTCGGCTATCTCGTCTTCGTCAATATCGTCTTCGCTTTCGATGGCGCCAACCATCTGAAATACTGCAATTCGCTGCAGCATTCGCGCCAGGTCGTCCAGCAAATGTGCGTAATCCGGAAACTGCTCGTCGATGCGAGCAATGGCGCGCACCAGACCGCGCGCGTCGTTCGCCGCCAGCAAGGCCAGCAGCTCGCTAATGTGCTGGCGGTCTATGTTGCCGATCATCACGCCCACGGCCGCTTCTGTCAGGTCGCCCCCGCAATAGGCAATCGCCTGGTCGAGCAAGCTCAGTGCGTCCCGCAGGCTGCCATCGGCGGCGCGTGCCAGCATTGACAGTGCGGCAGGTTCTGCCTGAATTTTTTCGGCCTCACAAATCAATTCCAGACGTTCCCGAATGATCTTCGGCGTAAGGCGCTTGAGATTGAACTGCAGGCACCGCGAGAGCACGGTCACCGGCAACTTCTGCGGGTCGGTGGTTGCGAGCAGAAACTTGACGTGCGGCGGCGGCTCCTCAAGTGTTTTCAACAATGCGTTGAAGGAGCTGCGCGACAACATATGCACTTCGTCGATCAGGTAGACCTTGAAGCGCCCACGCGCCGGTGCATACGGTACGTTATCGAGCAAATCCCGTGTATCGTCGATCTTGGTTTTCGAAGCGGCGTCGACTTCGATCAGGTCGACAAACCGGCCCTCGTCGATTTCCAGGCAGGCGCTGCATTTGCCACAGGGTTGCGAGGTTATCCCGGTCTCGCAGTTCAGCGCCTTTGCAAGGATACGGGCAATGGTTGTCTTGCCGACGCCGCGGGTACCGGCAAACAGGTAGGCATGGTGCAATCTCTGGCTGTCCAGCGCATTACAGAGCGCCTTGAGCACGTGCTCCTGTCCTGCTGTTTCAAGAAAATTTTTCGGTCGCCACTTGCGGGCGAGAACCAGATAACTCATGCCAGGGGGCTACGCTCGGTGTCGATCGGGTCTGACAGTGTATCGGATGCTTCGACGGGAACAAGACATAGCCTGCAGACGCTCGGTTGGCGGTATGAGTAATGCAAAAGGCCCGCGCCAGCTCCTCCCCGGCACCCGGTTTCACCGCTGCCGCTGCTCCCTTCCGGGCCTGACGGGGTTCACGGCTGACCGTCGCGGGGAAACCGGCGCGGACCAACGGCAATTATCGCCTCCGCCGGCCTGAGACTCAATGCGCGCCGCTGCGATGAAATTGTTATTCTTTCGTTCTTGCTGAATGCGCTGGCACACACACTTGCCAACGCAGGCGCCAGATTCGGAGTATTCATGCCAGATGTAGCAGGTTTTGCGACTGTCGATCCGTTTGACGGTATGAAAGGGGACAAACCCGGAACGGTCTGCAATTTGCTGGCTGGCGCCTGGAGCGTAACCGATGCCGTGCGCGCGGACATAGTTGACCCATTGAACGGCGAGTCGTTTCTGCGGGTTCCGGAGACGCGGGACTTCGCGGGATACGTCGAGAGCCTGCGCAACTGCCCGAAAACAGGCTTGCACAACCCGCTAAAGAATCCGCAGCGCTACGTGCTGTTGGGGCAAGTTTGCGCCCGCGCAGCCGCAGCACTCGTGCAACCGCCTGTGCAGGACTATTTTGCCCGTCTCATCCAGCGCGTCATGCCGAAAAGCTGGCCACAATGCGTCGGCGAGGTGCAGGTCACAAGGATATTCCTGGAGAACTTTGCCGGTGACGGTGTGCGCTTCCTTGCTCGTGGCTTTTCCAACCCGGGCGATCACTCTGGACAAGAGTCGCGTGGCTACCGCTGGCCTTACGGCCCTGTCGCCGTGATTGCGCCGTTCAATTTCCCGCTGGAGATCCCGGCTCTGCAGGTGCTGGGTGCGCTGTTTATGGGTAACAAACCGCTGGTCAAGGTCGATTCGAAGGTCAGCGTCGTATTCGAGCAATTCCTGCGCCTGCTGATCGATTGCGGACTGCCGGCCGGCGACGTCGATCTGGTCCACTGCCGTGGCAGAGAGATGGGCAAACTGCTGGAAGCAGCCAAGGGGATCCTGCGCATGGTGCAGTTCACCGGCTCAAGCACGGTCGCCGAGCGCATCGCGACGCAGTTCAACGGTATGGTGCGCCTGGAGGACGCGGGTTTCGACTGGAAAGTCATCGGACCCGATTTCGACCCTGAATGGCTCGACTATGTCGCATGGCAATCGGATCAGGACGCCTACAATGCGACCGGCCAGAAATGTTCTGCCCAAAGCATTCTCTTCGTACATCGCAACTGGTACGAGGCTCTGGTGCCCAGGCTGCAGGAACTCGCAGCCCGCCGCAAACTGGACGACTTCACCCTGGGCCCGGTGCTGAGCTGGACAACCGAACAAATGCTGGCGCACGTCCGCAGGACTTGCGCTATTCCCGGCTCCAGGCTGCTTTTCGGCGGCAAGCCGCTCACCGGTCATACGATTCCGGAACGCTACGGAGCCATGGTGCCGACTGCCGTGCAGGTCCCGATGTCTGCCTTGTCGGGCGAACATTTTGCGCTGGTGACCACGGAACTCTTCGGCCCGTTCCAGCTCCTCGTCGAATATGGCGACGACGATCTCCCCGAGGTCCTGCAATTCCTGGAACGCATGTCGCAACATCTGACTGCCGCTGTCGTCAGCCGGGATATCGAGTTCCAGAATCGCTTGCTTGCCACCACGATCAACGGCACAACCTACTGCGGCATGCGCGCCCGGACGACCGGCGCTCCCCAGAATCATTGGTTCGGGCCTTGTGGCGACCCGCGCGCGGCGGGCATTGGCACGCCGGAGGCCATTATCAGTACCTGGAGCGGGCATCGCGAAGTCATCATGGACCAGGGGCCACGGCCCACAGGCTGGACTGTGCCGGAGTCCTCCTGAGGCGGCAGGCGACTACATGACTATCAGGGTTACCAGCAAGTTGCCGCAGGTCGGCACGACGATCTTCACCGTGATGAGCCAGCTTGCGGTCGAATGCAAGGCGGTCAATCTGTCGCAGGGCTTTCCGAGCTTCGACCCCCCCGAGGAGTTATTGCAGTCGATAAATCACTATCTGCGTTCCGGGGCCAATCAGTACGCGCCGATGCCGGGCGTGCCGGCCCTGCGCCAGGCAATTGCCGACAAGACGGAACGCCTGTATGGCCGCCGGGTAAATGCAGATAGCGAAGTGACGATCTGCACGGGCGCGACGGAGGGCTTGTTCAGTGCGATCCAGGCACTTGTGCGGCCCGGTGACGAAGTCATCGTCTTCGATCCGGCCTACGATTCCTATGCACCTGCCGTGACGCTGGCGGGCGGTGTAACACAACACGTGCCACTGACCGTGGCAGAGCCTGGCGCCGACTTCACAATCGACTGGCAACGACTGAATGACGCCATCAGCGACCGGACGCGACTGGTTATTCTGAATTTCCCGCAGAACCCGACCGGCGCCGTGCTGCAGCCAGGCGACCTTGGCCGACTTGCCGACACAGTGCGCAATACGGCGGCTTTCCTCCTGTCGGATGAGGTGTATGAACACATTATTTTCGACGGCGTTGCCAACCAGAGCCTGCTCTGCCACGACGAGTTGTGGGAGCGGTCCCTGGTCCTCTCCTCGTTCGGCAAGACCTATCACGCGACGGGCTGGAAGGTCGGCTATTGCATTGCACCGCCGGCGCTCACAACCGAGTTTCGCAAAGTCCACCAGTTCACGACCTTTGCGGTTGTTACACCGATCCAGCACGCGCTGGCAGATTTCATGAACTCCTGTCCGGAACATTTTGCAGAGCTGCCGAAATTTTACCAGGCAAAAAGGGATTTTTTCTGTGCACAGGTGCAAAGCTCCCGGTTCCGGTTCCGTCATGCTGCGGGCACGTTCTTCCAGATTCTCGACTACTCGGAAATCTCGGATGAAAACGATGTCGACTATGCGCGGCGCCTGACCCGGGAGATCGGCGTTGCTTCGATTCCGGTATCCGTATTTTGTGAGGCACCTTTCCCCGGTCGCAAGCTGCGCTTCTGCTTTGCGAAGGACAATGAAATTCTTGAGCAGGCCGCGGAGAAGCTATGTCAGCTCTGAACGTGGCCATCGTGCAATCGTATCTGTACTGGCACGACCCGTTACGCAATATCGAGCAGTTTTCGAGCGTATTACAGGCCCACAACGAGCCCGTGGACCTGTTCGTATTGCCCGAGATGTTTACGACGGGATTCTCGATGCACGCAACGACTCATGCAGAGCGCATGGACGGTCGCGGTGTCAGATGGATGTCGGATACGGCAAGTTCACTACGGACCGCTTTGTGCGGCAGCCTGATCATCGAAGAGGACGGCCACTACTACAATCGTTTCATTCTTATGCGACCGGATGGCGAGTTCGCGTGTTACGACAAACGCCATCGCTTCCGCCTCGCCGGAGAACACGAAAATTATTCGGCGGGAAATGAAGTCGTGTCCATTGAACTGAACGGTTGGCGAATTCGACCGATGGTCTGTTACGACCTGCGGTTTCCTGTGTGGAGCCGTAATCGCAACGACTATGACCTGCTGATCTATGTCGCCAACTGGCCGGATCGGCGCCATCTAGCCTGGGAAACTCTCATCCGCGCGCGTGCCATTGAAAACCTCGCGTACGTCGCAGCCGTGAATCGTATTGGCACCGACGGCAACGGCATAGATTACCTGGGTGGCAGCGCGATCATCGACTATTTGGGTCAGGATCTGGCAGCCGCCTCGAGTGGAACGGCCGTCATGTCTGCGACCCTGGAGAAGGCACCGCTCGAGACTTTTCGCGAGAAATTTCCTTTTCACCTCGATGCGGACCCATTTACGATCATTGATCAAAAAGCGCGCTGAAGACCAAACCGATTCCCTGCAGTTCGCCGTCCGAACTGAATCGGTACGACAGGCCAAGGCGATCGAACTCAAGGCGCCATATTGAAATCGGTGTTTCTTCCCGGCTAAATGCGAAGCCGAAATCCCACTGGTCGCTGATCGGTTCCGTACCTGTTGTCTGGCGAACGAGGTCCAGGTCATCCTGAAACCAGGTATAGGCGAGATGCCAGTACAAGTACCAATTGCCCTCGGCCAGCTCTCGAAACACCGGATGCCTGAGTTCGAGCGCCGTGGTAATTGGCCAGAAATTCTCTGACGGACCACGGCTAGGCGCATAGCCGACGAAGCCGATCGAGTTAAATAACGACACACGCGGTACCCGGTCAAGCAAAACCAACTGACTCCGCACGCCCGACCAGTACGTCCAGGCTGATTCGTCACCGTTGAGCAGTGTGCCCCATCCCAGTGCCGCGATCGGCCGCAGCGTCCAGCGCTCGGTGACTGGCCAGGTCAGGTAGACCGCCGGTGTGATGCTGACATTGGCGAAATTCTCGGGATTAACGGAGCCGGCAAGATCGTCAAGTGGAAAATTATTCAGGCCGAGGGTAACCGGAAAACGCAACTCGATGCCAACATGGCGGTTACCCGCATCATCAATTGTCGCCTGCGACAATTCTTTGCGTGGTACGTAGCGCAGCGCAAACGCGTTGCTTTCATCGCCAATCTGGTACCAGCCCGAACCAAAATACGTGGAATACGCCCAATGCAGTGCGTTTACGTCCTGTGATTGCGCGTGTGCACTCATTGCGCAGCCCAGCAGAAAGACCGTCAGTGCTACCTTGCGAAATCGCCAGACCATAAGCTCAATCCGTACGATCTTCCAATTCCCCGACAGTAAACTCCAGACCGATCTGCATGCGTTTGGTTGCTATGCCGACTTCACGCAAGAACATTAACAACGCGACAAAGATTAGGGTCAGCGACAAAACGAACAGAACTGCCACGAAATCTGCGATATGTACGTTGGCGTATTCACCGACGAAGAGGGAAATAATCACCAGGCAGATCAGCAGTGCGCTACCAGCACATAGTCGCAGCGCCCAGTTGATGATGCGGATGCGATTCCACATAACCGCGGTTTCATCGGTGAGTAAAGACCTGTGCTCGTCTGACCGCGTCGTGGCGATGCGCCGTTCCAGCACCCGGGCGCGGTCGGTGATGCGGCCGAGCCGATTTGACAGGACAGTCAACAATGCGCCGATGCCGGCCAGCAGAAAAACCGGGGCGACCGAGAGTTGTATGACGGCGGCTACTGCATCCACGTTGACGGGTTACCTCATTGCAAGTCGTCGCCTGTATGCGACATAAGGCTGACGGTTCCATTGTAGCGCGTCCGGCGCCCTGCGCTCGTTCCCGTCGCGGTGGCACAAGGTCTGCTGTCGAAATACAATGGGCTGGACAAAGCGAAGGCATGCAGGTCTTCGATCAGGGAAAACAGGAGAAGGCACATGGACACAGCATGGATTCAGGTATTCGTCCTGTCGTTAAGCGAATGTGTCGCGCCCGCCGGAAAAACCGTGTGCCAGGAGCAGTTGGTGCAATACGAGTTCTACGACCGGGCTGAATGTGAAGCGGTACTGCAACAGTTTATCGAGTACAGCGCTGGTGCCGAAAACATCATCATCAATACCGAAAAATCACAGTGTCTCGCTACGGTCCGGCAAAGTCAGACGTTCAGGACGCTGCAACAAGCCAATCGGGAACTGGGGAACATCGAGAACCTGGATACACTGCCCCTTGAGGATGACGCGCAGGAGGACGCGCAGGAGGGCGCGGAGCAGGACACGCCCCGGGAGTCTTCAACAGAGCATGCGGCGCGACTTGAAAAACTACCGGATTGCGACAGCGATTACAGCATAACCCCCTGCAAGGTCGGTCAGATCATCGTGGAAACTGACGCGACCCGGGAAATTCCCGTGTGGCGGCGAGACAATTGACAGGCGCATCAATCAGGCAAGGGCTTTAATCAGGGATTACATTTCACAGATGACGTAATGCTTGCGGACTTTCGTCAGTGATTCCCATACTCCATCGAAGCCGGGTTCGACCACAAAGGCGTCCCCCGCTTTGAAAAACTGGCTGGCGCCCTGACTGTCGGTGAGTTTGACTTCGCCCTCCAGAATAAAGCAGTACTCCAGCGACGTGGGATGTTGTTTTACTTTGCTGAATGCCTCCGATTCCCAGACGCCACAGTTTACTCGCGCATTGGAATATGCGTCCCAGCTCCGGGTAGTTGAAATACCCGACAGCAAAAGCTCAGGCGGCGTTTCGCTGGCATCACCGGGATTTTCAGAGATGTCATTGACACGGGTGATGTGGTTCATGGTCATGCGGGTCGTGCCTTCTTGGTTGTTAGCGTTGATTGTAAATGGCGGAGAGGGCGGGATTCGAACCCGCGGTACGGCGTTACCGTACACTTGCTTTCCAAGCAAGCGCCTTCGACCGCTCGGCCACCTCTCCACATTCTTTATTGCACCGGCCCCGTAATCTTGCCACAACTATCGAAAGAATTGATGGCGTGACGACTTCGTTCCGTTCAGGCCGCGCTGGCGTCTCCTGCGGGGCCCCTGCCGGGGTATCGTCGAGCGTTGCGTACAATTGCAGGAGCCCGCGTAGCGGGCGACCAGGGTTTGCGCCGGTGCGTTGCGGTAGATCGCCCGTGATACGAGCTCCTACAGCCGGTTGTAGCCTTGAATCCTAGTTATCTTCAACCCGATAGACCGGCGGCGTTTCCAGGCAGGGACCACCCTCAGGCCGCGGCGGTCGCGGCGAGGCATCCGGGATGGTCAACTCTCGTTGAGGTTGCAATGAATCCAGGCCTTCCGGCGCTTCGATGCGCTTGCCAGGCTGGCTTGCCTGATACCGTCGCGGCTCTTCGCAAACAGACGACGCGCCGCAGGCGCCCAGAAAAAACGGCACGAGGACAAGCCCCGCCAATTTCAGTTGTCTCATGATCCCTGCCGTGCTGCAGTTTCCGCAGCTTTCCCTGCAGTCTTCCCTATGACCTGCCCTACGGTCGCCACTGCAATCTTCAATGCATCATTCATTTGTGCGTGAAACCTGTCGGAAAAAGTGGTCAATGGTAAGCGAATGCCGGCGGAAATGAGACCCATTTCAGCCAGCGCCCATTTGACCGGTATCGGGTTCGACTCCAGGAACATGGCCGTGTTCAACGGTTGCAACGATTCGTCGAGTTTCATGGCACGCTCACGGTCGCCAGCCGATTGTGCCCGGCACATATCTGCCATCAGGGCAGGTGCGACATTACCGGTCACCGTCACTACCCCGTGTCCGCCTCCTTCAATAAACTCCCGAACCGTAAAATCATCACCGCTGTACAGCCGGAAAGAATCACCGACCAGGTTGCGAATGGCTTGCAGACGTCGCATGTCGCCGGTCGCCTCCTTGATGCCGAAAATTCTCGGGTGCATCGAGAGTCGGGCAACAGTCTCCGGCAAGGTATCGGCGACCGTGCGTCCCGGTACGTTGTACAACATCACCGGCTTCTTGACGGCGTCGGCTATCGCCATGAAGTGCTGATAGATGCCTTCCTGCACGGGTTTGTTGTAATAGGGCGTGACCAGCAAATAAGCGTCGATCGCTACCTGGCCTACCGCAACCGACAAGTCGATGGTCTGTTTGGTTGAATTCGATCCGGTCCCGGCAATAATGGGCAAACGGCCACCCGCAATCTCGACGGCGCGAAAAATCAACTCGATATGCTCGTCCTTCTCGAGCGTGGCCGACTCGCCGGTCGTGCCGGCTACCACCAGGCCATCACTGCCTTGCGCCACGTGAAACTCAATCAGTCGCTCAAGCGCGGCATAGTCGATACGATTGTGCTCGTCAAACGGGGTTACCAGCGCCACCAGGCTACCTTTAAACACAATAACTCCTCGCCTCGAATAAGGCGGCGATGTTACTGTTCACGACCGGGGGTGACAAGGCCGCACTGTCATCTCCGCAGCCTTCGCCCATCACTCGAAAAGAAATTAACTAAATGAAGCAACTTATTGTTTTATCAGCAATTGGAAATGACCGTTCCGGGGTCGTACAAGACATCAGCAAGGTTATACTCGATTGCGGCGGCAACATCGAGGAAAGTCGCATGTCAGCCCTGGGTAACGAATTTGCCATGTTGCTTTTGATTTCCGGCAACTGGCATACGTTGACGCGACTCGAAACCGAGCTCGACAAACTGACGCAGGACCACTCACTCACCTACACCATTCGCAAAACCGGCGAACGCGCCGACAAAGTGGATTGCATGCCCTACGGAGTGGATGTAGTCGCTCTGGATCAACCCGGTATCGTCTTCAATCTCGCCAATTTTTTCGCCAGCCAGAAGATCGATATTGCCGAATTAGCAACCCGACGTTATGCAGCAGCGCATACCGGGGCACCCATGTTTGCTGTGCAAATGACCGTCAATATCCCGTCGTCGCTGCATCTTTCGCAGTTGCGCGACGACTTTATGGAAATTTGCGACCAGTTGAATCTCGATGCGATACTCGAACCGGTCAAATCCTGACGACCAATTGCCTGGAGCAATAGCGTGAGCAGACCAGTATTGAATCGGGTGGTTACCGATTTCAAACGTGCAGCCGCCGGGGACCAGACAATTCAATTGAAAGCACTACGCGGCAACAAAGTCGTGCTGTACTTTTACCCAAAGGACAATACGTCCGGATGCACAGCGGAGAGCGAGCAATTTCGCGAGCTGCACGCGAAATTCCGGCGCGCCGGCGCTGTTGTTCTGGGCGTATCGCGTGACAGCATTCAGTCGCATGAGAACTTTCGCAAGAAACTGGGCTTGCCGTTCGAGCTGCTTTCGGATTCGGACGAAAAGCTCTGTCGGCAGTTTGATGTCATCCAGGAAAAATCCTTATACGGCCGAAAGTTTATGGGGATCGAACGCAGTACGTTTTTGCTCGACGAGGATGGCAAGCTGCGACGGGAGTGGCGCAAGGTGCGTGTAAAAGGCCACGCGGCTGAGGTACTGGAGGCCGTCCGGGAACTCTGACGGGCGGGACCGGGTCGCCGGCTGCAGGTCGCGGCCACGGACAGCCGCAGATTGCGCCGGAAGTCCTTTTTTCTTAATATAATCAACAGGATCCTCTGCTTTCAGCGTTTCTCGCCGGGGGTATTTTTGCAACCAGTCGGGTGCACAGAGAGTATTATCCGGGAACGCAACTGCCTGGTGGCAGTCGGAGTTTCCAGTCCCCGGAGAGTGGTTGATTCTGTGACATCGACTTTCAAAAGACCCATCCTTGCTATGGCTGCGACAGCGTTTCTGACGTTCGCGGTCGGGTCACCCTATGCACAAGTCGATCTGCCCGATATCGGTAGTCCGGCAGACGCTATCCTGTCCAAGTCCGAGGAGGCCCGTATCGGGCGAGCCATCATGCGCAGCCTTCGAGCGAGTGGTCAGCTCGTCGAGGATCCGCAGGTAAATGAATACATCAATGAGATCGGTCACCGCATTGCTGCACATACCAACGATGGCGAATATTCTTTCACTTTCTTTGTAGTTGACGACCCGAATATCAACGCGTTCGCCATGCCTGGCGGCTACATCGGTGTGCACACCGGGCTTCTCGATGCGACCCGTAGCGAAGACGAGTTGGCAGGCGTACTTGCCCACGAAATCGCTCACGTGACGCAACGACATATTGCCCGGGCTGTGCATGCCAATCAGCGGCAGAGCATACTGAGTACGGCGATAATGCTCGGTGCGATACTCGCGGGTGCGGCCGGTGCCGGTAGCGACGCCATGCAGGGCGCCATCGCGGTCGCGCAGGGTACAGCTGCCCAGCAACAGATCAATTTCACACGCAGTAACGAATACGAGGCCGATCGGGTCGGTA
Organism: Woeseia sp.; assembly: GCA_040879925.1. Classification (GTDB taxonomy): domain Bacteria; phylum Pseudomonadota; class Gammaproteobacteria; order Steroidobacterales; family Woeseiaceae; genus IDS-8. The sequence goes on along the minus strand of JBBDJJ010000035.1, from coordinate 46,947 downwards.
TTGCCGCACTGGCCGACGCCGGTTTCGACCCGAACGGTATGGCATCGTTCTTCGAAGTAATTTCACGGGACACACGGCCGCATGAGTATCGGTTGCCGGAATTCCTGCGAACTCACCCCGTCAGCAGCGCTCGTATCGCCGAGGCGCGCGGTCGTGCGCGAGAATATGCAACGGCGCCGTCTGAAAACTCCACGGGTTACGGCCTTGCACGGGCGCGACTCAGGGTCGCAGGCCAGGATTCGGCGGAGCGGGCAGTTGCCTTGTACGAACGGCAAAGCTACGAGCAGCAGCCTGATGTAGAACGCTACGGCCGCGCCGTCGCTTACCTGCGCGCCGGCCGCAATAATGAAGCGAATCGCATATTCGAGGAACTGGCCAACAAGGACCCGAAAGTAATTGCCTACCACATCGGGCTTGCTCAATCACAGCTAGCCCTCGAGCAGATCGAACCCGCCCGATCGACGTTCGATCGGGCCCGCAGCCTGTTCCCGCGCAACGTGCCGCTGACCGTCCACTATGCAGAAGCCCTGTTGCAATTGGGTGAGCCGGCTCCCGCACATCGCATACTTCTCGACCTCCTCAATAACGTACCGCCAACGCCAGAGCAGGTTCGTCTGATTGCCCGTGCAGCGATCGAGGAAGGCGACGTTGCGGAAGCGCATTACTACATGGCGGAGTACAATTTCATGATCGGCGATCTCGTGCAGGGCGTAAATTTTCTGCGACAGGCCCTGCGGGTTCCGGAAATTCAGGAAATTCAGAGAATCCGCTTCGAAGCCCGAATCGATTTCATCCGCGAGTACATGACCGAGGAGCAGCTGCAGCAGGCTCAAAGAACGCGCGCGACAGGCTGATTTTCGTAGACTCTGCTATGCTGTGGCGAAATTTCCACCAGCAAAGCCCACCTCATGCATAACCGCATGTCCCGCAACACCGCCTGCGCTATAGCTCTGGCCGCAGCCATGACTCTGCTGGCCGGTTGCGCCGGCAATGTGCCGCAAGGTGACGCAGCGTCCTCTGCCGATCCGTGGGAGCCGCTGAATCGTAGAATTCATCGCGGCAACAGCAATGTGGACAGGTACACACTTAAACCGCTGGCCTCTGGCTACCGGCAAGCAGTCCCGAATGTCGTGCGCGCCGGTATCGACAACTTTTTCACCAACCTGCGCAGCCCCTGGTACAGCGTCAATAACTTCCTGCAAGGCAAACCGGGTCCCGGCTTCTCAGAGGGCGGTCGATTCCTGTTCAACAGTACGTTCGGTTTGCTGGGATTGATCGATGTTGCGAGCGAGATGGGCCTTGAAGAGCGCCGTGAGGACTTTGGTCAGACGCTCGCCGTCTGGGGCGTACCCGATGGGCCGTTCGTCGTTGTGCCGTTCTTCGGCCCGCAAACGTTCCGCGATGCACTGGCGTTACCGCTTGATCTGTTTGCCGACCCGTTGGTCTGGTACCGCAACTCGTCGATTCGGGACAAGCTGTACGTACTGCGTATCGTCAATCTCCGCGAGCGCTTCCTCGATACGGGACGACTACTCGACGATGCACAGGACCCCTACATCCGGCTTCGCGAAGCGTATCTGCAGAATCGTCGCTTCCAGATCTACGACGGCAATCCGCCAATGGACGATGATTTTTACGACGATTATGAGGACGATTATGAGGACGATGGAGCAAACGATACGTCACCCTGATTCGCCGTCGTGCGGAGCCTGAAGCCGCGCACGAAGCAGAACTGCTCTCAGGCAGGCGGCGGGGCCTCGATGAATCCGGACCAGCGCTCGCCTTTCTTCAGCAGCCGTTCGACTTCGGTCACTTTGGCAATCGCATGCACTTTTTCCGGCACACCCGTAAAGCGAATTTCACGCACTGTATGATTGGCCCAGGTAATCCATTCCAGCAGCAGGGCCAGCCCCGACGAATCAGTTTCTGATATTTCGGACAGGTCGACTTCGATGCGGGTGTGCTTCTGAAACGGCTCTTCGCTTTCCCGCAGGATGTCACCCGCAGTAGTGAAGGTCATGCGACCGCTCAGCGAAAATTTTCCGCCGTCCAGCTCCGTCAACTGAAACTCACTCACTCGCTGCTGTCTTTAGTCTCGGCTTCACCCTGCAATCGCTTGATCACTGCATCGAGACTGCTGGACTGAATTTCCGAGTTGACTTCGGAGCGAAAATTTCGCACGTAGGAGATGCCCTCGATGGTCACATCGAACATCAACCACCCTTGCTCCCGCTTCACCAAGCCGTAGTCGACCGGAACCTTCGTACCATCGTCCAGAGTAACTGACGTTCGCACCATCGTGCGCGGGTCGTCCGTGTTACCCCGGAAGGGCAGAATCTGGATCATACCGAGATCAAATTCGAGAACACCGTCGGCATAGCGTCGCAGCAAGTGCGAATAGAAAGCATCGATAAATTGCTCGCGCTGCTCCGCGCTGGCGGTCCGCCAATGAGGACCGAGCACCAGTTGCGCGGCATACTTCCGGTCAAACCGCGGCAACAGTATTTCATCAATCAAGGCATACAAGGACTCTCGGTCCGCTGCCAGCTCTTCCTTGTTCTCGGACAATTTCTGGTCGAGAAGCTGTGCTGCTTCTTCCACGACCTCATTCGGGGACTGGGCCACTGCGACGATCGGTAATAGTGCAATCACGAGCGCGACGATGAAAGACTTCAAGTCAATATCTCCTGGTCAGGATCTCCTGACGGATCGAGCAACGGGCATACTACTCCGAGCTACCTGAACCGCTGTTGAACAGGTACTTGCTGATCAGGTTCTCGAGCACCACGGCCGACTGCGTAAACTGGATTTCGCTGCCGTCCTGCAGATACAGGTCGGAGCCGCCGGCCTGCAGCCCGATATACTGGCTGCCGAGGAGCCCGGACGTCAGAATGCTTGCGTCGGAATCATCCGGGATCCTGGCGTATTTGCTGTCGATAGCAAAAGAGACGGTGGCCTGCAGTCGCTCCGGATCGAAAGCGATCGAGGTGACTCTGCCAATAGTCACCCCCGACATTGCCACCGGCGCACGATTCTTCAGGCTGCCGATATTCTCGAAACGTGCGGTGACCTTGAAGGAATCACTTGCCGAGAAACCATCGGATCCGGTCGTCTGTGTCGTCAGGAAGAAAAGTGCGGCAACTCCCAGAAATACGAACAGACCCGTACCGAGTTCTACTGACCGTGTTTGCTGCATCGTTTCACCTCAAATAGCGACGGCGGTAATCATGAAGTCCAGAATCAATACGCAAATTGCCGTAATGACGACCGTACGGGTTGTCGCACGCCCCACACCTTCCGCCGTCGGAATTGCATTATAACCCTCCCAGACTGCGATCAGGCTGGCTACGATACCGAACACTACGCTCTTGACGATACCCTCGTAGACATCGCTCGGGTCCAGACCTGCCTGCATTTGTTGCCAGAATGCTCCTGAATCAACCCCAAGCAGGTTGACCGCCACAATGTGCGCTCCGAACAACCCCACCGCACTGAACACAGCGGCAAGAAGCGGCATTGAAATGGCGCCGCCGAGAAACCTGGGTACAAATACACGACGAATCGGATTGATCGCCATCATCTCCATTGCGGCCAGTTGATCCGTTGCTTTCATGAGCCCGATCTCTGATGCAAGTGCCGTTCCCGCTCGGCCGGCAAACAACAAGGCTGTAATGACCGGGCCCAGTTCCTTCAGCAGGGCGAAGGCCGTGAATGCTCCGACCGAGTCCGCTGCATTGAATCTTGCGAGATTTGCATAACCCTGCAGGCCGAGCACCCCACCGACAAAGACGCCGCACACCATGATAATAACCAGCGACAGGGCACCGGCGTTGTACACCTGCTGCACGACCAGACCGAAGCGCCTGAACAATACCCTCGGTGAGTTTTTCAGCAGTCGCAGGAAAAAAATCTGCAGTGCGCCGAATTGGCGCAGAAACTCCTTGAATTCGTAGTAGAGATTCTTGAGCACCGGCAACTACTCGGTATCGCGGCCGAGCAATTGCTCGGCATAGTCCGGCGCTGAGTAATGGAAGGCCACCGGTCCGTCCGCCATGCCGTGCATGAACTGCCGCACCAGGTCCGAAGTCGTGTTTTGCAAGTCATCCGGTGTGCCCGAGGCCACCACGTGACCATCGGAGATCAGGTAGCTGCAATCTGCCACCGTCGCGACTTCCTGGACATCGTGACTGACGATGATGCTGGTTATGTTCAATGCATCGTTCATTTTGCGTACCAGCCTGACAATGACGCCCATCGAAATCGGATCGAGGCCGACGAAGGGTTCGTCGTAAATCAGGATTTCGGGGTCCATCACCATGGCGCGCGCCAGTGCCACGCGGCGGGCCATGCCGCCGGACAGCTCACCCGGCATCATGTCTGCCGCGCCGCGCAGGCCAACGGCGTGCAATTTCGTCAGGACAACGTGTCGAATCAGCCGATTTGGCAGCTTCGTGTGCTCGCGCAGAGGGAATGCCACATTCTCGAAAACACTATAGTCAGTGAGCAGAGCGCCGTTCTGGAACAACATGCCCATGCGTTGCCGCAACCGATACAGTTCGGCCTGGTTCATGGTCGCGATGTCCTTGCCGTCGACCAGGATGCGCCCACGATCCGGCACGAGCTGGCGCGTGATGAGCCATAACAGGGTGGTCTTGCCGGTGCCACTTGGACCCATAATGGCCGTTATTTTTCCGCGCGCAATATCGATATCGAGATTCTTGAATATTTCCTTCTGGCCACGCGAATAGCACAAATCGCGAATTTCAATAATATTGTCAACTTTGTCGGCTGAGTCGTTCATTGGCGCGCCTTTATCGGCTCCGAATTACCCGATCCGCTGCTCTTGCGCCGCCGGGTGTTGCACGGCGACACGGCACAGCAGATCCGGCGGGCGGGTTATGCCGTGGATTCCATCGCCGAATCGTACTTGCCGAGATGCGCCATGCTATTGAGCTTCGCACGCTTGAAGAGGGCCTGTTGTCCCGACTCGAACTGGACCTCCTTGCCGTGCCACGCATCCAGAGCCGGCGCTTGCAGTGCCCGGCCGTAGGAAAACGACAGCTCCCAGGGCAAGGTGCCCATGCGATTCATTATCGCCAGATGCTCGGTCGCCTCTTCGGCGGACTGCCCTCCCGAGAGAAACGCTATTCCGGGAACTTCGCCCGGCACGCGCGCTTTCAGGACTTTGAGCGTGGCTTTGGCGACCTCGTCCGGTCCGGCGCGTTTGCTTGCCGTTGTGCCGGAAATTACCATGTTCGGCTTCAGAACGATTCCCTCGAGCGCAACCCGGTGTGCCTTGAGCTCCGCAAATACCAACTCAAGGGCACGGGACGTGACCTCGGCACAGCGATCGATGCTGTGCCCGCCATCCATGATGACCTCAGGTTCCACGATCGGCACGATATTCGCTTCCTGGCACAGCGCTGCATAACGGGCCAGCGCATGCGCGTTGGCCTTGAGGCAAAAATCCGTCGGTATGCCATCGCCTATATCGATGACAGCGCGCCATTTGGCGAAGCGTGCGCCGAGGTCGTAGTACTCTTTCAGTCGCTCGCGCAGGCCATCCAGGCCTTCAGTAATCTTTTCACCCGGGAAACCTGCCAGCGACTTGGCGCCGGTGTCGACCTTGATGCCTGGAACCATGCCGAGATCGGCGAGATATTTCGCGAACGGCACACCGTCTGCCGTACTTTGGCGAATCGTCTCGTCATACAGGATCACACCGCCGATATAGTCGGCAAGTCCTGGCGTTGTGAACAGCATTTCGCGATAGCGTCGTCGGTTTTCCTCGGTCGACTGTGTGTCGATCTTGTCAAAACGCTTCTTGATGGTCGGCGAGCTTTCATCGGCTGCAAGAATTCCTTTGCCGTCGGCGACCATCGCCTGGGCCACGGATTTCAATTGGTTCAGGTTCATTCAACTTTCTCCGGAAACGTGCAAGGCTTGAAACATTCGGGTTGCGCAGCGAAAAACCGACACCGTAGAAGACCGGGTGCGGAGCACGACGGCGTAGGATAACAAAATTGCTGTCGTGCCGTGGGCGCCGGTCCCCGCCCCTGCTGGTTTTCAGCCGTAATTAGTACTAAAATGGTCCTCTTTATGGGGCAGGGAGAGAATCAATGTTGCGAATCAGCCGCTTGACCGATTATGGAACGGTTGTGCTGGCGCAGCTGGCTTCCAGCCACAAGGGATTTGCCAGCGCCAACGAAGTTGCATCAGCGACCGGCCTCGGTCTGCCGACGGTTAGCAAATTGCTGAAAAGCCTGGCCAGGTCCGGGCTGGTCAATTCGGCGCGCGGTTCGCATGGTGGCTATCGGCTGTCCCGCGATGCCTGCGAAATAAGTGCCGCCCAGGTGATCGATGCTCTCGAAGGGCCGGTCTCGATCACCGATTGCAGCGCACACGACCGCCATTGCGACCTCGAAGCAACCTGCAGCGTAGGCGGGACCTGGCAACGCATCAATCTGGCGATCCGCCAGGCTCTCGATGAAATAAGCCTGGCCGACCTGTTGCGAACCAACAGCCCATTGCCACGCTTTCGCTTTGCATCAACGCCGATCAGTATCGAGCGCAAGAGATAGGAAAAATTGTATGTCGACTCAACCAAACGATCTACCGAACGATCTACCGAATGACATTCAAACGCTGGTAAACCGTCGCTACAAACACGGCTTCATCACCGACATCGACTCGGACAGCCTGCCGCCGGGCCTCGACGAGGATGTCGTCCGGGCGATCTCGGTGCGAAAGAATGAACCGGAATTCATGCTGCAGTGGCGCCTCAAGGCGTATCGTCACTGGCTGACGATGCAGGAACCGGAGTGGGCTCACGTCCATTATCCGAAAATCGATTACAAGAGCATCTCGTATTTCTCGGCGCCCCGTTCCGACAATGACCGGCCGAAAAGTCTCGACGAAGTCGACCCGAAGCTGCTGGAAACGTACGACAAACTGGGTATCCCGCTGCACGAGCGGGCCAGGCTGGCAGGTGTAGCCGTCGATGCCGTGTTCGACAGCGTCTCAGTTGCAACGACCTTCAAGGCAAAGCTAAGCGACGCCGGCGTCATCTTCTGTCCATTCTCCGAGGCAGTAACGAAGCACCCCGAGCTGGTCCGCAAATACCTCGGCAGTGTCGTACCGTACCGCGACAATTTTTTCGCCACCCTCAACTCGGCCGTATTCAGCGATGGCTCTTTCGTATATGTGCCGAAAGGCGTTCGCTGTCCCATGGAATTATCGACCTATTTTCGTATTAACGCCGCCAATACCGGCCAGTTCGAACGCACGCTGATCATTGCTGACGAAGGCAGTCACGTCAGCTACCTGGAAGGTTGCACCGCGCCGATGCGCGACGAAAACCAGTTGCATGCTGCCGTGGTTGAACTGGTGGCGCTCGAGGGAGCCCAGATTAAATACTCCACGGTACAGAACTGGTACCCGGGCGACGAAAACGGCAAAGGCGGTATTTACAATTTTGTCACCAAGCGCGGTGATTGTCGCGGCGATAATTCGAAAATTTCCTGGACCCAGGTGGAAACCGGGTCGGCAATCACCTGGAAATACCCGAGTTGCATCCTGCGCGGCGAAAACTCCGTCGGGGAATTCTATTCGGTGGCAGTAGCGAACAATATGCAGCAGGCGGATACCGGTACGAAAATGATCCATATCGGGCGTAATTCGAGAAGCACCATTGTCGCCAAGGGAATTTCCGCCGGGCGGGCGCAGAATTCGTATCGCGGACTGGTGCGGGTCATGCCACAAGCTGCCAACGCGCGCAACCATACCCAGTGCGATTCATTGCTCATCGGCAAAGATTGTGGCGCTCACACCTTTCCCTATATGGAAATTCGCAACCCGACAGCGAAGATCGAACACGAGGCTACCACGTCGAAGATATCCGCCGATCAATTATTCTATTGCCGCCAGCGAGGCATTTCCGAGGAAGACGCTGTCAATATGATTGTGAACGGCTTCTGCAAACAGGTGTTCCGGGAGTTGCCGATGGAGTTTGCAGTTGAAGCCCAGGCTCTCATGAATGTCAGTCTCGAAGGCGCGGTCGGCTGAGCCGCGATAGGGATCATGACAATGCTGGAAATCAGGGATTTGCACGTGCGGATCGGCAGCACAGACATTCTGACCGGGCTGACACTGACGGTGAATGCGGGCGAAGTGCACGCCATCATGGGCCCGAACGGCTCGGGCAAAAGCACGCTGGCGCAAGTGATCGCCGGTCATGAGGATTACCAGGTTACCGGTGGCTCTGTGACTTTTCTCGGACGTAATCTGCTGGAACTCGAGCCGGAGGAGCGTGCACGGCTTGGACTGTTTCTCGGCTTTCAGTATCCGGTCGAAATTCCCGGCGTGAACAATGCTTACCTGTTAAAGGCCGCGCTCAACGCGCGGCGCAAGGAACGCGGCCAGGCAGAAATCGATGCATTTGAATTTCTGCAACTCGCACGCGAGAAAATGACGCTGCTCGACATGGATCCGGCATTGCTCAATCGTTCTGTCAACGAAGGCTTCTCTGGTGGTGAAAAGAAGCGCAACGAGATCCTGCAGATGGCCGTCCTGGAACCGGTTCTTGCGATATTGGATGAAACGGACTCGGGGCTGGATATCGACGCGCTCAAGGCGGTGTCCAAAGGCGTGAACGCAATGCGTCATCCGGACCGGGCGATCATCCTGGTGACACACTACCAGCGCCTGCTTGGCTACGTTGAGCCGGATTATGTCCACGTGTTGTCAAAAGGACAGATCGTTCGCTCGGGTGACAAGTCACTGGCGATACAGCTTGAAGACATGGGATACGACTGGATTCGCGAGGCCGCCGCGGGATGAGTTCGCACCTGATCGATTTCGCGCTGCTTGAACAGGCAGTCCGCAAGCTGCCCGGCGATGCGTTGCATCCCGTGCGGGCGAACGCCCTCGCAGCTTTCGGTCAGTCGGAATTTCCGGATCAGCGACAGGAAGACTGGAAATACACGAACCTCGCACCGGCGGCGAAGCTCAGCAACGCATGGCTACGAAAACGCACTACCGCTATTGAAGCGCACGCAGTCAGCGCCCTGCTGCAGGAACAAATCGATCAGATCGTTGCAAAGATTCCTGCCCGGTGGGTCGTTATAGCCAACGGCTTGGTCGAAACCAGGTCATTGCACAAACTCGCAGCGCAACAGCCAGCGGGACTTACTGTCCGCTCCGCCGCGGAATCGGCTCACTTGCCGACCGTCGTCGCCGGGGACGTGATGAGTCGGTTCAATGCGGCCTTGATTCGGGACGTGCTGCATATCGAAGTATCCGCAAACCCGGAAAACGACAAACCAATAGGAATTCTCATAATTGACGACGCAAGTGATGAGGCGAGCGTCACCCAGACCCGCATCGTAATCGAACTCGAAGAACGTGCACATGCGAGCTTTATTGAATTGCATGCAACCGCCGGCGACAACCAGCAGTTCGCCAATTGCGTCTGCAACATGCGGCTCGCCGGGGGTGCAAAGGCTCGCTACGTGCGTATTCAGGAGCGCGGTTTGCAGCATTACCAGGTTGGCAGGCTCACCGCACAACTCGAGCGCAATTCGGAACTCAAACATGCCGCGTTCGATCTGGGCGGCGCATTGATCAGGAACGATATCGATATCGCTATTCGAGAACCTGGCGCCGCTGTGGAGTTGCTCGGCCTGTACCTCGCAAGTGGTCGTCAGCATATCGATAACCACACGCGCATCGATCATTGTGTTGGCCCGGCGACGAGTCGCGAGGAGTATCGCGGTATTCTCAACGATCGCGCACGGTGCGTATTCAACGGCAAGGCAATCGTTCATGCCGGTGCCGATGGCACCGATGCGAGACAGTCCAATCACAATTTGCTCCTTTCCGACCGTGCGGAGATCGATACCAAGCCGGAACTGGAAATCTACGCAGACGACGTCAAATGCAGTCATGGCGCTACGGTTGGACAACTCGACCCGAAGGCCCTTTTTTATTTGCGTTCGCGGGGACTGAACCAGAGCGAGGCAGCACGCGCCTTGACCCGGGCGTTCGCCGAAACGATCGTTGAACGGACACCGGTGGCGGAAGTGCGTCCCTACATTCAGGCCATCGTTGATCGCAAACTGCAATCGTTGATTGACGGAGAATTCGCATGACGATGTCATCGACCGGCAGACTGAGCGGACGGCAGTCGCATGCCGTAGCCCTGGAGAGTTGTCGCAAGGACTTTCCGGCGCTGGATCAGACCGTCAGTGGACATCCGCTGGTGTATCTGGACAGTGCCGCATCGGCGCAACAGCCGGAGTGCGTTATTGATGCGGTCTCTTCCTATCAGCGCAGCAGCCATGCAAACGTGCATCGCGGTGTGCATACCCTGAGCCATCGTGCCACCGAAGCCTACGAGGGCAGCCGCGATGCGATTGCAGGTTTTATCAATGCCGGCAGCCGGACGGAGATCGTTCTGACCAGTGGTACAACCGGGGCAATCAACCTCGTTGCCCAAAGCTACTGTCGTCCACGATTAAAGACGGGCGATGCCATCCTCATCACACACCTGGAACATCACTCGAACATCGTTCCCTGGCAACTGGTCTGTCAGCAAACCGGTGCAGACCTGCTGGTTGCGCCGATCGATGAGTCAGGCGAAGTCAACGTCGAAAAACTTATTGAGTTGCTCGATCGCAATGTGCGCATACTGGCGATCGCACATGTCTCCAACGCACTCGGTACGATTCTGCCGGTGGCGGACCTGATTGGCGCGGCACACGAGCGGAACATCCCGGTGCTTATTGACGGGGCACAGGCCGTTCCGCATTTACCGGTCGATGTGCAGGCGCTGGACTGCGATTTTTTTGCCTTCTCGGGCCACAAGATGTTTGGCCCGACCGGCACCGGCGTGCTGTACGGCCGGGAATCACTGCTCGAAGAAATGCCGCCGTACCAGGGCGGTGGCGACATGATTCTGGAAGTGCGCATGGACGGCTCCACCTGGAACGACCTGCCGTACAAATTTGAGGCAGGCACGCCGAATATTTCCGGTGTCGTCGGTCTCGGCGCGGCGGTGACCTATCTACAGTCAATCGGAATGGAGCGCGTGGCCCGGCACGAACACGAACTGCTCGGGTATTTAACGCAAAGGCTGGCCGCCGTCGAAGGCATACGCCTCATCGGTTCGGCTCGCAGCAAAGCCAGTGTGCAGTCTTTTATGCTCGATGAAATTCACCCGCACGATCTCGGGACGATCCTTGATCACCAGGGAATAGCGATCCGGACCGGCCACCATTGTGCGATGCCGGTAATGGATTTCTTCGGTGTCCCGGGTACTGCGCGCGCGTCGCTGGCCCTTTACAACAACCACGACGATGTGGATCGGCTCGTAGAAGGCCTGGAGAAGGCCCGGGGTATCTTCGCGTGAATGCAGAGGTCGGCAGCCCGGATGAACTGCGTGATCTGTATCGGGAGCTCATTCTCGATCACGCGAAGAATCCCCGGCATTTCGGTAAATTGGATGATGCAACCCATGTCGCCGAGGGCGTCAATCCACTGTGCGGCGACAAACTGAAATTGTATTTTTCGATAGACCATACCAACCGCATAGCCGATGCGCGCTTTGAAGGGTCCGGCTGCGCGATTTCAGTTGCTTCGGCATCGCTCCTCACCGATACAGTTATCGGTCTCGATACTCACCGTGCCCTGAGGTACTTCGCTACGATGGTGCAGCGACTCGCGCGGGCCGACAATCACCGGAAGGAAGATCCGCACTTGCTCGATGAAATTGATATGGGCAAGTTGCGTGCACTCGAGGGTGTCAAGGAATTTCCGTCGCGGGTGAAGTGTGCCACCCTTGCGTGGCATGCATTGAACTCGGCGCTGCAAGGCAAATCGAAACCGGTATCTACGGAGTAAGACTCGAATGTTTGGTCATACCAATGAGCCGTTCTCGCTGGCACGCGACGTCAAAGCCGTGATCGTTCCGGCAGGGGAAACGGTAATGCTGCGGGAAGGAACCGCCGGTTTCATTACCCAGGCGCTGGGCGGCAGTTTTACGGTTTACGTCGAAGGCAATCTCTTTCGCGTCACCGGCCAGGATGCCGATGCGCTTGGCAAGGAACCATTGCCGCGTCCTGCCATACCCGACAACGCGACCGACAAGGATATCGAGGAGGTTATCTGGCAACAGTTGCGAACCTGCTATGATCCTGAAATCCCTATAAATATTGTAGACTTGGGTCTGGTCTACCGCTGCGACGTCGCATTGCAACCGGACGGTTCCCGTGCAGTCAACGTCGACATGACCTTAACGGCACCCGGCTGTGGCATGGGCGATGTACTGGTGCAGGATGCGCGCGAAAAAATCTCGATCGTGCCGACCGTCAATAACGTCACCGTGGAACTGGTATTCGATCCGCCATGGAACCAGAGCATGATGAGCGACGAGGCAAAGCTGCAAACCGGAATGATGTAAACTCCGGGGGATCGCGAACCGGCTCGGATCAGTATTCGCAACGACAAACAATGAAGACGCTTACGATTCTCCGTCACCTCAAGTCAAGCTGGAAAAATGCCAACCTGCCGGATATCGAGCGGCCCTTGAGTCGCCGGGGAAAAGAAGACGCTCCGATCATGGCCACACGCATCCGCGAAGCCGGCATCCGGCCGTCGCTGATCATCAGCAGTCCGGCAACCCGTGCGTGGACAACGGCAAAGTATATCGCGAAAGAAATTTCCTACCCGATCGAGTTTCTGCAACGTGAGCAGGAAATGTACCTGGCCGACGTCGAACAACTGCTGGAACTGCTGGAACGACAGGATAACAAGTTCAACAGCATCATGATCGTCGGTCACAATCCTGGACTGACCGAATTCGCCAACTACCTGCTGCCGCAACTGACGGACAATATCCCGACGGGCGGCGTCGTCTCACTGAATATCGACACGGACGACTGGAATCTGCGGCAACGAACGCCGGCAGAACTGCTGGTATTCGATTACCCCAAGAGCGAGCAGCCGTAATGGCCTGGGCTTTGCCTCGCTAGCATTCCGGCACGTTGACCGCGAGACCGCCACGCGACGTTTCCTTATAGATCGTCGACATGTCCAGGCCAGTCTGGCGCATGGTGTTGATTACCTGGTCGAGCGACACCTTGTGCGAGCCATCGCCCTGTAGTGCAAGGCGGGCCGCGTTGATTGCCTTTACGGCCCCCATGGCATTGCGCTCGATACACGGTATCTGTACAAGGCCGCCGACAGGATCGCAGGTAAGGCCGAGATTGTGCTCCATGCCGATTTCGGCGGCATTCTCGATTTGCCCACTGCTGCCGCCGAGTGCCGAGGCAAGACCTGCCGCCGCCATCGAACAGGCCACACCCACTTCGCCCTGACAACCCATTTCGGCACCGGAGATCGAGGCATTGATCTTGTAGAGGATGCCGATCGCACCGGCGGTCAGAAGAAATCGATGGATCCCTTCGGGCTCATAACTCGGCACCAGTTCGCTGTAGTAATGCATGACGGCAGGAATGATTCCGGCAGCGCCGTTGGTCGGGGAGGTCACCACTCGACCGCCGGCAGCATTCTCCTCGTTAACGGCGATGGCAAAGGCGTTGACCCAGTCCATCGTATCGAGGCCCAGGCGTTCGCCCTTTTCGACCAGGCGTTTGTAGAGTTTCGGCGCACGCCGCGTCACCGACATGCGGCCCGGTAGCACCCCTTCGGTGTGCAGACCGCGTTGCACGCAGGCGCACATGGCCTGCCAGATATCATCCATGCGCTGGCGGACTTCGTCGTCCGAACGCCAGTGCGTCTCGTTGCGCCACACGAGTTCGGGGATCGTGAGGTGGTTCCTGTCGGCAAGTGCCAGCAGCTGCGCTGCGCTGGTATACGCAAACGGCGGTTCTCCCTGCTGGGGTAGCGGTTCCGCTTCGTCGCCGCGAACGATGAAACCGCCACCGATCGAATAGTAGTCGTCCTGCCGCAGCACGCTGCCGTCTTCGTCGAACGCAATGTAACGCATGCCATTGGTGTGTCGTGGCAACTCTTCGCCAAAATCAAAAATCAAATCGGTGTCGGGATCGAATGCGATGGTGCCGATATCAGGAACGGTCAGGCACTTTTCCTTGTGAATGGCGCGTAATACTCCCTCCACGCCGTCGGGATCCAGGGTAGCGGGCTCGTAACCGCTCAAGCCGAGGAGAACGGCGGAATCGGTGCCATGGCCCTTGCCGGTATAAGCCAGCGAGCCGTGCAAACGCACTTCAATGCGATGTACGCCGGATGACAGCTGAGTTGCGAATTCGCGAGCCGCCTTCATCGGGCCGACCGTGTGCGAACTGGAGGGTCCGACGCCGATCTTGAAAATATCGAAAATGCTGATTGCAGACATAGTGGCTTCAGCGTCGGTGAGTTCGAGTCAGTTGTCGGTTAATGACAGCAGGCCGGCATTCCCACCGACCGCCGATATGTTGTCGCTTACACAATATTCGCTGCCGAAACGCGGCAGATAATGCGGGCCGCCCGCCTTGGGTCCGGTGCCGGAAAGGCCCCGGCCACCGAAAGGCTGCACGCCCACAACCGCGCCGATCATATTGCGATTGATATAGATATTGCCTGCACCGGAACGACTCACCAAGGCTCTGGCACGGCTGTCGATGCGGCTGTGCAAACCCATGGTCAGACCATAGCCGAGATTGTTTACGACGTCGACCGTCGCATCGAGCCTGCTCGCAGGAAACGTCATGACATGCAGGATCGGACCGAAGACCTCGTGCTGCAATTCGTCGAAGTTCTTTACCTCGATCACGGTCGGCGGGAAGAATGTGCCGACTGACGTTTCTTGCGGCAATCCGCACTGATGTACTTTGGCACCTTTGGCAAGCATTCGATCGACATGCGCCGTCAGCCTGACTTGTGCATCGCGATCGATGACAGGACCGACGTCGGTCGCCAAGTCAGCGGGATCGCCGATCGCGAGCTCCTGCATATAGCCTTTCAGCAGTTCGAGAACTCGTGGCGCGATATCCGTCTGCAGGCACAAAATGCGCAACGCCGAACAACGCTGACCGGCGCTGTTGAACGCCGAGTAAGCCGCATCCAGAACGACCTGCTCCGGCAATGCAGAGCTGTCGACAAACATGGCGTTCTGACCACCTGTCTCGGCGATGAGCTGGGCGATAGTGCCGTCTCGTGCTGCGAGGGCACGATTGATCGAATGTGCGGTCTCGGTCGACCCGGTGAACGCCACGCCGGCAATTCGCGGATCGGCAACGATGCGCGCCCCTACTGTCGCGCCGTCTCCCGGCAGAAAGTGGAGCACGTCCGGAGGAATCCCGGCTTCCAGCAGTAACTCAACGGCACGGTGGGCGACGAGCGGGGTCTGCTCGGCCGGTTTCGCCAGTACGGCGTTACCCGCCGCCAGCGCCGCCGTCACCTGCCCGGTAAAAATTGCCAGCGGAAAGTTCCATGGACTGATACAAGCGAAGACACCTCGCCCCCGTAGCCCAAGCACGTTGCGCTCGCCAGTCGGGCCCGGCAAGCGGTTCGGCACGCCGAAGGTGCGCGAGCTTTGCGCCGCATAATAGCGTATGAAGTCGACCGCTTCGCGAAGCTCGGCAACGCTGTCAGGTACGGTTCGGCCACCCTCCGCGACGCACAGGCCGATTAGCTCGGGTGCGTGCTGCTCATAGAGATCGGCTGCCTTGCAAAGCAGTGAGGCGCGCTCCGCGGCGACAGTGCGATCCCACGACGGCTGTGCCGCCACCGCGATTGTAACAGCACGATCTACGGTGCCAGGATCGGCGCTTTGCCAGCGCCCGATGACTCGCGATGTATCGGCCGGATCGACGGATCGGTTCTCTGCTCCGCCAGCCGGTTTACCTACAGGCAACCCGATGACCGATCTCGGTTGCTTGACGGCCTCATGCATCGCCGCATACAAATCCCGCCTTACCCGGCGATCCGCCAGATTGTAGCCGCGGGAGTTCGTCCGTTCCGGTTGAAATATATCGCGTGGAGCGGGGATGCGAGGGTGCGGGCTGAAATCGAACTTGCGGCCTATCGATACCGGATCGGCAACGATGTCGCCGATATCGATACTTTCGTCGACAATGCGATTGACGAACGATGTATTGGCGCCGTTTTCAAGTAAGCGGCGCACGAGATACGGCAACAGGTCCTCATGACTGCCAACCGGCGCATACACCCGGCAAGGCCGGTTATGCGTATGAGGATCGATAACAGCACCATAAAGTGCCTCACCCATACCATGCAGACGCTGGAACTCAAAGTCATCGCGACCGTCGGCAAATTCCAGAATGCATGCCAGTGTATGCGCGTTGTGAGTGGCGAACTGTGCATAGAGCAACGGGCCGGCCGCCAGTAGCTGCCGCGCACACGCGAGATAGGAAATATCGGTATGCGCTTTACGCGTGAATACCGGGTAACTGTCGAGGCCCTGTTCCTGCCCGCGCTTGATCTCTGTATCCCAATAAGCGCCCTTGACGAGCCGAACCGGGATACGACGACCGAGGTCTGCAGCAAGTCCGCTCAGGAAGCGGATGACGTCTGTCGCGCGGCGCTGGTAGGCCTGCACCGCAAGTCCCAGGCCCTCGTACCCGGACAGACGCCGGTCTCGATAAACGGCCCCGAAAACCCCGAGGGACAGCTCCAGCCGCTCGCTCTCCTCCGCGTCGACCGTCAGCGCGATTCCGGCACTGCGCGCGCGCAGTGCCAGATCCGTGACGCGCGGCACTAGTTCGTGTACGACCCGTTTTGTTTGCGTATACGTGTAACGCGGATGCAATGCCGACAACTTGACCGAAATTCCGGGGGCTTCGAACATCGGACGTCCGTCGGGCACCGCGGCGCCAATGCTGTCGATTGCCGCGGAGTACGCCTCGAGATAGCGCCCGGCATCGCTCTGGGTCAGTGCCGCTTCGCCCAGCATGTCGAAAGAGTAACGATATCGACGAGCGTTCTTCGTTGCCGAACGTTCAATTGCTTCCTCGATCGTCCTGCCCATGACGAATTGGTGACCCATGATCCGCATCGCCTGCCGCATCGCGGCACGCACCACGGGTTCGCCAGCACGACTCACCATTTTCTTGAGAATTCGCCCGGGATTACGCTTGGTTTCCGCATCCACTTTCAGGAGCCTGCCGGTCAGCATCAGGCCCCACGTCGATGCGTTGACGAACAACGAATCGCTTGCACCAATGTGCTCCTGCCAGTTCGCTGAGGAAATCTTGTCAGCAATCAATTCGTCAGCAGTATCGGTATCGGGGATACGCAACAGGGCTTCGGCGATGCACATGAGCAGCACGCCCTCTTCCGACGACAGATCGTACTGCTGCAAAAAGGCGTCTATGCCACTGTCCGGCTCTTCCTGATTACGCACTGTCCGTACGAAAGCCTCAGCCTGCTTGCGAATTCTTTCATTCAGCGCATCGTCGAGGTTCGCAACGTCGGCCAGTTGACGTACCAATGCCTGCTCGTCGGCAAGGTAGCGGCGGCTGACGGAGACTGGCAGTTCCGATGGTATGTCTGTCTGTTCGGTTGGCATGAGCGATGGCATGAGCGATGGCATGAGCGATCGCAATTATAGAACTATTCGCTCCGGTTTCGCTTTCGCAACAAGCGCCGGGTGTGTTTATCCGGTCGGCCTTGCGTGCGCGGCATCATGAGTCGGTCCTGCCGCAAGCGCAGCCGTGCCGCTTCGCGTGCCTGCAGTGCTGCTGGCTCCTCGAAGTAGCAGGCCAGTGCTTCGCTGGCGGGGCCGCGGCGCTCCGGCAGCGCCGTAACCTGCACGACGAAGCGCTCCTGCAGCCTGACAATATCAAGCCGGTCGCCGATGCGGATGCGGTGTCCGCTCCTCGGCCGTTCACCATTGACTTTGACGTGGCCGGCCACGACGCTTTCTGCAGCAAGTGCCCGTGATTTGAAAAATCGCGTGTGCCACAGCCATCGATCGAGCCTCTGGCGGTCGGTACTATCCATTACTGGCAAACCTGCGGTGAAGTTCGGGTCCGGGCAGACCGGGCGTTAGCGTGCCCGGCGGATTGCGGCGCCTGATATACTCTGCGACCTTTTGGCGAGGAGAACAATCCCGTGTCCCGCGATTTTCTGGACCGGCTTGCGGCGCAGACTGAGGCACTGAAGGATGAGGGGCTGTTCAAGCAGGAGCGGCTCATTGCCGGGCCTCAGCAGGCCGCCATCCGGGTGCGCTCGAACGGTGCCGCCCGCGAGGTCATCAATCTGTGCGCCAATAATTACCTGGGCCTGGCCAATGACCCGGCAATCGTAGAAGCGGCTCACAAGGCGCTGGACGAGTTCGGCTACGGCATGGCTTCAGTTCGTTTCATTTGCGGCACGCAGACGATTCACAAGCAACTGGAGGAGCGTATCAGTCGCTTTCTGGAAACGGAAGATACGATATTGTATCCGTCCTGTTTCGATGCGAACGGTGGTCTTTTCGAGACCTTGCTCGATGAGAATGACGCCGTTATCAGCGATGCATTGAATCACGCCAGCATCATCGATGGCATTCGGCTATGCAAAGCGCAACGCTTTCGCTACCGCAACAACGACATGAATGACCTCGAGGAGCAACTGCAGAAAGCAACCAGATGCCGGACGCGCCTGATTGTCACTGACGGTGTTTTTTCCATGGACGGAACTATCGCAAATCTTGCCGATATCTGCGGACTGGCTGAACGCTATCAAGCACTCACGATGATTGACGACTGCCACGCCAGCGGATTTCTTGGCGACCATGGCCGCGGCACGATCGAATTCCGGCAGGTTATGGGAAAAATAGACATCATCACCAGCACATTGGGGAAGGCGCTTGGCGGAGCTTCCGGGGGATTTACCAGCGGGCGCAGGGAAATCGTTGCCTGGCTGCGGCAGCGCTCTCGTCCGTATTTGTTCTCCAATTCCGTTGCGCCCGTGATTGTCGCGACATCGATCGCTGTTCTCGACCTGCTGCAGTCCAGCTCTGCGCGGCGCGAGAAGCTACATGAAAACGCCGCCTGGTTTCGTGCACAGCTCGAACGGCTGGGTTTCGAATTGCTGCCCGGCCAGCACCCCATCATTCCCGTCATGTTGGGTGACGCCAAACTTGCGACTGCGATGGCCGATCGATTGCTTGAACACGGGATTTACGTAATTGGCTTTTCCTATCCCGTCGTACCGCAAGGCCAGGCGCGCATCCGCACACAAATGTCGGCCGGACTGTCGCGCGAACACCTGCAACGAGCGGTTGCAGCGTTTGCCGAAGTTGGCAGCGAACTCGGTGTCATCGACAAGGAGCAGCTTGCATGATGCGAGCCCTGGTAAAAGCGAAGGCGGAACGTGGCTTGTGGCTGCAGAAAATCGACAAACCTGTGCCCGGCCATAACGATGTCGTCATCAAGGTCGGTCGTACCGCAATTTGCGGCACCGACATCCATATTTATCAATGGGACGACTGGGCGCGCCGTACGATTCCGGTTCCGCTGGCCGTCGGGCACGAATTCTCAGGCGTGATTGCCGAGATTGGCAGTGAAGTCAAGGGACTTGCAGTGGGCGACCGCGTCTCGGCGGAAGGACATATTACCTGCGGTGTATGCCGCAACTGCCGGGCCGGGCGGCGCCACCTCTGCCGCAATGCGGCCGGCATCGGCGTGAGTCGTCCGGGCGCATTCGCTGAATATATCGCGGTACCTGCATTTAATGTGTTTCGCTTGCCGGACTCCATCTCTGACGAGTTGGCCGCGTTGCTCGATCCGCTCGGCAATGCAACGCACACGGCTTTGTCGTTCGATCTGGTCGGCGAGGATGTTCTCATCACCGGTGCCGGACCGATCGGACTCATGGCGATTGCTGTGGCGCGTTATGCGGGCGCTCGCCATATCGTCGTCACCGATGTCAATGAATACCGCCTGGCTCTGGCGCGCAAAATGGGCGCCTCGGTGGCACTCAACGTAAAAAGTGCATCGATTGATGACACCATGCGGCAACTCGGTATGGAAGAAGGTTTCGATGTCGGCCTGGAGATGTCGGGAAACCCGTCGGCCTTTCGTGACCTGTTGAGAACCATGCACCACGGCGGCAAGGTGGCTCTGCTTGGTATTCCGCCCGGCGATACCGCGATCGACTGGACAGAGGTGATCTTCAAGGGGCTGATTCTTAAGGGCATATACGGCCGTGAAATGTTCGAGACCTGGTACAAGATGTCCAGCATGCTGCAAAGCGGGCTGAACATCGAGCCAATCATCACCCACCGGTTTTTTGTCGACGACTTCCGCGAAGCATTCGAACTGATGGAATCCGGGCAGTCAGGCAAGGTGCTGCTGACCTGGGACGAAGCGGCGGCGGCTTAGTCAAGCGCACAAAAGCAATGTGAATAAATGCCTTTGGGATCGTTGAAACGAATCATTGGCGCCAAAGTGTCGACGATTCCATCCGCGAGGCGCTCGAGTGACGATGGCCTGGAACGCAGTAGTCCGACATCAAACCCTTTGCCGAGCCCAATGCGACGTACGCTGCCCAGAAACTGTAACGCCAGCTGCTCCGTTGGCGACAATTTCTTGTCGAAATATTTGAGTCCATAGGCGTCCTCTTCGAGACCGGCCAATTCCGCAGCCGCCTCGATGGCATCTTGCAGCTCACCAAGTTCGTCCACGAGCCCGTTGGCCAGCGCATCGGCCCCCGTCCAGACCTGGCCTTGTGCGATGCCGTCCACGTCCTCCTCCGGCATGCCACGATACTGCGCGACCTGGCTGATGAAGTCCTGGTAGCCGTCCTCGACAATCGCCTGAATGACAACTTTTGCGTCATCGGACAGCGCACGATCGATGCGCAGCTGGCCCGCCCACTCGGTTGAGCCGATGCCATCCGTCGAGACGCCCAGCACATCGAGTGATCTCTGAAAGGTGGGGAACATGCCGAATATGCCGATTGAACCGGTGATGGTTGCCGGGCTCGCGACAATCCGGTCCGCCGCCATGGAGATCCAGTAACCGCCCGAGGCTGCGACACCGCTCATCGATGCTACAACCGGCTTACCCGCATCCTGCAAAGCGACTACTTCGTTGGCTATCACAGTCGAGGCAAATGTGCTCCCGCCCGGACTGTCGACGCGCAATACAACCGCATCAACCGACTCGTCGTGGCGCGCTTCGCGTAGCAATTGTGCCGTGGAATCACCGCCGATGGTTCCCGGCGGCTGCGTGCCGTCGATGATTTCGCCGGCCGCTACAATTACGGCAACGTTTCTGCTTTTCGCCGGATCGCCACGCATCAAACGCATCTGGGACAGGTAGTCCGCAAGTTCCGCCGCCCGGTAACCCTCCTCGCTGTCCGTATCCGAACCGGCGAACTCGGCCACGCGCTCGCCAAGCTGCTCACGCGTCAACAGATCGTCGACCAGGCCGAGCTCGAGCGCGAGTTCGGCCATACTTCCGCCCGTTTCACGCAAATAGGCTGGAAGGTTTGCGACCATATCGTCGATGGTTCCGCGCTCGAGTGCCCGCGCCGTTTCCACGTCATCGAGATACAGCGTCCACAATTGATTGAGCAAACGCGACAACGACTCGCGATCCTCGTCTGACATGTCGTTTCGAGTGTACGGCTCGACCGCCGACTTGTGCGTACCTACTTTGAACACGTTCCAATCGATCTTCAGTTTGTCAATCGCGTTCTTGAAATAGTTCTGATAAACGCCGAAACCGCGCACCAGCAGCAGGCCCTCGGGATGCATATAGACTTCATCCGCTCGTGACGCGAGATAGTAGGATCCCTGTCCGTAAAAATCGGCGGTGGCAATTACGGGCTTGCCACTTGCCTGGAAATCATCGATCGCCGCACCAATCTGTTGCAACTTGCTGAGTGCGGCACCACCCAATCCGTCAAGTTGTAACAAAACGACCTGGATGCGCTGGTCGTCTCTTGCAAACGCCAGACCGTCGACAATATCCTGCACACGGGTTTCAGGGCGCGCATCACCGAGCAATTCGGCCATCGCTCTCTCAAACGGGTCGCCCTGTAACTGTTCTACGAGATCGCCGGCCGGACGGATGACAAGCGCTGCCTGCGACGGAAGCCTGGGTGCCGACGCAGACATTGCTGCAACGAAGATTGAGAAAATAAACAACAACAGCAGCAGGTGGAGAACCTTGCGCACGCCGTTCGCGCCTGTCCAAACGGCACGAAAAATTCTGGCTGTGGTTTCACGCACACTCATTCAAGTCTCCTGCGCGCACGCGGCACGCGGCTTAACAAAGCATTCCCGATTCCCATGCCAATCTTTGCAATTCGCGTTGCCTTATACAAGCGGGCTCCGGTCAGTTTGCCAGCAACCACAGTGACAACTTCGGCCAGAAAGTGATGATGACAACCGAGGCAGCGAGAATCAGCAAGAACGGAAGAGTCGCTCGATAGACTTCCATGATCGGCTTGTTGAAGCGGTAACTCGCGATAAAGAGGTTCAGCCCTACCGGGGGTGTCAGGTAGCCAAGTTGCATAGCCGCAAGAAACACGATGCCGAGATGAACCTCGTTGACGCCGTATTGAGCGGCAATCGGCAGAACGAGTGGTACGACCAGTACGATCGCCGAAAAAATGTCGAGAATCGCCCCCAGGATGAGCAAAAAGACCAGCAGCAATATCAGAAAGGTTGCCTGGCTCGTTACCAGGTCGGATATGAAAGCGAGAAGCCGCTGAGGTATATCTGCGTCGATCATATAGTTGGTCGACGCAAGCGATACTCCGAGAATGATGAGAATGCCGCCGACCAACAGCATCGACTCACGCATGATGCGCGGCAGCTCCCGCCACGTGATTTCCCTGAGTATTGCGACTTCCACCAGCAGCACATACGCGGCGGTGACTGCGGCGGCCTCCGACACAGCAAAAAAACCGGAGTAAATGCCACCCAGAACGACGAAAGGAAGTGGCAGTTCCCAGGCGGATTCTCGTAAGGCCGCGCCTACCTCGCGCATCGAAAAATCACCCAACGGCTTGCGATTGGCACGATTGACCCACAGACTCCAGCCGGCCAGCATGACGAGCATCAGCATTCCAGGCAGGATGCCGGCACGAAATAGATCGTCGATAGATACTTCGGCGATTACGCCGTACAGAATGAGAGGCAGTGAAGGCGCGAAAAGCAGGCCGAGACTGCCGGAGGTTGTTACCAGGCCGAGATTGAAACGCGCCGGATAACCATCGTGTTGCAGAGCCGGGTAAAGGATCGCGCCGAGCGCAATGATCGTCACTCCGGATGCCCCGGTAAACGCCGTGAAAAAGGCGCAGGCTGCGAGCGCCACCAAAGCCAGGCCGCCCGGCATCCAGCCGAGCAGTGCACCCGTCAGACGTACCAGCCGCTTTGGGGCCTGACTGGCACTGAGCAGGTAGCCGGCGAACGTGAATAACGGGATTGCTGACAGGAAGGGCATTTCGGCCAGACCCAGCATTTCAATGCTGATCGCCATCAGGTCTATGCCTTCCCGCTGGTAACCCAGCATCGCGCTCGCAGCAATGACCGTGAATAGCGGGGCACCGAAAACCGCCAGCAGGACCAGCAATGCACCGAACACGATCATTGCGGCACTTGCGCTCCTTGCCGGTCGCGCACCAGGGCAGCCAGATTGCGTATGCAATCAACCGCAAAATGATAACTCATCAGTACGCACGCGACAGGCAGTATGCCCTGCACCATCCAGGCTGGAGTATCCAACAGCACTGTGTCGTTGAATTCCAGGGTAAGGCTGACATATCGCCAGGAATGCCAGGCAATGATGGCGCACACCAGTGATGCAAAGGCACTGACAATCACGCCCGGCAGCCGTGCTATTCGCGCTGGCAGAAAATGCGAAAGAATATCGATGCGCAAATGGCGTTGATTGCGGCTCGCGGCGACCGATGCAATCAGTGCTATCCAGAGCACCATAACCTTCAGAAGTTCGTCGGCCCAGATCAGGCCCGACTGAAAAAACATGCGCATCGCAATCTGGCCGACTGCGAGACACATCATGGCGCCCAGGAGCAACACGAGCAATGCGTTTTCCAGCGCGGTGCCGAGACGTTCGAGGCGACCCGGTGGAGCGCGGAGTTCGTCAGCCGTCAAGGGCGGCGAATTTTCAGTCACAGGGCGGCAGCCGACTGTCCGGTATTGTCGCTTTCTCGGTAGGTGTCGATGTGCTGCAGGATTTCCTCAAGCAATTCCATCGAGAACAGGCCCGCGTGCGCCATCGCGCGATTGTTGTCGTTCATGAGGCGTTGCAGTTTCTCTTGCTCGCCCGCCTTCGGCGCCACCGGTTCGATGCCGGAACGAACCAGTGCATCGAGGGCATTGGCGGCATCCTGCTGGTTTGCGCGGTCCCACTTCGCGTACATTCTGGACATCACATCGCTAACGACAGCCTGATCGGCAGGCTCCAGACGTCCGAAAGTCCGCGCATCGATTGCCAGCAGCCCCATTGAATATAGAATCGGCATAGTTGTCAGGTACTTCACCTTGGTATGCCATTGCAAGACCAGCGCACCTGCCGGCGACATCGCTACTATATCAATCAATCCAGTCTGCAATCCTGTGAGAACGTCGGTCAATGGCAGCGTTACCGGCGAGAGTTGCAAGGCCCGCATCGCTTCGTAGCTGATCAGGTCACCTTCCGGAACCCAGACCTTTCGCCCCTTCATGTCGTCGTGGCTGCGCACCGGGGAATTTGACAACACGATCGCGAAACCGCCACTGGCAAAACCGAAACTCACGAAACCGGCCTCTTCTAGACCCTCTGCAAGAGTCGGATCTACTTTTTCGCGCACGTAGTTTACTTCCTCTTCGGAGGCAAACAGGAACGGCAATCCATAGATATTGAGATCTGCGTATTCCTGTTGTAAGTCGGTCGGCGTGAAGGCACCGCCGTGCAGCTGGCCGATCTTGATCTTGCGCAGAACCTTGTCTGGGCTCCCCTGTACGCCGCCCGAGTAAAGTCTGAAAGCCACGCGGCCTTCGGTGCGCTCGCGAATCTCGGCTACGCCGGCGCGCATATCCTTCATCCATGCTGTATTTTCGGGTAGCACAGTTGCGACCTTGAGGTCGATGGCATACCCGGGCGTCGCGAAGGCCACGGTAAGTAACGCAGTCGCCATGTACATTAAAAATCGCATCAGTACTCCCGTCTCAGAAATAATCGTCCGCAGTCTCCAGCAATTCAGCGGCATCGCGTTGCGCTAGTACGTTGGTCAGGGTGTAACCCGGCACCTGCGGCTCGGCCGCGAGCACCTCATTCAGGAGGCGATCGTGCAATTCGCGTTCATAAAGCATACGCGCATAGCCTCGCGCATACTCGACTTTGACGGCGAGATCCTGGCCGTCAGTCAACTCGATGGCGCGCTCGAAATAGGCCCTGCCCTGTTCCGGGTCACCGCCCAGGGAAGGCGGCCGCAAGGTTGTGAGCACACCGAGAAAAGTATAAGCGGAACCCCGCCTGTCTCCGCCGCCGATCTCCAGGTAGCGACCGAGCAGTGCTTCCATTTGCGGCAGCTCGGCCAGGGCATTCCAGTCGTCACTGTGAGCGCGAATCCAGGCCAGCGACGCCACCGCGTAACTGTATACAAGGTCAGCGTGTCGCGGCCCGAGGTCGGCCAGCGACGCCTCGAATTGCTCGAAGTTCATTTCCTGCCAGCCACAGGATTGACGAAAGCCCTCGCATATAGCACGCGTACCGTAGAGTCGGGCACGTTCGGTCAGGCGTGCGGCGCGCCCGGGTTCATCCGCAAAAATACTGCCGTAGGCCGCATACAGATTAGCGGCGGCAGCCAACAGTTCAGGATCGTCCGGATTGCCCTCGAGGAAGCTGTCGAGCAACAGCAGGTAGGCAGGCGCACCGTCACGGACGGTTTCCGGGTCATTCTGATTCAGTACTGCCATCGACAGGTTATCGGCGAGGCCGCTGGCCGCCGATGACATCAATGACGCACAGCCCGAACTCAACGTCAACGCGCAGAAAAACACTGCCAGTGAGGTCTTCCAACGGCGGGTCTCGCCTGCCGCACTGTGCAACCGACCGCCGGGTGATACGGCAGGATAGATGCTGGCCGGGGACTTCATGCGTCGACAGACCGGTCTGCGCGCCATTGGTTCAGGTTTCAGCACATTTCCGGCCCGATTGCCAGGCAGGGTGTCGAAAAACACCCTGCGTTCACCGACAGCCGTACAGAAATCGGACCACAAATGCCGTGCGCGCAACGTTCCTCGGAACTGTCAGATCTTTTCCTTGATTCGCGCCGACTTGCCGGTGCGCTCGCGAAGATAGTACAGCTTCGCCCGCCGCACATCGCCGCGTCGCTTGACTTCGATCGCGCTCACCGACGGGCTGTAGGTCTGGAACACGCGTTCTACACCTTCACCGTGCGAGATCTTGCGCACCGTAAACGACGAATTCAGACCGCGATTCCGTTTCGCAATCACGATCCCTTCGAATGCCTGCAGGCGGTCACGTTCGCCTTCGGATACTTTCACTTGCACAACGACAGTATCACCGGGCGCAAACTCCGGAACTTCCTTGCCCATCTGCTCTTGCTCTAACGCATCAATTACTTTGCTCATCATTCCCTACCTGCCAGTTCAATCACTGGTTTGTTAATCCTTGTAGTCGACTGCGGTGTGACCGACGGGTTGGTTCGTATCCGCCAGATACTCCTGTAGTAAACGCGTCTGGTCGTTATCGAGCAACGCCTGTCGCAGCAGATCCGGGCGCCTCGTGTAACTGCGGCCAATCGCCTGTTTACGGCGCCACCGTGCAATTCGTGCGTGATCGCCGGACAACAACACTTCCGGAACGCGCTGCCCCTCGATGACCTCTGGCCGAGTGTAGTGCGGGTGATCCAGCAGTCCGTCAGAAAACGAATCCTGTTCGGCCGATGCTTTATCGCCCAGCACGCCCGGCAGCAAGCGGGCAACCGCGTCGATCACTGCCATCGCGGCAATTTCTCCGCCGCTCAACACGAAATCGCCGAGCGACAACTCCTCATCGACTTCGCACTCGATCAAGCGCTCATCGATTCCTTCGTAGCGTCCGGCCAATAACACCAGTCCCGGCAGGGCCGCATAACGCCGTGCCGTCGACTGGTCGAACCGCCGGCCCTGCGGCGACAAACAGACCACCGGACTGCCCTCCGGGGCCGCTGTTCGTGCCGCGTGGATTGCATCCGCCAACGGGGCGTATTTCATAACCATCCCGGGGCCGCCCCCGTAAGGCCTGTCATCTACCGTGCGGTGCGCATCGTCCGTGAAATTACGCGGATTCAGGTACTGCAGCCGCAACCGTCCTGCCTCGACGGCTCGTCCGACTACACCGTGCAGGGCGACTGCATTTACCATCTCCGGAAAGAGACTGACTACCACCATCTGCATCAGATCAGTCCCATTCCCAGTCCACATCGATACGGCGCGCGGCGAGATCGACCTTCAATACGTAACGATCCAGCACAAACGGGATCAGTATCTCCCGCGCCGGCGCGTCAGGTGTCTCGCCTGCCGCGTGTACAACCATGACGTCATGCGCACCGGTTGCCAGCATGCGAGCCACAATCCCCATTCGTTGACCGTTGCTTTGCCTGACTTCGAGGCCGACCAGGTCCGCCCAGTAGTAGCGACCGACCTCCGCTTCCGGCAGTTGCGCACGGAGCACCGCTACATCGGCGCCAATCAATCGGGCTGCCGCATCACGATCGTTAATACCTGCCAACCGCGCTACCACCGACTTACCCTGTCTGCGGCCGTCTTCGACTGCCATCGGCAGCCACTCCCTGTCGATTCGCAGCAACCAATTCTCATACGCGAGCAGTGCCTCGCGAGGCTCGGTATAGGAGAAAAGCCGCAGCCAGCCTTTCACGCCATAAGGGCCGCTTATCCGTCCCAGCACGACCGGCGACGATTGCTGTGTTGCCGTGTTATTGGTCTGTGCCAAACGCCTGCGTTCGATGCAAAAAGTCGTAACCAGGGGTCGCAACCCGCAACCAGAATTCAGTTCGTCGCAGCTGCCTTGCGCGAAACTTTCAGCAATGCAGCAACTCGTTCGGACGGCTGCGCACCACGCTCGATCCAGTAATCGACACGGGGCAGGTCAATACGGAGATTCTCCTCGTGCGCTTTTCCAAGAGGATTGAAGTAGCCAAGGCGCTCTATGTAACGACCGTCGCGCCGATTGCGACTGTCGGAGACGACCAGGTGATAAAAAGGACTCTTTTTCGCACCAGCGCGCGAAAGACGAATACTGACCATTGCTATACCGTGTAGGGTTGCGACAGGCGGGCACACCTGCATGCGGGTACCGGCCCGAGTAAGCGGCGCATTTTACTGATTTCTCGACAAAAGTGAAGCGATGTTGCGGTGCGTCTCGCAGCAGGCAAGGAGCAGTCGACAGGCCTGGCGGTATTGGGTCGTCAGCCCATTAAGCCCGATAATTCAGTAACCTGGAGGCGGTTCTTGAGTGCGGACAGCGCACGACGAGAGGGCCGTGCCCGCCGTTCTCAGCGAAAATCGGTCGGTGGTCGGCCGCCTTGCAGGCCGCGCAGCATGCCTTTCATGCCGCCACGCGACATTTTCTTCATCATTTTTTCCATCTGCATATGCTGCTTCAGAAGGCGATTGACGTCCTGAATCTGGCGCCCGCTGCCACTGGCGATGCGCTTCTTGCGTGACCCGTTGATGGTCTTTGGGAAACGCCTTTCTCCCGGCGTCATCGAATTGATAATGGCTATCTGATAGCGCAGCTGCTGCTCATTGGCGGAATCTTTCAGTGCCGCAGGGTTTACGCTACCGGGCAACGGCAGCTTCTCAAGCATCGCACCGATACCTCCCATATTCAGCATTTGCTCCAGTTGGTCGCGCAGATCGGCGAGATCGAAACCTTTGCCTTTTTTCAGCTTTTTCGCCAGTCGCTCGGTCTGGTCACGGCTGACCTTGCCTTCGATCTCCTCAACCAGAGACAACACATCGCCCATACCCAAAATCCGCGATGCCATGCGATCCGGATGAAAAACCTCCAGAGCATCCGATTTTTCGCCGACCCCGAGGAAGCGAATAGGCTTGCCGGTAACCTCGCTGACCGACAGTGCTACACCGCCCTTCGCGTCACCATCGGCTTTAGTCAGGATTACGCCGGTCAGGGGCAAGCGTTCTGCGAACACGCGCGTTGAATTAACGGCGTCCTGACCTGCCATGCTATCTATTACGAAGAGCGTTTCGTGCGGCGCCGCAGCCGTGTGCACCCTGACCGCTTCGTCCATCATGGCGCCATCCACATGCAAGCGACCCGCGGTATCGACAATCAGTACATCGGCGTGACGGCGCCGGCTGTCATCGAGCGCGTGAACGATGATTGCTTCCGGCTTTTCATCCGCTGAGGCGGCGCTGAACATCACGCCGACTTCATCGGCCAGGCGTTCAAGCTGCAACATCGCTGCCGGACGATGCACATCCACGCTTACCAGCATCACCCGCTTGCGTTCCTTTTCTCTCAGTCTACGGGCCAGCTTGGCTGCTGTGGTCGTTTTGCCGGCACCCTGCAAACCTGCAAGAAAAATGACGACTGGCGGTTGCGCGCGCAAATCGAGTGGCACGGTATTGCGGCCGAGAATCGCCACCAGTTCGCGATGAATGATTTTGATCAGGGCCTGACCCGGGGTCAGGCTTTTGCCAACTTCCTCGCCAATGGCGCTGGCGCGAATTCGCTCGATGAACGTTTTGACGACCGGTAAAGCAACGTCCGCTTCGAGCAGGGCAAGGCGAACCTGGCGCAGAGTCTCGCCAATGTTCTCTTCGGTGAGCCTGCCTTTGCCGGTCAGGCTGCGCACCGCCTGGGACAGACGATCCGAGAGGTTTTCAAACATGGGTACTGCCTCGCGTCAGGATGTAGTTACACGCGTATCGCAATCGTTAAGCGACCAGGCACGATAACGTATTCAGAACACTGTCGGCAATATTCTGTCGGCGAGTTTCTTTTTTGACGACAAACGATATTGCGAGCAGGCATCCGGGCACGACGACGGCAGAACAGGCCGAACCCCGAATTAACTTTCCAAGGCAGCAATCGTCAGACGTTGATTATCGTGCCGCGCTCAAGCATGCGCACCTTGCGGGATGGTAGCGCATCTATGACCTGCCGGAGAATGCGCTTCTCCTCTCCCGGCTTCATGCCAGTGAGCCAGATATCCGGATCGTGCTGCAGCAGTTCAAGATCGTCGACCAGCGTGCGTGGACAATAATGGCCGGCCGTTGCCGCAAGCGTTGCAAGCTCATCGGGAAATGATACCTCGATCACCAGCACCTTGAGATCCTTGCACGCATTGAGAACCGGCCAAAGGGTCCTGTTGGACTTGGTATCGCCACTCACGGCGAACGCTCCGCCTGAGTTCCGGATCGTATAGCCAACTGACGGCACACTGTGTGTCACATCGACAGCATGGAATGATCGATGCCCGATTGTTATGGTTGTGCCGGGGTTGCACTCGACGTATTGCAACATCGGTTTGCTTGCATTCGGCAATTTGGCGAAGTCCGGCCAGATGACCCAGTTAAAGACATGTGTCTTGATGGCTTCGATAGTTTCGCGTCGACCGTACACAGTAACCGGCACGTCCACATCTTCCGTGAAGATACTGTCGATCAGCATCGGCAATCCGGCAATATGGTCGAGATGCGAGTGCGTCAGGAATACATGGCGTATGGAGTGCAATTGCTCGAGCTTCAGTTCACCGATTCCGGTGCCCGCATCCAGCAGGACGTCGTCATCGATGAGCATTGCGGAGGTTCGGGCTCCGGCACCTATGCCGCCGCTGCAGCCCAATATTGTTATGCGCATAACGCTACTGCCTTCGCATTCTTGCGGTCGATGGCCCCGCCCTGCTTGACGCAGGTCATGCGAATGCTCTGATCGTGTGCAACGACGCCATCAGGTGGAATGCTCGGGCCAGGGTTCTATTGAACAGCACCGTATGGGATGATTCGCTCAGAGAAAAATTAGGGCATAGGCGACCGGGATTCTGTGTTTCAAATCACAATTCTTTTCTTGTACATAATCGCAGCTACGCTGCTGGCCATGTCCCGATTGCCCCGCTTTGCTGCGCGGACGCGAATTTTGTTACCGGCGGGTCTCATCAGCGGCCTGTCAGGACTGGTGTTGCACAGCCTGGTACTGCGGCTTGAAATACTCACACCGACCGGTTTGACTCTGTCACTCGGCAACGCGGCATCCTTTATCGGCTTGCAACTTGCTCTCACAGCCCTGGTGACGGCACATAACGGTGCACTGCGCGGACTGGCATCCGGCCTGCTGTGCCTTGCCGGCCTTGCTGCCGTTGCGACCGGACATCCGTCCGTATCGCCGACCGGCTTCGTAATGACGTGGCAGTTGCAGTTGCACATACTGATCTCGCTGTTCGCCTACGGATTGCTGACAATCGGCGCAATTGTCGCGGTTTTCGCCCTCGTTCAGGACCAACGTCTGCGCACGGGCCAGATATCGTCATGGAGTGAACTGTTTGCGCCGCTCGAAACCAACGAAACCCTGCTGTACGGCATTGCCGCGGCGGGTTTTTTCGCGCTGTTGCTCGCGGTATTTTCGGGTTTCCTGTTCGTCGACAATCTGTTCGCGCAACATTTGATCCATAAAACCTCGCTGTCCCTGCTGGCACTGGTGTTGTTCGGCGTGTTGCTGGTTGGGCGCTGGATTGCCGGGTGGCGGGGCCGAAATGCCGTTTACCTCTACCTGTGGGGCTTTGCGATTCTCGGCCTGGCGTATTTCGGCAGTCGCTTCATTCTCGAGCAGATTCTCGGCCGCAGCTGGGGGTGAGCCGGCGACGGGTAACCCGCATCGCTGACCGGCGCCGGGCGCGGCGCATTTCTTGACAGCGTGCGCCGGTCTTGCTGAACTGCAACGGGCTATTTGGCTCCGGGGTATTTATTAATTGGGCGAAGACGTTCCGCTAGCTGCTCTGCTCGGGTTGCTGGTCGTGTTGCTGATTCTGTCCGCGTTCTTTTCCGGCTCGGAAACGGCGCTGATGAGTCTCAACCGGTACCGCCTGCGACACAAGTCTCGCCAGGGACACAAAGGCGCGAGGCGAGCGGAGAAGCTGCTGCAAAGACCGGATCGCCTCATCGGACTCATTCTGCTTGGTAACAATCTCGTCAATTTCTCAGCGGCATCGCTGGTCGCGGTCATCGCGCTGGAGCTTGGTGGCGAGCCGGCTGTCGCCCTCGGCACGCTGCTTCTTACCCTGGTCGTGTTGATATTCTCCGAAACGGCGCCGAAAACCCTGGCGGCGATGCGCCCGGAACCGATGGCGTATTTTGCGTCCTTTATTTACTACCCGTTGCTCAAGGTCGTCTATCCATTCGTGTGGGCAATCAATGTCGCGTCGAACGGTGTGCTGTACCTGCTTGGTGTCCGCCAGCCGGATTCGGAAGGCTATGTACTGACGCGTGAGGAATTACGTACGGTCGTGTATGAAGCTGGCGCACGAATATCGCGACGCTATCGCCGCATGCTTCTCAGCATCCTCGATCTCGAGAAAGTTTCTGTCGATGATGTCATGGTGCCGCACAACGAGATAGTCGGCATTGACCTGGATGACGATATGCAGGATATCGTAGCGGTAATCAGGCAGTCGAATCACACACGATTGCCGGTGTATCGCGACACCATCGATGATGTTGTCGGCATTCTGCATCTGCGACGCCTTGCCAGTTTTGCCGTCGACGACACGTTCAGCAAGGAAGTACTGCAAGACATGCTGGATGATCCGTACTTTGTGCCGGAGGGAACACCTTTAAGTACGCAATTGATGCAATTCCAGAAAAGCCGTCAGCGATTCGCTCTGGTCGTTGACGAGTATGGCGATATCCAGGGTGTCGTGACGCTCGAGGACATTCTCGAGGAAATCGTCGGAGAGTTTACCGCCACATCTGCCGGCGACGACGATGACATGAAAAAGGAAACAGACGATACCTGGCTTGTGCGCGGTACAGCAAACATTCGCGAAATGAACCGGGTCATGAACTGGAATCTGCCGACCGACGGGCCCAAAACACTGAACGGATTAATACTCGAATACCTGGAAACCATTCCCGAACCCGGAACTTCGCTGACGATCGATGGCTATCCGATCGAAATTCTCGAGGCAACCGGGAATCGGGTCCGCAGCGCGCGAATTCATGCAGTGCAACAGCCGGAACGCCCGGTTGCGAGTCGCGGCTAGCGGCCGTCACAGGGCATGGCCAAACACCTCAGAAAGTGCATCGCCTATACGGCTGACGCCAAGGACCTCGATATCGGCTGGCGCATTTTTCGGAACGTTTGCCGCCGGCACAATGGCGCGACGGAATCCCTGCTTGGCAGCCTCAGCGATGCGCTCCGTTCCGAATCGTACCGGTCGTACTTCACCGGCCAGTCCGATCTCGCCGAAACTCATCACTCTTTCGCCGCAGGGGCGATCACGCAGGCTCGACACAATTGCCAATAACACGGGAAGATCCGGTGACGTCTCCGCGATACGCAGCCCACCAACGACATTGACGAAAACATCTTCGCCGATTACCGATATGCCGCCATGTCGCTGCAACACAGCGAGTATCAGCGACAAACGATTGGCGTCAAGTCCCTGGGCCAGCCGCCGGGCGTTATTGCCGCCCGCTTCCGCTACCAGGGCCTGCACCTCAACCAGCAATGGTCGGCTGCCCTCCCACGCAACGGACACGATGCTGCCGGAACTGTGTGGATCGGTTTGCGAAAGGAAAATAGCCGACGGATTGCGGACTTCGCGAAACCCGCTTTCCGCCATGGAAAAAACTCCCATCTCGCTGCTGGCACCAAAGCGATTCTTGACGGCGCGGACGATCGTATAGCGACTGCCAGGATCGCTTTCGAAATACAACACCGTGTCGACCATGTGTTCGACAACACGCGGTCCGGCAATTGCGCCTTCCTTGGTCACATGCCCGATCAGAAAGACGGCAATTTCGCGCTGCTTGGCAAACTGTACGATGCGGCTGACGCACTCGCGCAACTGCACAACCGAGCCGGGAGCCGAAGGCAAATCAGGCGCGGCTGTAGTCTGGATGGAATCCACAACCAGAACGCGAGCGTTGATCGCTACGGCCTGAGCGAGGATGTTGTCGAGCGAAGTATCGGCGAGCAGATTTAACGGGCTGTTACCCAGGCCGAGGCGTTGCGCACGTTGTGCGATCTGCCGCAAGGATTCCTCGCCGCTGGCGTAACAGGTATTGAGATCCGGTGACAACTGCGCCGCCACCTGCTGCAACAGCGTCGATTTGCCGACTCCGGGATCGCCGCCCAGCAGCACCACCGAGCCGGGCACCAGGCCACCTCCGAGAACCCGGTCAAACTCCGTGAAGCCGGTTGCATGACGGCGTCCGGAGCCCTCCGTCAGGGCGCTTTGCAAGGTCGGTCGAGCGCCACTTTCGGCAACCTGCGTCGTGGCCTGCAACGTCGTTGGCGTGAGCGTATTCCAGGCCTCGCAGTCAGGGCACTGACCCTGCCATTTCACACTGTGCGCACCGCAGTCGCTGCAAATGTAGGCCGTCTTCGTTCGCGCCATGGGGGGTCCGGTCGTTATCAGGGCCAATCAGGAGCCGTTCCCGGTGGGCACGGCCAATGCATCATAGCATCGCCCAGTCACCGCCTCGCGCCAAAACTGCCAACCTTATCTCACTAAAAACCTTTGCAATTTTCTATACTCACGGCGTTATGTAGAGATGCCTGCCGTTGGAAACACTTAAAAAAGAGTATCGCGACCGCCTGGTCACGCTTGCCTTCGTTGGCGTGTTGCTGCTGCTCGTCTACGGCCCGGCAGCCTCCTGGTTTATTGGTGCCGATCGACTTCTGTATGACAGCATGGCAACCCATGTCGGCAATGCAGCGCTCGACAACGGCGTTATCGTCAGTATCAATCCCGCCCGCCAGACTGACGCAGCTATCCTCTCCCAGTACGGAGAGCTACTGGGCAAATTGAATCGCCTCGGCGTTGCTCGCCTGGTACTCGCGGGCCCTCCTGCAATCGCTCCTGCCGCCGGGTTGCCGGACTGGGCGATGACGCTTTCCGGTGGTGCGCCGATTTTCGTGCCGCGCGGTCACCCGCTGGCCCCGCTGGCGACCAGGAGCGGATTCCTGGTACTGCAACCGGATAGTGACGATATTCTTCGGCGCTCCTTGCTGTGGCAATTCGAAGGCGGCGTCATGTTCCCGTCGCTGCCACTGGCAGCTGCATTGCACGATCCGAATTTCGCCACCGAACCGCGAATTTCCGGGCCGGACGTCGCAATCTATCTCTCGAACTACGAACCATTGCCACGCTACGCGGCAGCGGATGTACTGGCCGATGATTTCCCCGCGGACGCTTTGCGCGGACGTACGGTATTTGTCGATGCCGAGCCGCCCCTCGTCACGGCCGCCGCACAGCTACCCTCCGGCCAGTACGTAACGCGCTCAGAGATAACCGCGGCGTTGTTGGCAAACATCGAGAACCGGCAGGAAATCGTCGCCCCGACCTGGGTGCGTGCACTGGAATGGCTGGCGCCCCTGGTGCTGGCAATCATTGCAGTTCAGTTTCTTCCGGGACGCAGTCGCCGCGAGATTCTGCTGATTGCCGTAGTCGCGACGTTGGTACTGATCGTCCTCGCAGCGCTAATGCTGCATCTCGGCCGTCTGCGGCTTGATCTCGGCAGACCCGCATTCCTGTTCATAGCGCTGGCGTGCCTGCGCTGGTGGCTGGCAGGCGCCGTGCGCAAAGCGTCCGTAAACGCATTCAAACGCGGCGCGGATTTCCTGGCGGCCGGACGACTGGAACCGGCCTTTGCCGAGTTCAGGCGCTGTGAGGCGAATGAAACGCTGGCAACCATGATGTACAAATTGTCGATTGCGTTCGAAGAACAGGCCAAACCGGAACGCGCAGAGGCTGTTTTGCAGTGGATGAAGCGCACTCAGGGCCCCGAAACCGGCAAATCGCTGTCCTCTGGCGATGCAAACCGGACGCCACAACGCCTGGGACGCTATGTGATCGAGAAGAAAATCGGCCGGGGCGCCATGGGCGCCGTCTACCTGGCGCGCGACCCGCGCATCAACCGTGCTGTCGCACTGAAGGTTATTCCGATTGAAAAGGAATTCGAGGACGAGGAACTGGAAGAGGCACGCATGCGTTTCTTCCGCGAGGCGGAATCGGCCGGGCGGCTGACCCATCCCAACATCATCACGGTATTCGATGCGGGCGAAGACAAACACCTGGCCTATATAGCCATGGAGTACCTGGCGGGTCAGCCACTGACGGCGTTTACGGACCCGAAGCGGCTTCTCGCGCCCAAGAAAGCGCTCGAGCTTTGCGCCCGCACCGCAGATGCACTCGATTACGCGCACAATCAGGGCGTCATACACCGTGACATCAAACCTGCGAACCTGCTTTATCAGCCGAAAGGCGACGTACTCAAGATCAGCGACTTCGGTGTCGCACGACTGACCGACAATAACCGGACCAAGACCGGCATCGTACTCGGCACCCCGATGTACATGTCGCCGGAACAATTGAATGCGGAGACCCTGACCGGGCACTCGGACTTATTTTCACTAGGTGTTACGCTATACGAGCTCCTGACCGGGGAGGTCCCGTTCAAGGCGACAAATATTGCCGTGTTGATGACCAAAATAACAACCGAAGACCCGGTCCCGGTGTCCAATCGTCGGGCGGGCGTGCCTCCCAGCGTCGACGCGATCCTCGCCAAAGCGCTTGCCAAGCGTCCCGAAAAGCGATTTGCGAACGGTGCTGAAATGGCCACGGCGCTGCGCAACTGCGCCAGATATGCGTCGGCCTGACTAAGGAATTCTAAAGATATTGCCCTATGAGCCTGCGCGGAAAAATCAAGTTTGCTGAAATCACGGATACCGGTAAGGTCCGTGAGCACAATGAGGATGCGATCGGTTCCAACGCCGAAATCGGGCTCATGGTGCTCGCCGATGGCATGGGCGGCTACAACGCCGGCGAGGTAGCCAGCGGCATCGCCGTACAGACCATCACCGAACTCGCCGCCGAAGGCGCTGCCCGCGAACAGCGCAACGACACCGATGCAACCACTGGTTTGATGCGGCAGTCGATCATCCTGCGGGACGCCGTGGCCCGCGCCAACAAGATCATTTACCAGACCGCCCAGAGCCAGACGCACTGCGAGGGCATGGGAACGACGTTGGTCGCCGCCATGTTTTTCGACAACCGGGTTTCGATCGCGCATGTCGGCGATTCGCGGGCCTACCGGCTGCGCAACGAGACCTTCGAGCAACTGACTCTGGACCACTCGCTGCTGCAGGAACTGGTCGATCGTGGCTTCTATTCGGAAGAGGAAGCGCAGCGTTCCACCAACCGGAACTACGTGACCCGCGCCCTGGGGGTGGAACCGACCGTCGATGTCGAGGTGCAGGAATTCGATGTCCGGAAGGATGATGTCTACCTGCTTTGTTCCGACGGCTTGCCAGACATGGTCGAAGATGAAGATATTCACTTAACTATCAGCACGTTTAATGCTAGCCTTGATGTGGTGGGTCAACAACTCGTTCAATTGACCAATGACCATGGCGGACGGGACAACGTTTCCGTGATGCTGGCGCAGGTCCTCGAGTCGTTCGCGGCGAGACGGAGCCTGATAGAGAAACTATCGAAGATGTTTGGCTCGTAGGGGAGGCAGGGTGTCCCAGGCGGTACCCGGCGCGTTTCGGACTTACAAATAACGGCAAAAACTGTATGGCACGTCTAATCCTCAGTCTCGACAGCCAGGTGCTGGCTGAATACAACATGTCCAAGGAACGCTACACGATCGGTCGCCTTCCGGATAATGACGTGCGTATCGACAATCCAGCGGTCAGCGGACATCACTCACTGATTATCAACATCCTCAACGACTCATTTCTCGAGGATCTCAACAGCACCAACGGCACCTACGTCAATGGCAAGCTGATCAAGAAGCATGCCCTGCAGCATGGTGACGTCATTACCATCGGTCACCATCAGCTGCGTTTTTCCGACCAGCAGGTGAACGACACCGAGCAGGACGAATTCGAGAAGACCATGGTTATTCCGGCCGGCCAGCACAGCGCCGAGCAGCTCGCGAAAGCCGAGCGGGCGGCTGCCGCCGCAGCGGCGGCCGGTAGACAGAACGAGGCCCCCGGGGCCCCGGACGTCCGGGTAGAAATACCCAGGCCGGAGCGCAAACCGGAGGCGCGGGTCGAGCCGAGAGCGCACACGCGTACGTCAGCGGGCATCGATCCCAAAATGGCCCCCAATGCTTTGCCCATGGCCAAGCTGCAGGTGTTGAGTGGTGCCTTTGCCGGGCGTGAGCTCGAATTGACCAAGGCGTTGACAACACTCGGACGCCCGGGTGTGCAAGTGGCTGCCATCACCCGTCGTGCCGAGGGCTATTTCGTCGTGCACGTGGAAAGCGGCAAGGAAGGAGATTTCCCGCTGGTCAACGGACAACCCATCGGTGCCCAGGCTCGCAAACTGGCCGATAACGACGTC
Source organism: Woeseia sp. (assembly GCA_040879925.1). Taxonomy (GTDB): domain Bacteria; phylum Pseudomonadota; class Gammaproteobacteria; order Steroidobacterales; family Woeseiaceae; genus IDS-8. Next base: position 8,400 of record JBBDJJ010000035.1, on the reverse strand, counting down.
CTGCAATTGGCTGGCGTCAAGATGGGCTTTTTCAGCAGCTAGGGAAACTCTGCACAAGTCGTAAGTCACTTGCTGTAGGAGTCCGCATCGCGGGCGATCAGGCGGTGATCGCCCGCGATGCGGACTCCTACTGTCGCACGATCGAGCTTGTGCAAAGCATCCCCAGGTCCAGGTGGGTACGCCCTGCAGACCGGGCCTGTGTGGCCCGTTCAGGGTATCGTCAGTGGCGGGTCCCTGTGCATGACGCCGGCCAACAGCGTATAGGGAATTGTGCCGGCGCACGCCGCGACCTTCTCTACCGGCAGTTTCTCGCCCCATAAAGTCACGCTGTCGCCGACCGCATCGCGACTGTCAGGCCCGAGGTCCAGGGCTGCCGTGTCCATCGAGATACGCCCTGCCAGACTGACCTTCCGTCCATTGACCAGCACCGGCGTCGACGACGGCAGGAAGCGACTGTATCCGTCCGCGTAACCGGCACAGACGATTCCCAGCAAAGTGTCCCGTGGCGCTCTCCAACTGCCACCATAGCCGACCGGGTCGCCGGCCGGAACGCGTTTCACGGCAATGATCCGTGCTTCGAAGTTCATTGCAGGCTGCAGGCCGAATTCGGCGCCCACGGTGCCACCGAACGGAGACACACCGTAGAGCGCAATCCCTGCGCGCACCCAACTTCGGGACACATCCGCATTGCCGCTGATTGTCGCCGGCCAACCGAATATGCCCGCCGAGTTGGCAATACTGAACTGACCATCGAAGCCGCGGAGAAGTGTCGAAAATCGATCCAGCTGGCGATGCGTCCGGTCACTTTTCCGATCGTCGGCATTTGCCAGATGGGTCATCAGGCGCACTTCGCGCACCGCCGGGCACTGCGCCAGTCGCGTTCGCAACCGGTCGATGTCGCCGGCATCAAATCCGAGACGATGCATGCCGGTGTCTATTTTCAGCCAGACAACGGCATCTCCGCGCTGCCGCGCTTCCAGCATGGCAAGCTGGGCCTCGCAATGCACGACAAGCTCGAGCTGTCGAGCCAGCGACTCGTCCAGTTCCCGCGGCGTAAATGCGCCTTCCAGCACTATGATTGGCTGCTTGATGCCGGCGTCACGCAAGCGGCTCGCTTCGGAGAGACGTGCAACGGCCAGGCTGTCCGCTGTCGCTAACTGCTCAGCCACGGCAAGCAATCCGTGGCCATAAGCATTTCCCTTGATTACCGCTATGACCCTGGCACCCGCGGCGGCGGTGCGAACTTTTTGCAGATTATGGCGGATAGCGCCGAGCCGAATGACGGCCCGTGCCCCGAAACTCACGGATAGCCCTCCCCCGCGTAGCTCTCGGGCACCCAGTTTTCGAATTTCGTGAAACGGCCGACAAAGGTAAGTGGGAAATCGCCGATCGGCCCATTGCGCTGCTTGGCAATGTTGATGTCGGCAATGCCTTTGCGTGGCGTATCCTGGTTGTACACTTCTTCACGGTAGATGAAGACGATCAGGTCGGCATCCTGTTCGATCGCGCCGGACTCGCGCAAATCGGACATTACCGGCCGTTTGTCGGTGCGCTGTTCGACACCGCGATTGAGCTGTGACAACGCAATGATCGGCACTTCAAGTTCCTTGGCCAGCGCCTTGAGTGAGCGGGATATTTCTGAAATTTCAGTCGCCCGGTTCTCTTTATTACCGTGCACCTGCATGAGCTGCAGATAGTCGACTACGATCAAGCCCAGATTGTGCTCGCGCTTGAGGCGCCGCGCGCGCGCGCGAATCTCCGTCGGCGACAGCGCCGGCGAATCGTCGATAAAGATCGGAGCGTCCGACATCAGTTGCACGGCGGTATTGATGCGCGACCAGTCCTCATCGGGAAATCGCCCGGTGCGCAGGTGGGTCTGATCGACCCGGCCGAGTGAGGAGATCATGCGGAACGCGAGTTGCTGCGACGGCATTTCCATCGAGAAGATGGCGGTAGGTACTTTTGCTCCTATCGCCGCGTTCTCCGCGATGTTGATTGCAAACGTGGTCTTACCCATCGACGGGCGTCCCGCGATGATAATCAGGTCACCTGGTTGCAGGCCGGCCGTAAGCTTGTCGAATTCATTGTAGCCGGTTGAAATTCCGGTAATGTCGCCGCCCTTTTGATGCAACAGGTCGATTCGGTCGACCGCCTCGGGGAGGATCTGCTTCAAGGAACGGAATCCGCTGCGTCCGCGGGCACCCTTGTCGGCGATTTCGAAGACCAGGCGCTCGGCCTCGTCCACCAGTTCGGTCGCCGTTCTGCCCTCCGTGGTGAAGGCGTTGCCGCTGATGGTGTTACCGGCACTGATCAGCGAGCGCAGCATTGATCGTTCACGCAGGATACGTGCGTAAGCGATGACGTTGGCGGCGCCGGGTGTTTCGTTGGCGAGCATCCCGAGATACTGCAGCCCGCCAGCCGATTCGAGCTCACTGCGATTATCGAGAAGTTCCGAGACGGTCACGACGTCGCGGGGATGGCCGCCTTCTACCAGCGTCGCAATTGCGCTGAAAATCAGCTGGTGATCCTTGCGATAAAAGTCGCTGTCGACAACGATGTCAGCGATCTTGTCCCAGGCGTCGCCGTCAAGCATAAGGCCGCCTAGCAGCGATTGCTCTGCCTCCGCGGAGTATGGCGGGATCTTCAACCGCTGCTCCGCGAGCCGCTGCTCCGCGAGCCGCTGCTCCGCGTCGCCCCCCATTCTTTCTTCCAGCGCTCGAGCCATAGTTTCCAGTCTGCGCAGCCCTGTTACATGCCGGCGGCCGCGCCTGCGTCGATCGGGTAATTGTTAACAGGCCTTAAAGTACCACAGGCCCTTCGCCCTGGACGGTTCGCTGGACGGCTCAGCCCTCCGCCACGATCCGTACGGTAACGTCTACGTTGACATCCGAGTGCAGGTGAACGCTGACAGTGAATTCGCCCGGTTCGTGGATCGGGCCATCGGGCATCCGGACCTCACTGCGCGCGATCTCCACACCCACCTTTTCGAAGGCCATGGAAACATCGACCGGCCCTACGGAGCCGAACAGCTTGCCTTCCGGACCCACGTTGGCGGGAATAACCAGCTCCATGCCGCGAATGAGATCGGCCCGTTTTTGCGCCTCCATGCGCTCTGTTGCGGCGGCCTTTTCAAGTTCCGCACGCCGGGCCTCGAATTCGGCAATGTTTTCGCGGGTCGCAAGCGTTGCACGCCCGGTGGGCAGCAGAAAGTTGCGCCCGAATCCCGGCTTCACGGTGACCAGATCACCGATGTCACCCAGGTTCTCGACTTTATCCAGCAAAATAACGTTCATTTTTCAGATCCTGTAGCCTGCATGTCGTTCGTTGTCGTCTGCGTGCGGTGTGCCGTCATCGCTATCGATATTGCTAGCCGGCACGCCCCTCACGCTACCTTGCGTCGTCGAAACTCGAACCACGCATCAATGTATCCCAACACTGCCAGCGCCATGATGAGCAGTGCATTCAAGAGTGGTATCAACGCGTACACGAATATCACCACGAGTATCGGCAAACCGCGCTCGGCGTACAGCCAGTGGACGATCGCCAGCCCCTGAAACCAGAAAAGGGCAAAAGCCACGAATGCGAGATTCTGCAGCCATACCGAGCCTGTCAGCACAGCGAGAACCGATGTTATGGCCATAGTCAGCGCCAATACCTTGCCAAAATTCAAGTCGCAAAACCGACCGAACTCGGCCGGTTGGTCCGCCAGCAATCGAAATATCGCGTAACCGAGCAGCAACACGGTCACGTAGAGCGACCAGGTTGCCAGAACCACCAGCGTCGTCATCTGGGCAGCCACTACCTCGCGCTGCGCCAGCAGGGTATCCGCGTGCTGCTGCAGCCCCATTTCCCGGAACGCGGCGGCAACGTTGACCAGCACATCGCTCCAGTAGGCCGCCGGATCGCCCAGCAGCAGGTAAAACGCCAGCGTCACCAGCAGCGCGATCAGTGCCGCTACCTGCAAGGCAAGTGTCAGTGAACGCCGGCTGCGCAGCAGAGCCGCGAGCAGCATGATAGGCACCCAGATAACGGCGGCATTGGCCAACACCTGTGAAACCGGCGCGCTGAGGAGCAACGAGATGACCAGCAACAGGGCCACCGCGATGACGCCGTGCAATGCCGATTGCGGGGCGCCGTGCCTGAGCACCAGCAACGCCATGACGGTGCCGCTGATCACTTGCGCAAACGGCAGCAACAGCGTTGCTGCCAATCCGATAACAGCGTTCTGCGGTCGCGCGACCAGCCACGCGGCTAGCGAGCGCATGCATCGAAACCGGGACCCGCCAAGTCGTGCTCAATGCCGATCGGTGTACGGCAACAATGCCAGGTAGCGTGCCCGCTTCACTGCGGTCGACAATTGTCGCTGGTAATTCGCCTTGGTACCGGTTATACGGCTCGGCACGATCTTGCCGGTTTCGGTGACATAGGCCTTGAGCAATCCGAGATCCTTGTAGTCAATCTCTTCTATGCCTTCAGCGGTAAATCGGCAGTACTTCCGCCTGCGTGAATATCGGCTCATCTTCAGTTTTCCTGTCAGGCGCTGCCGGAACCGGCAACCGATGACCTTGAGGTCGTCGTTGCGTCGTCGTCATCGCTGTCTGTTTCGTCGTCCGGGTCCGAGTCATCACTGGATGATTCGGCATCGTCACCCTCGTTGCTGCCGGTTTCGGCCGGCGAGGCCGATTCCGACTGTACCTTGGCATCGCGTCGCCGCTGCGCATCGCGCTCCTTGCCCTTCTCTTCCTCGACTGCAACGGCCATCGGCGAAGCCTCGGTAACGGCTTTCTGCCGACTGATCACGAGGTGTCGCAGGACGGCATCGTTAAAGCGAAATGCGCTGCGAATTTCGTCGAGTACCTCGTTGTTGCACTCGACGTTCATGAGCACATAGTGCGCTTTGTGGGCCTTATGGATGGGGTGTGCCAGCTGGCGCCGGCCCCAGTCTTCGGTGCGGTGTACGGCTCCACCGGAGCCCGTGACCATGCCCTGGTATTTTTCCACCATGGCAGGCACCTGTTCGCTCTGGTCCGGATGAACCAGGAACACGATTTCGTAATGTCGCATTGTATCCCCTTACGGATTAAAGCCTCCCGGCGGGACCGGTGAGGCAAGGAGGCCCCGTCGCAGACAAGCCTGCGGGTCGGGGAGGCGCATCCTACCCAAGCCGGGGGACGTCTGCAAGCGAGTTCCGGCGCTGGCGCAAGGCTTCGTACAGGCAAACACCGGTCGCAACGGACACGTTCAGGCTCGCCACCGCGCCATGCATGGGTAAGTGCACCAACCGGTCGCAACGATCGGCAATGGATTTTGTCAGTCCGCTGTGCTCGCCGCCCATCACCAGTGCCAATGGGGCACTCAGGTCCGCATCGAACAGGCTATGACTGCCGGCGTCGCTGGTGCCGACAATGGTAACGCCGTATTCCGACAGCCAGCCCAGTACCCGGCCGATGTTCGCGACGGTTGCAATCCGCAGACTTTCTGCCGCACCGGCCGATACTTTGCTGACGGTGGGGCTGATGCCTGCCGCGCCGTGCCGCGGTACGATCACTGCGTCGACCCCGGCCGCATCCGCCGTGCGCAAACAGGCGCCGAGATTGTGCGGATCCTGTATGCCCTCGAGAACCAGCAACATCAGTCGGCGGTCACCGCGCTCTGTCAGCCGCTGCTCGACGAATCCGCGCAATCCCGCTTCGTCCAGCATCGAGCTGCGGCGAATTTCGGCGACGATACCCTGATGCCGCGCTTCCCCCGAAAGCTGCTGCAGGCGCGCCCGATTGGCGGGCTGCACATCGATGCCGCGGGCGTTAGCGGCATCGATGATCGCCTGCACACGTGGGTTCGGCGTTCGATATTCCGCGAAAATCCGCCGCACATCGCTGCCGGTAGAAGCCAGCAGTTGTTCAACCGCCCGCAAGCCGGTCACATAGCGGGCCTTACTCATCCCCACTCGCTCATTTTTTCCGGCGTGAACGATTGCCCGGCCGCCCGCTGCCCGGCCGCCCGCTGCCCGGCCGCCCGCGCGATACGCTACCGCCCCGCCCGGCGACGGATGCCTCTCCCTCAGCCCCGCTCAGGCGAAAATCGATACGACGGCTGTCGAGATCGACCCGCGCAACCACCACTCGCAATCGATCGCCCAACGTATAGCGTTTGCCGGTGCGCTCTCCGACCAGCGTCAGCGCGCCGGCGTCGAAATGGTAGTAATCGTTCTCCAGGCTGGTGACATGCACCAGGCCGTCGATCTGCGGATCGAGTAATTGCACGAAGACGCCGAAATTTGTGACGCCGGTGACGACACCGTCATACTCACCGCCCACCTTGTCCTGCATGAACTGACACTTGAGTCGTGCTTCGACATCTCGCGTCGCTTCCTCAGCGCGCCGCTCGTGTGCCGAACAGATTGCGCCGAGACGCTCCATGTCACCAGGCGCGTAACGATAGCTACCCGCGTTGCCGCCACCGATAATGTGCCGTATGGCGCGATGGACGAGCAGATCCGGGTAGCGCCGGATCGGTGACGTGAAATGCGCGTAGGTATCCAGCGCTAGTCCGAAATGGCCGATGTTCTTTGGCGTATATTCTGCATGCATCATCGAACGCAGCATCGCTACCGAAATCGTTTGCGCATCCGGGCGGTCCGCGACTTGTTGCAACAGGTGATTGAAATGTCGCGGTTCCACATGATCGGGATGCGGCACCTTTAAGCCGAGTGTCGTCAGGAACTGCCGAAGATCGGCAAAGCGATCCGGATCCGGCCGCGCGTGCACGCGGTACAAGCCCGGAATGCGATGCTTCTTGAGAAAGCTGCCCGCCTGTACGTTGGCCGCGATCATGCACTCTTCGATCAGCCGATGCGCATCGTTTCGCGGCACCGACAGAATGCGGCTGACCGCACCCGAACTGTCGAGTTCGATTCGTGTTTGCGGAATGTCGAGTTCGACGGCACCGCGAACTTGCCGCGCTTCGGCAAGCGCCTTATATAGCGCGTGCAGATTCATCAGGCTCGCCTGCACGGCCCGCGGGATCGGCGCAGGATCCTCGGTGGACAGAAAATCGGCTACCTGGCTGTAGGTAAGTCGCGCCGCCGAACGCATCAACCCGTTTTCGAATCGCGAGCGTGTCACATTGCCGGCCGAATCGATGTGCATGTCGCACACCATGCAAAGTCGATCGACGTCCGGCTTGAGCGAACACAATTCGTTCGACAGAACTTCAGGCAGCATCGGCACGACGCGGTTTGGAAAATACACGGACGTGCCGCGCCGTATGGCCTCGCGGTCCAGTTCTGTGCCGACTTCGACATAATGAGCGACGTCCGCTATGGCTACCACCAACCGCCAGCCATTCGATGCCGGTTCACAATAGACCGCATCGTCGAAATCCCGCGCATCCGCGCCATCGATCGTCGCCAGCGGCAGCGTACGAAAATCGGTTCGACCCCTTTTGTCGGCGTTTGGCACGGACTTGCCGAACTGGCGAATTTCCTTCTCGACGGCGGTTGGCCAGGTTTCCGGAATTCCGTGGGCGTGAATCGCGATATCGGTAGCGATACCCTGCTGTGCGGGTTCGCCGATGACACGGACAATACGGCCGGTTGCCTGTTCAGCATCGGTCGGGTAGTCGAGAATTTCTGCGACGACGATCTGCCCCGGCTGCGCCGATCCGGACTCGCCTTGCGGAATGAGTACCCGGTGCGAAATTTTCGGGTTGTCCGGAATGACAATGCCTATGCCGCGTTCCCGAATGAACTGGCCGGCGATGTCCTGCGTTCCCCGTTCAAGGATTTCCACCAGTCGCCCTTCCGGACGGCCGCGGAAATCTTTCCCCGACACCTTGATGGCCACCCGGTCGCCGTCGATCAGCGAACGCATTTCTCGTGCGGACAGGTAAACGTCCTGCTCGCCGTCTCCGCGAATTACAAACCCGAACCCGTCTCGATGGGCGCTGACAATGCCGCTGACGAGCTCCAGTTTCTCGGCCAGGCAGTATTCGTGGCGCCGGTTCTCGATGATCTGGCCTGCCCGCACCATACGGCCGAGTGTGTCGACCAGTGCAGCCTGCGCGCGCTGTCCCTTTAACGCAAATCCCTGCATGATCCTGGCCAGCACCAGCGGCTGGCCGGCGTCGCGCAGGAATTGCAATAATTCGTTACGCCCCGGGACGGGATGCTTGTAGCGGCCGCCTTTTGCCGCCGCTGACTTCGTTTTACCTGGTTCTTTCAAAATGCTCACTCATTCGGACAAGCCGGTCGAATTGACAGTATCAGTGACGTTTGAGTACAGTGCGCCACCCGCAAGGACCGCAATTGTACGCGGTACGGCCTGGCCGAGGTGGCGGAATTGGTAGACGCGCTGGCTTCAGGTGCCAGTGGGGGAAACCCCGTGGAGGTTCAAGTCCTCT
>JBBDJJ010000034.1:0-18570 GCA_040879925.1 Woeseia sp. | reverse complement strand
GCCTGCTGGCGTTGGGCCGGTGGCAGCTGGTTGATCATGCGCATTTGTTCGGCGGTGGGTTGCTGGGCCTGGGCGGGGGTGGTCCAGGTCGCGGCTATGGCGAAAGTAATAAAAAGCAGCGCGGCGATTATCGCGGATCGCCCGTGGTACGGGCTCCTACAGGGGGGGTGCTGGGGTGAAACGTGCGTTGTGGAATGTCGCCCGTGGTACGGGCTCCTACAGGGGGGGGTCATTCGAGCACCCATTGGAGGAAGCCGCTTACGTCGGTGGTGGTGTCGCCGCTCAGCTCATCGTCGCGGTGGCTGACGCCGATGCCTGCGTGAAAGCGGCCGTAGCGTGTCAGCCGGTCGTGGCTCAATTGCAGATCGGCGAGGTCTTGCGGCGTGGCCGTCAGCGAATGGCGTGCATCGGGGGTGCCGGCCCGGTTCAATTCCATGTATCGCAAGGTGAGATTCCAGCTGTGACCGGCGGATTGTACCAATGTTGACCCCAGTGAATAGGTCCGGCTGTCGTCATCGCTGCCGTGACCCATCACTCGTCCGTTGTAGCGATAACCCGATCGGTAGATTGAATGCTGATAGCCGCAGTTCGGTTTCAGGTCGCTGAAGCCGAAACCGCCTTCGCGGCAACTGGTATCCGATACTTCCAGGTGTGTTCGCTGATCGAGACCGCCGATGCGTCCCCAGTGCTCGATGCCTGCTTGCCGCAGCCAGGAGCCGATCTCCGGGCCGCCGCGGCGTGTGTCCTCGCCGATCCATTGCATGTACAGCGCGATTGGTATTGATCCGGGGAGAGACCAGCGCATATCGATGCCGGCGAGCTGATTGCCGGGTTCGTCATCGGCGTCGACATTGACGCCGCGGTTGTCGTTGCCGATCAGCAGATCGGTGAAGGTGTCGAAACCGCAGGGACGATCGTCGCCGCACCACTGCGCCGTCCGCGACAGGCCGATTTCCAGCGCATCGATGGGCCGGAAGGTGACACGCAGACCGAACAGAAGCGCGTCGTTAATGACCCGATCGTCGTCAAGCTGGTTCATAAACGTTGTGAGTGTCCACCGGCCTATCCAGCTCAGCCACTTGCTCTCGAATGGGGTGCTCATGTTGCGCTGGATGGCCAGCCCGGGGGACGGACGTGCGTTGCTGCCGAGGATAAGGCTGCCGTCCCGGCCCGGTCCCCACCAGCGTTCCTGCCAGCCGGCCGAAAGCATCCAGTTACCGAGCACCACGCCGACGTAGCTGCCGTCTGGGCGAATTTCATCGCCATCGAAAGGGTTGGCGGCGAATGTGGCGTTGAGCTTTATGGCAAAGCGGTCTCCGAGCCAGCTAAGTCCGCCGGAGAGCTCGCCTTCTTCGCGCGGCGTGTTTTCGAACGAGCGGATGACGCGGGGTTCGACGGCGCCAGCGGCGGATACGCGCAATTGGAGTTCGTTGCTTCTGGTTTCCCAGCGGAGTTGTTCGTTCAGGCGTGCGTAGGCGGATCGGGCGGCGGGCGAGAGCTTGCTTTGGTCGGTATTGTCAATATTGGCAAGGCCGCGGCCGATATCGCCCCAGGAGAGTGGCCAGGTGGCGAGCGGGAGGTTGGTGGCACCGGCATCGTTCAGGAGTTGCAGGTCGTGACGCAGGCGCGGGTCGCCGGGGGGCGCCCAGGGATCGGCGGCGGCTGGCAACGCGAGCAGCACACAGAGGATGAATAAGACCGCCGTAGGAGCCCGTATCACGGGCGATTTTGAACCCGGCGTTGCGAACGATAAATCGCCCGTGATACGGGCTCCTACAGGGGTCATCGGGAGGTACGCCACTGGATGAAGGCTCTCACGTCATTGTCGGTTGCCCCGGATACAGAGTCGTCGATGCGCTCAACGCCTGCACCAATGTCGATCACGCCAAAGCGGAACACGCGGCTGTGCGACAGGTCAAGACTCGCGATGTCCTGCGGCGTTGCTGTCAACGTATGGCGAGCATCGGGTGCGCCACCGCGATTCAACTCACCGAAGCGCGCGAGCAACTGCCATTGGGTGTCGGCTTCATTCACTAGAAACAATCCGGTCGAAAAAATTCTTGAGTCGTTGTCGCTGCCGTGCCCGACACTGCGGCCGCGATAGCGGTAACCTGTTCGGTAAATGCTGTGATTGTAAGCGCAGTTGTAATCGGCATCCGACTGGTAAAAGCGGCACTTCGTAATTGCGAGTTCGCCGAAGCCGCGCCACGACCATCGATCGCGCCAGGTGCCGCTCGCTTCGATGCCTCCCTGCCCCAGGAATTTACTGGGAAAGCCGCCCGCCTCGTCTTCCCCGATAAACTGGCCGTATACCGCCAATGGCGCTTCATATGCGTTGAACGCCCAACGGAAATCGAGGCCGGCCAGCTGGTTGCCGGGTTCGTTGTCGATATCGATACCACTGCCGCCGCGATTGTCGCGACCGATCAGCAGGTCACCGAAGGTGCCGAGATCGCAGGGACGCCCTTCCCCGCACCATTGCGCCGTGCGTGACAGGCCGATCTCGAGCGACGGGATCGGCCGGAAGTTGAAGCGGAAACCGAACAACTGCGCTTCCGGAACTTCACGCTCGCTTTCCATCTGGCCGAAAAGCACGCTGACATCCCACGGGCCGATCCAGCTGAGCCATTTTGTCGCGAATGCGTCGGTAAACGTGCGGTCGATTGTTAGCGCGGGAATCGGGCGTGCGTTGTTGGACAGGATCAGGCTGCCGTCCCAACCCGGTCCCCACCAGCGATCCAGCGTACTGGCAGCAATCGACCAGTTGCCGAGAGTGACGGCGATGAGGCTGCCGTCGGCGCGAAATTCCTCGCCGTCATCCGGCGAGGATGCGGCCTGCCCGTTGAGTTCGATGCTGAAGCGATCGCCGATCCATGAAAAGCCGGCCGTTACTTCGCCGGAGTCGCGCGGCGTGGCGGCGAACGGGCGGATGCGGGTTGGGCTCTCGGCGGCAGCCAAGCCTGCGCGGTACTGCAATTCGCCGACGCGGGTTTCCCAGGCGGCCCGCTGGCGAACGCGGGCCAGCGCAGCAGCAAGTGCACTCGTTAATTGTCGGTCGCGGTCGCTGCGATTGATGTCCGCGAGTATTGGCCCCCACGCGAGCGGCCACGACGTCACCGGGCCGCGGACGATGCCGGCATCGGCAAGCAACTGGATGTCGTGTCGCAGGGAACCGTCGCCGGCGGGTATCAGGGGGTTGGCGGCGTGGGTGGCTGAAACGAGGCTCAGGGCAACGAGCGCAAATGCATAGAGTCGATGCTTTATCGATGTAGCCTGAACCTGCATGGTGCGCTGTGCCCTGGAGTCCGCAAAGAAGGCGTGCATGGTAGTGGAAATGGTTGCGTCGTGCCCGGGATCGCCCGTGATACGGGCTCCTGCACGGGGTGGTGATGCGGCGTGGGATCGCCCGTGATACGGGCTCCTACAGGTGGCAATAGAACCGCTGTTGGAGCCCGTATCACGGGCGATTGCCGTCAGGATTCGCGCCGCGCTCCGGGCGCCTTGCCGCTAATCACAGGGGGCGAGCGACAAGCCCGGGCAGCTTGCCGGTAAGTTGCGGTGTATAAAGGCGGCAATAAAGTGAGGAAACCGAGTGCAAAGTACGTCCAAATTCTGATTTATCTGTTGAATAACAACTGCTTGTTTTTATACCGCAACATCGATTGAGTTGCGGTATAAACGCCACGATGAACCCGATCGAACATTTGCCTGTCCGTCCAGTAAAGCGAACTGATGCAGAACTGCATGCATCCGCTGTCGGACGGCTCGAACATCTCTTTCAAATCAAAGACCGTCAACGGCAAACGCTACTGGTATCTGTACATCAGCCTGGGCGCCACCCGGCGTGAGCATTGTCTTGGCGAGGAATCGACGGCCCTTCTCGATCGCATCGTGGATGAGCGCGATGCGTGGGGGTCCCACCGTGACGACCGCGAGCTACGTGCCCGGCTTGTAAGCATCCTCCTCGCCGGCGGCATGTTGCCGACTCGGCTGGATCGATTGGGGAAGGAAACTCGAAAGCCGGTTCGCTCGATTTTCCCGGCCGCGGGCGGGACGATCTCTCAAGGGTAGCGGCTGAACCTGTCCCGGTCGCGCGCGGGGCGCGCTCCAACGGCCTTTCATTCAAACGCTGCGATCAAACCTTGGGGCGTATTCAGCCGCGCAGGCTCTCAATTCGTTCGAGCAACGCCCTGGTAGAGGAATTTTTTCCTTCGTAGCGCGCCGAATCGGTCACGGCATCGCTCAAACCCGTCGCCAGCTTCTTCCCCAACTCCACGCCCCACTGGTCGAACGAATTGATGCCCCAGATGTGGCCTTCGACGAATACCTTGTGTTCGTACAACGCGATGAGCTGACCCAGGGTCTCCGGCGTGAGGCGAGGCAACAGGATCGTGTTACTCGGCTGATTGCCGGCGTGCACCTTGTGCGGGGCCAATTCTTTTGCTTCGGCCGCTGACATTCCTGCTGCGCGCAGGTCGGCGATCGCCTGCTCTTTCGAATAGCCGTCCATCAGCGCCTCGCTCTGTGCCAGGCAATTGGCGATAGCGAGATCCTGTTGTGCCTGCGTAGCGCCGGACGATTGCACCGGCAAAATGAAATCGGCCGGGATCAGCCGCGTGCCCTGATGCAGCAACTGGTAGAAGGAATGCTGCGCGTTCGAGCCCGCCTCACCCCAGATGACCATACCGGTCTTGCACTTCACCGGCCGACCGTCGCGGCGCACGGACTTGCCGTTGCTCTCCATCTGCAACTGTTGCAGGAACGCGGGAAAGCGTTCGAGACGGTTGTCGTAGGGCAGAATCGCCTGTGATTCCGCGCCCAGAAAATTGTTGTTCCAGATGGCAATCAGCGCCATGAGCACCGGCATGTTCCCGGCGAGCGGCGTCTGGCGAAAATGCAGGTCCATGCGCCGCGCGCCGTTCAGCAATGCCTGGAAGTTTTCCGTGCCGATCACCAGCGCCAGCGAAAGGCCCACCGCCGACCACAGGGAATAGCGCCCGCCGACCCAATCCCAGAAACCGAACCGGTAGTCGGGGTTGATGCCGAAGGCATCCATCGCCTGGTGGTTGGTCGAGGCCGCGACAAAATGTTTCTTCAGCGCATCGCGTCCCAGTGCCTCGATAATCCAGGCTCGGGCTGCGTTCGCATTCGTCATCGTTTCCAGGGTCGTGAACGTTTTCGAGCAGATGACGATCAGCGTTGTCTTCGGGTCGAGTTCCTTTTGCAGGTCTGCGAGTTGCGTGCCGTCGATGTTGGAGACCGGATGGTAGCGCATGCCGGCTCGCCAGTATGGCCGTAAAGCCTTTGCGATCATGGAGTTGCCGAGGTCCGACCCGCCGATGCCGATGTTGACGATGTCGGTGAAGCGGGCACCGGTGTGTCCGCGCAGGCTGCCGTCGTGGATGGCGTTGACGAATTGTTCGAGCTGGTTGAGGACGCGCCAGACGTCGGCAATATCGCGCCGCTCGTGCGCTACGCGGTCCGACATCTTGGCGCGCAGGGCGACGTGCAGCGCGGGACGGTTTTCGGTCGTGTTGATGACATCGCCCGAAAACATGGCGTCAATTGCAGCGCTGACTTTCGCTTCGCGTGCCAGTTTGAGCAGCAGCTTGCGGGTGGCCGCGTTCAGCAGGTTTTTGGAGTAGTCGAGAGTCAGGTCGCCGGTTGACAGGGTGTAGTTCGCCGCACGCTTGCGGTCGCGGGCGAACAGGTCGGCAAGGGTTTTCGGGCGGATGTCCTGGCGGTGATGGGCTGCCAGCGATTGCCAGGCCGGGAGGTCGACGGGGTGGCGGGGGGTCAGCGTGTGCGGTTTTGCCTTTTTCTTCGCCATGGTGGTTGAGGTGTTACCCCTGTAGGAGCCCGTATTACGGGCGATTAACGTCAGGGCGCAATCATCGCATATCGCCCGTGGTACGGGCTCCTACAGGGGGGTCGAATCGTTGGGGGAATTTATCGCCCGTGGTACGGGCTCCTACAGGGGTTTTTTGTAGGAGCCCGTACCACGGGCGATTTTTGGCTACAACGTGACCTTGTAATAATCAACATACCAATCGACGAAGTTCTTCACACCGACCTCGATCGGCGTGCTTGGCGAGTAGCCCACGTCATTCGACAGGTCCTCGGTGTCGGCCCAGGTGTCCGGGACGTCGCCGGGTTGCAAAGGCAGCATATTCTTCTCTGCCTTTTTCCCCACGCATTCTTCAATCACTTCGATATAGCGCATCAACTCGACCGGCTTCTGATTACCGATGTTGTAAATGCGGTACGGCGCGCGACTGGTGCCCGGATCCGGAGCCGCGGCATCCCAATCGGCGTTCGGCTCGGCCGTGTGATCCATCGTGCGGATGACACCTTCGACAATGTCATCGACGTAAGTGAAATCCCGTTTGTGATTGCCGTAATTGAAGACATCGATGGGTTTGCCTTCGATGATGTTGCGCGTAAACATGAACAACGCCATGTCGGGTCGACCAAAAGGGCCGTACACCGTGAAAAACCGCAAACCCGTTGTCGGCAAACCGTACAGGTTCGAGTAACTGTGCGCCATCAGCTCGTTGGCTTTCTTGGTGACACCATAGAGTGCCAGCGGATGGTCGACGTTGTGATGTATTGAGAACGGCATTGCCGTGTTCGCGCCGTACACGGAACTCGACGATGCATAAACCAGGTGCTGGACACCATGGTGCCGGCAACCCTCCAGTATGTGCAGCGTCCCGACGATATTGCTGTCGATATAGGAATGCGGATTCTCCAGCGAATAACGTACTCCGGCCTGCGCTGCCAGGTGCACCACTTTGTCGAACTTTTCGCGCGCGAACAGTTGATCAATACCGTTGCGATCAACGAGATCGAGGCGCTCCATGCGAAAGTTATCGTAGGGCTCGAGCAGCGCCGCGCGCGCGTTCTTCAGGCCGACATCGTAATAGTCATTGAAGTTGTCGAGTCCAATGACCGTCTCGCCACGCTCCGCCAATTGTCGTGCCGTGACCGAACCTATAAAGCCCGCGGCGCCGGTAACCAGTACTTTCATGCAAACGTCCCTGTTACTTTACGTCTGGTGTCAAAGCCGGTCATCGGCCTGGTCGCTTGGCAACAGATATTTAATGTCATAGACGACAGAGCCGGGTTTGCCGTACGCGCGTATGCCATCGCTACCCATGTCGCGGAACTCGCGATGCGCGACGGCCAGCACGACAACATCGTACGCACCCTGCTCCGGGTTCGTAGCCATTTCCACGCGGTACTCTTCTTTCGCAATCTCGGCATCCACCCAGGGGTCGTGCACATCGACGAGCGAGCCATAGGTCTTGAGTTCACGGACAATGTCGATGACTTTGGTATTACGTACGTCCGGGCAATTTTCCTTGAAGGTCAGGCCCAATACCAGTACGCGCGATTTCAGAGGCTGAAGCCCTTTCGCCAACATCAGCTTGACGATGCGCGAGGCAATGTAGATTGACATATTGTCGTTGATGCGCCGTCCCGCGAGAATCATCTCCGGGTTGTAGCCAAGCTGCTGCGCCTTGTACGTGAGGTAATACGGATCCACGCCGATGCAATGGCCGCCCACCAGGCCCGGGCGGAACGGCAGGAAATTCCATTTGGTGCCAGCCGCTTCGAGTACTTCCTCGGTATCGATGCCCACGCGTTCGAAAATCATCGCGAGTTCGTTGACCAGTGCGATGTTGACGTCGCGCTGCGTGTTCTCGATCACCTTGGCGGCTTCCGCGACCTTGATGCTCGACGCCTTGTGCGTGCCGGCAGTAATAATTGATCGATATACGGTATCGACGTAGTCGGCGACTTCGGGCGTTGAGCCCGAGGTGACCTTCAGGATGGTCGGCAGGCGATGTTCCTTGTCGCCGGGGTTGATGCGCTCGGGGCTGTAGCCGACGTAGAAGTCCTTGTTCAGCTTGAGGCCGGATTGCTGTTCGAGGAACGGTACGCAGAACTCTTCCGTCGCACCCGGGTAGACAGTGGACTCGTAAACGACGATATCGCCCTGTTTCAGCACGCCACCGATGGCGATGCTGGCCATCTTGAGAGGAGTCAGTAACGGCCGGTTGCCGTCGCCGATCGGGGTCGGCACCGTGACGATGTAGAAATTGCAATCTTTGATGCCGTCCGCATCGGACGTGAAGCTCAGGTGAGTTACGTTTTTCAGTTCGTCGCTGGAGACTTCGCGCGTTGAATCCTTGCCCGACTCCAGCTCCTTGATGCGCGCTTCCTTGACATCGAAGCCGACAGTCGGGTATTTGCGGCCGAACTCCACCGCAAGCGGCAGGCCGACATAGCCCAGACCAACCACTCCAATGCGTATTTTTTTGATGTCGAAAGTCATACCGTGCCTTGAAGAAAAGAATTCGTGCGCCTGTTTATCACATCCTGCCAACCGATTCGTGAACACCGTTCGCAAAACCCCCGTAGGTAGTGCCGGGGTCGACCGTTCGTAGGTAGTGCCGTAGGTAGTGCCGGGGTCGAACGTTCGTAGGTAGTGCCGGGGTCGGCAGCTTGAAATTCGTAGGTATTGGTTTGCCGCGTAGGTAGTGCCGGGGTCATGGGAGGCCGAGTTTGCGCCACAGGCTTTCACCGTTCGCTGCTTTTTCGATGCGGTCCAGAAAGGCTTCGTGAGCGATGAGCTCCTCGGAGTTGGCGCGGCGCACCAACAGGTGCAGATCGACCCGCGGCACGCCTGATCCGGATTCGCCGTCCAACGGCGCTGTCGTCGTGGTTTCAGCATCCAGGCATAAGGCGGTCTGCCCGCCGGTCATCGCCAGGTACACGTTTGCCAGCAGCTCGGCGTCGATCAGCGCGCCGTGCACGTCACGTCGCGAGGCATCAACCTGGTAGCGTTTACACAGTGCATCGAGGCTGTTGCGCTGACCGGGGTGCAGCTCGCGCGCCAGCGCCAGGGTATCCAGTACAGTCGCGTGCTGGCTGATCCGCGGCTCTGCATGCTGCATGAGCTGCAGTTCGTATTCCAGAAAGCCGACGTCGAAATCGGCATTGTGGATCACCAACTCGCCGTCGCGAATGAAATCCAGCAATTCGTCAGCGATATCCGCGAAGCGCGGCTGCCCTTTGAGGTCGGCGCGGCTGATGCCATGCACGCGCTCGGCGCCCTCGTCGATGTCGCGTTCGGGGTCGATGAAGCGTTGGTATTCGCGACCGGTGAAGCGGCGGTTGATCATCTCGATGCCGGCCACTTCGATGATGCGGTGGCCCTGGGCGGTGGAAAGGCCGGTGGTTTCGGTGTCGAGGACGATCTGGCGCATGGAGCGAGATTGTACGTTAATCGCCCGTGATACGGGCTCCTACAAGGGGGATCGATGCGGTGGCGGACTTTTCGCCCGTGATACGGGCTCCTACACTGCGCTTGTAGGAGCCCGTATCACGGGCGATTCATCGTCAAGCACTCACGGTCAAGCACTCGCGGTCAAGCACTCACGCCAACTCGTCGATGCCGCGATTCGCCAGCGCATCGGCCTCTTCATTGCCCGGATGCCCCGCGTGACCCTTCACCCAGCGCCATGCCACATCGTGGCGCGACACCGCCTCGTCCAGCGCTTGCCACAAATCCTGGTTTTTCACAGGCTTCTTCGCGGCGGTCTTCCAGCCGCGCGCTTTCCACCCCGCCAGCCACTCGCGGATGCCGTCCATGACGTAGCGCGAGTCGGTATGCAGGATCACCCGCTGCCGGCCCTTGAGCGCGTTCAGTGCCTCGATCGCCGCCGTCAGTTCCATGCGGTTGTTGGTGGTCTCGCGCTCGCCGCCATGCAGGGTCTTGCGCCGATCGCCGGCCACCAGCAGTGCGCCCCAGCCGCCCGGACCGGGATTGCCGCGGCAGGCGCCGTCGGTGTAGATATTGACCGACTTGTTCAAACCGGGGCCGGGCTCACTCGCGGTCGACGTGAATACGCGTGACGCGCGAAGTCGGTTCGACCAGTCCACCTACGACCTTGGGCTGCATGCGCCACGGTTTACGCACCGGCGTCAATGTAATCACCCGCTTTTGCGCCTTCAACATGTAACAGGCGGCGAGCTCGGGCCACCAGCGCTGGCCGCGTCGCTCCCATACCGGCGACCCACTGCCGCGATTGCCGGACACCGGCCAGCGGAAGAAATAGCGCTCGCGCAACTGGATGCGCATGTCGAGCAGTTCCAGCCAGTCCGTCATGCGGCGATCGGAGATGAGGCTATCGATGGCGGGCGGCAGTGCGGCACCGGGCAGCAGGCGCCGCAGACCCCACAATCCCCCTGGCTTGAATCCGAGGACAATCAGGTGGCCGTCCGAGCGCAATACGCGCTGCACTTCGCGCAGGATCGCGTGCGGCCGATCGCTGAACTCGAGCGTGTGCGGCAGGATGACCGCATCGATGCTGTCGCTCGCTACCGGCAACTGATGCAACTCGCCGAAGACGCTCGGCAGGGCGCCATCGCCACCGCCCTCGCATGGCGCAATCGATCCGCAGCGCTGCGTCCGCGCAAATTTCAGGAAGCTGCGCGACTCGCCCCACAGCCCGAGCTGCAGGCATTGCTCGCCGAAGACGCCGTCCAGTGCCTGCTCGACAATACGCGCTTCGAGCTGCTGCAGCGACTGGCCGAGTTCGCTGGTCAGCCAGTGCGCAATCGCAGTCGTGGCCTGGCTTGGCGAGCTATGCATCATGACATGAGCCTGTCACAGTTTTGTCGGAATTTTTGACGATCGGGTCGCAGTTGTGAAACGCGTGCTTTGCAGCTTGCGTCTCTCTGCGTAGGATACCCGCATGCGCCCCGCGAACAACAAGCAATTGCC
Source organism: Woeseia sp. (assembly GCA_040879925.1). Classification (GTDB taxonomy): domain Bacteria; phylum Pseudomonadota; class Gammaproteobacteria; order Steroidobacterales; family Woeseiaceae; genus IDS-8. The sequence goes on along the minus strand of JBBDJJ010000034.1, from coordinate 7,775 downwards.
GCGCGTGCCGTTCCTGTTATGCCTCTGTCTCCTGCTGGCGACAAGCGGACTGCGGGCGGCCGAGTCTGTACCTGCGCTCGCCACCGGCGTGGTCGCCGCCAATTCGGGCCAGTTGCGCTGGGACACCCGGCCCGACGACACCTTGTTGCAGGAACTCGAGACGTATCTCGCGCCGGAAATCCAGGTGCAATCGCAGGCAATCGACCTGTTGTCGCGACTGCGCACCGGCTTCACATTGGAACCGGTGATGAATCGCCGGGTGCAAACCGAACTCGACTGGTTCCTGCGTAACCCGACTTACGTCGTGCGCGTGTTCGAACGCGCACAGCGTTACATGCCGTACATCGCCGACGAACTCGAAGCGCGAGGTCTGCCCCTCGAACTGGCGCTGTTGCCGATCGTCGAAAGCGCCTACGACCCGTTTGCCTATTCGCATGGTCGCGCGGCCGGCCTTTGGCAGATCATCCCCGGTACGGCCACGCGTTTCGGCATCCGCCAGAACTGGTGGTACGACGGACGCCGCGACGTCGTTGACTCGACCGCCGGTGCGTTGAGCTACCTGCAGTACCTGAACGAACTGATGGACGGTGACTGGTTGCTCGCGGTGGCGTCGTACAACGCCGGCGAAGGCAATATCGGCCGGTCGCTGCGCCGCAACCGGGCTGCCGGCAAGCCGACGGATTTCTGGAACCTCACCGTCCCCAAGGAGACCAGCGCTTACGTGCCGCGTTTGCTGGCGCTGGTGACGCTGGTGCGCGATCCCGCCGCGCTGGGCATTACCCTGCCCGACCTCCAGGACGAACCGCAGTTTGTGACGGCGGACGTCGGCGGGCAACTCGACCTGGCGCTGGCAGCGGAGCTTGCCGGCCTCGATGTCGACACCCTGTACGCCTACAACGCGGGCTTCAACAACTGGGCGACCGATCCGGCCGGGCCGCACCGGCTCGTATTGCCGATCGATGTCGCCGATGACTTCGGCCAAGCGCTCGCCGCGGTACCCGACAATGAGCGGCTGCGCTGGCAACGGCACAAGATTCGTCCGGGCGAGACCTTGTCCGGTATCGCCACGACCTATCACACCACGATCGCGGCGATTCGCAACGCCAACGGTATCTCGGGCAACACCATTCGCGCGGGTCAGCACATCACCGTGCCGATCGCCAGCAAGCCGCTCGATGCCTACAGCAAGAGCGCAGCCGCACGCCGCGAAACAACGCAAAACCGTGAACGCGACGGCACGCGCGTCGAACATCACGTGCGCGCCGGAGAGAGTTTCTGGTCGATCGGCCGGCGCTACGGCGTCACTACGCGCCAGGTTGCGGCGTGGAACGCAATGGCGCCGCGCGATACGTTGTCGATCGGACAGAAGCTCGTGGTGTGGACTAAAGGGGCCGCACCGGCCGGCGGTCCGATGCGCAATGCGACAACGCGCAAGCTGAATTACACGGTACGGCGCGGTGACTCGCTGTACCTGATCGCGAGTCGCTTTCGGGTGACCGTGTCCGAGTTGGTACGCTGGAACAACATCGACAAGAACAACATTCTGCGTCCCGGGCAGAAGCTCATGATGTACGTGGACGTGACGCAGCAGTCGAGCTGATTCGGAATGTTTTATCGCCCGTGATACGGGCTCCTACAGGGGGCGGTTGCAACGTCTTCGTCTATCGCCCGTGATACGGGCTCCTGAATGCTTTATCGCCCGTGATACGGGCTCCTACAGGGGGCTGTTGAAACGTGTTCGTCTAGCGCCTGTGATACGGGTTCCTGTAGGAGCCCGTATCACGGGCGATTTCTCCCAACCTGCTAGAATCGTCGTCTCATTCTTCCGCACGGGGACAGAGCATGGGTTTCATGGCAGGCAAGCGCGCGTTGATCGTCGGGCTCGCGAGCAAACGTTCGATCGCGTGGGGCGTCGCGCAGGCATTCAAGCGCGAGGGCGCCGAACTGGCGTTTACCTATCAGAACGACAAACTCAAGCCGCGTGTCGAAGGCATGGCCGAAGAACTCGGCTCGACACTGACCTACCCGCTCGACGTTGCCTCTGACGATGAAATTGCCGCGCTGGTGAAATCGCTCGGCAAGGAATGGGACGGTTTCGAAGTGCTGGTGCATTCGGTCGGTTTTGCGCCGCGCGAGCAGCTTGCGGGTACCTACATCGAAAGCGTCACGCGTGAAGGCTTCCAGATTGCGCATGACATTTCGAGCTATAGCCTGGCCGCACTGGCGAAAGCGTTTCTGCCGATGATGGAGGGACGCAGTTCGTCCATCCTCACGCTTACGTATCTCGGCGCCGTGCGCGCCGTACCCAATTACAACGTCATGGGACTTGCAAAAGCCAGTCTCGAGGCGAACGTACGATTTCTCTCCGCCGATCTCGCGCCGCGCGGCATTCGGGTGAACGGCATTTCCGCCGGGCCCATCAAGACGCTTGCCGCTGCGGGAATCGCCGGGTTTCGCAAGATGCTGGCGCATGTGGAACAGGTGTCGCCCATTCGTCGCAACGTGACGCCGGAGGACGTGGGTAACGCGGCTGCGTTTTTGTGCTCCGATCTCGCGGCGGGGATATCGAGCGAGATCCTGTATGTGGACGGTGGATACAACACCATCGGCATGCACCTGGATGACGACGAGCGAGTGTAGGAGCCCGTATTACGGGCGATACGCCGGGTAATTCTCGCGGCCGTGCAAATCGCCCGTGATACGGGCTCCTACAGGGGCGGGCTCCTACGACAGGATCTCGCGGTAGATGGATTCGTAGGATGTCGCCATGCGCGCGGCGGTATAGCGCGTTGCCTTCTCCCGATTATTGCGGCTCATCGACGCTCGCAACTGCGCATCGCCCGATAAGCGCTGCACTGCAGCGACCAGTTCTCCCGGCTGCTCGGGCGCGATAAGCAGTCCGTTGACCTCGTGCTCTACGAGTTCCGGGATGCCGCCGACGCGCGTGGCAACGATCGGCAGGCCAAAGCAGAGGGCGTCGAGCAATGACGAGCCGAGCCCTTCGTGCAGGGACGGAAAGACGAACAGATCGAACCGCGCCAGGTAATCCGCGACGTTGTCGACAAAGCCGACGAATTCAATATTATCGAGCCCCTCCGCGGCGCGACGAAACTCAGTCTCGTCCTTGCCGGTCCCCAGCAACATGAAATGCAGTTCCGGACGCGATTCCTGGAACTGCCGCGCAGCTTCGATAATCGTTCGCTGGCCCTTATGGCTGTGATCGAGTTCGCCGAGATGTCCGATGACCGTTTTGCCCTCCAGGTCCGGACGGAAATCGGTCAAACCCGCACGGCCGTGCGCCATGTCGGCATGCGCCGACGGCACGATCGGGCAGCGCATTTCCGGGTAGTGCGCCTCAATGGTTCTTGCAATCGACTGCGAAATCGCGACTACGCGATCGGCGGCACGATAGGCATTCGCGCGAAGCCTGGTGTCACGAGTTGCATGTTCGATGCGGCGTGTCAGGATGTACGGCGTCCGCCGCAATCGTTTTAACAGCCATGCTGAATACACGGCGCGTGCCTCGTGCGCGTGTACCAGCGATGTCCGGCGCGCAGCAATCGCGGCCAGCAACGGATTTGGCAGGACTTCGGCGATTTGCAGCCTGTCGATAGCGCGGCAGCGTGCGGCCAGTTTGTCGCCCTTGCGGGCGACCAGGCGCTGCTGCCAACCGCGCGCCGCCAGTTCGCGGATCAGCAGTTCGGTCTGCCGCTCGCCGCCGCGAAAGCCGGTTGCGAGGTTGATGTGACAGATGCGGTGTTTAGGGGTGTCGGGCATTGGAAAGGATGTCTCATTCGCGCGCATGGCGCGCTCCAACAATTAGAACTCTGTAGGTGCCCGTATCACGGGCGACCGGGCTTAATGAATACCAGCGCAGAATCGCCCGTGATACGGGCTCCTACAGGACAGGTTGCGGTTTATCTCGCCCGTGGTACGGGCTCCTACAGGTGGTAATTGTTAAGTTGCGGGTTATCGCCCGTGGTACGGGCTCCTACAGGGCTTGTTTGCGCGCGAGGCTGGTTGCCTCGCCGTCCATGCGCGCGACGATCACGGCGCAACAGGAGTCGCCGAAAATGTTCACGCTCGTGCGTACCATGTCGAGAATACGATCGAAAACCATGAGTACACCGAGCGCTTCGACCGGCAAACCGATCGCCGCCAGAATAATTGCGATGGCCACGAGCGAGGCTGACGGTACGCCGGCCACGCCGATGGAAGTCAGGAGCGCAATGGTCACGATCGAGAACTGCATGCCGAACGAGAGATCGAGCCCGTAGGCCTGCGCAAGAAACATCGCGGCGGCGCATTCATACAATGCGGTGCCGTTCATGTTGACCGTGGCACCCAGCGGCAGCACGAAACTGGAAATCTTGTTCGATACACCGAGATTCTTTTCCACGCAATCCATGGTGACCGGCAGCGTGGCCGACGACGATGCCGTGGAGAACGCGGTCAGCATCGCGGGCGCCATCGCCGAATACATCTTCCATGGATTGACGCCGCCAAACACGCGCAGGAACAGCGGCAGGATAATAAAAGTGTGTGTCAGCAGCGCGGCGAGCACGGTGAGCGCGAAAATCGCCAATGGACGGCCGGCGTCGAAGCCGGTTTCCGCCACCACCCCGGCGACCAGTCCGAATACGCCGATCGGCGCAAACATCATGATCCACTCGGTCATGCGCATCATGACGTTGAACACGCCGTCCCAGAACGAATACAGATGCTCCGACAGCTCGTGCCCGATGCGGGTCATAAAGTAGCCGAACAGCAACGCAAAGAAGATGATGCCGAGCATCTGGCCTTCGGCCGCCGCCATCACGACGTTCTCGGGAATCATGCGCAGGAACAGGTCGGCCACGTCACCGGTACCCTTGCCTTCCACGCGTGCCGCAACGTCTTCCACCGACGCGTCCAGCGCCAGCAGTTCCCCGGCGGGTTCGCCGTTCACATAACCGGGACCGACGACGTTGATCAGCGTAAGACCCACGAGGATCGCGGCAATGCTGGTCGTGACGTAGAAGAATATGGTACGACCGCCGAGCGCGCCAAGGTTACCGCCGGATCCGATGCCTGCCATGCCGACAATGATCGACGACATGATCAGCGGCACGATGATCATTTTCAGCGCATTGAGGAACAGCTGCCCGACGTAGCTGAACATTGCGAGGAAGCTGATACCGAACACCGAAGGCGCGCTTGCATCGCCATCGCCCGCCTGGTTGACCGCATAGCCTGCGAGCATCGCGAAAAGGATCGCGATAAGAATCTGCCAGTGCAGCGCCAGTCTTTTCATGCAGGTCCCCCTGACGCTGACATTGAGGTCAGCGCCTTATTAGTACGCGTCATCAGTACGCGTCAAAATTCGGACTCGGCGAGCGCGTCTTCCGTGCGCACGATATCAGCCGAGCGCTCGAGTTCGAGTATGAATGCCGTGTACTCCGCGGCTCCGGCTTCCTGGGCGAGCTGCAGTTTCCCGGCATCGCGTTCCGCCAACGGTATCGTCTCGGGTCGTCCGGGTACCACTGCGGTCACAATGAATACGGAGTGATCCCCCTCTGCAGTGACGGCCGTGCCGATCGTCGGCCGTTCGTTGGTCGGCTTTTGCGCACGAAACAGGGCTTCCAGTATTCGTGCATCCGCATCTTCGCTCTGCCTCGCGTACAGCGCCGCGGGCTGGACTTCCGCACCTGCCTCAGGGGCGGCCTCAAGGATATCTGCGCCGTCGCGCAGCGCCTCTTGCAGTTGTGCCGCTCGCTCCCGAATATTCTGTAAAGCGCGGTCCGAGCGCAGTTGTCTCTCGATTTGCACGCTGACTTCGTCCAGCGGTTGTTGCGCAGCCGGATTGTGTTCCGCAACTTTGAACAACGCCGCACGATTTGCATCCAGTTCGACAATCTCGCTGATCAAACCGTCGTTCAGGACACTCGGTGCAAACACGGCATCGATTACGGCCTGGTTGCTGCCAAAAGGCTCGCCACCGGCACGCGTGAACTCGTTCACGGTGCGTAGTTCGAGCCCGGCGTCTTCTGCGATTGCCTCGATATCCAGGCCATCGAACAGTGCACCCGACAATTGTCGTTGCAGCGCCCGGTAGTTGTCTTCCGCGTCCCGTTCGCGCAGCTCGCGTTCGAGTTCCGCGCGCACCTGATCGAGCGGCAACGGCCCGCCGGCCTCGATTGCATCGAGGCGAATGACGTGGAAACCGAAATCGCTGCGCACAGGTCCGACGATATCGCCCTCGTTCATCGCGAATATCGCACTGGCGAGCGCATCGGGAAGCTGGGACTCTGCGGACATGGTGAGGTCGCCGCCCTGCTCTGCCGTGCCGCTGTCCGTCGAATACTGGCGCGCCAGGTCCTCGAACGGCTCGCCGGCGCGGGCACGTTCGGCGAGCGATCGCGCCTGCTCTTCCGCCGCATTCTCGTCGTCGCCCAGCTCGATCAGGATATGACGCGCCTGGCGACGTTCATCCTGCAGGTAGCGGCTCGCGGATTGCTCATAGTAGTCGCGGATAGCCTGCTCGCTTAATTCGACTTGCTGCGCGAGTTGCGTGCGATCGACTTCGACGTACTGCAGGTCGACCGACTCGGGCAACTGGAACTCGCTTGGGTTGGTGTCGTAATAGGCGGCGATATCCTCCCCGGAGACCTCCATACCCTCGGCGGCCGCGTCCACATCGAAGGTGGCAATTGCCGCCCTGCGACGCTCCCCGTAGAGATTGAGGTAGCGGCGGTAGTCTGCGGGCGTAATGAACGCAGTCGCACCGACACCGCGCTGGAACTGTTGCAATCGCAGCGCGTTGCGCTGGTCTTCTTCGAACATCGTGGGTGTCAACAACCGTTCGTCGAGCCAGGCGAAATAACGCTCTTTCGAAAATCGACCGTCTACCTGAAATTCGGGCACACGTTGTATGAAGTCCGTGATCATCTGGTCCGTGACACGGTAACCTGACTCGGCCAGGTAGACATCGACCAGTGTTTCACGGATGAGGTTATCGAGCACGCCTTGGCGGATCATGCGCCGGATTTCCGGTTGCAGCTCACCGCCGAACTCGGCAAATCGCACGAGTTCCGATTGGTAGGCGTTCTCCAGCCGATTCAGTGGTATCTCGACGCCTTCGACCCTGGCTGCATAGCCGCCGCCCAGGAACGGCATACTGATGCCGAAGAAGACGAACGAGAGGCCGAGTAATACCAGCAAGACAATGGCAAAGGTGCCGGTGAAGCGTTCACGAATGTTTTGCAGCATAGGATCCGATCAGGTCAATACAGGAATGTGCCGCGGACGCTCGGCGGAATATTGGCGTGGCATGATAGCGGAGGCGTCTCGCGAGGCCAAGCCGGCATTTTTAAATCAAGGGGTTATAGGCGACGCAGGGTTCGTCTGCTGCAGGCGCCCGTATTACGGGCGAACGGTCGTGCTCCATGTTCGTCTCCTGTAGGAGCCCGTATTACGGGCGAACAGAAGTGCTTCATGCCGTGCATCGCCCGTGATACGGGCTCCTACAGGGGTGGTGAGGCGTTGTGGATTATCGCCCGTGATACGGGCTCCTACAGAGGTGGTGAGGCGTTGTGGATTATCGCCCGTGATACGGGCTCTTACAGAGGTGGTGAGGCGTTGTGGATTATCGCCCGTGATACGGGCTCCTACAGTAGGAGCCCGTATCACGGGCGATATGCGGAAGCCAAAAAAAGGGCCCCTGCGGGGCCCGATTCTTGATTGTGGCGGAGTGGACGGGACTCGAACCCGCGACCCCCGGCGTGACAGGCCGGTAT
>JBBDJJ010000033.1:0-18792 GCA_040879925.1 Woeseia sp. | reverse complement strand
TGTTAGGCATGCCGCCAGCGTTCAATCTGAGCCAGGATCAAACTCTTCAGTTTAAAGCTTTGAGCTTTATTCCTCAGAACGCGATCCCCAAATTACTTAGAATTAAACTTGGTTCTCACGTTTGACATTGCCGCAAGGCAAACTCCAACGCGAGCACCCACACAAATTATCTGATTGAATTGTTAAAGAGCAGGTTGATCAGCGCCAAGCCGCTTGGGCTAAACCGCTTGATCGACAGGGCCGATAATTATACAGCCGAACATGCCCCGAACAACAGCTTTCGCGCTGTCGAAAGTGGGCCTGGTTGCTTATTTATCGGGATCCTGGCTGAAGGACACCGTGCCTTCAGCGAGCGGGGCATTATATCGACCGCGGCTGCGGGGTCAACAACTAATTGGCAGTTGGGCCGATATTCAGGAATTACCCGGAAAACCGCGGGATTGCTGCCCCGAGGGTTGGTTACGGTCGTCCTTCAGACCAGGTGTACTTTGGCAAATTTGCGCTTGCCGACCTGAAACACATGGCTGCTGCCCGCCGGAATTTCCCGCCGACGATCCTCGATTCGTTCGCCATCGATTCTTACGGCGCCCTGGCTTATGAGGCGCAAAGCCTCGGTCGTGCTGCCGGCCAGGCCGGCCTGCTTGAGGACATGTGCGATGCCGAGGGTGCCATCCGCACTCTGTATGGACAGTTCCTCGATATCGGAAGGCATCTCGCCTTCGCGAAACCGGGCGATAAATGCCGCTTTGGCTCGCTCGGCCGCCCTGTCGTCGTGAAACCTCGCCGCGATCTCCAGGCCGAGCTCAAACTTGACGTCGCGGGGATTCCGGCCTTCTGCGACGGACTTCTTCAGCACTGCGAGGTCCGCCAGCGGCCGAAAACTCAAGACCTCGAAGTAGCGCCACATCAGGTCGTCGGAAATTGACATGATCTTGCCGAACATTTCCTCGGCCGATTCGGTTATACCAATGTAGTTGCCCAGCGACTTGGACATTTTTTGCACGCCGTCGAGGCCCACCAGCAGCGGCGTTGTCATGACGACCTGGGGATCCTGCCCGTAATTCTGCTGCAACTGGCGGCCCACCAGCAGATTGAATTTCTGGTCGGTCCCGCCCAACTCGACGTCAGCCTGCAGCGCGACCGAGTCGTAGCCCTGCACCAGCGGGTACAAAAACTCGTGAATGGCGATGGACTGACCACCCTTGAAGCGCTTGTTGAAGTCATCCCGTTCGAGCATGCGGGCCACTGTGTGCTGTGCCGCAATGCGTATCAGCCCGGCGGCATCCATTGGCGCCATCCAGGTCGAATTGAACTCGACACGCGTGCGCTCGGGATCGAGAATTTTGAAAATCTGCGCCTCGTAGGTACGAGCGTTCTCTTCGACGGCTTCGCGGGTCAACGGCGGCCGGGTTGTATTCTTGCCCGACGGGTCGCCGATCATGCCCGTAAAGTCGCCTATGAGAAACACGACGTCATGCCCGAAGTTCTGAAACTGGCGCATCTTGTTTATCAAGACCGTGTGGCCGATGTGCAGGTCCGGCGCAGTGGGGTCGAAACCGGCCTTCACGATCAGCTGATTTTTGCGTTTCAGTTTCTGTTCGAGTCCGCCGTCCGGCAGAATCTCGTCGGTGCCGCGGGCAAGCTCGTCAAGCTGTTCGGCAATTGCAGTCTTCATAAGGGAATCATTGGCAAATAATGTGGGTAACGATCACGCACTTTGCGGCTGCCGAACTGTAACATTACAACTACCGCCAGAAGCAGACGCAAGAACGAATTCCGTCGCCGCCCGGGGGTTGCACAGCGGTTCACCGGCTTATTCAGGCACCTTTTGATGAAGACTCATTAACACAATGAGTTTTAACAACTTTCTTTGACCCACTGTGCATCTCGCTGATAGAGTAGCGGCTTCTAGCGACAGGGGGACAGTGACTTGAACCGTCGGGTGAGTCCACTACTTCACGATTACAAGCAAGCAGCCCCGGATACAGCTGGAAAAAGCAAGAGACTTCAATGGTTTGTAGTTGGCCTGGGTCTGCCGCTCATCGGCCTCATGCTGATCTGGGCGTTCAACTCACCCACGAGCGAACCGTCGCTCGCCGGCGAAGCCGCTGCTGAGGCAAGTACAGCTTCGGCAATCCCGCTTGCCGACGCATCGTTGCCGCCTCTCGATACTGACCTCGAGTTGATCGAACTCGCAACCGTCAAACCGATGCCGGAAATGAAGCCGGTATCGCCCTATTCCGAACTGCAGCTTCGAGTTCGTCCCGGCGACACCCTCGACCGGCTGTTCCGCACGCACAAACTCGATCTCGGAAACCTGGCATCGATCGCCAGTTTGCCGGAAGCCGGGAAGCACCTGCGAATGTTGCGACCCGGCGATGAATTTCACATCGAACACGACGAGGGACAGTTAATCAGCCTTTATCGCGATCTCGACATTAATAACGCTTTGCTCGTTTCGCGTGGCGAGTCAGGGTACGCCGCCGAAATAATCACGCGACCGATTGAAATCCAGAAGCGTTTGGCCTACGGACGAATCGAAACCTCACTTTTCGAAAGTGCTGCATCCGCCGGCATGCCGGACAAGCTCATCATGAACCTGGCAGGAATATTCGCCTGGGACGTCGATTTCGTGCTCGACATTCGCAAGGGCGATGACTACTACATACTGTATGAAGAGATCTATCAGAACGGCAAGTTCGTCACCTCAGGTGAAATAATCGCCGCCGAGTTCAACAATAATCGTCGCACCTTTCAGGCAGTCCGGTTTGTCGACAAGAACGGCCGATCGGACTATTTCACGCCGGACGGCAGAAGTGTGCGTAAAGCGTTCATTCGCGCACCGGTCGATTTCACGCGCATCAGTTCCAGTTTCAATCCCAATCGGCGCCACCCGATCTTGAATACCATACGTGCACACCGGGGTGTGGATTACGCGGCACCTTCAGGGACTCCGATCAAGGCAGCGGGCGACGGCAAGATCATCCATCGCGGGCGTCATGGAGGCTACGGTAACGCAGTCATCATTCAGCATGGCGGCAACATCACGACGCTATATGCTCACCTTTCCAAGTTTCATGCGCCCGCAAAACTGAATGGTCGCGTCCGACAGGGCGATACCGTCGGCTACGTTGGCGCCACCGGCCTTGCCACCGCGCCGCATCTGCACTACGAATACCGCCTGAATGGCGTGCATCGCAATCCGCGCACGGTGGATTTACCGCAAGCCGACCCGATCCACGACGAATATCGTGCCGAGTTTCTGGCATCGGCCGAGCCATTGCTCGAAGAGTTGCTGCAATTCAAAAGTACGCAGGTCGCCATGGCATCGGATTGATGAGCGAGCCCTGGCATGGCGGGAACTAAGGACCCGATGAGATTCCCGTGCCGGTAACGTCGCTTTATATCGGCCTCATGTCCGGTACCAGCATGGATGGCATCGACGCGGGCCTTTTCGACATTCGAGGCAATCGCTGCGTTACCGTCGCCACCCATAGTAGTCCGTATCCCGAGGCTCTGCGTGAGTGCCTCATGACCGCTAGCCGCAAGCCGGAAAATTGCACAGTCGATTTGATCGGCACGCTCGATACCTGGGTCGGCGATTGCTTCCGCAGCGCTGCGGAGGACCTGCTCAACAAGAGCGGCGTATCACGGAAAGAAATTCGAGCAATCGGCAGTCATGGCCAGACCTTGCGCCATAAACCACGCAACGACCGGCCGTATACCCTGCAAATCGGCGATCCCAATCTCATTGCCGCGGGCACGGGCATTACAACGGTTGCGGATTTCCGACGCCGGGATCTGGCGCTGGGCGGCGAAGGTGCGCCGCTCGCCACTGCCTTTCATCGGCACTTTCTTGCCGACGCAAGAGAGAACCGGGTGATATTGAACATCGGCGGTTTCGCGAATATCACCATTTTGCCGACCGGCGGCGGCCCCGTCCGTGGTTTCGATACAGGGCCCGGCAATACATTGCTCGATGCCTGGATACAGTCGCATAAAAAGCAGCCTTACGATTCCGATGGCGCCTGGGGCAACAGCGGTCGCATTGACGAGAGTCTATTGGCGCTACTGCGTGACGATGCGTACTTCCGTGCAGCGCCGCCCAAGAGCACCGGGTTCGAGTACTTCAACCTGGCTTGGCTTCAGGAACGAGTGGCGACGGTGCCAGGCAATAAAGCCCTCACCGCGGTAGACGTGCAGGCAACGCTGGCCGCGCTGACAGCAAGTACCATTGCCGACGCGGTCCATGAACACGCGCCGGCGACCGAGCGCTTACTGGTTTGCGGGGGCGGTGTGAAGAACAGCCATTTAATGCGTCTTCTGGCCGATAAGATGCCGGCAATTGCAATCGCATCGACCGCGGCACACGGTATCGAACCGGGTTGGGTAGAGGCGGCTACTTTCGCGTGGCTGGCGCAACGGCGGCTCGATGGCCTGGCCGGCAACCTACCGGCCGTAACCGGCGCATCCGCCGAAGCCGTTCTGGGCGGCATCTGGTTCGGCTCCCGGGACGATCAGAACAACGCGCAATAGCGCCAAACTGCGGGCTGGTTAAACAATTCGTAACAGAACGATTGCTATACTGCCCGACCTGAAACTTGCCGGGCACTTGAGTGAGCGATCCTGATTTACCCGTAACCGACCCTTATATCAATCGGGATCTGAGCCTCCTCGAATTCAACAAGCGTGTGCTCGACCAGGCAAACGATTCAGGAAATCCGGTTCTGGAACGTCTGCGCTTTCTCTGCATTTCGTGCACCAACCTTGACGAGTTCTTTGAGCTTCGCGTTGCGGCGCTGAAGCAACGGCTGGAAATCGGCGCGCCGGCGCCGGGCCCCGACAAACTGACGCCACAACAGTTGATGGACGAAATCCGCCAATGCTCGCTCGTCCTGGTCGGGCAACAGTACAAACTACTGAACAATGACATTCTTCCCGCGCTGGCTGCGGAACATATCCGGTTCTTGCAACGCTCGGACTGGACCCGCGATCAGAAGCGCTGGCTTAACGATTTCTTCGATGACGAGATCGTGCCGGTGCTGACGCCGCTGACGCTCGATCCTTCACGACCCTTCCCGCAGATACTTAACAAGAGTCTGAATTTCATTGTCAGGCTGAAAGGCAAGGATGCTTTCGGCCGCCTGCGACACCGAGCCATTGTCCAGGCGCCGCGATCGTTGCCGAGGATCATTCGCGTACCGGATGAATTGTGCGAAGACGGCGGCCAGAACTATGTCTTCCTGTCCTCGATCATCCACGCCCACGTCAACGAATTGTTTCCGGGCCTCAAGGTAGAGGGTTGCTACCAGTTCAGGATTACCCGCAACAGCAATCTGTATGTCGACGACGAAGAAGTTGATGACCTCATTCTTGCCCTGCAGGGCCAGCTGGCAGCCAGTCGCTACGGTGCCGCGGTACGTCTGGAAATCAGCCACGAATGTCCGCAAGATCTCAGCGATTTCCTGCTGGATCATTTTTCGCTGGATGCGACGGACCTGTATACCGTTGACGGGCCCGTCAATCTCAATCGACTCGCCACGATCTGCGATATGGCGCGTCGACCGGACCTCTGTTACGCGCCGTTTTCGCCGGGGTTGCCGGCCGCGCTGAAAACGGAAGAGGACATTTTCTCCGTCCTGCGCAAGCAAAATATTCTCCTGCATCATCCTTTTCAGTCCTTTGGCCCTGTTATCGACTTTATCGCCGGTGCTGCAAGCGACCCGAAAGTCCTTGCCATCAAGCAAACGCTGTATCGCACAGGCGCCGAATCACCGTTTGTGGACCACCTCGTCAGAGCGGCCAGGGCAGGCAAGGAAGTCACAGTTGTTGTCGAACTCATGGCGCGTTTTGACGAGGCAGCAAATATCACGCTGGCCTCGCGACTCCAGGAAGCCGGCGCGCACGTAGTCTACGGCCTGGTCGGCTACAAGACGCATGCCAAGATGGCGTTGGTCGTGCGTCGCGAACAGGGCAAGCTCATGCGCTATGTTCACCTCGGCACGGGTAACTATCACCCGGGAACCGCACGCGTCTACACCGACTACGGCTTGCTGAGTTGCAGCCAGCAACTCGGCGAGGATGTGCACAAGATTTTCATGCAGTTGACGAGCCTTACGGCGGCGAGGGACCTGCAAAGGCTGCTGCAGGCACCCTTCAATCTGTTTGCTGAACTCGTACGCCGAATTGAGCGCGAGATCGCCCAAGCCGAAGACGGTAAGAAATCGCACATCATCGCCAAGGTCAACTCGCTCGTCGAGCCACAGCTCATCGACTGCCTGTACCGTGCCTCACAAGCAGGCGTCAGGATCGAGCTGATAGTTCGCGGCATGTGCTCGCTGCGTCCCGGTATTGCAGGCCTGTCAGAAAACATTAGCGTTCGATCGATTGTCGGGCGCTTCCTCGAGCATTCCCGCGTCTACTATTTTTACAACGGTGGCGACGAAGAATACTTTTGTGCCAGCGCAGACTGGATGGAACGTAATTTCTTTCGCCGCACGGAAGTCAGCTTTCCTGTCCGACATCGGCGGCTCAAAGAGCGCCTGCGTGGCGATCTGGAGCTGTATCTCGCCGATAACTGCCAGGCATGGGTGCTGAACGGCGATGGCAGTTTTGACAAGCTCGATCCCGGCGACGATACGCCGGTGTCGGCACAACAGACATTGCTTGCCGAACTGTCGGGAAGCGGCTAAGGGAAGCGGCTAGGGAAAATGGCACTTGGTTAAGACAAATCGCCCGTAGGACGGGCTCCTACAGCGCGTGATCAGTACAAATCGTGGGCTGTAGGAGCCCGTATTACGGGCGATAGGCGTTGACCAAGTGCCATTGCGGCTCAGGAATCTCTATTCGAATCGCAATCTGAAGCCGCCCTTTCGCAGGTAACTGCGCTCCCGATTCAGGTCAGTCGCTGTCAACGGGTTGTCCCTGAGCCATCCTTGCGGGAACACCAGACTCATATAGTCTTTTCCGACCTTGATCGTAACTGCCGGGGACTCCGTTGCACTGCGACCGCGATTCAGCAATACCGCCATCCGCAGCAACAGTCCCAGTCGCAGCGCAGAGTCGCGCCAGGACATTGGCAACCTGCGCGCATAGCGCAGACTGATATCACGACGCTGGGTGGCTATCAGGAATGCCAGAATCTGCTGCTCGGCGCGCGGGAAGCCGGGAAGATCGGCGTTCTCGGCGATATAGGCGCCGTGCCTCTGGTAGCCATCGTGTGAAATATCCAGGCCAATTTCATGCAGGGTCGCCGCCCACTGCAACATATTGGCCGCCGCCTCGGATTGCAGCTTCCAGCGCCTTGCACACTGCATCAGCAAAATGCGTGCCGTGTCTGCGACCCGCGTAGCCTGGCCGCGATCCACGGAATAGCGTCCGGCCATGGCCTGCACGCTGCGCTCGCGCGCATCCTCATGCTGCAAACGGCCGAGATGATCGTAAAGCAAGCCCTCTCGAAGGGCGCCGTCCGAGGTCTGCAGCTTTTTTACCTGCAGGACGTCAACAAGTTCGACCAGAATCGCCAGACCGCCAGGCCAGACCTGCGCGCGAGGTTGCGGCAAACCGGGCAACTGCAATTTCGCGACATTATCGAATTGTGCAACGCGCTCGATCAACTGCTCGACCGCGTCCTTGGTTAGTTCACTGGATTCGGCAATGCCCAGCTCGCGTGCGACTGCGGCAGTGGCAAGAATGGTTCCGGAGGTGCCGATAACGTCCAGATCAGGCGAGTGTGGGAAGAAAGATTTGACCGGCGAGATTTCAAGGCGCGCTGCCAGGCGTGCTTTCTCGAACCCTCGGCGCGTGATACTGCCTTTGGGGAAATACTTTTCGGTCATGGCAACGCAGCCGAGATGCAGGCTTTCGAGCGCCTTCGGTTTGACAGCATCACCGAGAATCAGCTCGGTGCTGCCGCCGCCTATATCCATGACCAGTCGCATTCCGGTGCAGGGCGGCAGACTGTGAGTCACGCCCGTGTATATCAATCGCGCTTCTTCGATGCCCGAAATAACTTCGATGGGATGCCCGAGCGCTTTCTCCGCCGCCTTGCGGAATGCATCGCTGTCACGCGCGCGGCGCAGTGCACTGGTGCCGGCTGCCCGGACGCTGGAGGCTTGCATATCGCGAAGTCGCTGACCGAAGCGTGCCAGACATTGCAGCGCACGCTTGATCGCTGCGTCGTTGAGGTCGCCGTGGTTGCGAAGACCTTCCGACAGCCTGACGGTCTCCTTGAGTCGATCGATGATTGTCAGTTGCCCGTGGCGAAGTTCGCCGACGACCATGTGAAAACTGTTGGATCCAAGGTCGACTGCGGCAATTACCTCGGGTGTAGCGTCGGACGCGACCGTATTGTTCGGACGACCTGCAGTAACTGTGCTGATCTGCCTGACCTTCTTGAAAAGGGTAGCGTACCTGCGGTGGGGACTTTATACGCTGAACGAAGAACCACAGCCGCAGGTCGTCGTCGCATTTGGATTGCGAATGACGAACTGTGCGCCCTGGAGGTCTTCCTTGTAGTCGATCTCTGCGCCCATCAGGTACTGCACGCTCATCGGATCGATAACCAGTGTCACTCCCTGATTCATGACGCTGCTGTCACCGTCTTCGATCTTCTCGTCGAAAGTAAAACCATACTGGAAACCGGAGCAGCCGCCACCGGAAACAAACACCCGCAGCTTGAGCTCCGGATTGTCTTCTTCCAGCATTAATTCATTGACCTTCTTTGCCGCTGCGTCCGTGAAGACGACGGGCGGAGGAACAGCCATCGTGCCGATTCGTGGTGTGTCAGTCTGCATAAATCAAATAATCCTGTGGTCGTCGGGGCATATCACGACCCGCTTACGATCTTGACGGGCGACTCGAGCCGCTGTGTGTCGATAGCCTCCGGTCGAGGTCTTCCCGGATGCTCCATGCGGTTGGTCTTTTCCAGCATCGGCATCTGGCCACCCGGTTGGTGTACCAGTTTACCGTTTATTTCGGCCCCAATCGCCATTTCAATCAGATTGTAATACACATTGCCAATGACCCGGGCCGTCGGGCCAAGTTCCACTCGTTGATTGGCGAAAACGTCACCGCGTACCACGCCGTTCAGGACGACATAAGGTACGCGTACGCCACCTTCCACACTGCCGTCTTCGGCGATGCTGAGCGCGGAGTTGCTGTCCGGGTCCGCGTTCACGTTGCCTTTTACAATACCATCGACGTGGCAACGTCCCGCAAATGTAACGTCACCGCTTACCTTCGAATTCGGTCCGACCAGCGTATCGATTCGGTTCTCCATCGGCGTCTTTCGCCCGAACATAGTCTTCTCCTTGATACCCGGTTCAATGTGCCCGATTAGCCCTGGCCTGATTGCCAGAGAAAACTCTGTTCAACTCCGGCGATCGACTTGGTCCGCGAACGTACTTCGATATTGACCTTCTCCGGAGTGAAGCCATCCGGGAGGATCAGCCGTCGATCGAGATTCTGGAAATAGCGAAACGAAAACGGCCATTCGCTGTCCTCGTCTTCGGGAACAAGTTGTGCCAACGTGTAGGTGGTGGCCACCCCATCCTGTGCGCCTTCCAGCGAGAACGCAACGTCGCCATTGACGCTCAGATCGTGCTGCATGACCTGCACCAATACCAGGTTGACGTGGTAAAGGCCTTCGTCCTTTCCTTTACTGACCTTGAGTTCCTGGACCCGCAGTCCTCTACCACCGTCAGACGGCGAGATGATGCCGCGATAGAACGCAATGGCTTCTCGCTGTTCATGGATCTTCTTTTGCAGGTCGGTGAGACTGGATTCGACCTCGGAATAGGCGCCACGGTCGATATTCCGGTGCGTCTCCAGCAGAATGATTTCCTCAAGAAGCGCTTTGATCTCGTTCTCGAGTTCGTCGATCTGCGCGCCCAAGGCACGGCGTTCTGCCAGGACATCGACGATGTTGTAGTCGGCCTGGATGCGCCCGAGTTCGAACGTCAGATACAGGCAGGCCGTGACTGCGAAAGCGATCGCCGCCACCAATGCCCAGCCTTTGGCGCCGTGGTGCCGCAATGCACCGGGTGTTCTCGCCACGATATCGGATCTCTCGCCATTTGGATTGATTATGTTACGCGGTGACCCGGGCAAACTGAAGTGCGTCAGGTCACGGATTCAGGGACGACTTGGCGAACAATGGGCACAGAACGGCTGATTTCGCCGAATCAGGCGCGAACGGCCCGCCAGCTCGTCCACATGGCCAAACCGTGTTTGCTGCGGCACACTGCGACACCAGTCGGTGCCTGCGGGCGCCGGAACGCACCGAGCAGGAGAACGCCCTATGCATTTTTCCGCCTATTACCTCTGGATCAAGGCCTTGCATATCGCGTTCATGGTGACCTGGTTTGCGGGCCTGTTCTATTTGCCGCGACTTTTTATCTATCACGCAGAAGCCGACGATACACTTAGCCGGGATCGATTCACTGTGATGGAAAATCGCCTGTTCGCCATCATGACGATTGGCGCGGTCGTCACTGCAGTACTGGGTTTACTGCTGTTGTGGCTGAACCCGCAATTGCTCGCGCGAGGCTGGTTCCAGGCGAAACTCGCGCTGCTGCCGGGCCTGGTTACTTATCATCTTTACTGCAAACTGTGGATTACCCGACTGGCAGCAAGCTCTGTTCCGCAGGGAAGCCGCGGATTGCGCTGGTTCAACGAGATTCCGGTGATTTTTCTGCTCGGCATGATCCTGCTGGCCGTACTCAAGCCTTTCTGACCGCCGCTGAGCCGTGTTTCAAGTGTGCTCCACGGCGGCAAGATCCTTGTCAAAAACGGCGCGCCAGCGCTGCGGCCACCAACCAGGGCGTGGCGGCAAGCCGTCCGGATAGACATGCGGCCCGAGTTCATGCAGCGCCCGCGCGTACACACGCCGTTTGAAATAGATGACTTCGTTGACGGGCTTCCAGAAATCGACCCAGCGCCAGCGGTCGAACTCCGGACTGTCGCAGCAGTCGAAACGAACCCGCTCTTCGGCACTGACCAGCTTGAGAATGAACCAGCGCTGCTTTTGCCCGATGCACAACGGCTTGCTGCGGTGGCGCACGTATTTTTCCGGCAATCGATAGGAAAGCCAGTCCTGGGTTGCGCCGAGGATTTGAATATCGTCGCGTTGCAGGCCCAGTTCTTCATGCAATTCACGATACATCGCGTCTTCGGGACTTTCGCCGACCAACATGCCGCCCTGCGGAAATTGCCAGCCTTTGCTGCCGACACGGCCGGCCAGCAGGAGCTTCCGCTCCGCATTAGCGAGAATGATGCCAACGTTGGCACGGAAACCCTGCAGGTCGATATAGTCGTTCATAGAGGCGACTTGATTGTCCATCATTAGCGCAGTCTGTCAAAGACCACGGAACCTGTCTCATAATCCGGATTGGCGGGCGGACTGAATTCTTCTGATGCGGCAACGACGTGTACTGCTCCTGGCCATTCTGCTGGCCACTTCCGCACTGGCTATCGTGGCTGCGCTGGCATCCGGCAGCGCCAACCTGGGTGCGCTGGCTACCTGGGAGGCGCTCACCGGCAACGCACCGGACAACATCGAGAACCTGGTGTGGAATCTTCGCGCGCCGCGCGCCCTGACCGCGTTCGGCGTGGGCGGTCTGCTGGCCGTCGCGGGAGTGTTGATGCAGGTATTGCTGCGCAATCCGCTGGCGGAACCTTATATTCTTGGCACCTCGGGTGGCGCCGCTGTCGCCGCACTGAGTGCCATGCTGCTGGGACTCGGCAGCACGCTGGTTGATTTGGCCGCATTTGGCGGCGCAATGGCGGCAACACTTCTGGTGTTTTCGATAGCCCAGGGAACAGGAAGCTGGACGCCGACCCGCCTGCTCCTGACCGGAGTGGTTCTGGCCGCCGGATTCAGCGCAGCCACAACCTTGTTGTTGGCGCTGAGCCCCGACCAGAATCTCAGGGGCATGCTGTTCTGGTTGATGGGTGATTTGAGCTTTACGCACTCACCGGCGCGCAGTCTCCTGCTGCTCGCAATCATCACGCTAGCCGGCACGGTCGTCGCCAGGCACCTTAACGTGCTGGCCCGCGGCGAATTGCAGGCGGCCATTGTAGGCCTGCGAGTGGGCACATTTCGCCTGTGCATTTTCGCGGTGACCTCGTTGGCGGTTGCCATCTCGGTAACGACAGTGGGCGTAATCGGCTTTATCGGGCTGGTTATTCCCCATGCCATGCGCCTGGTGGCCGGCAGCGATCATCGCATCGTATTGCCCGCATCGGCGCTTGCCGGCGGATCGTTGCTGGTGATCGCCGATACACTGGCTCGTACGATTATCGCACCACGCCAACTGCCGGTTGGCGCGGTTACGGCGGCGGTCGGCGTACCACTCTTCCTTTACCTGATGAGCCGCAGCCGGCGCGGCTTACGCGAACAGGCCTAAGAGAACTCTCTAAGTCTCTCGCCGATTTCACGCCGGAACACGACCACGTGATCGGTTTCCAGACGAATGCCGATCGACTCGCCGACGGAATGGTTGTGATGACTCGGCACGGACGACAAAAGTCGTGCGCCGCTCGGCAGTCGCAATTCGTACAAAAATTCGGACCCCTTGAATTGCTTGTTCACAACTTCCGCCGTGAGAGTGCTGTCATCGTCATGGATTACGTCGTCGGGGCGCAGCAGCACATCGACGAGCGTGCCGACCGGCCAGTCGGCAATCATGCTGCCGCTCGCAAGACCAGTCTCGATCTCTACCGACTGACCGGTCGCGATGCGGCCGGGCAGCCACACCCCCGTGCCGACAAACTCCGCCACAAAGCGATCCGCCGGCCGGTGATACAGCCGGTAGGCACTATCCCATTGCAACAAATGCCCGTGGTTGAGGACGCCGGTCATATCGGCCATGGCGAATGCGTCGTGGTGATCGTGCGTCGCGATGAGCGCGGTAGCGCCCAGCGATTTGAGCAGCGCTCGCATTTCCTGGCCGAGTGTCTGGCGGAGGGCAAGATCGAGATTGGAGTACGGTTCGTCCATCAGCAGCAGGTCGGGTTCCGGAGCCATCGCGCGTGCAATGGCTACCCTTTGCTGCTGGCCGCCCGAGAGTTCGTGCGGATAGCGTTCCGCAAGCTCTGCAAGGCCAACCTTTTGCAAAAAATGCAAGGCGCGGGAACGCTTGTCGGCGGACGACATGCCACGCAAGCCGAACGCAACGTTCTTCAGCGCCGACAAATGCGGCAACAAGGCGTAATCCTGAAACACCATGCCGATTCGCCGCTGTTCCGGCGGAACCTGGTGCAGCGGGGAACTCAGCTTGATCGAGCCGGCGTGAATCTCACCGCCGCAGACGGGTTCGAATCCGGCAATGCAGCGCAGCAGCGTGGTCTTGCCGCTGCCGCTGGGCCCGAGAATGCAACCGATCTGTCCACGCTCGAGCGTCAGCGAGACGGCGTCGAGAATCACATCGTCCCCGTAGCGGAAAGTAACGTCCGTGAGCGTCAGCATCAGTAGCGCCGGCGTGTAAGCAGGATAACCGGCAGCAGGCCGGCAATGACGATGGCGACGGCCGGCATGGCAGCTCGTTCCCATTCGCCCTCGGTCGTCAGCTGAAAGACGCGCACCGCCAGCGTGTCCCAGCCGAATGGACGTGTCATCAGCGTAATGGGAAGTTCTTTCATAAGGTCCACAAATACAAGGAGTGCCGCCGTCAGGATCGCAGGACGCAGTATCGGCAGATGCACCCGCCCCAGCAACCGCATTCCGGACACGCCCATGCCGCGTGCCGCTTCCTCGACACTCGGCCGGATGCGCTGCAGTGCACTCTCCACCGGCCCATGTGCCACCGCCAGGAAGCGCGCGAGGTACGCCAGAAAAATCACCATGAGACCGCTTTGCAACGCGATTACCGACCCGTCGTTCCCGGCAAGCAGATGGTTGAGCGCGCGACTGAGCCAGGCGACCGGCACAAAGAACCCTACAGCCAGCACGGCACCCGGGATGGCATAGCCGAGTGTCGCGACGCGGGCGAGGCTGCGATTGACGACACCGGGTGACCGCCGCACCGTGAATCCGAGCAACAATGCCACGGCAGCGATGAACAGCGCCGCGAAGCCCGCCAGCATCAGCGTATTGGCGATGAGTCGCCAGTATCCTGAATTGAATTCCAGAGCGAAGTTCTCGAAGCTCCACATGACGATCAGTCCCGCCGGCAATCCGAACGCAACGAACAGGATGGTTCCACAGAAAAGTGCAACGGACCACGCTCTGCCAGCCGAGAGAGTAATACGTCGCGACTGGCGGGCTGTTCCGGGATCGGTGTAGCGTGCGCGACCTCGCAAGCGACGCTCGAGAAGCAGCGCAACGAGCACCAGAACTACAAGTACCAGCGATAGCTGTAATGCCGATTGCAGTGAGAACAGGCCGTACCATGCGCGATAGATCGCCGTGGTAAATGTCTGGTAGTTGAAGAGCTTGACCGTACCGAAGTCGGCAAGACTCTCCATGACCGCCAGACTGACTCCCGCAACGATCCAGGGTCGCGCCATCGGCAGCGTGACACGAACGAAGCCTTGCAGTGGCGGAAAGCCGGCACTGCGAGCAACTTCCAGGCCGCGGATACCCTGTGACGCAAAAGCTTCCCGCACAATCAGGTAAACATACGGGTAGAGCGTCAGCGTAAGAGTGAAGATCGCGGCGCCACGTGCCCCGACATCCGGAAAATACGCCGACGATCCGAATAGTTGACGCCAGCCACCTTGCAATGGCCCTGTGTATTCGAACAAGGCAACGAATGCAAAACCGAGAACGTACCCCGGCATTGCCATGGGCAGGAGCAGCGCCCAGCTGAAAAAGCGGCGTCCCGGAAACTCGCAAGCGGCCACGAACCAGGCCAGCGACACACCGATAATTGCGGTACCGGTCGCCACGCCCGCAGCAAGCCACAGCGTATTGCTCAATGCCTGGGGCAAGACATAGCGGGCGAGATGCGGCCACACATCGCCGGCGCCGCCGAGAAAGGAAAGAATTGCAACAAGCAGCGGCAGGGACGCGACGAACGCAAATGCCAGCACTACCAGGCTCAGGCCGCTGCCGTTTCGTCGCGGCCTCAGCTCTGCAGCAGCGCGCGCTATCTCACCGCCAGGCATTCCGGCACGTTGCATGACAGGGTGTTACATCGCCTCAGCGGTAACCGGCTCGATCCATCAACCTCACGGCGTCAGCCTGGTAGATGCCGGCCTGCGCCACATTCATTGGGCTCGCATCGAAAGGTCCCCACGCCGCAACCAGCGGGTGCGGTGCGACGGCCTGGTTGGCCGGATACTCCATATTTTCGCCGCCGAAGAGATTCTGGGCTGTGGCAGACGACATCCAGGTCAGCAACGCCTGCGCGCCATCTGCATTGTCTGCATGCCGTGTAACACCGGCACCCGACACGTTGACATGCACGCCGCCGGTCTCGGCGGATGGCCAGAAGACGCCAATTGGAATCTCCGGGTTGTCTTTTTGCAGTCGGCCAAAGTAATAGGTATTGACTACACCCACAGCACACTGCCCGGCTGCGATTGCCTCGATCAGTTGTGTGTCATTTGAAAACACATCGGTTGCGAGGTTGGCAACCCAGCCACGCACGATGCGCTCTGCGGTTTGTTCGCCAAGTTCTGCGATCAACATTGCGACCAGCGACTGGTTATAGACTTTTTCGGAGGTTCGCAAACACAGTTTCCCGCGCCACTTCTCGTCGGCAAGTCCTGCGTAGTCGGTCAACTCATCGGGATCGACCGAGCGAGTGTCGTACACAATAGTGCGCGCGCGTACTGAAAGGCCGAACCACTGATTGTCCGGATCCCGCAGGTGTGCCGGAATATTTGCCTCCAGTACGTCCGAGTAAGTCGGTCGCAAGGCACCTTGTTCGGCGGCATACCAAAGATTCCCGGCATCGACTGTCAGAAGAAGATCAGCGGGCGTGGTCTGTCCTTCGGCAATCAGTTTTTGAATGAGCGGCTGTTCGCTGTCTGTGGTGTACTGGATGGGCACACCCGTCTCCGCTGTATAAGCATCGAAAATCGGTTTGATGAGTTGCTCTGCCCGTGCCGAGTAGACGACAACGGTTTGCGGCGGCTGTGCGTCCTCACTCCCGGGTGCCGTGCCTTCGCCCCCGCACGCCGTCAGGCCCGCAAGTACGCCAAGGCATGTCGAGATTGTCAGTGTTCGAGCCGATAAGAGAAGCATCGTCAGTTCCGCCGTGTGTTAACGATAATGCGTCTCATTATCACATATGCGATCGCGACTGGCCACCGGTCTCGCGTGCCCCGCTCAGGCCCTGGCGATCTCAATGCGGTCTCTGCCGGCTCCCTTGGCCTGGTAGAGCGCGACATCGGCCCGTGCCAGCAGGCTGTCGCCGAGCGTCTTCAGGTCCTTGTCGTCCGCACCGGGCAAAGCGGCCGCAATACCGATGGAGGCGGTAATCGTGACTTCATGGTTGTTCCCGAAGCGCACCGGACTGACAGAAACCGCCTGCCGAATACGCTCAGCCAGAAGCTTCCCGGATTTGACGTCGGTATGCGGCATCAGGATGACAAACTCCTCGCCTCCGTAGCGCGCCGCTACATCACTTGCACGCACCTGACATTCGACACGATGCGCGACTTCGCGCAAGACTTCATCGCCAGCCGCATGTCCGTAGGTGTCATTAACGTCCTTGAAATGATCGAGGTCCAGCATCAGGCAGACAAGAGAGGACTGCTCGCGGCGTGCCCGCGCAAGTTCTTCTGTCAGTCGTACCTGCAGGTAGCGGCGATTGTGCCAGCCGGTCAAAACATCGGTGAAACCACTGCGCATCAGCCGCGCCCTGTTAACGGCATTCTCCAGAGCGAACGACGCAATTGTGGCGAGATGGGAAAAGAAATCCGTGGCGTGCCGGGGGGTGAATCGACTCCCGTCCTGGCTACCGAAGTTGATACTGCCAAACAGTGTTCCCTTGTGCGTCAGCGGCAGCAGGGCAATGCTGGCGAGGTCGGCATGCTGTGGAAACAGCAATTGATGATCGGATGCCCGGTACGGTCCGAGCCAGGGTTTGCTGAGTGCCACATATTGTGGTGCGAGTCCGGATAAGGATTCGACAAACTGCAGGCCGGACAGCGCCTGTGAGGCGGTGCCCGACGCCGTCAGCAGATGGCGGACGTCGTGATCCGGATCGCACAGCACCACAGTCGTTGCCGCAAGTTGATAGCTGTCGGCCAGCCCGAACAACATGCGCCGGAACAACGACGAGAGATCTGCGGCTTGCAGGAGTTCCAGTTCACGTTTTTGCGAGGCTTCAAGTATGCGCGTGTTTCGTGCCACCTCCTCCGTGAGTTGCGCGAGTTTCCTGCGCGTCTCGATTAGCTCTGCCTGCAGATCTTCCCTGGATGCCATGAGAATGCAATTCTGTGGCTAGCGTCGCGACGCCAGGTACTCACGGCCCAGTTCCATCATGCGGACGAAACCGGACTCATCGTTATCCACAACCAGTTGGCGCAGGCGCAACACGGATTCACACAACGAGTCCAGTGAACCCATGCCGAATTTGTTCAGTCTCTGGATTTCAAAATAAAGATGTGGGTTATCCCGCGCGACCGCACCGGCAACCAGCAGCTGTGCATCGAAGGTCGTTGATGAGAGTTGTGCCAATTTCGGTGCTGCTTCGCCACTTTCTGCAAGTGCGGTGAAGAACGCGATATTGAGTGCATGTGACAGGCCCAGGACGTAAGCGATAAGGCGATCGTGATCGTCAAGGCCCATATCGAGTTGCTCGACCATGGTGGCGGCAAACAACTCCTTGGCATCGGCCGTGGCCTCGGCCGAACCCACATCGACAAAAATCAGGTGCCTTCCGGAAAGCAATTCCGTATCGGGGCCGTACATCGGATGCAGTGACGTTACCCGGCAACCGGCGGCTGCCAGCGCCTCCAGCCCATCCCGCAATGGCGTCTTGAGGGACCCGATATCGAAAATGAGACTTTTCGGCTTGCTTGCCGCCAGTTCACAGAGAATTCTTCCTGACACAGCCAGCGGCGTTGCGATAACGATAATATCGAAGTCGAGGCCCGCTTCCCGCCAGTCGCGGAAGCAGCCGGGGGCTGGATGGATCTGCGTGTCGGCAATACTCGTTGCAAAGCCCTGCGAGGTAAAGAAATCGACAAACCAGCCGCCCATTTTGCCGGCACCGCCGATAACCAGTACCTCCCTGCCGTTGCCTTTGCCTTCGGCTGCAACCCGATCCCGCTCCTGACTTGCCAGTGACGATCGAATCAGGGAACGAATGACGCCTTCCGCAAGATTCGGATCGACTGCCAGAGACTGCGCGTAGCTTCGAGCTGTCTGCAGGACGTCCTTCTCGCGTTCATAATCGCGTGTGGCGCGACCAGTCGATAGTTTGCTGCGACCGATCTCGCCGACAATTCTCTGGCGTTCCGCAATCAGATCGAGAATCCTGCGATCTATCGCCGAAAGATCATTTCTCAGGTCATCAAGAGTCATCAATCGTGCCGATTCCGCTGCATCACGGCTTTTCAAGGTCCTTACCTTTTACAGGACGCAGACAACGTACAGCAAGCATCACAGGCCCGGCAGCTTCAGTTAGCAGGGTGTTGAAAAACATCCTGCTAGTGCGAGACAAGGATGTCTCGCTCGCAGGTCGAGCACGTAAGTGCTTGACCTGTCGGGAACGAATCCGGACCTGTGCCGGATTCGCGACGTTGAAAAAGGTCAGGATGGCCTTTTTCAACATCCTGTCAGGCGTTGCGGATACCCGGGACGCGCCACAGTCAGGAGGCGGTGTGTCGCGAAAC
>JBBDJJ010000032.1:24962-103693 GCA_040879925.1 Woeseia sp. | reverse complement strand
TTGTTTCGGCAAGCATTATTAACAAGAACTCTGGAAAAAGCGCGAAGAACTTCAGCCTAGGAGCGATTGCTGGCGGCGACGGCCTGCCTGAAGCGATCGGCGAGTGCTGGCGACAGCGCATCGTCTGCGAGCTGCCAACCCCAGTTGCCCTCCGCAACGCCGGGACGGTTCATGCGGTGTCGGGAATCGAGTGCCAGCAAATCCTGCATGGGCACGATGGCCAGCCGCGAACGGGAGCGGAGTACGCTCTCAATGGCCGGCCACGGCATGTCCCCTGCGCTTCCGCCGGTAACCTCGAGTACCTGCTCGCGAATGTCCTCAGTCAGTGATTGAAACCAGCCAAGCGTGGTGTCGTTGTCATGCGTGCCGGTATAGGCCACGCCGAGTTCCTCGTGATTGGCCGGTCTGTGCGGATTGTTCGGGCTGCCGTCGAAAGCGAATTGCAGGACGTGCATGCCCGGCAAGCCGAAGTCACGCCGGAGCTGCTCCACTTGCGGCGTGATAATGCCAAGGTTTTCGGCGATTAAAGGCAGATTTCCGAGGTCCGACCGCAATGCTGTCAATAGTTCGCGACCCGGCACCGTTCGCCACTGGCCTTCGCGTGCGGTGCATGCACCGTAGGGGATTTCCCAGGTCTCGACGAGGCCGCGAAAATGATCCCAGCGCAGCAGATCGAAGCGCTGCAATTCATGCCGCACGCGGTCGCGCCACCAGGTGAAGCCCCGGGCCTGCAGTGCCTGCCAGTCGAACGCCGGATTGCCCCAGTGCTGGCCATCCTCGGCGAAGGCATCCGGCGGCACGCCTGCGGTAAACGTCGGCACACCCTCTGCGTCGAGTTTGAACAGCTCGCGATGCGCCCACACATCGGCGCTGTCCGTCACCGGGAACATGGGCAGGTCACCGTAAAGGAGTATCCCCCGATCGTTTGCATAGCCACGCAAGTCCTGCCATGCACAGGCAAACCGATGTTGCTCGCGATACACGGCCGCGATTTCTTGCGCATAACGTTTTTGCAATCGCTGCAGCTCTGAGCGTTGGCGATTGCGGGTTTCTTTGGGCCATTGCCACCACGGTGCCCCATGGCTAGCCTGCTTCAGTGTCGTGAACAAAGCGAAATCCGCCAGCCAACCCTGGGCTTCGTCGATGTACGCGTTGAGCTTGTGCGGATTCGCGTCGAAGCGTTGGTCATCCTTCGGCAGCAGTTGCGGATTGCCGGCGAACACGGAGACCGGACTGTACGGCGATCGCCCCTGGCCAGTCGGGCCAAGCGGCAGGACTTGCCATACGTGGCAGCGGGCCTGGCTCAGGAAGTCCGCAATGCGAAACGCGTGATTGCCGATACGACCGTCCGGCAGCGAAGTCGGATGCAAAATGATCCCGGCGGCACGGGTTTTAAGTACATTCTCAGCACCGATTGCACTTTTTTTCATTCGCGCGAGGTCACTGGCTGGCTCGACGCATTGCGCCACCCCCATCGGCCGGAGATTCGAGATCGGAGGTTTTTGGAACGATCGGCTGCAGGTTCCCCGGCAACGGTTCGCCGAGCAGTACATAGAGCGCCTCGAGATGCTCGTGCAGAAGGCTGTCGAAGGCGATGCTGTCTTCCAGCCGGTTATCACTGCCAAGCCACCAGAACCAGTCCGATCCTTCGCAAACGCCCAGCTGTTCGGCAATGGCCTCGCGCTGCACCGGAGAGAATGTTTTGGAAGCGAGCGCCCGATCAACGCACTCCTTCGCTTCGATCAGCAAGTCCCAGGCACGATTCTTCTGCGCATCGCCGATCCACACCGCGAAATTGCCGTATACCCAGCTGCCGGCTACCAACTGCGGCAACGTTTCCGTTGCAATGCCGCCTGCGATCAATTCGTCATATGTCGCCAACTCGATATGCGGATGTTGCGCGAGTTTCGAATAAAGGTGTTGCAGGAAATACCACGCGTTATAGGGATAGTGCTCCCAGGCATTCTCGCCATCCATGATCATGGAAACGACCGGTGCCGGCGCATCTGTCCAGTTGCGCCGCACCGCTTCGAGACGCGCGATGAAATCATCCACCGCATGCTCTGCGGACCAGGTCGAATACCGAAAGCCAATCCGGTCCGACAGTTCGTCATCGCGAAAAAAGCAGACACAGCTTTGCTGGCCGGCGGTCAGGCGCCATGCGCGAAAATGCGCCACTGTCGCGGACCGTCCGACGGAATTCCTCAATACCTTGGTACCGGTTGCGGTCCAGTGAAATCGATGTTCCGCGAGCAACGGCAGCACCGCCTCGCTGACACCGCCTTCCGATGGCCAGCAGCCTCGCGGGCGAAAGCCGAAATGGCGTTCGAACACAGCAATGGCGCGGTCGAGATGCCAGCGACAGCGATCCATTCCGCCGGGATAGGGACGGGGCGGCAGAGCGACCTCGGGCATCGCCTCGAGCGCGACAGCGGTATCGATGAGCAAGGGCAGGATCGGATGGGCGTGCGGTGTCACGGACAGTTCCACTGAGCCGCTTTCCGCCAAACGCCTGTAACGCGGCAGGATCTCGCCTAGCAAATCGCCGATCAGGGCGAGTAACTGTCGACCGTCGTCAGCGCTGAATTCGCGCCCCTTCTCTTGCAGTTTGCGAACAAGTGGCTGCGCGCGCCGCACGCTCTCGCCCGTCCATGCAAGGTGATACCACACCAGCAGGTCGTAAAAATCCGCAACACCGAGCGGCTCACCCGTCGCCACGGCAACGCTGGCCTTTTCATGCAGGACCGCAAATATCGGGAAGGCCGCGACCATGTGGATTTTGTTGGCATGCCGGCAGGCCTCGGTCAGTGCCAGTCTCATCTCCGGCGAAGTCGGTAGTCGGCCACCCAGGGCATCGAGCAATGGGTCGCCGATGGCCTGTCCATCGCGCTGCCAGCACGCAAGACGGTCCGCGTAATCGCTGATCTGTTCCAGAAGTATGGTGGAAAAATTGACAACAGCGCGCGCGCCCGGCACGGACTCCAGATGCGCGGCCATGTCGGTGTAGTCCTTGATGCCATGCAGCCAGGTCCAGGGCCGCCGATACTGGCCATCGCTAACGCGACGATACTGTGGCTGGTGCATGTGCCAGCACAACACGAGCTTGAGCAGGGGCGCGGTCATTTCCCGACGGCCTCGCACTGCAAGCGAGGCAATTGATAGCTGCACACGCGAACTACTGCAACATATGCGGACAAACCAGGACGACGCCGCCGTCGGTGCGTACGAAGCGACGCGCATCTTCCTCGGCGTTCTCGCCAATAACGGTACCATCCGAAATTACGCAATCTTCGTCGATGATTGCATTGCTGATGCGGCAATCGCCGCCGATGCTGGCGCGCGGCAGTATGACTGTCCGGAACAAACGCGACCCCTCGCGAACGCGAACGTTCGAGAACAGAATCGATTCACGCACCTCCGCACCGGACACAATGCAGCCGCCCGAGACCATGGAATTAATAGCGACTCCGCGTCGATTCGGCGCATCCAGTATGAACTTGGCGGGCGGCAGTTGCTCCTGGTAGGTCCAGATAGGCCATTGATCGTCGTAAAGATTCAGCTCGGGGCGCACCTGTACAAGTTCGAGATTGGCGTTGAAAAAGCCGTCCACGGTGCCGACGTCGCGCCAGTAACTTTGCGCCTTGGTTTCAACATTGTGGAAAGGATAGGCAAAGACACGCTCGCCCGTCTCGATACTGCCGGGCACGATGTTACGTCCAAAATCGTGAGCGGAATCTGCATCATTCGCATCGTTGATGAGTTTGTCACAAAGAAACTCCGTATCGAACACATAGATTCCCATCGAGGCAAGCGCAATATCCGTTGTGCCCGGCATGGGCTCCGGGTTGGCGGGCTTTTCGACAAAACGATTGATGCGGTTATTTTCATCTACGGACATGACACCGAAGCCTGTTGCTTCCGCGACCGGTACTTCGATGACGCCGACCGTTATATCCGCTTCCTTGCTGGCGTGATACGCGATCATGGGCCCATAGTCCATCTTGTAGATGTGATCGCCAGCCAGGATCAGCACGTGCTCGGGATTGCTTTCGCGCACAATCGACAGGTTCTGGTAAACAGAATCGGCCGTGCCAAGGTACCACTGCTCGCCGAGCTGTTGCTGTGCCGGCACGATCTGGATGAACTCGCCGAACTCGCCGCGGAGATAACCCCAGCCACGATTGATGTGCTGGATCAGTGAGTGCGCCTTGTACTGGGTCAGCACGAAAATCTGTCGAATGCCGGAGTTGACGCAGTTCGACAGCGGGAAATCGATAATGCGGAACTTGCCGCCAAACGGCGTGGCAGGTTTGGCGCGCTTGTTCGTAAGGTCGCCTAGCCGGGTGCCGCGTCCGCCGGCCATGATCACAGCCATGGTGCTGCGCGTCAGGCTGCTGACAAATCGACCGGATCGTCGCGGTTGCATGAGCTGCTCCTGTTGCCGTTAGCGCGGTTCGCACCGCCGGTCTTCGCAAGCGTATCGAAACAGTATGCTACATTCGCGGGTAAAGCATCCACCCGCCGCGACGGCATCTGCGTCTGGCAGGGTCTGGAGGATTAACCTATCGTATCTCACCGTCGATCGACAAGCCTTTCTGCAGCAGACGCGGACGTGGTGCGACTGATCGAAGCGCGCCACCATGATCCGTTTGCGGTGCTCGGGCGCCATGACCTTGGCGAGCAGGTCGTAGTTCGCGCATTCCTGCCACACACACGCCGCGCCTTCGTCGAAACGGACGCGCAACCGATGCAGCGCATCGATAATACCGACCTGTTCGAATTCTCGGGCTCCGCTATCGAGGTGCCGAGCCTCTATCGATTCCTGATCGAGGACGATCTCGGCAATCGGCATATGCGCCATGACCCTTACTCGTTCGGGACGCTGGTCGCGGACAGCGATCTGCAACGCTTCAACGCCGGAAGCCACACTGAGGCGCAGCAGTTTCTCGGTGCGAACCTGCGTGAAGTACTGAATATCAAGGGCACACTGTTCGCGGTGTGGGCGCCGAATGCCGAACGCGCCAGTGTTGTCGGCGATTTCAATCGCTGGGACGGACGCTGCCACCCGATGCGTGTGCGCGGCGCAAGCGGCGTGTGGGAGTTGTTCGTACCCGAATTGCTGCAGGGCTCCTACAAGTTCGAGATTCGCAATCGCGATACCGGCGACGTGCATCTGAAGTCCGACCCGTATGCCCGATGGTCCGAGCAGCGGCCGGCCAATGCCAGCCTGATCGCTGCCGGCAGCCGGCACGAGTGGAGGGACCGGGAATGGCTCGCGCGTCGTACCAACCTGCCCTGGCAACACGCCCCGATGAGCATATACGAGGCGCACCTGGGGTCCTGGCGGCGTACAAAAGACAACAATTTTCTCGATTACAACACGCTGGCACAGCAGCTTTCTGACTATGCGCGCGACCTGGCTTTTACACATGTAGAGTTACTGCCGGTCAGCGAACATCCGCTGGACGAATCCTGGGGCTACCAGACGACAGGCTATTTCGCGCCGACAAGTCGTTTTGGCACACCGGACGAATTTCGTGCGTTCGTCGATTGTTGCCACCAGAAGAATCTCGGCGTCATTCTCGACTGGGTACCCGCGCATTTTCCGCGTGATGCCCACGGCCTGGCGCGTTTCGACGGCACCAGCCTGTACGAGTATCACGACCATTGGAAAGCCGAGCATCGGGACTGGGGCACACTGGTATTCAATTACGAGCGCAATGAAGTCCGCAGCTTCCTGATTTCGAACGCTCTCTACTGGCTGCGCGAATTCCATATCGACGGATTACGCGTGGATGCAGTTGCCTCGATGCTTTACCTGGATTTCTCGCGGCAGGCAGATCACTGGGTGCCGAATCGCTTCGGTGGCAACCAGAATCTCGAGGCCGTTGATTTTATCTGCGAAATGAATACGGTGCTCAAGCGCGAATGTCCCGACTGCCTCATGATTGCCGAGGAGTCAACCGACTGGCAGGGCGTTACGCAGCCAACCAGCGCCGGCGGGCTGGGTTTCGATCTCAAATGGAACATGGGCTGGATGCACGATTCTCTCAATTATTTCGCCAAGGATCCGTTGCATCGCAGACATCACCAGGACTGGCTCACCTTTGGCCCGACTTATGCGTTTAATGAAAATTTCGTATTGCCACTGTCGCATGACGAAGTCGTGCATTTGAAGTTGTCTCTCTACGGCAAGATGCCCGGCGACGATTGGCAGCGACTGGCTAACCTGAGATTGCTATACGCCTGGCAATGGTCGTTTCCGGGCAAGAAACTGCTGTTCATGGGCGGCGAATTTGCGCAGACCGGGGAATGGCAGGAAGGCGGGAGTTTGCCATGGACGTTGCTTGATCTGCCGCAAGCGGCCGGGATTCAGCGCCTGATCCGCGATCTCAATGAACTGCAGCAGCGATGGACAGCCCTGGCTCACTGGGATTGCGACTCGCGCGGCTTCGAATGGCTGGACGGCAACAACCGCGACCAGTCGATCCTCGCGTTCCTGCGCGTTTCGCCGCAGGACTCGGTTATCGTCATCCTGAATTTCACGCCGGTGATCCGCCACGACTACCGGGTTGGCGTGCCGGCACCCGGCAACTACGCAGAAATCCTGAATTCGGACCTCGAGCGATACGGCGGCAGCAACGTGTCGAACCCGCAGACCATCCCCAGCGAAGCCATTCCCTGGCACGGGCGCGAGCACAGTGTCGTGGTGACCCTGCCGCCACTGGCCGGCATTCTCTTGCGCACCCTGTAAACAGGGAACATAGCCCGGTAACCTGTCGCTAACTTGCGGGGCGGGTGCGCCAGATTTTCCGGTCGTAGTCGCCAATCGCGCGGTCGGACGAGAACCAGCCTACGCCGGCCGTATTGTGAATGGCCGAACGCCACCATCGCTCTGTGTCCCGGAAAGCGACAACCGCGTCAGACTGGGCGGCGACATACGACTCGAAGTCAGCCGTATTGAGAAAGTAATCGTGCTCGTACAGGCCGCGCAACAACGGCGCAAAGCGGTCTTGCTGACCCGGCGAAAACTGTCCCGCGCCGATCGCCTGGAGAACGTCGCGCAGCATATCGTTACCCTCGATCACCGCGCGCGGATCGTAACCGTCACGACGACGTTCAGCGACCTCCTCAGCCGTAAGGCCGAAAATAAACAGGTGGTCACCACCAACGCGTTCGCGAATTTCGACGGTCGCGCCGTCTTGCGTACCGATTGTTAACGCGCCGTTCAGGGCCAGCTTCATGTTACCTGTTCCCGATGCTTCCATGCCGGCCGTTGAAATCTGTTCGGACAAGTCGGCTCCTGGAATGATCACTTCGGCACGAGACACGTTGTAATCGGACATGTACACCACTTTCAAGCGGTCTCCGACCTCAGGGTCATTATTGATGACGTTGGCAATGTCATTAATAAGCTTAATAATGAGTTTCGCCACGGCGTAGCTCGGCGCCGCCTTGCCGCTGAAAATCTTGACCACAGGTAACCAATCGGCATGCGGATCGCGACGAATCGCCTGGTAGCGCGCGACAGTATGCAAGGCATTCATCAACTGGCGCTTGTACTCGTGGATGCGCTTGACGTGCACGTCGTACATTGCGTCCGGATTGATCGTCAGCCCGCATCGCTTCTTGATGTCCTCCGCAAGCCGTAACTTGTTCTGCCGTTTCGCCTGCGCAAAGCGCTGCCGGAAGGTGCTGTCGTCCGCATAGGCCCGCAGCGTCTCCAGTTTCTCCAGGTCGTCGATCCAGGAGTCGCCGATGGTTTCCTTCAACAACGCGCGCAATGGCAAATTGCAGTTGTGCAGCCAGCGCCTCGGCGTGATGCCATTGGTAACGTTGACAATGCGCTCGGGAAACAGTTTGTGCAGGCCGTTGAATACGGTCTTCTTCATTAATTCCGTGTGCAGGGCCGACACGCCATTGACGGCATGACTGCCGATGAATGCCAGGTTGCCCATGCGCACCGAACCGCCATTGTGGTGATCGATGGCCATCAGCTGCTCTGAATCAGCCTGAGGCGTTTCGCTGCCAATCGACGCAAGGAACTGCCGATCGACATACTCGATTAATTGCAAATGCCGCGGCAACGTGCGCGCGAAAAGTGCCATCGGCCATCGTTCGAGCGCTTCAGGCAACAACGTGTGATTGGTGTAGCTGAGGCATTGCCGGGTGATTTCGAATGCCTCGGCGAGCGGCAATGAATGTTCATCGACTAACAGCCGCAGCAACTCGGGAACCGCGATTGCAGGATGTGTATCGTTTAGCTGGATAGCGACGCATTGGGGCAATTCGCGCAGATCTTCGTGATCGAGCAGGAAGCGGTGCAGCAGGTCCTGCAATGACGCCGATGTAAAAAAGTACTCCTGCTTCAGGCGCAGCTCGCGCCCCTGCTCGGTCGAATCGTCCGGATACAACACACGTGTGATAGTTTCCGCCAGTACTTCCTGTGCCGCGGCACGCAAATAGTCTCCCTGATTGAAATGCGACAGATCGAAAAGTCCGGCGGGCTTGGCCGACCAGAGACGCAAGGTATTGACGTGTTGACCGGTCCAGCCAGTGATCGGGGTGTCGTAGGCACTGGCGATAACGGTCTCGCCGGGCATCCAGCGGCTGACCGCATTGGGGTCCGCATCTGCCTGCCCGCCGAAGCTGATCAGGTAACTCGACTCCGGCCGTTCGAATTCCCAGGGATGCCCGAACATAAGCCAGTTCTCAGCCTGCTCCACCTGCCATCCGTCTGCAAACCGCTGGCGAAAAAGACCGTGCCGGTAGCGGATGCCGTAGCCGAACCCGGCGATGCCGAGCGTCGACATGGAATCGAGAAAACACGCCGCGAGTCGTCCAAGTCCACCGTTGCCGAGCGCGGCGTCCGGCTCGCTGGCGATGATAGCGTCAAAGTCAAGACCGAGTTCACCGATTACCCCGCGACAGGCCTCTGTGATTTCCAGATTGGACATCGTGTCGGACAGAAGGCGTCCAATCAGGAATTCCATGGACAGGTAGTACACACGCTTTACACCGGTTTCATATGTCGACTTCGTCGAAGCCATCCACGCATCGACAATGCGATCGCGAATGACAAGCGTCAGTGCAACGCACCAGTCGCGCGGCAGAGCGTGTTGAGGGTCCTTGCCGACTGAATAAATCAGTCGATCGAGCAGGGCTTGTTTCAGTTGTTCTTTCTCGGGAATGGTCATCTGCGTGCCGGCAAAAATGAACGGCGGATTAAACAACGACCGGAGACCGGGCGCAATAACGCAGCTCAGGTATCTCGCAAATGCCCGTCAGGCGTATCTCGCAGGTAATCGTCCGTCTTGTTCAGCCAGTCGTCGCGGCGTGGCGACCACATGTCGATTTCCTCGACATCGCCAATGCACAGTGCTTCGTGCGGCAGGTTGGACGGAATCACGATGACTCCTCCCGGCCCGACATCGACGACTTCGTTACGCTCGGTTCCCAAATGAAAGCGCATTGTCCCGGAGACGACCTGCGTTATCTGTTCCTGGTCATGGCTGTGCTGCCTGACATGAAAGCCATCCTTGAACCAGATACGAGCGACCGTCATGCGCTCACCGGTCACAATCTGGCGTTGCATGCTCGGGTTCACCGATTCCAGCTCGACGTCATCCCAGTTAATATGCTGAATCTTACTTGCCTGCATAAGTCATCCGGCTCGATACCTCTTTGATCCAAGCCGGTATTCTAGCCCGGATATCTCACCGATTCGCGGGAATCCCGGCAAAGCGAGATACCGCGCCCAAATCTAGCGCACATAGCTGGCACCGTTGATATCGAACGTCGCGCCGGTTGCATGATCCACTTTTCCCGACAGCAGGAAAACGATCATGTTGGCGACCTCCTCCGGTGGCGCCGCATCCCCCATCGGAATCTCGGCGAGCGCGATTTCGTTGCCGGGCTCGTATATGACTGACGCCATATCGGTCCGGACCCAACCGGGTGCGATGACAAACGCGAGAATCCGCTCTTTCGCCCAGGCTCGTGCGATCGATCGCGTCAATGAAACCACTGCCCCCTTGCTGGCAGCATAGTGCAAGGAGTCAGCGGTATCGCCACGAAAAGCGGCACGACTGGCAACGTTGACAATTCGTCCACCGCCGCGCGGACGAAAATACAGGACTGCTTCCCGGCAGAGGTCGGCGACGGCTCGCGTATTGACCGCCAGTACCTTCGTCCAGTCGCGCTGCCAGGTGTCGTTGTCCGCCTCCAGCGGAGTAACAGGCGCGATGCCGGCGTTGTTCACGAGCCCGTGAATTGCGCCGTCGGCCTGCTCGAGCGCTTGCTGCCATAACGCCCGGCCGGCGCCTGGCTGCGCGAGATCTGTTTTTATGCAATGCACGCGCGCCGAACCGTACCGGGCCGACAGTTCATCGAGTATGCCCGCGCCGGTCCTGAAACTGCCGATAATCGATGCGCCGGCGTCAAGCGCCACATTGGCCGTAGCCGCACCGATACCGCGCGAGGCACCGGTGATGAGAATCGTCTGACCCTTGAGCGTCAGCATATCTTGTTAATCAGATAGGTAGGCATCATGGCAAACGCAACTATTTGGCGGCTTTCCGGCCTACCTGAAATCGCTGTCGTCCCTATCGACCGGCCGCGACGGCTTACGGGACCACACCGGCAAGCGCAGATTGTACGCGATCGCCAGACCGCGAACTGCGAATGTAACGACGAAACCGGCAGCTGCCGCAAAAGTCGGGGCAATCGTTTGTGCAATCAACAGCACGTAGATGCAAGCACCAAGTGCGGATGCGGTTACATATATTTCGTGCCTCAAAATGACAGATGGCTCACCGCCTACGACATCGCGCACGATGCCGCCAACCGAGCCTGTAATCACACCCATCACGACTGCAATCAGCGCCCCGCTGCCGTGGTCCAGGCCTTTAGCGGTTCCGGCGATCGTGAACAATGCGAGACCAAGCGCATCGAGCCACAGTAGCAGACGGTATCGAGATTCCACCAGTGAAGCAGTGAAATGCAGGATCAAGGCAGTAATCAGGCACGCCGTAACATAGGTCGGATTGCTCAGCCAGAATACCGGCACATCCAGGATCAGATCGCGAATCGTTCCACCGCCAACGCCGGTCAGTGTGGCCAGCCACATAAAGCCGAGCAAGTCCAAACCCTTGCGCGAAGCGACCAGCGCTCCGGTCGCCGCGAATACGATCACAGCGAGAATATCGATCACAAACATGAGATCGGAAAGAGATATGAGGTCAAACATCCTGACTATCCACCGAGCTCACGATCCCGACAGGGCGGCGAACTCAAATAGCGACGCAACGGAAGAGAGGTAAATCATGACGACAGGTATGCCGGTACTTTTCCTGGGGCATGGTAACCCAATCAACGCGCTGACCCGGAACGCTTATACGCCGGCAGATCGCGGTATGAGCCTGTTGTGAATGGTGGTGATGGGTGGACTTGAACCACCGACCTACGGATTATGAATCCGTCGCTCTAACCGGCTGAGCTACATCACCATAGGGAAGGGGACGGGCGCGAAAGGCCGCAAATTGTCTGACGGAGCATAGCTGCTGTCAAGGCGGCCGCAGTCCGTATAATGCGGGCGCGAACTATAAGAATGAGCCGATGTTCACCAATCCGGAAATTGCCGTCGACGAGCTACCCTCCGCCACGCAGGTCGAGTGGCAGGCGTTGGACAGGCGTTACGTCATGCGCTTGCAGATCAAGGCGCTCGTTACCGGCGGGGTCGCGCTGGGAGCGCTGCTGGTCGCCCGACTGCCGGGAATGCCAATTCCCGCGGGTGCTCCTTACGCACTGGCATGGATCGTGGTCGGAATCCTGGTGGCAATTGGCCTGCTGTGGCCGATCTGGAGCGTGCCGAGAAAGCGCTACGCCGTGCGCGACAAGGACATTCTCTATCGAACCGGCGTTCTCTGGCAGTCGATCACCGCTATCCCCTTCAACCGCATGCAGCACGTCGAGACGTCCAGCACGCCGCTCGACCGGCGGTTTGGACTTGCGACCTTGCAGTTGTTCACGGCCGGCGGCGCGGGCGGCGATCTGAAAATTCACGGGCTGCCGGCGGACATCGCGGAACGCTTGCGCGCCTTCGTGCTGGATCGAATCGGGGACGACACTGAACGGGACTAATGCGATACGCTGGCAGCGTACTTCGCCTTTCGCGGCAATCTTTTACCTCGGCAAGATCGTCCAGGTGCTGGCGCGCAATGCTTTCCAGTCTCTGGCACCGCTGGCTGCTTTTGTGTTCGCATTCGACGGCGATCCGCTCGCCAATCTGCTGCTCGGCGGCAGCGTTTTCCTCGCGCTTATCGGCGCCACGGCGGCACTTCGTTACTGGTTTTTCGGTTACTGCATCACGGAGACTTCAATTCTTATCCGTGACGGCATCTTCAACAAGCGACAACTGGACATCTCCTATGCCCGGATACAGGCGATCAACACGCAACAGAACATCCTGTACAAGCAGTTGGGGCTCGTAACCGTAACCTTTGACACGGCCGGTTCGTCCGCAGCGGAAGGTTATCTGCCGGCAGTCAAGTCCGAACTCGTTGCGGCGCTCGAACGTCGCATTCGGCAACAACCGGCCGTTCTGCCTGTCCCGCATGAGAGCGAATCGGCGTCGGCACCACCCGAGCGCCGTGAACTGTTACGGCTGACTGCGGGCGATATTGTGCTCAACGGCCTGTCGAGCGGTCGTGTCTTTCTCCTGTTCGCACTCGCGGGACCTATCGGTGAGTACGTCGACACGCACTTTAAAGAGTCCATTGAAGAGTCCGCCGTGATCGAAGCGCTCACCGCTGCGAACGCCAGCCCCGGTAGCGGAATTCTTGTCGCACTTGTCGTTATTGCCGCTATCGTACTGCTGCTCTTCGGCATTTCCATCGTCGGGTCATTTCTGCGCTACCACGGATTTGCCGTTACTGCCGGCGATGAGCGCCTGCGTTCGACCGGCGGATTGCTGACACGTCACGAGCACTCCATTACCAAGGCCAAGGTGCAGTCGGTCGTGATAATTCAGCCGGCTGCCTTGCGACTTTTCAGGCGCTTCCGCCTGCGGGTGCGACAGATTTCGAGCGGCCGTGCCGGCAGCAGCCGCGACTTCGTCGTCCCGATCTGCCGCCGCGGGGATGTGCCAGTGCTCAAGCGGGAAATTTTCGGGGAAGAACTCGCTGATCTGTCGCCGGATCCGTTCGCATCGGGCTTTTCGCCAGTGTCACCGTATTATCTGCGTTCGCGCATCGTGCTTTTCGGCGTGCTTCCGTCCATTGCGGCGCTCATCGGGCTGTGGCCCGTGGCCGGCCCGAAAGCCTTCCTTGCCCTTTGCTGGCTGGTGCCCAGCAGTATCTATTTCTGGCTGTCCTGGCGGCGCTTCGGCTCTTCCGTTTTGCAGAACGGCTTTGCTCTTCGCAGCGGGCTCATCGGCTACCGCGTAAATGTCTGGCTCCATCGCAAGGTGCAGCGACTGACCATTACACAGTCTCCGTTTCAACGACGGAGAAAGCTCGCAAGCATACGTTTCCATCTGGCATCAGGCTCCGTAAGCTTGCCGTTTGTGGACAATGCGATGGCATTGCAGCTGCAGGACTATCTGTTGTATCGAATCGAATCCAGTTGATATGCCCGTGACCTGCCACCGGCTGCAATGTCGCTCAGACATTGAAGCGGAAATGCATGACATCGCCTTCCTGTACGATGTATTCCTTACCCTCGAGGCGCAGCCGCCCTGCTTCCTTCGCGCCGTGCTCGCCGTTGAATCGGACAAAGTCCTCATACGCGATGACTTCAGCGCGGATAAAGCCTTTTTCGAAGTCGGTGTGAATCTCCGCCGCCGCTTTCGGCGCGGTCGCACCGACCCGAGTGGTCCAGGCGCGAACTTCTTTGGGGCCAGCGGTAAAAAATGTCTGTAACCCGAGTAGACGATATCCGCATCGAATGACCCTGTCGAGCCCGGGTTCTGCGAGACCCAGATCCGTGAGGAACTCGGCTCGGTCACCTTCCGGCAGCAACGCGATTTCTGCTTCGATCGCCGCACAGATCGGCACGACCTCTGCCATCTCCGCCTTTGCCAGAGTGCGCACCGCATCGAGATGCGGGTTGTTCTCGAATCCCGCTTCATCGACATTGGCAATGTACATCACGGGTTTCGCTGTGATCAGCTGTAAGTCGCGAATCACCTCGCGCTCATCGTCTGTGAGCGGCAATGAACGCACCGGCAGACCCTGGTCCAGCTGCGCCTTGACCTTGCGCAGCGCATCGCGCTGGGCGACTGCCGACTTTTCGTTAGTCTTGGCGCTGCGTTCAGCTTTTTGCAATTGACGATCGACCGATTCCAGATCCGCGAGTGCCAGTTCCGTATTGATGGTATCGATGTCATCGGCCGGGTCGATTGCTCCAGCCACATGTGTCACATCGTCGTTTTCGAAACAACGCACGACATGCGCTATAGCATTGGTTTCACGGATGTTGGCGAGAAACTGGTTACCAAGCCCCTCACCTTTCGACGCACCCGCAACGAGTCCCGCTATGTCCACGAACTCCATCGCCGTCGGAATTTTTTTCTGTGGCTTGACGATACCACTCAGCGTGGTCAAGCGCGGGTCCGGGACCGGCACCACACCGACATTGGGCGCGATGGTGCAGAACGGATAGTTCTCGGCCGGAATTTCTGCCGCGGTCAAGGCATTGAATAGCGTCGATTTGCCGACATTCGGCAAGCCGACAATGCCGCATTTAATTGCCATTTTCGTCCGCCGCCCTGGTGTGCAAATGATTCATGGCGGCCGCCAGGCCACGCTCGGCGAGCAGCGACAGAATGTCGACGGCTCGGCCGATTGCCTCCTCGACAGCCGCTTCGATCTCCTGCGCAGCGCGTTGCAGTACGTATCCCGTGACCTTTTCCTTGTCACCCGGATGGCCCACGCCAAGTCGTAGTCGCATGAACTCCGTACCGCAATGTTGCATG
This sequence comes from Woeseia sp., assembly GCA_040879925.1. Taxonomy (GTDB): domain Bacteria; phylum Pseudomonadota; class Gammaproteobacteria; order Steroidobacterales; family Woeseiaceae; genus IDS-8. The sequence continues at coordinate 88,719 of JBBDJJ010000032.1, read as the reverse complement.
ACATCGCGGATGCCGTTGTGACCGCCATGGCCACCGCCTTTCTTCAAACGGGCAACGCCAGGCGGAAGGTCGATCTCGTCATGCGCCACCAGCAGACTCTCGGCAGGCAGGCGGTAATAGTCGAGAACGGCGCGCACCGGACCGCCGCTCAGGTTCATGAATTTCTGCGGCTTGACGATCCAGACTTCATTGCCGCCAAGGACAATTTTGCAAACATCGGCGTCGAATTTTCGATCGAGGCGAAACGACTCGCGCGCATGGCGCGCAACGGCATCGGCAAACCAGAACCCCGCATTGTGCAGGGTACGCTCGTAGCGCGCTTCGGGATTGCCGAGACCGGCGATAACGGTGAGATGACTGTCCATGGAGCATCAATGTTAGCGGAATGTTCTTGAATGTTCTGTAAGTCGCTGGACCGAACACCAGCAAAAAGGCCGCCCTGTGGCGGCCTTCTGCCTGTCGATTGGCGCTGGATCGATCAGTCGTCCGATTTGCCGACTTCGGCATCGTCGGCAACTTCGGCACCGACCACGGGGACTTCGGGCGACGCCGGTGCTGCCGTTTCGTCCTCGGCCTCTGCCGTACGCATCACATGCACCGAGACGATAGCCTGGTCATGCTCTTCGCCGTGCTGCAACTCGATAATTTCGACGCCTTCCGGAAGCTTGATATCCGACAGGTAAAGCATGTCGTCCAGTTCGAGTTTCGAAATGTCGACTTCCAGGTACTCAGGCAAATCACGCGGCAGACAGCTGACTTCGACATCCGTGATCATGCGCGACACGGATCCGCTACTGAGTTTAACGCCGGGTGCAGACTCTTCACCGGTGAAGTGAATCGGCACGTTCATGCGGATCTTTTCGTCTTCGACAACGCGCTGCAGGTCCATGTGCAGGATCTGGCGCTTGGCCGGATGCCGTTGCACATCCTTGAGAATGGCAGCTTGCGAGTTGTCGCCTACCTTGATGGTGAGAATGCTGGAATAAAACGCCTCGTGATCCAACTGGTGTAATACCTTGTTGTGGTCGAGGACCAATGCTCGGGGCGGGCGACCGCCACCATAAAGGATTGCAGGAATCTTGCCCAGTCGACGCAGGCGGCGGCTCGCACCCTTCCCCTGATCGTCCCGGAGTTCCGCAACCAGGTCGAATTCAGCTCTCATGAGTTACTCCGATATCTGATTGATTAATATATATTTTTTGGATTTACAACGAGTATCCCGGCCGCGACCAGCCAGGACAGGGGGCGCATCATAGCTCAGCCTGGAAGAACCCGCCAGCCATGCAGGAAGCTGTTATGGACACTTAGTCGACGTACAGGGAGCTGACCGACTCCTCGTCGCTGATGCGGCGGATCGTTTCGCCGAGCAATTCCGCCGTCGAGAGCTGGCGGATGCGGTTGCATGCCTGCGCTTCTTCATTGAGCGGAATGGTGTCGGTCACGACGATCTCGTCGAGAGCCGAGGCGCTGATTCGCGAGACGGCCGGTCCGGACAGAACGGGGTGCGTGATGTAGGCAACGACTTTTTTCGCACCGTGCGTTTTGAGAGCAGTTGCCGCCTGGCACAACGTGCCGGCGGTATCGACCATGTCATCGATGATGACGCAGGTCTTCTCCCTGACATCGCCGATAATATTCATGACCTCTGACTTGTTGGCCTTCGAGCGCCGTTTATCGATGATGACCAGGTCTGCATCGTCGAGGCGCTTGGCTAGTGCGCGTGCACGCACGACGCCGCCGACGTCCGGCGATACGACGACCATCCTGTCGTACTTCTGCTTCCATACATCGCCCAGCAGTACCGGTGACGCGTACACGTTGTCCACGGCAATATCGAAAAAGCCCATGATCTGGTCCGCGTGCAGATCGACCGTCAACACGCGGTCAACGCCGGCGGTACCAATTAGTTTCGCGACCAGTTTGGCTGTGATCGGTACGCGGGAAGCTCGTGGACGCCGATCCTGGCGGGCGTAGCCGAAATAGGGAATGACTGCGGTGATGCGCGATGCCGACGCACGGCGACAGGCATCCACCATCACCAGCAATTCCATCAGGTTCTCGTTCGTTGGCGGACAGGTGGATTGGACAATAAACGTTTCCCTGCCACGAATGTTCTCCAGGATCTCTACACTGATTTCGCCGTCACTGAAGCGACCGACATGTGCCTTGGCGAGTGGCAAGTGCAGGACACGGGCTATTTCCTGCGCCAGTTTGGGATGGGAGTTACCGGCGAAAACCGCCAGTGTCCCCGGGTCCGAGGCTTCGTCTTTACGTGTGCTGTTGTAGGTGCCCGAATACATCAATGTCGTTCGACCTTTATAATTCCGGCTGGTGAGGTTCGGCTGGCGAGCGAATTCCCGTAGCGACGACCCGAAGTGGCTGTGGTGCCTGGGTTGGCTGGCGTGGCTGGGGTGGCAGGATTCGAACCTGCGCATGACGGGATCAAAACCCGTTGCCTTACCACTTGGCTACACCCCACTGGCTTGAATGGGCGGTCATTGTGCGTGGCAGGTCCGGAGGTGTCAACGACAGCGCGGAGCGTGTTCCAGCTGTCTCTCAGACACGCTGTTGCAAGCCAATTTGCGGGGATTCAGAGGAATTTCCAGCGGTCGATGACGAGCCGCACGCGGGTATCCGGATTACTGGCGGACAGGCGTCGCGGCATCAATTGCCCGCCCCCCTCGCGATACTCATCGATGCTGACGGCCCAGCCTCGTTGTTGCAGCTGACGCAACAGGCCCTGGTCATCGAATTCGTCGCGGAACGGGTGCAGGGGATCCGGAATGCCGAGCGCCCAGTAGCGCAAGCTGGCTACGGGTATCGTCCAGCCGTAACGCTGTTGTAATTCACGCTCGGCATCTTCCATCTCGGTAACGACACCGTCCGGGTCGGTGATGCGCACGAGCCGCTCGTCACCTTCGATCTTTACCGCCCCGGCGCCAAACGGGCCGCTGACCGACGCCAGAAAGAGATCCCCGTTCTGCCACCAGCGCAGGCTGCCATTGAATCCTTCGTCACCGGCCTTGACGGCGATGCGCCCCTGGAATTCCCAGGTATCGATAGCGGCCAGGGTCGCCTGGCGCGACTTCCAGTCCGGCAGGTCGGGCAACTCCAAACCTCGTTGCACAGTGCAAGCATTCAGGACCAGGGCGAACACGGCAATCGCCGCCTTTTGCCCCCAAGGCCGAAACCGTCTCCCGGCATCAGGGATCTGCAGGGAATACGCGCTCACGAACTCTCTCGAGCAACACGTGCTCCGGGAACAGGACCTCGGCATCGTCGAGCACCCTTCTCGCCTCGTCGTGGCGCTCGAGTTTCCACAGTACTTCGACAATATGCGCGGCGACTTCCGGGTCCTTGAGGCCGGCATACGCGCGCTCCAGCTCGGCCAGCGCCTCGTCGTGCTTGCCCTGGCGATACAGCACCCAGCCCCAACTGTCGATGATTGCCGGGCTGTCGGGTTCCATGTCGAGGGCCTTGCGGATGAGGCGCGTCGCTTCGTCGATGCGATCCGTGCGGTCCGCCAGCGTGTAGCCGTAAGCATTCAGTGACAAGGCACTATCGGGCCAGCGACGCGCGGCCTGCCGATACTCCCGCAGCGCGTCGTCGAGGCGGCCCATGCGCAACAGAATTTCGGCATTGCCGAGCTGTGCGCCTTCGTCGTCGGGCCGGTAGTCGATGACGCGCTTGTACAATGCCAGCGCCTCGTCATACCGTTCAACCGAAGCCAGCAACTGGGCGCGCGCCTCGATCATGTCAATGGCATGGTTGGTGTGCGTGTCGCCGAACTTTTCAAGGCGCTCCAGGGCCTCGTCCGTCTTGCCGTCCTGGGACAGGATACCGGCGGCGCGGCGTTGCGATACCACCGCGTTCGGGCCCGCGATTACGCGTGAATAAAGCGTGAGCGCCTGCTCGTAGTCCTCGCGCCGGTCCGCAATGCGAGCGAGATAATAGAGAGCGTCCATGGTGTAGCGACCGCTGGCCAGCAAGTCCTGAAAGTCCGACCAGGCGGCATCCAGGTGCTCCTGGCGGAAGTTGATGATCGCCATCAGGCGCAACGCGTCGACCCGCGATGGCTGTTCGAGCAACACCTGGTTTACCTGGCTCAGCGCATCATCGTCGCGATCCGCAGCCAAATACATGATAGCGAGTTCAAGTCGCACATCCGGGTCCGGATCCGGGTCGTCACCGACCATTCGCGCCGTGTAGTCGATCGCGGCTTCGTTGTCTCCCTCCAACAGCAACGAACGGGCGTAAAGCAAATGCGGCTGTACCCATTCCGGGTTCAAGCGAATCGCCTCTTGCGCGCGTTTGCCGGCAATGTCGCTCTCGCCTGCTTGCAGCGCCATCACACCGGCAGCGTAATGTGCCGCCGCGGAATCCTTGTAAGGTTTCGCCAGGTCTTGCATCAAGCGGCTGGCATGGTCCGGGTTTTCGTCGGAAAGAAACGGAATGAGCGCAGGCAGCCGCTCGTCCACCGGTTCTTCGCCGCGTTCCAGCAATTGCAGAAAGGAACGGCGTGAATTACGCAAATCGCCGGTGCGCAAGTGTAACTGCGCCAGATATAACAAGGATTCGTCGCTCGCCTCGTCCAGCTCGACCCAGCGTTTGGCCGCACGCAATGCTTCCTTGTTAAAGCCGTAGCTGTGCGCAATCCTCGTCGCCTGTTTCGCGACCTCGACATCTTCGCTGCGATCCGCCGCCTTGCGGTAGTACTCAGCTGCCGATTTGTACTGGTTGTTCTTTAATGCGGTCTCTGCCTCGAGCAGCAATCCGCTGACATCGGCATCGGTGGCATCGTCTGCAATGACGGGCACAGCAGAAAGCAGCAAGAACTGGGCTATGAGTACAATCGAGGCACACGAGAACGCGCCCAAACGGGGTATTGTCAAATGAGGTCTGAACATTGCGACGGCTGTAAAAATTGCGCTAGAGGTCAACACAGACAAGGAACTAAGTCGACAGTTCGCTTATGATACCCATTATTTCGTAAGTTACTCATTCGCAAGCGCATGCCGCTACAACAAACATCAGGCTATTGCCGTAAATTGCAGACCAGACAATGCCGTTGCACATAATTGGGTTGAACCATAACACGGCGCCTGTCGAAATACGCGAACAAGTGATTTTTGCCGGCGATGACGTCGTCCGGGCAATGCGCGAACTCGTTCAGCTTGAAGGTGTTCGCGAGGCCGTCGTCCTGTCAACCTGTAACCGTACCGAGTTTTATGTGGATACCGAGAACGACGGCGCGAGTGCGCTGCGTAGCTGGCTCCTCAACGACCAGCAACTCGGTGTCGACGCCAGCCAGGCCCTGTTCACTCTCGACCACGATGCCGCGATACGACATCTGTTTCGAGTTGCCTGTGGACTCGATTCCATGGTTTTGGGAGAACCGCAGATTCTCGGTCAGCTCAAGGACGCATTTCGGCTCGCTGAGCAGAGTGGTGCTGTCGGGCGCCAGTTGAACCGGCTGTTTCAGCACACCTTCTCCGTCGCCAAGAAAGTGCGGACTGACACAGAAATCGGCAGCAGCCCGGTTTCGGTAGCCTACGCCGCTGTCAGCCTCGCGAACCAGTTCTTCGCCGGCTTTTCGCAGCACACAGCGCTGCTGATCGGGGCCGGCACGACAATTGAACTGGTGGCGCGTCATCTGACCGGTAAGGGCATCGGCCGACTTTTCGTCGCCAATCGCGATGTCGAGCGAGCACGCAGCCTGGCCAGCCAATTCGGCGGCTTCGCGCTACCTCTCTCGGAACTCGAGGGCACACTGCCGAGCGCCGACATTATTATCAGCTCGACCGGCAGTCCCACCACTATCGTCTCACTTGAACAAATGAAGCAAGCCATACGCAAACGCCGGCGCAAGCCCATTTTCGCCGTCGATATCGCAGTACCCCGTGACCTTGACCCGGCCATTCAGCAGCTCGACGATGTCTATTTGTATAGCATCGACGATCTCGAAAAGGTCGTTATCGAAGGCCAAAGCAGTCGTGAGGCCGCGGCCGAGGCCGCCAGCCGCATCCTTAATGACGAAATTCAGCGTTATCTCAACATCGAGCGCAGCAAGGCAATCGCTCCGGTCATTACTTCTCTTCGCGATCGCGCCGACTGCATACGCGACGAAGTCCTGCGGCAGGCCAGGCGACGGCTGGCGAAGGGAGCGCCAACGGACGAAGTGCTCGACTACGTGACGGCGGCATTGCTGAAAAAGCTGCTGCACCAGCCGACCGTGCGACTTCGTGAGGCCGGCGAGACATCGAATACCGAGTTCATTGAAATGGCCCGACAACTGTTCGGCCTCGATCTCGACGACCCGAACGACGACGACACGGCATGAAAGAGTCAATCGTCAATCGATTGCAAACGACTCGCGAACGTTTCGAGGAGTTGTCCGGGCTACTATCGGAACAGGAAACAATCGCCGACCAGAATCACTTTCGCGAGCTGTCGCGCGAGTACGCGCGCCTCGAACCGATCGTAGAGCTGTTCGGCCAATACGAGAAACTTTCCGGCGAGGTGGCGGCAGCCGAAGAAATGACCCGCGATCCGGATGGCGAGATTCGCCAGATGGGAAGAGACGAGCTCGAATCGCTCGAGGAACGCCGCGACGCGCTGCAACTTCGATTGCAAAAATCACTTATTCCTTCAGATCCGCGCGACAACAGCAACGTGTTTCTGGAGATTCGTGCTGGAACCGGTGGCGACGAAGCGGCGATTTTTGCCGGTGACCTGTTTCGCATGTACGCGCGCTACGCGGAACGCATGCGCTGGCATCTGGAGATTCTCAGCGCCCGCGAGGGAGAACACGGCGGCTACCGCGAAGTTGTTAGCAAACTATCGGGCAACAACATTTATGCACGGCTCAAATTCGAATCCGGCGCGCATCGCGTCCAACGCGTTCCCGATACCGAATCCCAGGGCCGCATTCACACGTCAGCCTGTACGGTCGCTATCCTACCCGAGCCTGACGAACTTGAGGCACCCGAAGTCAACGTGAACGATTTGCGCGTCGACACTTATCGCGCGTCCGGCGCCGGCGGGCAGCACGTCAATAAAACGGACTCCGCGGTCCGCCTCACACACCTGCCCAGCGGTATCGTCGTCGAATGCCAGGACGAACGCTCGCAACACAAGAATCGCGCTCGCGCCATGTCATTACTGCAGGCAAAACTCCTGGATGCCGAACTGTCGCGTCGGGAATCCGAGCAGGCGCTTGAACGCAAGCTGCTGGTCGGTTCCGGTGACCGCTCGGAACGCATCCGGACCTATAATTTTCCGCAGGGACGCGTCACCGACCATCGCATCAACCTGACCGTCTACAAACTCGACGCCGTCCTCGAGGGCGACCTCGACCTCGTGGTCGAACCCCTCATCAACGAATACCAGTCGGACCAGCTCGCCGCTCTTTCTGCCTGATCGGCGGCTGAGCGTGGTGGTTTTTCTGCCTCGGCGGTTGGTGCCCACAGTAGGGTCTGGTGTCCGGGAGGTCCTTTGACGGAATGGCTCCCTTCGGTCCGCTTTATTTCCGCCAAAGGACCTCCCGGACACCAGACCGGAAGCGTCTCGCACCTGGCAAGCCCTGGAGTCGAAGTGCCATTAAGGTGCTGCGGGCTGGCGCTTGCTTTGAACAGCGGAACCACAACGCAAGGTCTCGACCGGCCGGGAACTCTTTGGCGGAAATAAAGCGGACCGCAGGGAGCCATTCCGTCAAAGAGTTCCCGGCCGGTCGAGACCGATTCGCGCGTACCGCAAAGCTGGCAATACGTCAGGCACAAGAGAGCCTGTGCGAAGGCTCCCTTGTGCCGAAAAGTTACGCGGGCATCGTAACGGTCACTGTCCCTCTAGCTGCCCAGTGCCTGGTCGAGGTCGGCGATCAGGTCATCGATGTCTTCGATACCGACTGAGAGGCGGATCATGCGGTCGTCGATGCCGAGTGCCTTGCGTTTTTCGGCGGGAACGGAAGCATGCGTCATGATGGCGGGATGGTCGACCAGGCTTTCGACGCCGCCGAGACTTTCGGCCAACGCAAAGAGTTTGCAACGTTCGAGAAAGCGGCGCGCGGTTTCGAGATCGCCTTTGATAAAGAACGTGACGATACCGCCAAACTGGCTCATCTGTTTGCCGGCGAGCGCGTGCTGCGGATGCGAGGGTAAGCCCGGGTAGATCACACTGTCGACCCGCTGATCCTTGTCCAGCCATGCGGCGATTCTCGCGCCGTTAGTGCAATGGCGCTGCATACGCACGTCCAGAGTCTTGAGGCCACGCAGGGCGAGAAAACAATCGAACGGGCCGGGTACCGAACCGATGGAGTTCTGCAAGAAGGCGAGCTGTTCGGCGATGGCGTTGTCATCGGTCGCGGCAATGCCGCCGATCATGTCGGAGTGACCATTGAGAAACTTGGTCATTGAGTGCATGACGATATCGCAGCCGAGTTCGAGTGGGCGCTGCAGGTACGGCGTGGCAAAGGTGTTGTCGGTGACAGTGAGAATTCCGTGTTTTCGAGCCAGTTTGGCCACGGCAGCGATATCGACAATTCTGAGCAATGGATTACTCGGGCTCTCGATCCAGATCAGGCGCGTATCGTTCGTGATGGCGTTCTGCAAAGCATCGAGATCGCTCAAATTTACAAAGGAGAAGTGCAGACCGGCACTGCGACGACGCACGCGCTCGAACAGGCGCGTAGTGCCGCCATAGATGTCGTCCATGGCAATGACGTGGCTTCCGGAATCGACCAACTCCAGTATGGTGGCAGTTGCCGCCATGCCGGAACTGAAAGCAAAACCGTGTTTGCCGGATTCCAGATCCGCCACACAACGTTCCAGTGCCTGCCGGGTAGGATTCTGCGTGCGTGAGTATTCATAGCCCTGATGGACGCCGGGACTTTTTTGCACATACGTAGAAGTGGCGTAGATGGGCTGCATGATGGCGCCAGTGAGCGGATCGGGGCTTTGTCCGGCGTGAATGGCGCGGGTTGCAAACGCAGGAGTAGGTTTTTTATCGCTCATGAAATTGTTCTCATGGATTTTTCAACTTTGCTTACGCAGGTAATTGAGAACGTCGGAACGGGTGATAAGTCCGAGAAACTGCTCGTCATCGACTACGGCCGCGTACGGTTGAACTTGCAGCATGGCAACGAGGTTGTTGATGCTCGTATTCTTGTCGAGTTGTATAAAGGCGCTTTGCATGGCGTCGCGGACCGGCGAATGCATGAGGTCCGGCCGGCCGAAGACCAGGCGGATGATCGCGTCCTCGGTCAGTACACCGACCAGGCGGCCGTCTTCCATCACCGGCAGCTGCGAAAATCCGGCGTTACGCAAGCGGTTGTGCGCCGTTGTCAGCAGGTCGGTCGGTCCGACGGTGATGGTGGCGCGTTCGCCATGAGGACGCCCGACAAGGTCGCGCAGGTCACCATATTCGGGCCGCTTGATGAAGCCCTGATCCTCCATCCAGAAATCGTTGAACAGCTTCGAGAGGTATTTGTTGCCGGTATCGCAGGCAAACGTGACCACGCGCTTCGCTGTCTTTTGCTCACTGCAATAGCGCAGTGCGGCGGCGAGCAACGTGCCGGTCGATGAACCGGCAAGAATGCCTTCCCGCTTCAGCAACTCCCTCGCTGTCGTAAACGACTCGTCGTCGCTGATGCTGTATGCCCTGGTGACCCGACTGAAATCCGCGATGGACGGAATGAAGTCTTCGCCGATGCCCTCGACCAGCCAGCCACTTTTCTGGCCAACCTGGCCCGTACTGATGTAGTCGGCAAGAACCGAGCCGACGGGATCGGCAATTATGAGTTCGACCCGCGGGGCATGTTCGGACAGGTATTTGCTGATGCCGCTCACGGTGCCGCTGGAGCCTACGCCAAGAACGATCGCATCGAGATCGCCGTCCATTTGCTCGAGAATCTCCGGCGCCGTCGTGCGCTCATGCGCCAGCGGATTATCGGGATTGCCGAACTGGTTGACGAAGTATGCGCCCTTCTCATCGGCGATGCGTTGCCCCAGATCCTGATAGTATTCCGGGTGCCCCCTGGAAACGTCGGAGCGGGTCAAAACAACTTCCGCGCCCATAGCACGCAGGTTGAAGATTTTTTCCTGGCTCATTTTGTCTGGCAGAACGAGGATCAACCGATAGCCCTTTTGTGCCGCAACCAACGCCAGTCCGAGACCTGTATTTCCGGCCGTCGCTTCGACGAGAGTATCGCCGCTCTTTATATCGCCACGCCGCTCGGCTTCTTCAATCATCGATATGCCAATGCGATCCTTGACTGAGCCGCCGGGGTTCATGAGTTCCAGTTTGAGGAACAACCGGCAGGTGCCCGTATCGAAACGACTGACTTCAAGCATCGGTGTGCGACCGATCATCTCCAGCGCGTTGGAAAAAACTTGCATTTGTGCTGCGGCAACCGTTACAGGTGAAATTGCACGCCATGTTACGCGATGCATAAGGTCGCTTACCAGTGACCCGTTGCAATGAGAATTGACGAAGCGTTGCGCGGTGCTGTCGAACGCTTGCGCGGCGTCAGCGACAGTCCGCGACTGGATGCGGAGTTATTGCTGGCACGCGCCATCGACGTGGCAGGAAGCTACCTGTTGGCGCACCCCGAGGACGTGCTGGATGATGACGCCGTCGAGCGTTTTCGCCTGGCAATCGATCGTCGCGCCGCCGGTGTGCCGGTTCCCTACATTACCGGTGTCAGGGAATTCTGGTCGATCGCACTGGCGGTCAGTCCCGACACGCTGGTGCCCAGACCGGAGACCGAACTCCTGGTTGAACTGGCGTTAGGTCATTTGCCGCCGGGTCGCGCATTGCGTGTGTTGGACCTCGGCACTGGCAGCGGCGCCATTGCCGTTGCCCTCGCCAAAGAGCGCCCGTCCAGCTTTATCACCGCAACCGATCAAAGTGCCGCTGCTCTTGCCGTCGCCCGCGAAAACGCACGTCGCCACCTCCTTGCGAATATAGAGTTCACGCTGGGCGACTGGACAAGCGCCGTGGCCGGCGCGCGCTTCGATCTGATCGTCAGCAATCCGCCCTATCTCGCAGTCGACGACCCTGCGTTGCCATCGCTCCGTCACGAGCCCCTCACAGCCCTCGTGGCAGGTAACGATGGCCTGGACACCTTTCGAATACTTGCGCGCGATTGCCGCGCTTTGCTCGACGTCGGCGGCAGCCTGTTGCTGGAGCACGGCGTCGATCAGCGGGAACAGGTCGCAGGAATTCTCGTCGCGGCGGGCTGGAGCCAAATCGAGTGTTTCCGCGATCTTGCCGGCAGACCGCGGGTCACCCAGGCTACCTGGCTTGCCGGCGATGCGACTGCCTGACGGTCCGGAACATTTGCGCCGTCCACCGCGCCTTTTATACTGGCACTCCATCTAACCACCGGGAGTCATCGTGATAACGATAGAAACAAGCCACGGCGATATCGTCGTCGAACTTTTTGAAGAATCAGCACCCGTCAGTTGCGCGAACTTCCGGCAGTATGCCGAGGATGGCTTCTTTGACGACACAGTGTTTCATCGCGTTATCCCGAACTTCATGATCCAGGGCGGTGGAATGCCCGCTGACCTGTCACGTAAAGAGACGCGAGCACCGATTACGAACGAAGCCGGGAATGGCGAGAAAAACCTGCGCGGTACGCTGGCGATGGCGCGCACCAGCGAGGTGAACAGTGCCACCTCGCAATTCTTTGTCAATTTGAAGGACAACGCGTTTCTCGATCACAGCAAGCGGGAATTCGGTTATGCCGTGTTCGGTCGCGTCACGGATGGCATGGATGTGGTCGATGCAATCGCAAAGGTGCCGACCGGCCGCAAGTCGGGCCATGACGATGTGCCGGTCGAACCGGTGACGATCAGGAAGGTGCGCATCGCGAACTGACGATGAGTGCCATGGTCGAAACATATGGCCGCCGGATCCTCTTTCAGCCGCCGTATCTGCAAAACGCTACTGATCGCAAGGGACCGTATTCAGTCAACATGTTTCGGCAAATTCATAAACTGCTCTCCGAAACGCCGTATACGATAATCGGTTGCCTTGCCTTGGTCCTGATCTTGCTCGTGGCAGCGCTCGATCACGTGACAGGATACGAGATCTCGTTTTCCATTTTCTTTCTTGTTCCGATCCTGATTGCTGTCGGGTACGGCGACCGAAGAATGGGCTATGCCGCAAGCATTGCGTCGGCTTGTGCGTGGATGATCGTCGAGAAGATTTCCGCACTTCCCTACAGTCATCCCTGGATTCTTTACTGGAATACCGGTGTACGCTTGACCTTCTTCCTGTTGTTCGCCTACCTGGCGGCTCATCTTCGGGCGAATCTTTTCCGACACAGGCAACTTGCTCGAACTGACAGCCTGACCGGCCTTTTGAATCGGGTCGGCTTCATGGAGTCTGCCGCCGGAATGTTCGGCACCGCAATTCAGCAAAGGAATGCGAAAACAATCGCTTTCATTGATCTCGCTGACTTCAAGAGGATCAACGACATATTCGGGCATGAGCAAGGGGATGCCGTGCTCGCCTTTGTGGCAAAAGAGGTAAGCCGGTCTTTGCGCAGAACTGACGTCGTTGCCAGATACGGTGGCGATGAATTCGCAATTCTTATGCCAAATACCAACTCATCGGGTGCAACGGTGCTTCTGGAGAAACTCTACGACCAGGTGTTGGAGGGATTGCGCAGTTCCGGTTGGCCCATGGTTGGTCTGAGTATCGGCGCTATCGTACTGGACCGCGGCGATGTAGATCTCGCCGAGGCGCTGCATACTGCAGACACATTAATGTATCGCGCCAAAAACAAGGGTTCGACAGGTGTCATCATTGAGTCGGTGTCGCAGCGAGACACCGGAACCTTGTTGCGCATGTAGCCTGGTACTGGAATTGAGGTACCATTCCCCAAGCGCCCGCTGACCGAACAAGAACCAAGAAAGGCACGAGCATGCAGGAAATAGTCGATTCGCTGAACGCCGTCATCTGGAGTCCTGCGCTGGTCTACTTGTGTCTCGGCGCCGGACTTTTCTTTTCCATCATGACGCGCTTCGTGCAGGTGCGGCTCTTTCGCGAGATGGTGCATTTGCTCTTCTCGGGCAAGTCTTCGGACAGAGGCATCTCGACCTTCCAGGCGCTGGCGGTCTCGCTGTCGGGGCGCGTGGGCACAGGCAATATAGCCGGTGTCGCCGCCGCCATCGGCTTCGGCGGTCCTGGCGCAGTATTCTGGATGTGGGTAGTCGCGTTTCTCGGCGCATCTACCGCCTACGTCGAATCCGCACTCGGCCAGATCTATAAGGAAGTCGACGACGGGCAGTATCGCGGCGGTCCGGCCTATTACATCGAAAAGGCGATGGGACAGAAGTGGTACGCGTGGATTTTTGCCGTGTCCACCATAATCGCAACCGGTATGCTGCTGCCCGGGGTCCAGGCAAACAGTATCAGCACGGCGGCGGAAGTGGCACTGGGCCCTGGCGCGATCATCGTGACAGAACTGGGCGACATCAGCGTCACCAAGATAGTCACCGGCACCGCGGTCGTCTTTGTACTGGGCGTTATTATCTTCGGCGGAGTCAAACGAATCGCTGCTTTCACGCAAATCGTCGTGCCCTTCATGGCCCTCGGTTACATCATCGTGGCATGCGTTGTTGTGGCATTGAATTTCTCCAAATTGCCGGGTGTGGTCGCACTGATTTTCACGGACGCCTTTACTCCAATGGCCGGCATGGGCGCCGCGATTGGCTGGGGCGTGAAGCGCGGGATTTACTCGAATGAGGCCGGCCAGGGCACCGGACCGCATGCGGCTGCCGCGGCTGAAGTGCAACATCCGGCGCAACAGGGGCTGGTGCAGGCGTTCTCCGTTTATGTCGATACGCTGTTCGTCTGTTCGGCAACGGCCTTCATGATCCTGATCACCGGCGCTTACAACGTGCATGGCGTGGACAACGCGTTCCTGGTTCAGAACCTGCCTGCAACTCTGGAAGCCAACAGCCCGGCGTTCACGCAGTTTGCGGTCGACAGCATAATGCCCGGCGTCGGCAAGCCGTTTGTCGCGATCGCGCTCTTCTTCTTCGCTTTTACGACGCTATTAGCTTATTACTACATTGCCGAAACCAACGTGGCGTACCTGAAACGCAGTATGAAAGTGCCGGGGATGATACTGGGGCTGAAGATCGTTTTGATGGCGTCGGTATTCTATGGAGCCGTGCGCACCGCCAATCTCGCCTGGGGGCTGGGCGACATCGGCGTTGGCCTCATGGCGTGGCTTAACATCATCGCCATCCTGATACTTTTCGCGATGGGCAATCCGGCCATGAAAGCGCTACGCGATTATGAACGCCAACGCAAACTCGGTGTCGCTCAATATACGTTCGATCCGGAGGCGCTCGGCATCAGGAATGCCCACTTCTGGGCGCGCAAGCCGTGAATCAGGCGGCGGCCGCCTTGGCCGCATGCGCGGCGGGATCGTAGCCGAGGTTCGGTGCCAACCAACGTTCCAGTTCCGTAACCGTCATTTCTTTGCGCGCGGCCAGCGACTCAATCTGGTCGCGGGCCACCTTGCCAGCCGAAAAGTAGCGTGACTCGGGATGCGAAAAGTAGAAGCCGCTGACGGCTGCGGTCGGCAGCATGGCAAACGACTCAGTCAGTGACAGGCCGATCGCCGACTCGACATCGAGCAACTGCCACAATGTGCCCTTCTCCGTATGATCGGGACAGGCCGGATACCCCGGCGCCGGACGTACGCCGCGATACTTCTCGGCGATGAGATCGTTCGTCGACAGCTTCTCTGCAGGTTCGTAGCCCCAATACTCACGTCGCACCTGCTCATGCAGGAATTCCGCGAGTGCCTCGGCCAGCCGGTCCGCCAGTGCCTTTAACAAGATGCTGCTGTAGTCGTCGTACTCTGCTTCAAATCGTTTTACATGTTCGTCGATGCCGATACCTGCCGTTAGTGCGAATGCACCGATGAAATCGTCAACACCAGAGTCGGCGGGTGCGATGTAATCGGCAAGGCAGTTCTGGGGCTGGCCGGACGGCTTCGCGCGCTGCTGCCGCAGGTGGCAAAGGCGCACGAGCGTTTTACAGCGGTGCGCGTCTGCATAGACGAGCACATCGTCGTCATCGACAGCGTTTGCGGGGAACAAGCCGAATACGGCGCGAGCGCGTAACCAACGCTCCGCAATCAGCCGATCCAGCATCGTGTTGGCGTCTTCGTAGAGAGATCGTGCAGCTTCGCCGACCGTTGCGTCTTCGAGTATCGCCGGAAACTTGCCATGGAATTCCCAGGCATTGAAGAATGGCATCCAGTCGATATACTCGCGCAGCGTCGCGAGATCGACATCGTCCAGGACCTTGCGCCCCATAAAAGTCGGCTGCGGCGGGCGATAGTCATTCCAGTCACAACGGTGCTTGCGCTGGCGCGCCTGCGCCAGGGACAGTTGCGGCGCGAGTCGCGAATTTCCGGCATGGCGCTCCCGCCGCGTGGCATTTTCGCGACGGGTTTTCTCAATCAGCAAACCGCGCGAAGCTGTCTCGACGAGTGCCTGCGCCACGCCTACCGAGCGTGAGGCGTCCTTCACATAAATGACTGGTCCGTCGTAATTCGGCTCAATCTTAACCGCGGTGTGCGCCGGCGACGTCGTTGCACCACCGATCAGGAGCGGCAGATCAAACTTCAGCCGCTGCATTTCCTTTGCCACGTGCACCATTTCGTCGAGTGACGGCGTTATCAAGCCGGACAGACCGATAATCTGCGCATTCTCCCGTCGCGCAGTCTCGAGAATCTTTTCGCAGGACACCATGACACCGAGATCGATTACTTCGAAGTTGTTGCATTGCAGGACCACGCCGACGATATTCTTGCCGATGTCATGCACATCGCCCTTCACGGTCGCCATCACGATGCGTCCATTGGTCTCCCGCGCGCCACCTTTCTCCTTTTCAATGAATGGAATGAGATGGCCGACCGCCTTTTTCATCACACGCGCTGACTTGACGACCTGCGGCAGGAACATCTTGCCGTCGCCGAACAGATCACCGACCACGTTCATACCGGCCATCAGCGGGCCCTCGATCACATCCAGCGGTCGGGCAGCTCCGAGGCGCGCCTCCTCGGTGTCGGCGATGACGTATTCGTCGATGCCTTTTACCAGTGCATGTTCGAGACGCTTGTTTACAGGCAGGTCCCGCCAAGCGAGGTCTTTCGCCTGTCCCGTGGGTCCACTCGCCTGTCCCTTGTAGGATTCTGCGACTTCCAGCAAGCGATCCGTTGCATCAGCGCGACGGTTGAGGATGACATCTTCTACCGCGTCGCGAAGATCCTTCGGCAGATCCTCGTAGATTGCAAGTTGCCCGGCATTGACGATGCCCATATCCATGCCGGCCTTGATCGCGTAATACAGGAACACCGAATGTATTGCTTCCCGCACGACGTTGTTGCCGCGAAACGAGAAAGAAACGTTACTTACGCCGCCGCTCACCAGGGCATGCGGCAGGGCCTGCTTGATCGCGTGCGTCGCTTCAATGAAGTCGAGCCCGTAGCGGTTGTGTTCTTCGATGCCGGTCGCAACGGCAAAGATATTCGGGTCGAAAATGATGTCCGCGGGATCCATGCCGACCGACTTTGTCAGGATCTCGTAGGACCGGCGACAGATTTCGACCTTGCGGGCCGCGCTATCCGCCTGCCCCTTCTCGTCAAAGGCCATGACGACGACGGCGGCGCCATAGTCCCGCACCAGCCGGGCCTGGCGAACAAACTCCTCCTCACCTTCCTTCATGCTGATGGAGTTAACGATTGACTTGCCTTGCACACAGCGCAAACCGGTCTCGATAACTGACCATTTCGACGAGTCAATCATCACCGGCACTCGCGCAACATCGGGCTCCGCCGAGATGAGATTCAGATAGGTCTGCATCGCCCTTTCCGAATCGAGCATTCCCTCGTCCATATTGACGTCAACGATCTGCGCACCGTTCTCGACTTGTTGCCGTGCAATATTCACAGCTTCGGCGTAGTCCCCGGCCTCGATGAGGCGGCGAAAATGTGCGGAGCCCGTGACATTGCTTCGCTCACCGACATTTACGAACAGATCGTCAGGCCCGATGGTCAGTGGCTCAAGACCTGACAGCCGGCAGCGCACGGGTAATCGCGGAATTTCCCGAGGCGCCCTGCCGCGAATCACCTCGCCAAGCAGCCGGATATGCGCCGGCGTCGTGCCACAGCAGCCACCGACCAGGTTGAGCAGGCCGCTGGCGGCGAACTCCTCGACAATCTCGGCCATCTGTTCGGGCGTTTCGTCGTACTCGCCCATCTCATTCGGCAGTCCTGCATTCGGATGTGCACTGACGGATGTGTCGGCAATGCGCGCGAGTTCGGCAACGTACGGTCGCAGATCGGCGGCACCCAACGCGCAGTTGAGGCCCACCATGAATGGTCGCGCATGCCGCACCGAGTTCCAGAATGCCTCGGTCGTTTGCCCGGATAACGTGCGGCCAGAGGCATCCGTTATGGTTCCCGAAATCATGACCGGCAACTCGAAGCCGGTTGCCTCGAAACTGCGGCGAATCGCAAACAGTGCGGCTTTGGCGTTGAGTGTGTCGAAGATCGTCTCTACCATCAGGAAATCGGCACCGCCGTCGATCAGCGCAGTCGCGGCTTCCTGGTAAGTAAGAGCCAGTTGCTCGAACGACGTATTGCGATAACCCGGATCGTTGACATCCGGTGAGATTGAGGCAGTGCGATTGCTCGGTCCCAGTACGCCGGCCACGTAGCGGGGTTCACCGACCCGGGCTGCAAAGGCGTCCGCCGTTTCGCGTGCCAAACGGACCGCGGTATGGTTCAGCTCGCCGACCAGGGACTCCATGCCATAGTCGCCCATGGACGGTGCGTTGGAGTTGAAAGTATTGGTTTCGATGATATCGGCACCCGCCTCGAGAAACTGGCGGTGGATGTCGCGGATTACCTGTGGCTTCGTGATCGACAGTAAATCGTTGTTGCCTTTGAGATCGCGTGCCCAGTCACGGAAGCGCTCGCCGCGAAAATCGTCTTCGGTAAGCCGATGGGCCTGGATCATAGTCCCCATCGCACCGTCAAGCAGCAGGATGCGCTCGCCGAGCGTGCGCTGCAGAATCTTGATACGTGTCTCGCGATCCATTGTTATTCCTTCGGGACTATTCCTTCACGCTGCCTGCCGTTGCGGGCGCACGCCGAGCGCATGGCAGATAGCGTAGGTCAGCTCGGAACGATTCAGCGTATAGAAATGAAATTCGTTGATACCCTCCTTCTGCAATTGCCGCACCTGTTCGATAGCCACACTGGCGGCGATCATCTGCCGCGTCTCCGCATCGTGCTCCAGGCCATCGAAACGCTCATGCAGCCAGGACGGCACCGACGCGCCGCATTGCGTTGCGAATTTCTGCAGTTGCGGAAATCGTGTGATCGGCAGGATACCCGGGACAATGACCGCGTCGATCTGTGCTCGTGCGCAGCAGTCGCGAAACCGCAGGTACAGTTCAACGTCGAAAAAAAACTGCGTGATCGCCCGTGAAGCGCCGGCATCGATCTTGCGCTTGAGGTTGTCGAGGTCGGCCGTTGCGCTAGCTGCCTCCGGATGCACTTCAGGATACGCCGCTACCGATACGTCAAAATCGGCGATGCGCTTCAGGCCGGCAACCAGGTCCGCCGCATAGGCATAGCCGTCGGCATGCGGCCGATAATTGCTCGTATCTTTGGGCGGGTCGCCGCGCAAGGCGACCAGGTGACGAACGCCCATGTCCCAGTAGCGCCTGGCGATTTCGTCGATTTCGCCCTTTGCTGAACCTATGCAGGTCAGGTGCGGCGCTGCAGTCAGTGACGTTTCCTTGAGAACCCGCGCGACGGCTGCATGCGTGCGCTCTCGCGTCGAGCCGTCGGCGCCATAAGTGACCGACACAAAACGCGGCGATAACGGCGCCAGCCGTTCGATCGATTGCCACAGAATGGCTTCCATAGATTCGCTATTCGGCGGAAAAAATTCGAACGACACGCGAGTCGCCCTGTCAGCAGTCGGCTTGGTGTCATGTCGCGAATCTTGCATTGTTGTCTCTCCGTTGTCGTCGCTGACGGTCAAGCCGCTGCAACGTTGCCTGCCGCCAGCGTTGCCGCCGACAAGAGCCATTGCGGCTGGATTGCAGGCACCAGGCGCGCCGGGCCCAGGCGCAAACCGGCTGCACTGCTCCACTCGGCGAGCGCACGTTGCAGCTCACCCGAGCGGGCGGAAGCAAGTCGCTGCAGGATGACCAGGCGACCGCCATCACGTAGCAAACGTTTTGCCTCCAGCAATGCGCTTGCGGGCCGTTCTGCAATACCGAGAACGTCATCGAGAATGACGGTATCGAATTCCCGGTCCTCGAATGGCAAGCGATACATATCGCCGTACCGCAAGCTGCAATTCGGCAGCCCGGCGAGCAGCAGCTCGGTTCTTGCGAGCTGTCGCGCAGTCGCGTCGATGTCGACGCCGACCGCCCGATTGGCACGATTCGCCAGCAATTTAAGAGTGCGTCCCCGCCCGCAACCGATATCCAGCAAATCGCCGACCGGTGCTGCAACGGTAAGGTCGAGCAGCGCTCGATGCAAGGCACGATCGCCCGCATCCGTTTCTTCGGCACCGCGCTTGCTGGCGTCCGGGCGGCTGACGTAAGGGCGGCCCGCAACCCGACGGTGCGCGTCCTGTCGAACCGCCACGCTTGTCTCCCGGTCAGTCGCGCGCAGGCTCTTGAGCAATGCAGCATCGGTGTCGAGCAACGGCTCGTCAGTCGGGATGAGTCCCACCAGGCGCTGGGCGCCGGTCGCACGACCGGGCGCCATGCGGTAGAAGATGCGCCGACCATCGCGAAAGCGGTCAAGCAGCCCGGACTCACAAAGCTGCCGCAAATGTTGTGACACACGCGGCTGGCTTAGCCCGATGACACACGCGAGTTCCGAGACGCTGCATTCCCCCTGCCGGCACAGGGCAACGAGGCGCAGCCGCGCCGGATCCGCGAGCGCTTTCATCTGCTGCAAAAATTGCTCGGTGGCAGATTCCATAAACATATAAGTATATATTTATATAACAGGCCAAACAGCTTACCACCTCGCTCGCCCCCCGAAAAGGGGTCGAACCGATTTACGCGATTTAGTGAAGGGAGTCGGAAGGGGTCGGGACGGCGGCCGCGAAGAGTCCATCTACAGCGACGGCATTGAAATGCCGGTGTTGTCCGCAATACTCACACGTAACTTCAACCTTGCCCTGTTCGGCCAGCACCGAGCGGATTTCCCGCTCGCCCAGCAGGCGCAGGACGTTTTCGGCTCGGCGCCTGGAACAACGACAGCGGAACACTGCGCTGCGTGCATGGAACACACGGACATCGTCTTCGGCAAACAGGCGTGTCAGTAAAATCGGTCCGACCCCTTTACTGATATCCGCGAGCCGCAAGGTCGACGCCAGCAGGCTCAACCGCTGCCAGTCATCGGCGGACGGGCGCTCCTCGCCGGGCATTTGCTGCAAAAGGATGCCGCCGCAGCAGAAGGTATCGCTGACGAGCGCGAGATGGCTGGGAATCTGTGCCGAGCGCGCATAGTAATTTTCAATGCTGTCGGCCAGGGAATTGCCGCGCACTTCGACGATACCCTGATATGGCCGCTCCATCACGCCCGCATCGACCGTGATAGCGCATCGCGCCTTCTTGACCAGATCCGCGAAGTCGACGGGCCCAGCCAGCGGTGCCGCGTTTGCCATGCCGCGCAACTCCAGCGTGCTCGTGCATTGCATAACCAGCATCGCAAGGGGTCCGTCGCCACTGATCTGCAATGTTATGGAGCCGTCGAACTTGAGACTCTGTGCGATCAACGCACTGGCTGCTGCGGCATGGCCCAGCGTTTGCACCACCGGAAGGTCGTAGTGATGCCCGAGCTGCATGCGTTGCCAGGTGCCCTGCAACTGAATAATAGCGCCACGCACCGGTAACGATTCGAACAGGAACGGCAAAGCGATATCATGTTGCACGACGCTCAGGAACCGAGTTTCTGCCGCAAGATGCGATTGACCTCAGCCGGATTGGCCTTGCCGTCGGTACCTTTCATGACCTGGCCGACGAAGAATCCCATGAGCTTGTCCTTGCCGCCACGATAGTCCGCCACCTGCTGCGGATGGGCGTCGATGACAGCGTCGACGACCCGCGCCAGTGCGCCGGTATCCGAAATCTGCCGCAACCCTTTCGCTTCGATGACCTGATCCGCACTTCCCTCGCCGGCCCACATGCTGTCGAATACATCCTTCGCAATCTTGCCTGAGATCGTATTGTCGTGGATGCGTGCCAGCAGGCCGCCGAGTGCTTGTGGCGAAATTCGACTTTCGTGTACATCGATACCCTCGCGGTTCATCGCGGCGGACAATTCGCCAATAACCCAGTTTGCCGCCTGTTGCGCGTCGCCACTGAAGGCAGCCGCCGTGGCTTCGAAGTAGTCAGCAAGCGATCGACTTGCGGTCAATAGTTCGGCATCGGCTTCCCGAAGTGCGTATTCCTCGACGAATCGTTCCCGCTTTGCGTCCGGCAGCTCCGGGAGTGACTGGCGAACTGTTTCGATATAGGCATCGTCAATGACAATCGGCAGGAGATCGGGATCGGGAAAATAGCGATAGTCGTTTGCCTCTTCCTTACTGCGCATCGGCCGTGTTTCATCCTTGTCCGAGTCATACAGGCGCGTTTCCTGAACTATGCGGCCGCCGTCCTCCAGTACGTCGATCTGGCGCTGGATCTCGAAGTTGATCGCTTTTTCCACGAAACGAAACGAATTCAGGTTCTTTAGCTCGGTGCGCGTACCAAGAGCCTGCTCACCTTGTGGACGAACTGAGACGTTTGCATCGCAGCGAAACGACCCTTCCTGCATGTTGCCGTCCGAGATGCCGAGATAGCGCACCAGGGTGTGAATCTTGCGCATATAGGCGATTGCTTCTTTCGCAGAGCGCAAATCCGGTTCCGAGACGATTTCCAGCAGCGGTGTGCCGGCGCGATTCAGGTCGACGCCAGTGTACCCATCCAGCCCTGTATGCACGGACTTGCCGGCATCTTCTTCGAGATGCGCGCGCGTGATGCCGATGCGTTTGGGCCGCCCTGCCTCGTCACGGATATGCATTTCGCCATTCGCAACGATCGGCAGCTCGTACTGGCTTATCTGGTAACCCTTGGGAAGATCCGGATAGAAATAGTTTTTGCGCGCCAGCACCGAACGTGGCGCGATTCTGGCGTTCACTGCGAGCCCGAACTTGCAGGCCATGCGCACCACCTCGCCATTCAGGACCGGGAGTACACCGGGGTAGCCCAGGTCGATCAGAGACGCCTGGGAGTTGGGCGCCGCGCCATAAGCAGTGGGCGCTCCGGAAAAAATCTTACTGACGGTCGCGAGTTGGGTATGGAGTTCGAGTCCTATCACAACCTCCCACTGCGGACTCATTTGAATTGCTCCGGGCAAGCCGTGTGCCAGTCAGTCAGCGCCTGATACTGGTGCGCGATATTGAGGATGCGGTCTTCGGCAAACGCCGGTCCAACCAGTTGCAAGCCAATCGGCAAGTTATCGGCAAAGCCGCAGGGAATCGATATCCCGGGTAGCCCGGCCAGATTGGCGCCGATGGTATAGATGTCGTTCAGGTACATCAGGATCGGATCGTCGGTTTTTTCACCGATGCCGAATGCCGGCGCTGGCGCTGTCGGACCGGCAATGACGTCGACCGTGTCGAATGCATTGTGGAAATCCTGACTGATCAGCTGGCGCACTTTCTGCGCCTTCAGGTAGTACGCATCGTAGTAGCCGGCTGACAGAACGTAGGTTCCGGTCATGATGCGGCGTTTGACCTCGGCACCGAAGCCTTCGCCACGGCTGCGACAGAAAAGGTCGAACAGGTCCTCTGGATTCTCTGTGCGGTAGCCGAAACGCACGCCGTCAAATCGCGACAGGTTCGATGAGCATTCAGCCGGAGCAACCACATAGTAAGTCGGTACCGACAGGTCCAGATTGGGCAGGTCGACCTCCACTAAGCTTGCTCCCTGGTCACGAATCACGTCCAGCGATTCGCGAACCCGCGCCGCACAGCGCGGGTCCAGTCCTGCGTCAAAATGCTGGCGCACGATACCGACTCGCAGTCCGTCGAGCGGCTTCGCTAAAGCGGCAACGTAATCCGGCACAGGATGGTCGACGCAGGTCGAGTCACGCTCATCGAAGCCGGCCATCACGCCGAGCAATCGAGCGGCATCTTCTGCGCTTCGCGTGATCACGCCAGCCTGGTCGAGGCTCGATGCAAACGCCACCATGCCGTAGCGGGACACCCGCCCGTAGGTCGGTTTCAGGCCCAGGGTGCCGGTCATCGCGGCTGGCTGTCGAATCGATCCGCCAGTGTCCGTGCCGGTCGCTGCAGGTACCAGTCGCGCCGCAACGGCGGCGGCAGAACCACCGGACGAGCCGCCTGGCGATCGTGCCAGGTCCCAGGGGTTGCGTACCGGTCCGAAGTAACTCGTTTCGTTGGACGACCCCATGGCGAATTCATCCATGTTGGTCTTGCCGAGCATGATCGCTCCTGCCTTGCGCAGGCGTTCGACCACGGTCGCATCGTACGGTGAAACGAAGTTGCCGAGTATTTTCGAGCCGCAGGTCGTCAACACACCGGCGGTACAGAACAGATCCTTGTGCACGATAGGGAGTCCGTTCAAGGGACCGGCATCGCCTTTGCTGCGCGCCCGATCCGCGTGGTCCGCTGCTTGCAACGCTTCGTCGCCGGTAACCGTGATAAAGGCATTGAGCGATTCGCCGTGCCCGGCGATGCGTGCCAGCAGATATTCCGTCAGGTCGCGTGCCGAGAACTCGCCGCTGGCCAGTCCCCGGGCCAGGCCGGAAAGGCTTCGGCTATGCCAGGCTTCGTCATCCGTTCGCATGATTATTCGAGGACTTTCGGCACCAGGTAATAGCCGTCCCGGACGGCCGGTGCATTGGCCTGCAAGGCCTCGCGGTCGATGTTTTCGGTCACCACATCGGCCCGCAAACGTTGACTCAGCGCCAATGGATGAGCCATTGGCAGCACATCGTCGGTCGGCGCTGCCTGCAACTGGTCGACGAAATCGACGATTCTCGACAGCTTGTCGACGACATCGGCAAACTCTCCATCGCCGAGCTTAAGCCGGGCCAGAAAAGCAATGTGTTGTACCTGGTCTTTGGTCAGAGACACTGGAACCAATCTCAACATTCAGGATTAAGCTTGCCCGGAACCATACCTTTCGATTCCGGTTGCGGAATACTTGAGAGTGGTCCCGGTCTGACGGTGGCCCCGAGGCAAGGCCAACCAAAGCGCAGGAATGATACACCGTGCCTTGCTGAATGTCGTGCGCATTGTTAGATTACAATGTTAATTTCCCCCGCGGGACTCTGGCCCCACATGTTCAAAAACATCCTAGGATATTTCTCGAACGATCTGTCGATCGATCTCGGGACCGCGAACACGCTCATCTACTCCCGCGGACATGGCATCGTCCTGAACGAGCCGTCGGTTGTCGCCATTCGGGAAGACAGCGGTCGCGGCGGTCGGGTGGTCGAAGCCGTCGGACTGGAAGCCAAGAACATGCTCGGCCGGACGCCCGGAAACATCACGGCGATTCGCCCCCTGAAAGACGGTGTCATAGCCGATTTCACGGTGACAGAAAAGATGCTGCAGCACTTCATACGCAAGGCTCACGGCACCCGCTATTTTCGTCCGAGCCCGCGCGTGCTGATATGCGTGCCGTACGGATCGACGCAGGTGGAGCGGCGCGCCATTCGCGAATCGGCGGAAGGCGCCGGAGCACGCAAAGTGCTCCTGATTCCCGAACCGATGGCAGCCGCGATCGGTGCCGGCATGCCGGTCAACGAGGCGCGCGGCTCGATGGTTCTCGACATCGGTGGCGGCACATCCGAAGTCGCTGTCATTTCATTGAACGGCATCGTGTATGCGGCATCGGTGCGTATCGGCGGCGATCGGTTTGACGAAGCAATCACGAACTACGTACGCCGCAACTATGGAATTCTCATCGGCGAAGCGACTGCGGAGCGCATCAAGCATGAAATCGGCTCGGCGTTTCCCGGCCAGGAAGTTCGCGAAATTTCCGTCAAGGGACGCAACCTCTCCGAAGGCGTGCCGCGGAGCTTCACTCTTAACAGCAACGAGATTCTCGAAGCATTGCAGGAACCGTTGCAAGGTATTGTCGGCGCAGTAAAGGAAGCACTCGAACAAACGCCTCCCGAACTCGGCGCCGACGTGGCCGAGCGCGGTATTGTCCTGACCGGCGGCGGTGCCATGTTGCGTGACATCGACAAGCTGCTGATGGAGGAAACGGGACTGCCGGTTATCATTGCGGACGATCCGCTGACCTGTGTAGCGCGGGGCGGCGGCCGCGTGATTGAACTGATTGACGAGCACGGCCCTTCGGTGTTCGGCCTCGAGTGACAGGCAAGGCCGGTGACCGGAAGCCGCTGGACAGTCGATTCGATGCCGGCGAACTCGCAAGCACTGGTCTACGACGGGCTTCGCAACTGATCCTGCCCGCTTTATAGCGACTCCGATGGCGGCTGCCCGATCCCACAACCAGCATCGTTCGACCCGGACCCCGGCGCTTGGCCTCCGATTTCTGCTGCTCGCAGGCACCTGTATTCTGCTGCTGGTAGTCGATCATCGCGAGAATCATCTCGATGCTGTTCGCAAGACACTCGGTGCGGCCGTCTATCCACTGCGCGTGATCGTCGACGCGCCGGTATCGTCGTTGCGCTGGATAAGAGAATCCACAACGGATCGCAATCAGTTGTTGCTCGAAAACAGCCGACTGAACGCCGAACGCTTGCTGACTCACGCCCGGCTGCAACGATTTGCTGCTCTGGAATCGGAAAATGCCAGGTTACGAGGCATGCTTGACGCGACCGGCCGGGTTCGGGACCAGGTGCAGGTTGCGGAGATCCTGTCGGTCAGTTCCAACCCGTTTCGGCATACACTCGTAATAGACAAAGGCACACGGGACAAGGTCTTCGATGGGCAAGCCATCATCGATGCAAATGGGGTCATCGGCCAGATTATCGAGGCCGGCCTGTTGTCCGCACAGGGAGTGCTGATTTCCGATCCGGATCATGCCCTCCCTGTCGAGGTCAATCGCAACGGCTTGCGCACGATCGCTGTCGGCACGGGTGAGTTCGATCGACTCGATCTGCCATTTCTGCCCAACAATGCCGATATCCGCGACGGCGATCTGCTGGTCACCTCGGGACTCGGCGGCTCGTTCCCGCCCGGCTATCCGGTTGCGATCGTCGACAACGTGACGCGCGTCCCGCAAGGGCCTTTTGCCGAAATATCCGCTCGTCCGGCAGCCGCGCTCAACCAGGTCCGCGAGATTATGCTGATCTGGCCCGGCGATGTACGCCAGACGGATGTCGCCGACGATGAGTAACGAACGCTCTGCGCGCCTGCCGGTGCTGTTGTGTATCGTCGCAGCCCTCATCCTGTCGATCGTGCCCATGCCGGAGTGGGCCATCCGCTACCGCCCGGACTGGGCCGCCCTGACTCTTATATATTGGTCCATGGCATTGCCGAGGAGCTACAGCGTTGGCAGCGCGTGGCTTGTCGGGCTGGTGCTCGACGTGGCACAAGGCAGCTTGCTCGGCCAGCACGCTTTGGCGCTTTGCCTCGTCACCTACCTGACAGTAAAGTTTCATTTGCAACTCCGTGTTTTTCCGCTGTCGCAAATGACGGCCACGGTGCTGGGGTTGCTCGGCCTCTACCAGTTTATCCTCTTCTGGATCAACGGCGTTGCCGGAACGTACGCACCGGCGGTGACCTATTGGGGCCCGATCGTCACTGGCTCGTTGCTGTGGCCGGTCATTGCCGTATTCTTTGGCAGTATTCGATATCGCCTGGCGCGTGGCAGCTAGGCCAGCGACGACGACATGCGCCTGTTGGCACCCATCAAGGATCATCACCGCGAGAAGCAGCTTTTCGTTGCCCGGGTCGTCATGGCGTCGGTATTTGGTGTCGTGCTCATGGGGCTTGTTGTCGCCCGCCTGGTGCAGTTGCAGATTTTTGACTACGAACATTTTGCGGAACGCTCGCAGGGCAACCGCGTGCGCATCGAGGCGCTGCCGCCGAACCGCGGTTTGATTTACGACCGGCAGGGCAGAATCCTGGCGGAGAACCTGCCAGCGTATCAGCTCGAACTGATACCCGAGCAGGTGCCTGACGTGGGCGATACCCTGCGTCGACTTGCCAATCTCGGCCTGATCAAGTCTGAAGACATCGCGAATTTCGAGGACCTCAGCCGGCGGGGACCGCGCTTCAAGCCGGTGACGCTGCGCTTTCGCATGAACGATGAGGATATATCCAATTTTGCGATTCAGCGTCCGCGATTTCCGGGCGTCGACTTTCAGCCCCGGCTGGTCCGGCACTATCCGCATGGACATCTGACCGCGCATGCGATCGGCTACGTCGGCGCACTCAGTACGCAGGACCTGGAACGACTCGACGCCACTGCCTATGTCGGTACGGCACAAACCGGTAAGACCGGCATCGAACATTCCGGCGAATTGAACTTGCACGGCAGCACCGGATACCGGCAGATCGTCACCAACGCGCGCGGTCGCCAGGTGCCGGTGGATCCGCGGGACTCATCGCAGGCGTTGCTGGAGAACGAGGCACCGAAGCCTGGCAGCAACCTCGTTCTGAGTCTCGACCTGGAGCTGCAGCGGGTTGCGACCAAAGCCTTCGAAGGCCAACGCGGCGCAGCCGTCGCACTCGACCCGGCCAGCGGTGAAGTGTTGGCCCTCATCAGTGCGCCGTCGTTCAATCCGAACGCCTTCGCGCTTGGCATGAGTACGAGCGAGTTCAATACGCTGCAATTCGACCTGGACCAGCCGCTTTTCAACCGCGCCGTGCGCGGCAATTACCCGCCCGGCTCTACGATAAAACCCATGCTTGCCCTTGCCGCTCTGGAAACCGGCGCAACCAACCTGACGCGGCGCACACTTTGCCGTGGTTATTACACACTTCCCGGCAGCACTCATCGCTACCGCGACTGGCGTCCCCAAGGTCACGGTGAGGTCGATCTGCATGACGCCATCAACCAGTCCTGCGACGTTTACTTCTACGAAATAAGCCGCGAGATCGGCATCGAAAACATGCATTTCTACCTGGACCAGTTCGGGCTCGGCCAGGAAACGGGGATCGACATTGTCGGCGAAAAAGCCGGCCTGCTGCCGTCGCGCGAATGGAAGCGTCAGGCATTCAGCGATCGGGCCGACCAGGTCTGGTTCCCCGGCGAAACGGTCATCGCTTCGATCGGCCAGGGCTATATGCTGACCACGCCGCTGCAGCTCGCACAAGCGGCAGCAACCCTCGCCATGCGCGGACAACGATTCCGTCCTCACCTGGTCGTAGCCATCGAGGATCCGCTGACCGGGCAGCGACAGGAGATAGCGCCCGAACCGCTGCCAGGCGTGCAAATCGACAACGAGTTCTACTGGGAGAGTGTGATCGAAGCGATGCACGCGGTAATGCAAAGCGAGACCGGCACGGCCCGCGCGGTCGGGCTAGGCGCTCCGTACCAGATGGCCGGTAAAAGTGGTACCGCACAGGTTTTCTCGGTAGCCCAGGACGCGGAATACGACGAGACTGAGATCGAGGAGCGCCTGCGCGACCATGCCTTGTTCATCGCCTTTGCGCCTCTCGAGAATCCGCGCATCGCGGTCGCCGTGATCGTGGAGAACGGGCGCAGCGGCAGTGGCGTCGCCGCGCCCATTGCGCGTGCGATAATGGATCAGCACCTGGGGTTTGGCAAAGATGGTGTTTAGCGATTCCCAGGAGCTGTTCGAACGCCGGTCGGCGCCGCTTGGCAACATGGCGAGATTTCTTCGCCGCGTACACATCGACGGCCCGTTGCTCGGCAGTGTGCTGCTTCTGTGTGGCTTTGGCCTGGTCGTTTTATACAGCGCGCTCGGCGAGAATCTGGACGTGTGGCTGCGTCAATGTGTGCGTCTCGGAATCGCCGTGCTGGCGCTGTTAGTCGCCGCGCAGATTCCCCCGGATGTTTTGCGACGCTGGGCGCCCTGGGGCTACCTTCTGGGCCTGACTCTCCTGTTCATGGTGTTGCTGCGCGGTGAAATGGGCCAGGGTGCGCAACGCTGGCTCGACCTGGGTATACGCTTTCAGCCGTCCGAAATCATGAAGCTGGCGGTACCGATGGTGGCCGCCTGGTATTTGCATGACCGGACCCTGCCACCTACCGTGGGCCAGTTTCTCATCATCGCATTACTTATTTTCGTTCCTACGTTGCTGATCGCACGACAGCCGGATCTCGGCACATCGCTTCTTATCGCGATGGCCGGCATGCTGGTGGTAATCCTGGCCGGATTGTCATTTCGCTTACTGGCATTTCTGGGCGTGCTGGCGGTTCCCGGCGCATGGGCATTGTGGCATTTCATGCAGGACTATCAGAGGCAACGGGTGCTCACGTTGCTGAATCCTGACAGTGATCCCCTTGGCGCCGGCTACAATATCATTCAGTCCAAAATTGCAATCGGCTCGGGCGGCCTGTTCGGCAAGGGCTGGACCAATGGCAGCCAGGCACATCTCGAATACCTGCCCGAACGCGATACGGATTTTATCTTTGCAGTGATGGGAGAAGAGTTCGGCTTGCTCGGGGTATTGAGCCTTCTTGTTCTCTACCTGTTCATTGTCGGACGCGGACTGAACATCGCAATTCAAGCCCGCGATACGTTTTCCCGCCTGCTCGCCGCCTCGCTGAGCCTGACATTTTTTGTTTATGTGTTCGTCAATACAGCTATGGTGACCGGGCTGGTACCGGTTGTCGGCATTCCGCTACCGCTGGTCAGCTTCGGCGGCACTTCAATGGTGACCCTGATGACGGGATTCGGTATTCTCATGTCGATTCATACTCACAGGAAACTGGTGCCTCATTGATCAAGCTGACTTCGCGCGCAGGCAGGACAGGACTTGCGTGTCTCATCTTCATGTACGCATCACCCGCATTCGTCATCGATGTCGAGCGGCCGGATGTGCGTCAGTTCGTCGCTACCATGGTGTCGAAACACAGTTATGACCGTGAATACCTGATTTCCGTTCTGGACTCCGCCGAAGTCAATCCGGCCATACTTGAAGCAATCAGCAAGCCCGCCGAAAAAATGCTCAGTTGGGGCGATTATCGGCAGATTTTCCTCACCCGGGAGCGCATCGATGCCGGGGCCGACTTCTGGAAAGAGCATGCCGATGACTTGCGACGAATCAGTACAGAAACCGGCGTGCCTTGCGACATTCTCGTGGCCATAATCGGTGTCGAAACCTACTTTGGCCGCATAACCGGCAAGCACCGGGTTCTCGATGCCTTGACCACGCTGGCATTCGATTACCCGCCGCGCTCTGCGTTTTTCCTGCGCGAACTCGAGGAATTCCTGTTGCTCGTGCGCGAGGAACAGATGACGCCGACGGATGCAACCGGATCCTACGCCGGCGCCATGGGTGCACCGCAATTCATGCCCAGCAGTTTCCGGGCCTATGCGGTCGATGCCAATGCAGACGGCAAGCGCGACATCTGGAGCGACTGGCAGGATGTGATAGGCAGTATTGCCAACTATTTTGTCGCGCACAAATGGACCAGTGGCAGGCCGGTAGCCGTATCGGCCGCCCTGGGTGCGAAGTGGCAAGGACCCGTTCCGGACAACACGCTCTCAGCAAACGAGACGGTCGCATCGCTCAAAGACATGGGTGTGCAGTTTGCCACTGACCTTGCAGGTGACCAGAAGGGGCAGCTTCTTACTTTCGACGGTAAAGACGGCGACGAGCACTGGGTCGGCTTTCAGAATTTTTTCGTTATCACGCGCTACAATCACAGTCCGATGTATGCGCTCTCCGTTTATCAGCTAGGGCAGGAAATCGCTGCTGAAGTCGCGCACCGAAATCTGGACTCGACAGTCGGGGTTGCCGGCGCAAGCGCCGCGACGGAGTAGTCATCGATTGTCGAGACCTGTCCCGGAATCCCTGCGGAATCTCTGCACGGTAATGCAAAGTTTTGCTGCCAGCGCGCGCCAAGGCATCGCCGGCACGCTGTTGCTGGTACTTTTGTCCGCCTGCGCCAGCGGCCCGGTCGACGGCCCGCCGCGCAGCGCTCCGGATGCCTTGCCGCCCGATGCCGTGCCGCGGCAAGAGCCGCGCAGCCGCTACGGTAATGGACCGGTTTACGAGGTATTCGGACATCGTTACGTCGTTATGGATTCCAGCCTTGGCTACCGGGAACGCGGCGTTGCATCGTGGTACGGGCAGAAGTTTCATGGACGTCCGACGTCGAGCCAGGAACCGTACGACATGCATGCGATGACTGCGGCGCACAAAACCCTGCCATTACCCACGTATGTGAGGGTACGCAACCTGCGCAATGGCAAGAGCGTCGTCGTGCGTGTAAATGACCGGGGTCCCTTTGTAGACAATCGTATCATCGACCTGTCTTACGCCGCTGCACAACACCTTGACATGGTGCAAGACGGTACCAGTCTCGTCGAGGTCACTGCGCTCGGCTATGACGAAGCAGAGTCCGTACAGTTGCGTGCGAACAAACCGGATGCGCCGCGGGAGACTGCGGAAGATCGGCGGATTTTTGTGCAGGTCGGTGCTTTTGGAGACGTCGTCAACGCACGACGGCGCTATGCGACACTCCGCGACAGTGGCATCGGGCCGACCTTCGTGCATGAAGACACAGCAAGATCGCCGGCACTCTATCGCGTCAGAATCGGGCCTATAGCCGGCGTTACGGAATACGATTCGATCGTCGCTCGACTCCGGCGTCTGGGTATTTCCGAGACACATCTGGTTACAGAATAACGACTGGGGGCGTATTCACCGGGGCTTGCAGGCAGTTATGAGTTACACCTGCTCGATCCACTTTTTTCCCACAGACGTTACAATACAGTCCATCTGCGGAACAACCAACCGGCGGTCATGCGACAAACCTATCGAATTCTGTTCTGTACTTCGTGGCTGCTCTTTGCGGCGATATTGCCGGGCGCGTTCGCCCAGGAGCTGCCGGTACCGTCACCGCCGACAATCGGTGCGAAGAGCTACCTCGCCATCGACGGTAATTCCGGCTACGAACTGGCGGCCTTGTTGCCTGACGAAGCGCTGCCGCCGGCCAGCCTGACCAAGCTGATGTCGGCCTACGCGATATTCAAGGCGCTTGAAGAGGAGCAGATCAGCCTGGACGATCAGGTTACCGTCAGCGAGAAGGCGTGGCGGACTCCCGGATCGCGGATGTTTATTGAAGTAGGAACGAGAGTCAGCATTAGTGACCTGCTGATGGGCATGATCATCCAGTCGGGCAACGATGCCAGTGTGGCGTTAGCCGAGCATGTCGCCGGCAGCGAATCGGTTTTTGCCGAAGTAATGAATCGCTATGCCGCAGCTCTGGGCATGAGTTCGAGCAATTTTGTCAACGCGACCGGTTTGCCGGGCGAGAATCACTACTCGACAGCGCGCGACATGGCGATACTTGCGCAAGCAATCATCAATGAGTTTCCGCAATACTACGAATGGTATTCGGTTCGGGAATTCACCTACAACGAGATTACGCAGCAGAATCGCAACGCCTTGCTGTGGCGCGACTCAAGTGTCGACGGTATGAAAACGGGGCACACCGATGCCGCGGGCTACTGTCTCGTTTCGTCCGCCAGCAGGGACGGCATGCGGATTGTTTCTGTCGTCATGGGCACCGCAAGTCCCAAGGCACGACTCGACGGTAGCCAGGCTTTGATTAACTACGGCTTTCGTTTTTTCGAAACGCGCCTCTTGTATAAAGCCGGGGAACCCGTCGCCGACGCGCGCATCTGGAAAGCCGCCAATGAGTTTACGCCGCTCGGCCTGCCCGAAGACCTTTACATTACCGTACCGCGCGGCAGCTACGATAACGTCAGTTCAGTATTGAATATGCCCTCGGTGCTGATCGCGCCCGTCGCCCAGGGACAGCCCTTGGCAGAACTCCAGGTCAGCCTGAACGGCGTACAACTGGTCAACGAGCCGCTGCGCGCACTGCAAGGCAATCCGTCCGGATCGATCTGGCAGCGTACGGTTGACGGCGTGATGCTTTGGTTCGAGTGATACGCTCCTGCAGACCAGGACCTGACCGGTAATGAGTGAATCGTTGCTTGAGTTCCCTTGCGAATTTCCGTTAAAGATCTTGGGTCGCGACGAACCTGCGTTTCGCGAGGCGGCGCTCTTCGTGGTGGAAAAGCACACGGGCA
This sequence comes from Woeseia sp., assembly GCA_040879925.1. Classification (GTDB taxonomy): domain Bacteria; phylum Pseudomonadota; class Gammaproteobacteria; order Steroidobacterales; family Woeseiaceae; genus IDS-8. Next base: position 55,427 of record JBBDJJ010000032.1, on the reverse strand, counting down.
AACTGGACGACGATGCCGTTCGTACCTCCTCAAGCACAAACGGCAACTTTGTGTCGATCACAGTAACGATCACGGCGACCAGTCAGCAACAACTCGACGATATCTACCGTGACCTGACGGCACACGAACAGGTTCTCGTCGCATTGTGAGTTCTCACGCATACCAGGCAGGGGTCATCCCTCCGGTAGTGGTTCGTTCGCTCGGGCAACGCGACTATGAGCCGTTATGGAGAGCCATGCAGCAGTTTACGGACACCCGTAATCCGCAGACTCCCGATGAAATCTGGTTCACGGAACATCCGCCGGTGTTTACGCTGGGGCTTAATGCGAGCCAGGAACATCTCCTGTCACCGGGTGACATTCCGGTTGTGCAAATCGATCGGGGCGGCCAGGTCACTTACCATGGACCCGGTCAGCTGATGGTCTACCCGCTTATCGACCTGAAGCGCGCCGGGCTCGGCATACGCGACCTGGTGACCGGCCTCGAGCAGTCTGTGGTCGATCTGTTAAATGAGTTTTCAATTGACGGCTACAGCCGGGCCGATGCGCCGGGTGTCTACGTCAATGGACAAAAAGTGGCAAGCATAGGACTGCGCATACGGCGCGGCGCGAGTTATCACGGCATGGCCGTGAATGTGGATCTCGACCTGGAGCCTTTCTCGCGCATCAACCCCTGTGGCATGCGCGAACTGACGGTGACGGACCTGCGGCACCTGAACATTGCAATCGACCTGCCCGGCGCCGCGGGGCGGCTACTTGAATACCTTCTCAGGCATCTGCGATTGCCAAACGCTCGTTGAGTTGCTGCAAGCGTTCGACGGTGCCGACATCCTCCCAATCCCCCTGATAGACCTCGCCACTCAGTTCGCCACGATCGGCGGCCACCTGCAACAGCGGCGCGAGCGGAAATCGCCCGGGCGCGCAATCGCTGAAAAGCGACGGACGATAAAAGCCCATACCGCTGAAGGTATAGCGTGGCTCATCGGCGCATCTGACCCGGCCACCATGCAGGTCGAAATCGCCTCGCGACTTGTAGTGAGGCGTCGGCACCAGGATCAGGTGGGCGACGCAATCGGTCGCCAGATCGACCGAGGGTAGTGCCATGTCCGAGAACACGTCGCCGTTGACAACCCAGAACGGTTCCTCGCCGAGCAGCGGCAACGCCCGACGAATACCGCCACCGGTTTCGAGCACTTGCTCGTACTCCGGACTGTACACAACCCGCACGCCGAGGCGCTTACCGTCACCGACCTGGCCCACGATCATTTCACCGAGCCAACACAGATTTATGACTGCGGTTTCTACTCCCGCGTCGCGCAATCGCCGCAATTGTCGTTCGACCAGGCTGACGCCGCCGGCCTCCAGTAGCGCTTTGGGGCGCCGATCCGTCAGCGGGCGCATGCGCTCACCGCGTCCGGCCGCCAGAATCATCGCTCTCATATCTGCTCCCGCAGACGCGGCAGGCAGCGCTCGTTGATCAGTTGTCCGAGAAAAGCCAGTTCTTCATAGCGCGGAGAAATTTCCGTTATGTATTCGAGTGTGCGTGGAACGTCGCGGAGATACGAGGACTTGCCGTCCCGATGCAACAAACGGGCAAAGATCCCCGCAGCCTTCAGGTGGCGCTGTGCACCCATAAGTTCGAAGTGTCGAAAAAACGCGGCGGCGTCGAGGTCCCCGTAGACGCTGCCATCCAGCGACGAATAGAAAGTCAAAGCCCATGCATGCACCTGTTCGGTCGGCCAGCGAATGTAACAATCCTTCAGAAGGGAAACGAGGTCATAGGTCAGCGGCCCATTGACGGCGTCCTGAAAATCGACAATGCCCGGATTTTCCCTCTCAGTGACGAGGAGATTTCTCGAGTGATAGTCCCGGTGTACAAAAACCACCGGTTGCTGCAGGACATTCCGGACCAGGAATTCGCAACAGGAATGCCAGTCGATTTCATCGGCGGCGCTAAACTCGATCTCCAGGTGTCGTCCACACAGCCAGTCGCGAAATAGTGCCAGTTCGGCATGCAGAAGTACCGAATCGTAGTCCGGCAAGGTGGTCTGAAATTGACGCCCTTCCTGCTGTATTTTCAGCAATGCCTGCAACGCGTCGGTGTACAAATGCCCGGCAATTTGCGGACGGCCGCGCAACTCGTCCAGGTAGAGCCGGGTACCCAGATCCGTCAGCAGCAGAAAGCCGCGCTCGAGGTCAGCCGCGAGCACTTTGGGGCAATTGACGCCGATGCGCGCCAGGTATCCGGCAATCTTGACGAACGGCCGGCAATCTTCCCTGGACGGCGGTGCATCCATGATAATGCGACTTTGCGCTCCTGCCGTTACGCGAAAATAACGACGAAAACTGGCATCGGTGGATGCCCGCGTGACTACGCCATCCGCGAACTCGTCGATTCCGGCGAGCCATTCCATCATCTCTTCACGTCGTGGGTCGTCTTGAACAGTGCTGCTGTCGATGCGGTTTCTCCCCATTCGGTTGTCTCACTATTATTGCGGCAAGAATTGCGGCCACGAGGGTAGCAATACGCAATACCTGATAACATTCTTTCCGTCACAGGCCGAACGTCCAACCTCACTATCAGACCGTCCTTCTCAGATTTTGTCCAGATACGCATATTCAACAATCGCCGTATTTGTCTTGCTGGCACTTGTACCTGTACATGCCCAGCAATCGACGGTTTGCGAAGCGCCCCCGTTGGCGCGCCCCGCCGGCGACGCGGCAAGCGCTGACCTCGAACCGCTAGGCCCCCGGACCGTTCAGTTTCAGGCGGGCGCCATCGAAGCACGACTGGGTGACGACCCTGGTATGCGTCTGCAAGGCGGAGTCCTGTTGCGGCACGGGGATCGGGTCGCCAGCGCCGAATCAGCGAGTTACGACGCGGAAAACCGGGCCATGCTGCTGTCAGGTGGCGTGCAATACGCCGATCCGGGTACCGAGATCACCGGAACCTCCGCCGAGTTTGCCTACAACAGCGGTCGCATCCGCTTCGAAGGAGCGGAATTCAAGCTCGGCAATAATGCCTCGCGTGGCGCCGCACAATTGCTCGAGATCAATCAGGACGGCACGCTGAAGCTTGACCAGGTCAGTTACACGACCTGCCCGCCAGGCTCGAACGACTGGCTGCTGCAGGCGGGTGACATCGATCTGGATACGCGCGCCGGCATCGGGCGGGCGCGTGACGTCAAGTTGCGATTTCAGGGTGTGCCGATCCTGTATACGCCCATTTTGTCGTTTCCGATCGGCGACGCCCGCAAGACCGGCCTTCTCACCCCGGAAATCGGCAGCGCGGGACGCAGTGGCAATGAGTTGCGCGTTCCCTGGTACTGGAACATCGCCCCGAACTACGACGCCACGTTGACTCCACGCCTGCTGACCGACCGTGGCTTTTTGATCGGTTCGGAATTTCGCTACCTGACCTTGCGCAACAGCGGCATGTTGCAACTGGAATACCTTGCCGACGACAACCTGACCGGCACCGATCGGCATTTGATCACTTTCGACCATGGGACGATTTTCGACAATGGCTGGCGTAATCGCATTAATTTTCGCGAAGCATCGGACAGCGGTTACTTCGAGGACCTGGGCGGCAGCCTGAGCGTATCGAGCATCACGCACCTCGACCGCAGCATGGTGTTCGATTACTTTGGCGAACATTGGTGGATGCTTGCGCGTGTGCAGGATTATCAGACCATCGACGACGCAATCGCGCCGCTGGATGAGCCTTATCGTCGCATGCCGCAGGTCAGAATCAGCGGTGCCTGGCCCCGGGAAAGGTCGGGCTTGCATTACGGCATCGACGGCGAAGTGGTGTACTTCGACCGTGACGAAGGCGCCACCGGCTGGCGTTTCGATATAGCACCCCGGGTCGAATGGTCACTGGATGCCGCAGGCTGGTTTGTTACCCCCGGAGTAACACTCGAGCACACACGCTACGAACTCGACGACACCGCCCCGGGCCAGGCACGCAGTCTCGACCGCACACTGCCGATTGCCAGCCTCGACAGCGGTCTGGTGCTCGAGCGGCGGCTGGGCGATGCAAGAGAATGGATACAAACGCTGGAGCCCCGCGTGCTCTACGTGCATGTCCCCCACCGGGATCAGGATGATTTCCCTGTTTTCGATACTATCGTTCCAGACCTCAATCTGGTCCAGCTGTATCGCAAGAACCGCTTTCTCGGTATCGATCGCATCGCCGATACCGATCAGCTGAGTGTCGGCGTCACTTCGCGGGTACTTGAAGCGGATTCCGGCAAGGAATTGATGACAGCAACCATCGGGCAGGCACTCTACCTGAGCTCTCAGGGCGTCAATCTTCCCGGGCAGCCGGCATTGATCAGGGAGTCGTCGGACTACATCGCCGAAGTCCGTTTCCTGCTCTATGAACACCTGAATTTTGACATCGGACATCAATGGGGTACCGGCGACGACCGTACGACTCAATCCGAGGCGCGACTGCAGTATCGACCGCAGTCCAACAAGATACTGAATCTTGCCTATCGGTTTCGACGTGATTCGATCGAACAGGGTGATGTGTCATGGTCCTGGCCGCTGACACAACGGTGGAACTTTGTCGGCCGTTATAATTTCTCGTTCCGTGACGACGAAGCTCTCGAGCAGTTTTTCGGCATCGAGTACGAGAGTTGCTGCTGGGGACTGCGCCTCGTTTCCCGCCGGCATATCTCTACGCGGGACGGAACCCGGGATTCTTCCTTCGGTCTGCAGCTGGTATTGAAGGGCATGACCAGCGTCGGCACCGCCGCGGACAAACTGCTGGAACGTGGTATTCTGGGCTACTCGGCGGACATTGACTGAATGCCTCCGCGACGCGGCCCCACATAGGTGGGAAAATTTTATTATGTCTAGAATCAATAGTTTAGCAATTTTTGTGCTGGCTGTGATGGCCGCGGGCCAGAGCGTCGGCGAGGAGCTCTCTGAAACCGGCGAGATGCTCGATGGCGTTGCCGCCGTGGTCAATGAAGGCGTCGTTCTGAAAAGCGAGCTCACGCGACAAACGCAGATAATTGCCGAACGCGCAAGCCAGCAGGAGCTGCAATTACCGCCGCCTTCCGTACTCAGGGAGCAGGTACTGGAGCGCCTGGTACTGGAGCAGATCCAGTTGCAACGTGCCGATCGTATCGGCATCCAGATCTCGGACCAGGTACTTAACTCGGCGATTGCGCAGGTCGCTCAGGAAAACAATGTGCCGTTCGAGCAACTCCCGGCACTTCTCGAAGCGGATGGTGTCAACTATGCCGAGTATCGCCGCGAAATGCGCAAGCAACTGACACTCGACCAGCTTCGGCGAATCGAGGTAACAGGACGCATCTCCGTTGCGCCGCGTGAAATTCAGCAGTGCATAGCCGATCTCGAAGACAACGTGGTCGTGAATTCGGAATACAACTTGTCGCACATCCTCATTTCAGTAACGCAATCCGCGACCAGTGAACAGTTCGAGGAGGCCAATACCGAGGCACTGTTCGTCTACCAGCAGCTGCAAGCCGGCGCCGACTTCGGAGAAATGGCTGTACGCCATTCGGACAGCCAGACCGGGCTCGAAGGCGGTAACCTCGGCTGGCGCAAGGGGGATCAGCTGCCAACCATCTTTTCGGATGTCGTAGGCTCCCTCGAGGTCGGCGAATACTCCGAGCCGATGCGCGCAATCAGCGGCTTCCATATCGTGAAGGTGAACGACTATCGCGGCATCAACGAACGCAGTGAAGTCGAGCAGGCACGCATTCGACATATCCTCATTACACCGAACGAAGTGATCGACGATGAGACCGCCAAACAGCGGCTCGAGGACGCTGTCGTACAGATTCGCGCCGGGGAGGATTTCGGCGCGCTGGCAAAGCTCTTGTCCGACGATCCCGGATCGGCCAACAGCGGCGGCGATATGGGCTGGCGCGGTCCCGGCTCGTTCGTGCCGGAATTCGAGGAGGTGGCGCGTACGGCGGAAATCGGCGCCGTATCGGATCCGTTCCAGACCCAATTCGGCTGGCACGTCCTCGAAGTCCAGGACCGTCGCATCTACGACAATACGGATGACCTGAAGGAAAATAATTGCGTACAGCGCATTCGCAACAGCAAACTGGCCGACGAGTCGGAACTCTGGGCGCGCCGGTTGCGGGATGAGGCATACGTCGAAATCCGTTCCTGACCGGCTGACCGCGGCTTCGGCAGCCAAGCCGCGTCCACTGGCCGTATCCATCGGCGAACCGGCCGGCATCGGCCCGGATCTTTGCATCGCACTCGCCGGCTCACCCTACGTCGATCGGCTCGTCGTCGTGGGCGACCCGCGCACGCTCGAGGCACGTGCCAGGCGCCTTGGCCGGTCATTGCAATGGTCTGAGTACGATACCGACAGGCCCTCTGCCAAACGCCAGCAAGGCAGGCTGCAGGTTTTGCCGATACCGCTGCCGCAACCTGGCGTCTGCGGCACACCGGATCCGGCCAACGCGAAAGCCCTGCTGGCAGCGCTCGAGTGCGCAACAGACGGCTGCCGACGGGGTCTCTTTGCCGCCCTTGTGACCGGACCGTTACAGAAAAGCGTTATCAACGACGCCGGCATTGCATTTAGAGGACATACCGAATTCCTTGCGCAACTGTTGTCCGCTCCGCGGCCTGTCATGTTGCTGGTCGCCGGTTCGTTGCGGGTGGCACTGGCCAGCACGCACCTGGCGCTCAGGGAGGTACCCGATTACCTGACACAGGCTCGCCTGCGCGGCGTGCTCGAGGTCCTGCACGGCGACCTGCAAACGAAGTTCAAGATCGAGCAGCCGAAGATCCTGGTGTGCGGTCTCAATCCGCATGCCGGGGAACAGGGCCACCTGGGACGCGAGGAAATCGACGTCATCGCCCCGGTCGTCCAGGAAATGCAGGATCGCGGCCTGGATGTTCGCGGCCCGCTACCGGCAGACACCGCATTCACGCCCAATGCCGGTGCTGCCGATGCCATTCTCGCCATGTTTCACGACCAGGGTTTGCCCGTCCTCAAGTACGCGGGGTTCGGACGCGCCGTAAATGTCACGCTCGGCTTGCCGATCGTGCGTACGTCAGTGGATCACGGTACGGCCCTCGATATCGCCGGCACCGGCAAAGCCGATTCCGGAAGCATGCTGGCCGCGGTAGAACTGGCAGCGACGCTCAGTTGCGCATGACTGGCACACATCGAGCTCGCAAACGATTCGGCCAGCACTTTCTTACCAGTAGCGCCGTCGTTCAGGATATCGTCAATGCGATCTCCCCGCGACCGGACGACACGTTGCTCGAAATCGGGCCAGGCCACGGTGTCCTGACACAACCGCTGGCAGCAAGCGGTGCCAGGCTGCATGCCGTCGAGCTGGACCGCGCCCTGGTGCCGCGACTTCGCACGCAATTCGCGAACAGTGGCAATGTGGTTATTCACGAAGCAGATGCACTGCGCTTTGACTATGCGTCGGTCGGTTCGCCGCTGCGAATCTTGGGCAATCTGCCTTACAATATTTCGACCCCACTGCTTTTCCGACTGATTGAATTCCGCGCGATAATTGTCGACCTGCACCTTATGCTGCAGAAGGAAGTGGTCGGTCGGCTGGCTGCCTCACCGGGCACCAAGGCGTATGGCAGGCTGACCATCATGGCCGGTTGCCACCTTCATGCAGAGCCACTCTTCGATGTCCCGGCGACATCATTTACGCCGCCACCACGCGTTACTTCGACCGTCGTCCGGCTGTGGCCACGCAAGACAGACGGGTTCACCATAAACGACCAGGCTTTTCTGCAACGCCTGGTCACTCAGGCTTTCAGTCAGCGCCGCAAGACCTTGCGCAATGCCCTGAAGGAGTTGGCAAGCAGTGACGAAATGCTGGCGATGTCGATCGATCCAGGCGCGCGTGCGGAAGAGATTCCCCTGGCTGGGTGGGTCGCGCTTGCAAATCATTTGCGGCAAAGTCGGCCCGCACCATAGAGCCCCGCATCTGGCTGCCATACCCAGGCCAATTCACGTTAGAATACAGGTCTGGTCGATTCCATTACCTTCCCGAACTCGCGGATGAACAGAAACCATTGTGATATCAGAATTGAAGTGGCGACGGATTATGTCGTCGACCAGTCCGAGCCTGAGATCGGACGCTATGTCTTCGCCTATACGATTACGATTTCGAATCTCGGTGACGTTCCGGCAAAGCTTCTGAGCCGTCACTGGATCATCACCGATGCCAATGGCAAGGTGCAGGAAGTCAGCGGCGATGGCGTGGTGGGTGAGCAGCCGCATCTCAATCCAGGCGAGAAATTTCGTTATTCGAGCGGCGCCATTCTGGAAACACCGGTAGGCGCGATGCAAGGCAGTTACCGCATGGCAACTGACAACGGCCTGCGCTTCGAAGCACCCATTCCGCCGTTTACGCTGGCCGTGCCAGGCGTCTTGCATTAGTGGTCGCAATAGAACCATTACGGTATCCAAAGTCAGCTTTCCCGGGTTGGTAACGGTCCGGCGCTGACAATGTCGATCTACGCCATTGGCGATATCCAGGGTTGCTACGACTCGTTCCGTCGTCTGCTCGACAAACTTGAATTCGACCCGGACAAGGATCGGCTATGGCTAACCGGCGACCTGGTCAATCGTGGCCCGAAATCCCTGAAGACCCTGCGTTTCGTACGCAAGCTGGGTGACGCAGTCGTCACCGTGCTTGGTAATCACGACTTACATCTCCTTGCACTGGCGAACGGCATTAACGATGCCGGGGACCGCGGGCGCACGTTGTCGAAGGTGCTCGATGCCGATGACTGCGACGAACTCGTTGACTGGTTGCGGACACTACCCCTCGCACATTTCGACGAAACGCTGAACACGCTGCTGGTGCATGCCGGTTTACCACCGAAATGGACAATCGCCAAGACACTGGCACGGGCCGCAGAAGTCGAAGTGGTGCTGCGGAGTAGCGATTATCTTGCACTGCTGCCAAAGCTTTACGGTGACAAACCGGCACGCTGGTCCGGCAAGCTGGGCGGCTATAAGCGACTGCGGTTCATTGTCAACGCCCTGACACGAATTCGCATGGTGGACGCCAGGGGACGCCTTGATTTCTCGCACAAGGGCCCGCCTGGCAATGCGCGCGAGGGGCTGGTGCCGTGGTTCGAGGCACCCGAGGCTCGCTGGCGAGCGACGCGAATCGTCTTCGGGCACTGGTCCGCGCTTGGCCTCGTCGTCAAGCCGGGCCTGATTTGTGTAGACACCGGCTGTGTTTGGAAGCGCGATTTGACCGCCGTAGAGCTCAGCGGTCCATCGAGAATCGTGCAGGTCGATTGCCGCTGCCCTTAAAGATTGCCAATAGAATTGCCAACAAGATGAGCGACCGCAATAAAACGTCCGTTAAGGGTATTAACGCTGCCGGCGCCGCAGTACCCGTCGGCGCGTATCCGCACGCGCGCCGCTCGGGAAATTTATTGTTTTTGTCGGGCATCGGGCCGCGCCCGGCGGACGGCTCGGGCATCCAGGGTGTCGTGCTCGATGCAGCCGGCAACGTCGTCAGTTACGATATGGAATCGCAGTGTCATGCGGTTTTCCGCAATGTCGTTGCAATACTCGGGGCGGTCGGCGCCGATCTGGGCGATTTGCTCGACGTTACGGTCTACCTGACAGATATCCAACGGGATTTCGCTGTGTTCAACCGGATATACGCCGAGTACATCGGTAGCGACGGTCCATGCCGAACCACGGTCGAAGTCAATCGCCTGCCGACTCCGATCGCTATTGAACTGAAGTGCATTGCCGAATGCAGCGAGTAGCGCCTGGAGGATTACAATCAAGTCCCTGACCGCGTTTAATTTCCACCGCTGGATTGACGATCATCGTCATCTGCTGCAACCGCCGGTTTGCAACCAGCAGGTGTTCGAGGATGACGATTTCATTGTGATGGTGGTCGGCGGGCCCAATTTGCGCAAGGACTATCATTACGACGAGGGGCCGGAATTTTTCTACCAATTGCAGGGCGACATGTTGCTGAAGACAATGCAGGACGGCCAGCGGGTCGATATTCCGATTCGCGAAGGCGACATTCTGCTGTTGCCGCCACGTGTTCCGCATTCGCCGCAGCGCTTTGCCGACACGATCGGTCTGGTCATCGAGCGCAAGCGACTCCCGCAGGAACTCGACGGGTTCATGTGGTTTTGCGACAACTGCGACTACAAGCTGTACGAGGAGTACCTGCACGTAAATGACATCGTCGGCCAGCTACCGCCGTTGTTCGAGCGCTTTTACGCGGCACCCGGCAACCGGAGTTGCGACCGCTGCGGCACGGTGATGCCGGCACCCGGCTGACGGCAGGCCGCAGACCGTGTCGCTAAAGATCGATATTCACACCCACGTACTGCCGGAGAACTGGCCCGATCTTCGCGAACGCTATGGTTACGGCGGCTTCGTCCGCCTCGAACATTCGGGTCCAGGCTGTGCGCGGATGTTCGTCGACGATAAGGAATTTCGCGACGTGCAGTCCAACTGCTGGGACGCGCAGCGCCGGCTGGACGACTGCGATGCCAGTGACGTCAATGTACAGGTTCTCTCAACCGTCCCTGTCATGTTCAGCTACTGGGCCAAGGCGGAACACACAGCCGATCTGGCCAAGCTCTTGAATGATCATATTGCGGGCCTGGTCGATGACTACCCGAAGCGCTTCGTCGGCCTCGGAACGCTACCCATGCAGGATGCTGACCTGTCCATCCGGGAACTGGAACGTTGCTGTGGCAGCCTCGGCCTGGACGGCGTACAGATCGGCACGCACGTGAATGGCTGGAATCTCGATGACGAGCGGATCTTCCCGGTTCTGGAGGCGCTGGCCGAGTCCGGTCTGGCCCTGTTCGTGCATCCCTGGCAAATGCTGGGCAAGGAAAGGATGGGGCTTTACTGGCTGCCGTGGCTGGTCGGCATGCCTACCGAAACAGCGCTGTCAATATGCTCGTTCATTTTCGGCGGTGTCTTCGAGAGGCTGCCCAAATTGCGAGTAGCCTTCGCGCACGGCGGTGGCTCTTTTCCGGGTCTCATCGGGCGTCTCGAACACGGTTTCAACGTGCGTCCGGACATCGTGGCAACCAGCAACGCTCACAACCCGCGTGACTATCTCGGCCGCTTCTACGTGGACTCGCTGGTACATGAGCCGCGCATGCTCGACTACATGATTGACCTGCTGGGAGCACACAGCATTGCGCTCGGCAGCGATTATCCGTTTCCACTTGGCGAACATCCGCCTGGCGCGATGATCGAATCGATGCAGCTTGAACAGGATGTTCGTGAACGATTGCTCGCCGGTACGGCGCTCGAATGGCTCGAGCGCAAGCGCAGCGACTTCGAGTGACAGGCGTGCGCCGCGATTACGCCGCAACGCGCGACCATGCCGAAGCAATGGATCGTGAAGACGATCTCGCCACCCTGCGCGATGAGTTCAACTTCCCGCGGTCTGTGGCAGGTGGACTGCCATCGATCTATCTTTGCGGCAATTCGCTGGGATTGCAGCCCAGGCGTGCCGTGCGCTACGTGCAGGAGGAGCTCGCTGACTGGGGACGCCTGGCAGTCGAGGGGCACCACCGCGCTCGCCGACCCTGGTTACCCTATCACCGGCTTGCCACGCCCGGGCTGGCGCGGCTGGCCGGTGCGCTGCCTCGCGAAGTGGTGGCCATGAACACGCTGACGGTCAATCTGCACCTCCTGTTGGCGCGTTTCTATCAACCCGATAGCTCGCGGTACCGCATACTGATCGAGTCGACGGCATTCCCGTCGGATCGCTTCGCCGCCGTGTCGCAGATCCGCATGCGTGGCTTCGATCCGGACGACGCACTGGTTGAATGGGCGCCGCGCGCCGGGGAAAGCGACCTGCGCCTGGAAGACCTCGAATCGACAGTGGCCGCCTATGGAGACAGTATTGCGCTCATGTTGTTGCCCGGCGTGCAGTACTACAACGGTCAACTGCTCGACATGCCGGCACTGTGCCACGTAGCACGGCAAGCCGGCGCAGCCATCGGCTTCGACCTCGCACATGCTATCGGCAATGTGCCATTGTCACTGCACGACTGGGCGCCGGACTTCGCCGCCTGGTGCAGCTACAAGTACCTGAACGGCGGACCCGGAGCAATCGCCGGCGTATTCGTGCATGATCGCCATCTGCAAGGCGACAGCAAGGCACATTTGCTCGGCTGGTGGGGACACGACGAAGCGTCGCGATTCAGCATGCGACCGGCATTCAGCGCCGCGCACGGCGTCGAATCCTGGCAACTGAGCAACCCACCGATTCTTTCTCTCGCGCCTGTCATCGCCTCGCTGGAGCTGTTCGATCGGGCCACAATAGCGAAACTCAGGGACAAGTCGCTCAGGCTGACCGGCTTTCTGGAGAACCTGCTCGACCTGCACCTGGCAGGGCAGGTGCGCTCGATCACGCCGCCGGATGCGCGTGGCGCGCAACTTTCGTTGCTGGTGACCGCGCCCGGTATCGAACCGCGTACAGTCTTTGCACGGCTGGAAGCGCAACAGGTCATTGCGGATTGGCGGGAACCGGATGTCATACGCGTTGCCCCCGTACCTCTTTACAACAGTTTTCTCGAAGTGTTCGAGTTCGTGGAACGCCTGCGGTCAGCGATTGCCAGCAATACCGCGAGCAATACCGCGAGCAATTGATCCGACACGACGTCCATGAGTCAGCCCGGTCCCCGAAACTCCATCGATATTGCTGGCGCCGGACTTTGTGGCAGCCTGCTTGCCATTCTGCTCGCGCGCCGTGGTCTCGACGTCCGCATCTTTGAGCGGCGGCGTGATCCGCGGCGCATGGCCGCAGCGGCAGGCCGGTCCATCAATCTCGCATTGTCTGCGCGCGGTATGCGGGCACTGCGCGGCGCCGGTGTTTTCGATCGGATCGAACCACTGTTGCTGCCAATGTGCGGTCGCCTGCTTCACGCGGAAAACGGCTCGACAGAGTTTCTGCCCTACGGGCAACGGCAGAATGAACAGATTTACTCCGTATCGCGTGCGGAACTCAATCGCCTGCTGATCGATGAGGCCGAGCAATCGCATGCGGTGCCGGTCACTTTCCGCCAGGAAGCCCTCGCATGGGATAGCTCGACCAATGCATTGCAAATGCGTGACGCGGACGATCAGGAAGCCTACAGCCTTGGCAACAAACCGATCATCGCCGCCGACGGCGCCGGTTCGGTCATTCGACGGTCATTGCAGGAGAGTCTGCTGGTCGAGGCCACGGAGTCACTATTGCCGCACGGCTACAAGGAGCTGGCGGTACCGGCGACTGCAGACGGCGGATTCCAGCTCGATCCGTCCGCCTTGCACATCTGGCCGCGCGGCGAGTTCATGCTGATCGCACTGCCGAATCCCGGCGGTGACTTTACGCTCACCCTGTTCCTTCCGGTTGACGGCGCGGACAGTTTTGCAGCTCTCGACAGCGCCGCACGCGTCGATGAGTTCTTCGGCCGATACTTTCCTGACATCGTGCCGCTGATTCCGCAGCTCGCAGCAACTTTTTTGGATAATCCGGTCGGCGTGCTCGGCACCGTGCGTTGTCACCCCTGGCACGTTGACGGCAGGCTGCTTCTGTTAGGTGACGCGGCACATGCGATCGTACCGTTCCACGGTCAGGGCATGAACCTGGCATTCGAAGATTGTATGCTGCTGGACAATATTCTTGCGACCAGTAACTACGACACCACGCTGGCCTTCGCCCGCTTCGATCAGGGGCAAAATGCCAATGCCAACGCAATCGCGGACATGGCGCTGGAAAACTATGTGGAAATGCGCGACACCGTACGCGACCCGGGCTTTCTCCTGAGGCGAGAGCTATCATTCGAACTGGAACGTCGCCTGCCGGATTACTTTATCCCCCGCTACGCCATGGTGATGTTCCATGACAACATCCCGTATGCGGTCGCACAGCAACGAGGCGACGTACAGCAACGCCTGCTACTCGAATTAACCCGCGGTCATCGAACACTGCAGGACATCGACCTGGACGCAGCCGCTGCCGTGGTGCGCGCGGCGCTGAACCCGCTCGTCGCGTAGACTCGATCGCACCAGGTTAGGGCCCTTGATTCGACGTTGGCGGGAGGGCCTGGTGTTCGGGAGGTTCTTTGACGGAATGGCTCCCTGCGGTCCGCTTTATTTCCGCCAAAGAACCTCCCGAAGACCAGGCCGCACAGGTCGCAAGGCACTTGCTGTAGGAGCCCGCATTGCGGGCGATCACCGCCTGATCGCCCGCGATGCGGGCTCCTACAGTCGCACGATCAGACTTGTGCAGAGCCTCCCTGGTGTCCTGAGAATAAAGTGCCGACGACGTCGAGCGGAACCGCGACGCAAGGTCTCGACCGCTGGGGAACCCTTTGACACAAATAAAGCGGGCGCAAATAAAGCGGACCCCAGGAAGCCACCAGGGAGCCACCAGGGAGCCATTGCGTCAAAGGGTTCCCCGGCGGTCGAGACCGATTAGAACCACCCCGACGCGGTCGACACCGATTCAAGCCACGCCGACGCGCTCAAGTGTGCTGACGGTGAATCCGGTCGGGCGCGTATCCTTCGCGGGGAATTCTTCGACCTCGACGACATGCCACTCGCTGGCTTCTAATGCGGGGAAAAATACATCGCCGTCGACCGTGGTGTGCACGCGGGTCAGGTGAATGCGCTCGACCTGGGGAAGGAAGTGCCGGTAGATGCGACCGCCGCCTATGATCATGACCTCCTCGTCGCCCTCGACAAGGCGCAGCGCTGCCTGCGGATTCGGCACAACCTCACAACCATCGATGTGCAGATCCGCTTGACCGCTGATCACGATATTGCGTCTGCCCGGCAGGGGACGGCCGATGGCATCAAAGGTCAGGCGGCCCATGACCAGCGCTTTACCCATGGTCAGTTGCCGAAAACGGCGCAGATCTTCCGGCAAGTGCCAGGGCAACTCGCCGTGGAGGCCGATGACGTTGTTCGTCGAGGCGGCAACAACGATAGTTAGTCGCACGCGATCAAACGGCGACCGCCGCCTTGATGTGCGGATGCGATTCGTAGTTGAGGATTTCGAAATCGTCGAAGCTATACCCGAAAATCGAGTCCGGTCGACGCTTGATTGCCAGGCGCGGCAACGGCAGGGGTATTCGGGCCAGTTGCAGGTCTGCTTGTTCGAGATGGTTCAGATAGAGATGACAATCGCCGCCGGTCCAGATGAAGTCGCCGACACCGAACCCGGCCTGTTGCGCCAACATGTGAGTCAGGAGTGCATACGAGGCTATATTGAACGGCACGCCGATAAAAATATCGGCGCTGCGCTGGTACAACTGACACGATAGCCGGCCTTCGGCGACATAGAACTGGAACAGGCAATGACAGGGCGGCAGCGCCATGTCCGGCAACGCCGCAACGTTCCATGCGCTGATGAGCAAGCGACGTGAGTCGGGTTCCTCACGCAGGCGACGCATGAGATCACTGATCTGGTCAATCGTGCCGCCGTCCGCTGCCGGCCAGCTGCGCCATTGCACTCCGTAGACCGGGCCAAGATCGCCATTATCGTCGGCCCACTCGTCCCAGATCGAGACGCCGTTGTCATGGAGCGCGCGGACGTTGGATTCCCCGCTGAGAAACCACAACAGTTCGTGAATGATGGAGCGCAGGTGCAGCCTCTTCGTCGTAACCAGCGGGAAACCGCGCTCGAGATCGAAACGCATCTGGTAACCGAAGACACTGAGCGTGCCGGTGCCGGTGCGATCCTCCTTGCGCACACCATGCTCGCGGACGTGGCGCATCATTTCCAGGTACGGCTGCATCTCAGGCCTTCACTGTTTCGGGACCGCGACGCCAGGCAAGTATCAGCATGGTGGCACCGATAACGATCATGGGCAGGCTCAGTAGCTGACCCATCGTCAGCCAGTCCATCGCCAGGTAGCCGATGTCGGCGTCCGGTTCGCGGAAGAATTCGACGAAGCTGCGAAAGATGCCGTACAGCAGCAGGAACATGCCGGTCACGGCCATGTGCGGGCGGCGTCGCACTGAGAATATCCACAAGATGACAAACAAAACCAGCCCCTCCAGCAGCGCCTCGTAGAGCTGCGAAGGATGACGGCCAATGCCGTTCACGTTGAAGCTCCAGGCCACGTCCGTTGGCTTGCCCCACAGTTCGCCATTGATGAAGTTACCGATGCGGCCGAATCCCAGGCCGAGCGGAACCAGCGGCGACGCAAAATCCGTCATGGCAAGTAGCGGTCTGCCGATCTTGCGGCCGTATAGCCACAATGCGACAGCAACGCCGATCACGCCGCCGTGAAACGACATGCCACCCTGCGTAATCTTGAAAATATACAGTGGATCGCTGGTGAGTTGGTCCCAACCGTAGAACAGTGAATATCCGAGCCTGCCGCCGAGTATGACACCGAGCATGCCGTAGAAGATCAGATCGTCGACTTGCTGCGGCTTGAGGATTGAATGCGGTTGCTTCGAGCGGATGCGCGCCAACCACCAGGCGAGTACAAATCCAATGACATACATCAGGCCGTACCAGCGGACCTTGACGAAGCCGATTGAAAAAATGACCGGATCGATTTCCGGAAAGGTCAGCATATTTGGCCGTTTGGTCCCGTTGACTGGAAATATCCTGTGCTTGCGCCGCATTGCCGCAGCATCGAGCGCCCGCGGCAGCAGTTTACCATTGCGCTGGTAGCGGGTCGCCTGCGTCGATGCACTATAGTGACCCGTCGCTATGAACATCACGAAAGACAGCAAGAATCGCCTCGCCCTGGAGACAAGCCCCTATCTTCAGCAGCATGCCGACAATCCGGTGGACTGGTACCCGTGGGGTGACGAGGCGCTGGCAGCAGCACGGGACACCAATAAGCCGCTCCTCCTGTCAATCGGCTACTCCGCCTGCCACTGGTGTCACGTCATGGCCCACGAGTCCTTCGAGGATGCCGACACCGCCGCGCTGATGAACCGCTTGTTCGTCAACGTCAAGGTCGATCGTGAAGAACGGCCCGATATCGACCGCATCTACCAGACGGCGCACCAATTGCTGACCCGGCGGCCGGGCGGCTGGCCGCTCACCATGTTCGTTGATCCGGACACGCAACGACCGTTTTTTGGCGGCACCTATTTTCCAAAAGATGCACGCTACGGCATGCCCTCTTTCGGGGACCTGATCAATCGCGTTGCCGCGCATTACCAGGAGAATCGCCAGCAGGTGCAAGAGCAGGGACTCGAGCTTCATGGCATCCTGCAGCGCCTGTCTCCTGAGCGCAGTACGCAAGACACGCTGCCGGATGCGGCGCTTCTGCAAGCGGCTCGCGATCAGATGGCCCGGGTGTTCGACGCCGAACATGGCGGCTTCGGAGCGGCGCCGAAATTTCCCCAGCCGTCGGGCATCGAACGACTGCTGCGACACTGGGCTGGCACCGCGCAAGACGAACAGCCGGATATCGAGGCGCTGTTCATGGCATCCCTGACTCTGACGCGCATGGCCGAGGGTGGACTGTACGATCAGATAGGCGGCGGTTTTTTTCGCTATTCGGTCGACGGTCGCTGGCAAATCCCGCACTTCGAGAAGATGCTTTACGACAACGGTCCGCTGCTCGCGCTGTATGCACAAGCCGCCATGGCTACCGGGGAGCCCCTGTTTCATCGCGCAGCGCTGGAGACCGCGGCATGGCTTCTCGCCGATATGCAATCGCCGGACGGCGCTTTGTTTGCCAGTCGCGATGCCGATTCGGAGGGTCATGAAGGCAAGTTTTACGTATGGACGCCTGACGAGGTTCGTTCTGCGTTGCCGGACGACCACTACCCGTTGTTTGCCCGCCATTTCGGACTGCAGGGTGAGGCCAACTTCGAGGGACGCTGGCATCTCACGGTGCACGAACCGCTCGAAAAAATGGCGCCGGACCTGGGGCGCAGCGAAAGCGATCTGCGCAAGCAGATCGACGAAGCCCGGTCGACATTGTTGCAGGCCCGCTCCGCACGCATTGCACCGGCCCGCGATGAAAAGGTTCTTGCTGCCTGGAACGGACTGGCCATACGCGGCCTGGCGATTGCCGGACGCGCGCTGCAGCGACCGGAGTTAATCGAGGCAGCCTCGCGCGCCGTCGATTTTATCGACCGGCACATGCGCGCGGACGGACGCCTGCTCGCTGTTTACAAGGATGGCCGGGCGCGGTTCCCTGCCTACCTCGACGACCATGCGTTTTTGCTGGACGCAATTTTGCAGGTTCTGCAGGGCGAATGGCGCAACCGGCATCTCGAATTCGCAGTCGAACTCGCGGACATCCTGCTGGTGCATTTTCTCGACAGGGAAGGCGGTGGCTTCTATTTCACTGCGGATGACCACGAAGCGCTGATGCACCGGCCGAAACCACTGGCCGACGAATCGATGCCGGCCGGTAACGGCATCGCCGCGCTTGCACTGCAACGACTCGGTTTTCTGCTGGGCGAGTCGCGCTATCTACGTGCAGCGGAAGACACTCTGCGTTACGCGGCAGCGTCCATGCTCGGTTACCCGCACGCGCATGTCACGCTCCTGACGGCGCTGGAAGAATATCTGCAGCATCCCGAGATCGTGATAATCCGCGGGCAGTCGCAAAAGGTTGGCGATTGGCGCGACGCCCTGGCCGGCATGTATGCGCCACGCAGGCTGGTGTTTGCTATCCCGTCAGATCTCGACGATTTGCCTGGTAATCTGTCGTTGCGGCGGGCTGTCGAAGGTCAAACGGTCGCCTATCGCTGCCTTGGCAATCAATGCTCACTGCCGGTCACACAGTGGGGAGACCTCGCCGCTCTCCTCGGCAACGCTGACGATTCGCAGCGTTCTCAATAAGCACTCAGATTATTGCCGGTTTCCGGTGTCAGTTCGCTGCCGTTGGGGCCTTCGAAAACAACCGGCACCGACTCGGCCCCCATACCCCTGTTGCGTAGTACAGCGAAGTGCAGGTGCGGTCCACTGGTATATCCGGTGTTACCCGAGTCTGCGATGTATTCGCCGCGGCGGACTGCATCGCCCGGTCGCACGCGAATCGTATTCCAGTTCAGGTGCGCGTATTCCGCGTAAGTACCGTCATTGTGCAGGATGCGAACCAGGTTGGCAGCCGGCCCGTCTCGCTCGACATCGAGGCCACTGCGAAAATGCTGGCTGGCGACCTGAAACACCGTACCGGCGCGCGCTGCGAATACCCCGGTACCGATCGGCATGACAATATCGATCGCATGTCGGCTGTCAGCCGTGCCATGCGTGAGCGCTGTCGGGAACGCTTGCGATACCGGATGACTGCGCGCCACCGCAAACGGTGCGCGATACGGCGTGTCGGGACTGTGAATACTGGTCGGATCCCCGACGATCCAGGTATAGCGATAGCGAATCGTGGGCGCACCTGCGGACTCGCTACTCACAGCCAGATTCATCAACTCGGCCTGCCCTCGCGCCGGAAGGACAAAACGCAAAGGCTGGTCGGGCGCGAGCTTCTCAATGTTGTGCAGTTCGTCGATTCCCAGCACGAGTTCAACCGGCGCATGGTAGGAATTGCTGGCACGCAGAAATATCCGGTCGTTCTGCAAGCGGTGGTCGACCGCTACCGTCGGCAATTCCGCCTCCGTCGACAAGGCGCGGGTCTCGACGGACCGCGTATCCGCCGGTGGACGATCGGAAAAAATCCATTCGCCATCACCGCCACGGTATTTGTAAAGCGACTGGGCATCCGCGACGATGCTGGTCAGCAAAGGTATGACCAGCACAGCAAGGAGCCCCGCTCTGTCAGCCAATCGGAAAACGTTGCCACCCGTCAGCAGAGCGCCGAATTTCATACGCAGGCCAGTACTGGTTGTCGAGCTTGAGTGTAATGACCTCGACGGCGCCGTTCCAGGTAACCGTCTTCAGCCGAATAGACGCCTGGTCTCCCTTGTGCTTAACGATATCGACGAAGGTCGCGAGATTCGGTGTCGGCACGCCATCGATTTCCACAATGCGCCGCCCCGCCCACAGGCCGTACCGTGTAGCCGGCGATCCGTAGTTGAAATAGGCGACATAAACTCCGGACGGATCGATGCCGCGCTGTATGGCCATTGCGCGATGCGGATCCTGCAACAGCGCCCCTGCCCACGAAACCGCACGATCGATGCCGGCGCCATCCAGTGCCACTGTATCCAGGTTGAAATCGCGCGCTTGTCCATTCCGCCAGATCGTGACTGTCACGCGCGGCTTCTGGGCCACCCGTTCCATTTCGCGAAAGCTCGACACGATTTGGCCGTCGATAGCGAGCAGCATATCGCCATTGCGTAATACGTCCGCCGCCGGAGACCCGGCCGCCAGTCGACTGACACTCAACGCGCGTCGCCCTTTCGGGTCATGCTTTTCGAGGCGCTCGATCCACGATTCATCGAGGCCCAGCTTGCGGGCGGCAAAGAGAGGTGCGTAGCCGAACTCCGCTTCGAGCGAATAAAACGGTTGCCCGTCACGCACCGTGACGAAGAATTCACGCACAAGGTCACTGGCAATGCCCCGGTTCATCTGGTTCGATTCATTGCCGCCCTGGTAAGCGAAACTCGACCAGGTCGCCACCACGTGACCACGCCGGTCGACCATTACTCCGTCCATTTGCGCCGGTTCGTTCACCAGCGAAATACCTTCGAGATTTGCCTCGCGGAAGCTCAGCGTACGCGACAGTGGCAGGGTCATTGGATCGACCGAGGCAACGATCCCTGCCTGGCGGGCAAGCTGGTGGTCAGCCTTGAGGCCCACGACCAGCACCTCGTCGCCCGACTTCAACGCAGTGGTTGACAATACGGCGGACTTGACCGGCGTATCCCCGATTAACTCCGGGTCGTAGGAAACGATGGCAAGATTGTGCAACGGGTGCACAGACTCCACTTTGCCCATGATCTCCAACGATCCGGCAAAAGTGATCGCGACGTCGCCCATTGCCACCGGCACCGTATTGCGGTCAACGAGAACATAGCCGCGCTTATGATCGAGAATCAGCCCGGTGCCATAGTAGTGACGATCCGCAACCCCCGAGACTGTGTACGGCAGGTCGAAGTTGACCATAACGAGCGATGACGCGATTGTGTCCAGCCGTCGGTCGCCGCTTTCGGCAAACCGCGTGCTGCCACCCGCAGCCTCGGCGAGGTCCGGCCCGGGCGCGATGTCGCGGCACGGCCATAAGCCCGTCGTATCGTCGCGCTGACAAAAACGCGCCGGAAACCAGGTACGATCCATCTGCAGCGAGCGCACTACGCTATTCTGCGGATCTTCGACGGTTACGTAGCGAATCGTCGTTCGATCGCCATCGGCAAGCTTCGTCAATTCCCGTTCGAAAGTAGCGATATCGGTAACCGCCGCGCCGCCCACTTCGGTGATGACCGCGCCACGCGGAATGGCGGAGCGCGCCAGCGTGTAGCCCGGGTCGGCGACGTAGACATGCTTTATCGGTCGATTGAAGTGTCGCGCCTGCTGGTATGACAGGTTGTTAACAACAGCATTGCCGAATTCGAGGTACTCGTCGGGAGTAATGGCATGCAGGTCCGTCACCGGCAACGTGGTCGTTCGCCGTTTCCCGCCGCGCTCGAGTTCCAGCGTAACGGTTTGCCCGACCTTTTGGTCGAGAATCGCTGCCAGCGGCACGAATTCTGTAACCAACTCGCCGTCGACACGCAACAGGATGTCGCCCGGCTCAAGCATGTCGTCCGCTGGCGACTGCACGATACGCTCCTGTACGGCCAGCATGCCCGTCTTGCCCGGTCGCGCCTCGCGCACGGCCGATTCCGTGACTTCGGTAAGCCCGAGGCGGCGCAATTCATCGTAGGCCTTCTGCACGAATACCGTTTGCAACGACCCGCGGGGCACCGGCTGGTCGTTCTGCAGCAGCTGCAACGCCTCGCTGATGCGATCCAGCGGCAGGAAGAAGCTGCTGGCGGCGGAATTGGCAGCTCCGGCGTTAAGAGCCACTACGCGTCCGTCTATGTCGATAACCGGGGAACCGGACGAGCCGCCCGAGGTACTCGAGGCGGCCTGATAATAAAACGTGTTGAAGTCGTTGTACTTGCCCCGGCCATAGTCCGGCGCTTCCCGATCAAGTCGTGCCAGCGTACCGGCCAGAATGGAAAGTCGCTCTCCCGCGTCGTTGCCGATGACGCGTATTTCGCGTCCGATGGCCGCGGCGCCGGGCGCCAGCGGCAACTCGGCCGGCGCAATGAATTGCAGCTCTGCCGGGTCGTAACGAAAAAAGCCGAAGTCGTGCACCGGGTCGCGATAGATGGGTTGCAGCCGAACCTCTTCGTTATTCAGGAATATGGCCTCTGCGACGACCGGACCGGGCGTTACGACGTGCCGATTGGTCAGGATGATGCCTCTCTCCGCGTCGACCACAAAGCCGGTCGCCTGAGTGGAGGCGTTCCATTCCGTATCGAATGCGCGAGTGCTGTCGACACGGATGGATACAACGCCGGTGGCAATGCGTTCGAGCGTGCCGGCCCAGTTGCTGTCCTGCGGCTCAACCAGTACTTGCGCTTCAGCGATTACCTGCGCCTCGAGTTGCGCCTGTGCGTCCTCCTGATCCTGTGGCTGCACCTCTGCTTGTGCCTGCGTCGCGGTGACGGCCCACAATACGAGAAGCGCGAGAATCCTGTATTTCATAAGTTCCTTTGTTTGCAGCGTGCGGACCGGCCGGATGTCTGGGCGATCAGACCTCGCGGCAGCGCGCCGGTTCATTATGCATGTACCCGATGACGGCGAACCCGACGCGGTCCGCAAAAAATGCGGCCAGCAAAGGGAAGCTCGGGTCAGGCAGACCTGAAAGCGATATCGAGCTGACGCGCGGCCTTGACATCGTCGAGGCGACGCACCGGCATGCTGTAAGGTGCCCCTTTCAGTTTCTCCGGTGATTCCCTGGCCTCTTCTCCAATGGCAATCATCGCATCGGCAAAGCGATCCAGCATTTCCCGCGTTTCGGTTTCGGTCGGCTCGATCAGCAGGCATTCCGGTATCAACAATGGAAAATAGGTAGTCGGAGAATGAAAACCATGGTCGAGCAATGCCTTGGCCACATCCATCGCGGTAATGTTCAAGGTTCTGGCCTGACGTTTGAGCGTAATGATGAATTCGTGGCTGGCTCGCCGCTTTGGAAACGCCGGATCGAAACCCGCTGCTCGCAGACGGGCCAGCAGATAGTTTGCATTCAGCGTGGCAAACTCGGCGACTCGTCGCATGCCATCGTGTCCGAGCATGCGCATATACACATACGCGCGCAGCAGTACTCCGGCATTGCCCATGAAACCGGACAGGCGACCGATACTTTGCGGCAGATCTTTCTCGGTCAACCATTCGTAACGGCTGTCGCCGTCTACTTCGATCTTTCCTACGATCGGTATCGGTAAAAACGGCATGAGACGACGCCCGACGCCGACCGCCCCGGACCCGGGGCCGCCGCCGCCATGCGGTGTCGAGAACGTCTTGTGCAGGTTCATATGAATGACATCGAACTCCATGTCGCCCGGGCGCACCTTGCCAAGGATGGCGTTGAGATTCGCACCGTCGTAGTACAGCAAGCCACCGGCCTCGTGCACGATGGCGGCGACTTCCTTGATGCGCCGTTCGAAAACGCCGAGCGTCGACGGATTCGTCAGCATGATACCGGCCGTATTTGGCCCTACAGCCTGGCGCAGCATGTCCAGATCGATATCGCCGTCGGGCCCGGTCGGCAGTTCCCGCACGACACAGCCGCACATGGTAGCCGTCGCAGGGTTGGTGCCATGCGCGGCATCCGGCACGATGATTTCGTTGCGATGGGGTTCGTCTCGCGATAGATGATATGCGCGAATCATCAGCACACCCGTCAGCTCGCCCTGTGCGCCGGCCATCGGCGTTAACGAAACGCCGCGCATGCCGGTGACCGCTTTCAGCATTTCCTGAAGTTCGAACATGCAGGCCAGAAAACCCTGCCCATGCCGCGCGGGCGCAAGTGGATGTCGATTGATGAATCCCTGCAGCATGGCGCCCGTATTGCAGGCTCTCGGGTTGTACTTCATCGTGCACGACCCGAGCGGATAGAAATGCGTATCAATCGAAAAGTTCAATTGCGACAGGCGTGTGAAATGGCGTACGACCTGCAGTTCCGATGCTTCCGGAAGCAAGGGCCGCTGCGAGCGCAGGAACTGCTGCGGAATATCGCAGGATGTCAACTCGTCAGGTGCTTGCGCAAAGGCGCGTCGGCCGGGGCGTGACTTCTCGAATATCAAGGGTTCGTTCATAAACTCATCCGGGAGAAATACCGAGCGCGCGGCACGCTTCGGTGTAGTCAGGCTCGCGACAGATATCTTCGATCTGCTCGCGGTAAACGACGGTGTTGTTCTCGTCCAGTACAACGACCGCCGGAGCAAACATGCCCGAGAGCGGTCCCTCGACAATGAGAACGCCATAATTGTTACCAAATCCGGCATGGCGTATTGCAGACAGGCTCGTGACGGCGTCGAGCCCGTGCCCGGTATTAAAGCGCGCATGGGCAAAAGGGAGGTCGTAGGAAACCACCAGCATCGCGATGTCGCTGTACTTCAGAGCGAGCCGATCAAATTCGATGACGGATTTTTCGCAATCGCAAAGATCAATGCTCGGCATGGTGTTAATGATTTTTCGCTTGCCGTGAAAATTGGCAAGCGATACGTCCTGCAGGTCGATATTGACCAGCGAGACATCCGGGGCTTTGCTGCCGATCGTCGGCAAGTCGCCGTGGAGGCGGTACGCGGTACCGTTAAAAACAATTTTTGACATCAATCCGCACTCTTCTTGCTATCGCTGGCGCTCGACCTGCCAGCCATTATCCGTCGCAGACTTCCAGCGTAGTTCTCGAGATCCTTGCGGGTTTTCGTTTCCGTCGCGCAAATCAGCAGCGCGTCGCCCAGCTCCGGATAGCTTTCGGACAGGTCGTAACCGCCGAGAATGCCGGCATCGGCAAGTGCCTCCAGAACCGGACCAACAGGTCGATCAAGGCGCAGCGCACACTCGTGGAAAAACGGGCCCGTGAAGAGCCTGTCGACGCCATCGACGCGGCAAAGACTTTCAGCCAGTGCCGCCGTGTTGGCGCAACTTGCGGCGGCGACGCGTGCCAATCCCTCAGCTCCGAGCAACGACATATAGATCGTCGCTGCCGTTACCATGAGCCCCTGGTTGGTACAGATGTTCGACGTCGCCTTGGAGCGGCGAATATGCTGTTCGCGCGCCTGCAGGGTCAGCGTGAACCCCGGATTACCGTCGAGGTCGGTCGTACGGCCCACGATGCGTCCTGGCATTTGCCGGACCAGGGGCTGGCGGCAGGCCATGAAGCCAAAGTAGGGTCCTCCTGACGATAGCGGAACACCAAGCGGCTGTCCTTCTCCACAGGCGATGTCTGCTCCCTGCTCGCCCCATTCTCCGGGCGCTTCGAGCAGCGCCAGCGAGGTCGGGTTGCTGACCGCAATGACCAGCGCACCCCTGGCATGCGCCCAGTCCGCCAGCGCATCGGCAGGTTCCAGGGTTCCGAAAAACGACGGTTGCTGGATGACCACCGCGACCGGCGGTTCATCGTTGTCATCGAGCGCTGCAAGGTCCGTCGTTCCCGATTCGCGATCAAGCGGTAGCGATTCGAACGTGAGTCCCTGGCTGCCTGCAATCGCTGCGGCGACCTTGCGATAGACCGGATTCACACCTGCAGCCAACAGCACCCGCGAGGACTTTGCGCGTCGATTCGCGCGCACTGCCATCAACGCGGCTTCGGCGAGCGCCGACGCGCCGTCATACAGCGACGCATTGCTGGCGTCCAGACCGGTCAATGCAACAATCATCGATTGATATTCGTAAATCGTTTGTAACGTGCCCTGGCTGGCCTCGGCCTGATACGGAGTGTACGCGCTGTAAAACTCGCCCCGTGTGGCGATATCCCAGACGGCTGCTGGAATATGGTGTTCATAGGCGCCGGCACCGATGAACGTCAACATACCGCTGTCCTCTGCGGCACGCGCACGCATCAGCCTCATTATCTCCATTTCACTCAGAGCATCCGGTATTCCATCGAGATTGCCGATGAGCAAATCGGCGGGAATTTCTTCGAACAGGCTGTCGATGGCCGGCACCCCGATCGTTTGCAGCATCTCGTCGATGTCTTCTTGCGTATGCGGTATGAATGGCATTGTGATACTCGGTTACTGATGAGAATTCCGGATAGGCTCTGCACCAAGCCGATCGTGCGACTGTAGGAGCCCGCATCGCGGGCGATCCGGCGGTGATCGCCCGCGAGGCGGGCTCCTACACCAAGTGCCTTGCGACTTGTGCAGACCGTCCCTGGCATTCAGGATTCCAGTTCATCCAGAAATTCCTGGTAGGCGTCCGGATCCATGGTTTCGCCCAGGTCGTCGTCATCGGGTTGCATGCGCACGATCCAGCCGTCCCCGTACGGATCGGCGTTGAGCTTTTCCGGCTCATCCGTCAGTTCCGTATTGACTTCAAGAATCGTTCCTGCAATCGGTGCGTAAACATCGGATGCCGCCTTGACCGATTCAACAACGGCCATTTCACCGCCGCTGTCGATTTCCTGCCCTACCTCCGGCAGTTCGACATAGACAAGATCGCCCAGAGCCGATTGGGCGTGATCCGTAATCCCGATGGTTACGCTACCGTCCTCTTCCTTGCGCAGCCATTCATGTTCGCTCGTGTAGCGCAAGTCGCCTGGCAATTCACTCATTGTCTTTCTCCTCTTCTCTCACGACCCGGACAAGCGGGGCTTGTAGTGACTGGTATAACATCCCCGCCCCGACTTATAACTCGATTCGAATACGGCCATTGCGCACGAACGGCGGGCTGACGATTTTCGCATCCTGCAGTCCGCCCCGGATATCCACCTGCGCATGGTTATAGTCCCCTGCCGGCAACCTTGCCAGGGCAATAGAACGCTGCAGCGTCGGTGAGAATCCACCGCTGGTAACTTCGCCGTCACCGGCAATCGTGACAACGCGCTGGTGATTCCTGAGGACACCGCGGCCTTCCAGCAACAGGCCGACGAAACGCTGCTGGCTGGTCTGCCTGCAGAGCTTCACCAGCGCATCCCGTCCGACAAACGGACGATCTTCGGGATCCCAGGCAACGGTCCAGCCGAGCCCGGCTTCCAGCGGCGACGTTGTCTCGTCCATATCGTTGCCGTAGAGATTGAGACCAGCTTCGAGCCGCAAGGTATCGCGAGCGCCGAGGCCGCACGGCACCGCGCCCCGGCCGAGCAGCGCCTGCCACAACGCGGAAGCATCGTCGGCGGCCAAAGTGATCTCGAATCCGTCTTCCCCCGTATAGCCGGTACGGGCGATGAACAATGGACCGGCCGGGAGTGCGTTGAAGGGTTGCAGCGCCAGGGCCGCAGCGCGCCATTGCTCATCGACAAGGTCGGCGGCCAGAGCACGGGCCAGCGGGCCCTGAACGGCGATCATTGCAAGCTCTGCACGCTCCTCCACTTCGACCGCGTGCGCTGCCGCTTGCTGCCGGATCCACGCGAGATCTTTTTCGCGCGTAGCCGCATTGACGACCAGTCGATATTGCGACTCCGCGTGAAAATAGACGATCAGGTCATCGATAACGCCGCCTGCCTGGTTGAGCATGCAGGTATACAACGCGCTGCCCGTCGCCTTGAGCTTCGCCACATCGTTGGCGAGAAGGATTCTGAGAAAATCCCGCGCTGCCGCGCCTGCGACATCGACAACGGTCATGTGGGACACATCGAAGATGCCAGCACGTTTTCGGACCGCGTGATGCTCCTCGATCTGGGAGCCATAGTGCAATGGCATGTCCCAACCACCGAAATCGACCATGCGCGCGCTGGCCGCGAGATGATCGTCATGTAACGGCGTCTTCAAACCCATGCGTAGCTCCGGCCGTAGCTCCGGCAGTTTTTTGATGCGTCCACTTAACGCGATCAAGCAACAAAAAAGGGCGGCTCGCCAGACGCTGCATAGAATGCAGTCCTCTCGCGAGCCGCCCCTCTGTCCAAATTACCTGAGAGATCGCAGACCGGCTTCGGTCGCATACCCCTTCGGTGGACCGTTGTTCCGGCCTCTCTCCAGAGCTGATCAGAGTCTGCAGTCCGTGTGCCTGAGCGTTTCCGGGCGAGTTGCGCCTTCGGCGCCCCATCAAATAGCGGGGTCTCTTCTGCACTACCCTGTTGATCAGTGCGCGCAATGATAGCCAAGTCGAACTGCTGTTGCCAGCCGCCTGCAACAACGCAACAATGCACACTTCCAACTGGTCGGAGAAAAGTGATGGCGAACCGTCGCCTCATGACAGCAATCCTTCTTTTGTTCGCGTGCCTGTCCCTCCAGGCAGCCCCGGAAGACGATTTCGAAGCATTGCTCAGTGAAGCCTGGGAGTGGCAACTGGTCGAGAACCCGGTCTTTGCGTCGCGACTCGGGGATCGTCGGTTTGACGCTCGTTGGCCGGACCTGTCGATGCCAGCCATCGAACGGCGGCAACAGGATCAGCGCGTTTTTCTGGACCGGCTGTCCGCAATCGACGTAACCCGGCTGGACGAGAACTCACAACTCAACTACGACCTTTTTCGCCGCGAGCTGCAGAACGACCTGGAAACCTGGCGCTTTCGCCATTATCTGATGCCTGTGCATCACCGCGGGGGCGTGCAGAACCTCGATGCCACCGCCGAGACCTTGCGCCTGGCGACGGTGAACGACTACGAGAGCTGGCTCGAACGTTTGGCGGGTGTCGAGACGTATATCGAGCAGACAATAGAATTGCAGGAGCGCGGCCGTCGAGCCGGGTACATGCCGCCGGCGATCCTGATGCAGCGCGTACCCGACCAGATCGCGCTGCAGCTCGTTGAGAACGCCGAAGACAGCCCGTTTTTTGCGGCATTCGGCAGCATGCCGGATAGCATACCGCCGGACGAGCAGGAACGTCTTCGGCAACGCGCCACGGCTGTTATCGACGGCGAGATCGTGCCTGCCTACCGCCGTTTCAGTCGTTATTTCGCGGACACCTATCTGCCAGCCAGCCGTGACAGTATCGGTGCATCGGAATTGCCATACGGCAAAGACTTCTACGAGCATCGGGTACGCCTTTACACGACGACCCAGATGACGCCGGACGAGATTCACGAACTTGGATTGTCGGAGGTGAGCCGGCTGCGCGCAGAAATGCAGGCGATCATTGACGAACTCGAGTTCGCCGGGGACTTTGCGGATTTTCTGCACTTCCTGCGTACGGATCCGCAATTCTACTTCGACAATCCGGACGACCTTTTCGAAGCCTACCTGGCGACCAGCAAGCGCATCGATCCGGAGCTCGTCAGGCTGTTCGGCAAACTGCCACGCATGCCGTATGGCTTACGGCCCATTCCTGACAGCATTGCTCCGGACACTACAACGGCCTATTACAGCCGGCCGGCCGCGGACGGTAGTCGGGCCGGTTATTACTATGTGAACCTCTATCGGCCTGAAGTGCGCCCGAAATACGAGATTGAGGTCCTGACGGTGCACGAGGCCATGCCGGGGCATCATCTGCAGATCGCATTGGCGCAGGAACTGGATGACATCCCGGAGTTCCGGCGTTACGCGGGCTTCACCGCCTTTATCGAAGGCTGGGGGCTGTACAGTGAAAGTCTGGGCAGCGAACTGGGTCTCTACAAGGACCCCTACTCGCGCTTCGGCGCTTTGACTTACGAGATGTGGCGGGCGGTGCGGCTGGTCGTGGATACCGGAATCCATTCCAAAGGCTGGACACGCCAGCAGGCGATCGACTTCTTCAAGGACAACGCGGCCAAGACCGAACTCGATATCATCAATGAAATCGATCGCTATATTGGCAACCCGGGCCAGGCAGTCGCCTATAAAATCGGCCAGCTGAGGATTTTGCAGATGCGGCGTGCCGCAGAGCAGGCGCTCAGCGAGGACTTCGAGATCCGGGACTTTCACGACGAATTGCTGGGCGGCGGCGCTTTGCCGCTCGAAGTGCTGGAAACACGCATGAACAACTGGTTGACGAAACGTCTGGCCGCACGTTGAAAGGAGCAAAAAACCATGCTTAGCGGGCGATGCTTGTGTAACGCGGTAACGTTTACCGTGGAGGCCGTAGACAATGATTATCACGTCTGTCACTGCGGCATGTGTCGTCGCTGGTCGGGTGGACCGGTAATGGCGACAGACGCACGGGGCGTTGTGTTCGCGGGCAATGAATCGCTGTCCCGTTACGATTCTTCGGAGTGGGCCCAGCGCGGCTTTTGCAAATGCTGCGGATCCAACCTTTTCTATTACTTGAAACCGGCCGACCGCTATCTCATGAGTGTGGGCGCGTTTGATGAAGCCGACCGGTTTCGTATGGTCGGCGAGATCTTTGTCGATCACCAGCCGCCCGGCTACCAGTTCGCCGGTAACCTCAGCCGCGAAACGGAAGCGGAGGTCCTCGCGAAGTTCGCCTGACCAGGAGACTCTGCACAAGTCAGAAGGCGCGTGCTGTAGGAGCCCGCCAAG
>JBBDJJ010000032.1:14480-24952 GCA_040879925.1 Woeseia sp. | reverse complement strand
GATCCGGCGCTGATCGCCCGCGATGCGGGCTCCTACAGTCGCACGATCGGGCTTGTGCAATGCTTCCCTAGTCGAGCGCCAGTGCGCCCTGCACTTCGGCGGAAAATTCCTGCCGGGCCACTCGCGCGCGGGTAACCGGATCGGCAGTAGCATCGAAGATTTCGTCAATGCGTTGCACGCGGCGAAGAATCCCGCAACCATTGGCGATCTGTATGTTGAGTCCCGGCCGCGCATTCATCTCCAGAATCATCGGTCCCTGACTGCGGTCGATTACCATGTCGACGCCGACATAGCCGAGGCCGGTCACCTCGTAGCTACGCGCCGATGCCTGCAGAATAAAGTCCCATTGGGGTATATAGAGCCCCGAAATAAGTGCTCCGGTATCCGGGTGCTCGTCGACTATATCGTTGCCCAGCACGCCTCGCAGTGTGCGTCCGGTGCTTAGATCGATACCGGCTCCCACCGCGCCCTGATGCAGATTTGCTTTGCCATCGGAGTTTCGCGTCGGCAGACGCACCATGGACATCACCGGGTAACCGCGATAAACGATCACCCGAATATCGGGCACACCCTGATAACTCACGTCGGCGAATAACGGATCGAACTGCACGCAATATTCGATGAGCGCCGTATCCGGGTTGCCGCTCAGGCTGTACTGTCCGCCGACGACATTGGAAATATGGTGCTCTATTTCGTTTCCGGTAATCAGCAGCCCGTTCGCCAGCCTGTAACTTGCCGCCTTGCGCTTGCTGCGCCCGGTGACAACGATAATGCCGTCGCCGCCACTGCCGCGAGCAGGCTTGACCACGAAGCTCTCGCGGTCAGCTACGATGTCGGGGAAGAGTCGCACTTCACCCTGGCTGGCGATCGAGCCATAGAGCTCGGGCACCGGCATACCGGCCTTGATTGCCAGTTCCTTGGTAAGCGCCTTGTCGTCAACCCGCGGGAAAAACCGGCGCGGGTTGAGTTTCATGATGAACTCGGCATTCCGCTCGTTGATACCGAGCACGCCATTTTCTCGCAGCAATCGCGCCGTCTGCAACATCACTTCGGTGCGATCAGCGCTTTGAAGCGTTTCAGTTCGGACACCCGGTAGCCGGTATAGCGACCGAGCAACAGGACAACTGCGAGGATGATCAACAGCAATTCCGGAAACGTGAAAATGAGATGCTCGAGCCAGCTCATTCCCATCACCAGGTAGGCCATTATCGCGACTATCATACTGCCCAGGCCAGCCCGCATTGCTTCGCCGGCACCGCGCTCCTCCCACAGCACCGACATGCGCTCAATTGTCATGGCGATAATGACCATCGGGAACAGGGCAACAGACAATCCCATCTCGAGGCCGAGCTGGTGCGTAATGATGCTCATTATCAGCATCAGGAGAACGACCACGATCAATACGGCACTGAGACGCGGTACCAGCAACAGCCGCAGTCGCTCGAGAAGAAACCGGATACTGAGGCCGAGCGCCACCAGCAACGTAAACAGCACGATTCCGGAAATCAGTTCCGTTTCGCGAAACGCCAGCGCGATCAGAACAGGCATGAATGTGCCGAAGGTATCGATGCCGATCACGTTGCGCATGATGGTAATGATCAAAGCGCCGATGGGAATCATCAGCAGCACACCGTATACCGCCTGGGTCTTGATCGGCAGGCTGAACAGCGAGAAATCGATCAGGCGGGACTGGCGGACGTCGGCGCGATGTTCGGCGATGGCTACGGTATCGATCAGGTTTCTTTGAACCGCGAAGTTGGTCTCCACACTGCTGCCACCCTCCACGCGCACCAGCGGCTCGCTGCCGCGCCACCAGATCAGGAAACGATCCGGCAATCCTTCAATCGCCGTGTCGGGGTTGAAGT
The DNA here is from genome assembly GCA_040879925.1 of Woeseia sp. Taxonomy (GTDB): domain Bacteria; phylum Pseudomonadota; class Gammaproteobacteria; order Steroidobacterales; family Woeseiaceae; genus IDS-8. Next base: position 23,087 of record JBBDJJ010000032.1, on the reverse strand, counting down.
AGCGCCAGCGGTCACCGTCGTGGATCTCAAGCCATGGCACGGGCTGGACCTGTCGTTGTTGATCCTGCAGCGGGATGCCGTGAATGATGCGAGCGGGGATTCTTGCCGACGCGAGGACCGTAGTGATTTGTCGGACAATTGCGGCCTTGGTGCCCGCTTCCGCCAGCAGCAATTCGATATTGGGATTCGGGGACGGCGTATTGATCTGCCGTAACAATACGGCCGTGAAAGACGCCGCATCGGCCGAGTGTTCACTGACGTCGGCAACGATCATCTCAACAGCCGTTCTGAGAGGCTCGTTGATAGACGGCGGAATCGGCAGCGGCGGTGTGATATCCGATTGTTCGTTGTCCGGATCCTCATACACGATGATGCGGTAATAGAGTGTCTGCGAGCCATCGGCACGCCGCACAGTCCACTGCGCTTCTCGATCGGCGCCGACGTAGTTCAAACCGAACGCAAAGTTGCGCGAAACCGAGAACTCATCCAGCGTGGCGAAGCCGGGCGTCAAGGTCGGTATCTGCAAATTGACGCTGATGGAGCCGGGACCGCTTTCGAAGCCGATGGTGGTCTCCACCGTCCAGGTCGGCGTCTCCTGATGGTCGTCCACCGGCAGGCCAAGGACCTGCCATTTGTAAATGAACATGGCCAGGCCAATAAGCGTCAGGATGCCTGCCAACACCAGCACGTATCGCGTGGTCACGCAGTTTTACCCGCTGCGGCTTTGCATTCATACGGCATGTAATTCGCTTCCTGTCGCATTTTTTAACCAGGCCGGGACTGGCTTCGCGGAATTGACGAACCCGGATACGCGAGATTCCGGGTACCGGATACGGATTATTGTTGCATCGCTATTGTTGACCGGCAGCATGATTCTACACGGTTATTCGGCCGCTACGACGCCCAAAGCGGTCGCGACGGCGCGTCGCCTGAGCGGGCCACTGCGATTGAATAGCCGCATCCCGGCACTGCGCAACACCGAAACCGGTTGTGCGGGCGACGAAAAGAGCCGATTCAGCGCATCGACGAAGTACAGCATCCCCTGGTTGGCCCCTTTGCGCCCCCTTTCATAGCGCCGCAGCACCGGCCAGTCACCCGGGTGCTCCCCGTCAGCAATGGCCCGCGTGATCACTTTGGCCAGTTGGTGCGCATCGGCAATACCGAGATTGGCGCCCTGCCCGGCAAGTGGATGAATGCTGTGGGCCGCATCGCCGATAAGAACGATGCCCGGCTTGACGTAGGCTGTCGCATATTGCGCCTTGAGTGGGAACGTGGCCCGCGGCCCCGTTGCCGTTAATAACCCCAGTACGCCATCACTCGCCTCCGTCACCAGCCTTCCCAGTTGCGTGTCGGTCACTGCCATGACCGCTGCTGCCTGTTCTGGCGTGGTTGACCAGACAATTGATATACGGCCATCCGACAAGGGCAACAGCGCGAGTGGACCGTCCGGCAGGAAACGTTGCCAGGCAATATTGCGATGCGGGTCCTGCGGCAACAGGTGCGTGACGAATGCGGATTGCGGGTAGCGCCAGGCTGTTGCCGGAATACCTGCGCATCGACGCACCATCGAATTCACGCCGTCCGCCCCGACCAGCAAATCGCAGTCCAGCCACTTGCCATCCGGTATTTGCAGCGTACAGCGTCCGTTTACCATTTGCAGGTCGGCGAGCGGCGTCTCGAATTCAACCTTGACACCGAGCCGGTCAAGTTCGGCCAGAAGCACGTCTTGCACCAATACGTTCTCGACGACGTGGCCAAGTTCGGCCAGCGCAAACTCGGCGGCGTCGAAATGCAGGGTCTCCGGCCCGACTGGTGGCCGCGCCGCATCCCAGACATGCATTTCGCGAATGGGACACGCGCGGATTGCCGTGATTGATTGCCAAACTCCCAGCGCCTGGTAGATGGTGGCAGAACCGGCAGCCACAGCCGACACACGCAGTGCAAGATCGTCGCCGGCATCGAATTGCGGCCGCATCCCCGCGTCGACGATGCGAAGCGTCATACGATGTCGTTGCTCGCTTCTCGCAAGTAACGCTGCCACGGTGAGGCCTGCCATGCCGGCACCGGCGATAACGATGTCGAATGTTCTTTTCATTCCAGCGGCACGCCGCGCGCAAGCCGCGGTAATCGTCCGGCAAGGCCCATCGTGTGTCGTGCAAACAGCGTGCGGACGCCGGGCAACAGGTCAAACCCCAGCATGGCAATGTTTCGCGCGATACGCACAGCAGCCAGATCGGTACCGAACAGCCGCACGAGGCCATCCGTGAACTGCACAACCTTGCGATGATCTTCGTATCGCCAGTCGCGGTAGGCTGCGAGCACATCCTCGGAACCAATCGACTCCACGCCGCCGGACCGCAGTGCGTCAGCGATGCAATCGCAGAGTGCGGCGACGTCTCGCATGCCCAGATTGAACCCCTGTGCCGCCACGGGATGCAGGCCGTGTGCCGCATTTCCTACCAGGACGCTGCGCCGTGCTGTCAGTCGCTCGGCTTGCGACAGCGTCAACGGATAGCAAGCTCGGCGGCCAACACGGTCGAGCTTGCCCAGTCGCAGACCGAAGGTCTCTTGCAGACCTTTGACAAATTCACTGTCGGGTAGCTGCATGAGCACCGCTGCGTCCGCATCGGGCATACACCAAACGAACGCTGCCCGGTCGCCGGCGACCGGCAACAGCGCGAGCGCGCCTGTGTCTGTAAACCGTTCGAAGGCGCGATTGGCTGGCGATACTTCCGGCATGACGTTGCCAATGACCGCGTGCTGCCCATAGTCACGCTGCCGTGCACCGATGCCCAGCATACTGCGCGCCGTGGAATTTGCGCCGTCGGCCGCTACCAGCAGGCTACAGGTTAATTTCGTCAGTCGGCCCGCTCGATCGACGGACACGGTCGCGCCGGATGTCTCGAGCTCGACGGCAGTGATCCTGGCAGGACAAAAAAACCGCAGGCCCGCGACGTCAGTCATCGCCGACTGCAGCACGTCACCCAATACACGGTTGATAACCACGTGGCCGAGCGCATCGACCCGCTGTTCAAGCGCATCGATATGCGCAAAACCGAAGCGTCCGCGCTCCGAGACGTGAATGCTCGAGATCGACGTCGACGCACCCTCGATTGCTTCCCAGAGTCGCATAGCTTCGAACATGCGGCGACTACTGCGCGACAACGCGGTTGATCGATCATCGAAACTCGGCTGGTCGGCAATGCCGCGTGCTACAGCTTCGACCACTGCCACACGCAGTCCGAGAGGTGCGAGCGCCAGCGCAAGGCAGGTGCCAATCATGCCGCCGCCAGCGATGACGATATCGAAGCTGTAATCGGGGACTTCGTTCATCGCCGTTCTGTCACGACGCCATCTGGCGTTCGATGTCGTCCGGGTCCTTTACAAGCCCCCTGCTGAGCACGTCCGGGCCGTCGTGGGCGACGGCAACGTCATCTTCGATGCGGATGCCGATGTTGCGCCAGCGCCGCGCCACGCTCGTAGAGGCAATGTAGACGCCCGGCTCAACCGTAGTCACCATACCGGGCTCCAGCATCCGCCATTCGTCGCCGACGCGGTAGTCGCCAACGTCGTGAACGTCCATGCCAAGCCAGTGCCCGGTACGATGCATGAAGAATTCGCGATAAGAGCCATCGCGGATCAGTTTGGGCAGCGAGCCTTTCAACAAACCGAGTTTGCGCAATCCCCGTGTAATGACCCGTACAGCTGCATCGTGAGGGTCGTTCCAGTGGTTTCCCTTGCGCGTCTTGTCGATGGCGGCCAGCTGCGCTTCCAGCACGATCTCGTAGACGGCTCGTTGCTCGGGGGAAAAGCGGCCGTTGACCGGCAGCGTGCGGGTGATGTCGGACGCGTAATAGTCGTACTCGCAACCCGCGTCGATCAACACCAGGTCACCGTCGCGAAGCTCTGCCGTGTTGTCGATATAGTGCAATGTGCAGCTGTTAACGCCGGAGCCGACGATCGGGCTGTAGGACACTGTCGCATTGTGGCGACGAAACTCGTGCACGTACTCGGCTTCGACCTCGTACTCGCGAATGCCAGGCCGGATCAGCGACATTGCGCGCGTGTGTGCGCCGACGGCGACCTTGGCAGCTCGCCGCATGGCGGCGATTTCGGCACGACTCTTGTACAGGCGCATATCGTGTAGCAAATGATCGAGCGCCACGAACTCGTGTGGCGCATGCAGTCCGGATGCCTCCTGCGAGCGCAGCGACCTGATCCATTCGCCAATGCGCAGATCGAATTCCGTGTACGCACCCATCGTGTAATAGACGCGTCGACGCGATTCGAGAATGCCCGGCAGAATGTCATCGATATCATCGATCGGAAACGCGTCATCCGCCGCAAATCGTTCCATCGCTCCATCGGGGCCGGCACGGGAACCATCCCAGCGCTCCTTCTCGGAATCGCGGTCGCGGCAGAAGATCAGGAATTCGCCGTTGTCCCGTCCGGGCGCCAGGACCGCCACTGCATCAGGCTCCGCGAAACCGGTGAGGTAATAGAAGTCGCTGTCCTGCCGGTAGCGGTACGCCACGTCCCGGCTGCGTAAACGCACCGGCGCGCTCGGCAGGATCGCGATACCGGTCTCGCCAACCATGCGCAGCAATTGTTTCCGGCGTTTCGCGTATTCCGTATGGTTCATTCAGTCAAGCCTTTGTCAGGCTACGCCCGGTTTCAGTGTTGCCGGCTATGCAACACATCTGCAGCGAATTCGCTACGCGCAGGGCGAAACTCGGCGAGTTCCTCGTAGGCCAGCTGCGCGGCGACGCGAATATACTCCACCAGCTCAACATACGCTTCCTCATTGGTCTCGTCGTCCGCTTGCTCATCGACGGCAGCCCGGGTTATCTCGAGCATATCGCGGATGATGTCGGACAAGGGTTGCTCCGCCAACCTCGCACGGACGGGGGGCGCGCGTGTGCCGGATACCAGACCGTGCAGAAACCCTTCGCACCAGTGGCTCAAGGCGTCGGTGCGCAATGCCACGCTGCTGGCATCGTCCGGCAACAGCGGCGCAAATTGCGACTGGCGCTCGGCAAGCTGACGCAGCGTCGTTGTCGATGCTCGCTCCAGCAGTTCCGCGCACTCCGCCCGGCAGGCGCTGCCGACGTCGCCTCCATCCAGCACAGTTGCAAGCCATTGGCGAACCGTGTCGCGGACCGTATTGCCGCCCGGCAAACAGAGGTGCCCGCAAAGCAGCCCGTGCGCCTTCGCGGCGTTCCAGCTGGCACCGCAGCGTCGCAGAGTATCGTCCAGATCGCTGTATTCGACTGTTTCCTGCATAAGTATTATGTCGTTTGGCCGCGCAAATGATCCCACGGAACCGCGCGGCTGGCCATGCCGGCTTTTCAAGACAATTGATTCTGCTCTTGCCCGGCTCTATATTGCTGCCATGGCCGACGATGCAAATGTCATGTTTGAACACGAACTCAAGCGACTGGAAAAGCGAGTCGATGCGCTGGTCGTGGTCTGCGACCAGCTCCAGGATGAGAATCGCTCGCTTAAGCAACGGCAGGACGCGTTGACGGCAGAACGCGCAACACTGCTGCAAAAGAACGAACAGGTTCGGGCGCGTGTCGAAGCGATGATCGGGCGCCTCAAGGCGATGGAACAGGGAAGCTGACCGGGCTAAACCTGGGAATGACCCATGCCGTACGAACCGTGTATGCCGATTTCTCAATGATCTGCGCGGATTGCCAAGCCGGCGGAGTAACGCAATGAATGATATTTATGCCCACGTCAGCGTGAGGATCCTCGAAAAGGAATACCAGGTATCCTGCCCGGCCAGCGAACGCACGGATCTGCTGGATTCTGCGGAGATCCTTAATGCCAGGATGCGCGAAATTCGCGACAGCGGAAAAGTGGTCGGCCTGGACCGGATCGCTGTTATGGCCGCGCTTAACATGGCGAATGAGCTGTTACATTCTCGTGCCCGGGACAAGGCACTCGAATCCAATGTCGGGCAACGCCTGAAGCTATTGTCTGATCGTGTCGAGTCCGTGTTGACAACCAATAACGAACTCGACCTTTGATATCTGTTTCACTGTAAAATCCCGCTCTAAGGGATCTGATTCATAAGATCTGATTTAAGGGTCGACGCAAGCAAGACTCCTGTGTTGACCGAAACGTAAAAATTTGGCGCCTCCTGCAGTGTTCGATGCCGGCCCGGATACCTTTCGACCCTAAATTGTTATATCGGGGTCGCGCACTGTCGGCAGCATGTGTGCAAAACCACAATTGTGGATAGCCTGGTGCTGTCACGGCTGACCCCACCTGTTGCTCTGGTTCGAGAGCGACGGTCGGTAACGGCACAGGCGGGAGGCGCCATCTTCACCCTGGCCCTGCGAATCCGCGGCAGCAAACCGACCGAGGCTCCGATGCCCGAATCCAGTGCGGCATTACAGACCAGCCAACGAGATATTCGGAACGAGTACCGCAGAAGACGAGCTGCGCTCAGCGACGAGCAACGCAGTGTGGCTTCCAGTCGCATCGCCGACGCTGTCGTGCGAACGCCTTATTTCTTAAGGAGTATCTGCATCGCTTGCTACCTGTCGCTGGCGGACGAAGTCGACACCTGGGCGATAATTGAGCGCGCCTGGCGCAGAAAGAAGAAAATTTTTGCTCCGGTGACCGGTCCGGACCGATTGCTGACCTTTCGGCAGGTGACGCCGAATACTGGTCTCATCGTGAATGAATTCGGAATCCTGGAACCGGAACCGGGCACTGAAATCAGTGCTCGACAACTCGATCTCGTGCTGACGCCACTGGTTGCTTACGACGATGATCGACGTCGCATCGGCATGGGCGGTGGTTACTACGATCGTACCTTCGCTTTCCTCAGGAATCGCCGACTGTTGCTCAAGCCGAAGCTGGTCGGGTTGGCGTTCAATTGTCAGCGCATCGAAAAAATCGCCGAAAATCCGTGGGATATACCACTTTACAGGGTGGTCACCGAGGGTCGCGTTTAATATTTCGAGACGCGGGTCCGGCGCCGGCAATTGGCACGGAAGCATGAACAGACTGTTGTGAAAGTGTGTTACTGCAGTTGCGTGCGCTGCTGGCTTGCATGCAATTTTGCTCTGGCATCTCGTTCGCGTGCTGTGCGAACTTCGCTTCGACTTCACTTCTGAACCGCCGTTGCGACTACGTCGCTGCTGTTGCACTGTTGCATTCGTCGCAATGGCGAATGTCCCAAAATGTTAACGGGATCACTTGACTAGCTGGATTTTTCGGTTTTGTTGTATATACTCAACGCCGGGTACCCGACACGGAGAAAATGATGGCTACCAAAAAGAAGGCAAGCAAGAAAGCTTCGAAGCGGAAGACCGCCAAGAAGCGCAAAGTAACGAAGAAGAAGGCTGCACCGAAACGACGTCGTGCAGCGAAGAAGAAATCAGCAAAGAAGAAGACCAAAAAGAAGGCAACCAAGCGTAAGGCAAAAAAGAAAGCCAAGAAGAAGGCAAAGAAAAAAGCAAAGCGCAAGGTAAAGAAGAAGGGCAAGAAGAAGGCTAAAAAGAAGGCCAAGAAAAAGGCCAAAAAGAAAGCTAAGAAAAAAGCCAAGAAGAAGGCTAAACGGAAGACGAAGCGACGCCCTGCTAAAAAGGCGTCAAAGAAAGCGTCCTCCAAGAAGATGGCGTAATTTCGACGCTTCATGTCGTTTACGCTTAGGGAAGAAAGGTAGTTTTTTCATAAGCTTAGTGCGTAAGAAAAGCTCCTTCGGTCTTCTTCCTAAAATCGCAAATGTGCCCGCATCCGCGGGCACATTTCGTTTCCGGTAGCGTCACTTGGCTTGCTCAAGCCCGATCGGCTAAGCTGCGATTTCAATACGCCCTGCTGAGTCGCACGGCATTTCCGCTAGCTCGGGGACAGGATTCGGTACAACATGGATCAGTCTGAGAAAAAGATTGCAGTCGCGAAAGCCGCGCTGAGATACATCGAGAACGGAGCCATACTCGGAGTCGGCACGGGGTCGACCGTCAACATTCTGATCGATGCATTGCCTGCCGTAAGATCGAGGATTCAGACTCTGGTCTCCAGTTCTGGAGCAACCACTGCCCGGTTGGAGAAGCACGGGTTCGAGGTCTCGACACTCAACTCCGTCGGCGACCTCGACCTGTACATCGACGGCGCGGATGAAGCCACCAAGCACCTGCACCTTATCAAGGGCGGCGGCGGCGCCCTGACCCGGGAAAAGGTTTTGGCCGGCGCCGCGCGCAAGTTCATCTGTATCGTCGATGATTCCAAGCTCGTAGGCATGCTGGGCAAGTTCCCATTGCCGGTCGAGGTGATTCCCATGGCACAATCGTTCGTCGCACGCCAGATCATCAAGTTGCGCGGTCAGCCGATCTGGAGAGAGAATTTCGTCACTGACAACGGCAACCACATTCTCGACGTGCACAACCTGAATATAAGCAACCCGCGTGAAATGGAAACGCGGCTCAATCAGTTGCCTGGCGTGCTGACGGTGGGACTTTTTTCACACAGACCCGCGGATGTTCTGCTGGTCGGTGAGGCGGGTGGCGTGCGAATCATGCCGCGATAGGGGGATTCCTATCCCTGTGTTGCGCCCTGCGGGCGGCTTCGCCGTCCAAAATTGCTCCAGGCAAT
>JBBDJJ010000032.1:389-14380 GCA_040879925.1 Woeseia sp. | reverse complement strand
CAGATAAAAAAAGGCCCGTCACGGGCCTTTTTTTATCTGGCTGGGGGACCAGGATAGACGCAACACATCCCTGTGTTGCGCCCTGCGGGCGGCTTCGCCGTCCAAAATTGCTCCAGGCAATTTTGTCGAACCTGGCTTCTCATCCTGGCCCCCTTTAACGCCAGATAAAAAAAGGCCCGTCACGGGCCTTTTTTTATCTGGCTGGGGGACCAGGATTCGAACCTGGGTTGGCGGAGTCAGAGTCCGCAGTCCTACCGCTAGACGATCCCCCAAACGTACGGTGACTACAGCGACTGCCCGCGTCCGACAGCTGGCACGAATCGATGCCGGTGCCGGATAACAATGCAATCGAGCGTTAGCGTTTGGAGAACTGGGTCGCCCGACGCGCCTTCCGCAGACCGACTTTCTTCCGTTCCACTTCGCGTGCATCTCGCGTGACGAAACCGGCTTTGCGCAATTTGGCGCGAAACGTTTCATCGTACTGCATCAACGCTCGCGTCAATCCGTGGCGGATAGCGCCCGCCTGACCCGTGGTACCACCGCCGGTGACAGTCACCTCGACGTCGAGCTGATCTGACAGGTTCATTAGCTGCAGCGGCTGCCGAACGATCATTTGCGCAGTCTCCCGGCCGAAAAACCGGTCCAGAGGACGGTCATTGACTGTGATTGTGCCTTTTCCGGCCTTCAGGAACACTCGCGCTGTGGAAGTCTTGCGCCGTCCGGTGCCGTAATACTGGGTGTCACTCATCGTTCATTTGCCTCATTCGCGAAGGCCAGCGGCCTTACGCATGGATTCCTAAGCCTTGATATCGAGCGGTTTCGGCTGCTGGGCCTGGTGCGTATGCTCCGGACCCGCAAAAACGTGCAATTTGGAAAACATCTTTCGCCCCAGCGGATTCTTCGGCAACATGCCTTTAACGGCAAACTGCAAGACGCGCTCCGGCGCGTCCTTGAGCAGCTTTTCGAGCGACGTAGTCTTCAGATTGCCGATGTAGCCCGTGTGATGATGGTACAGCTTGCCTTTGAGCTTGTTGCCGGTCACACGAATTTTCTCTGCGTTCACAACCACAATATAGTCGCCGGTATCCACGTGGGGCGTAAACTCCGGCTTGTGCTTGCCACGCAGCCGACTCGCGATCTCCGTCGATAGCCGGCCAAGCGTCTTGCCGGCGGCATCGACGACATACCAGTCGCGGCGTACTTGCTCGGACTTTGCCGAAAAGGTTTTCATGTCAGCAGGGTCTTCCAGGATGAATTCAGAAACAAAAAAACGGGTGCCCAACCGGCACCGCGGGCGGTTCACGGTCCGCAGCAATTGTGCCGCGGCGAAAGGCGCGAGATTTTACTCGACGGACCACGTCAATGCAAACACTGTACATGGCCGCGGGTGAGTTGCCCGAATTCCTGCCTGTTTCTTTATTTGTAAATAGAAACAGATACTTATATTCTGATTATGGGCGTTGCGGCTTAGAATCCATACTCCAGCGATAAAGCTGTGAACGTATCAGTCTCTTCGTTGCCAACCGGCACCTCGCTGTTGTTCTTGACCGTGTAGGAAACTACCAGCGCCAGGGCTCCGATCAGGCTCGCCTTGATGGCCGTCACTGATTCGATATAGGTATTTTGCGATCCCGACTCGGTCGCGAAATCCTGAGTAAACTGGGCCTGCTCGCTGAACTGCCAGCGATAGTTGAGTCCGCCCCTCACGATAAAATCGTCTTCCGTGGTGCCGTCACTCAACTCTGACTGCCGCGCACCCGCGCCGATTTCGGCGTTCAGGAAATGCACACCCGTGTCGATCAGACGCCGCCCGTAGCCAAGCGATTCCGATAATTGCTGGTCGTAACCGCTGAACCGGTCCTTGCGCCAGTTTACCCGGCCAAACAGGAAATCCCTGTCCGTCATGTTGAACTCGGACTTCCAGCCAACTGCATAGGCTTCCGCCGTAGTTTGATCCTCTTCCGTGGTGTTGATGGCTGCGGCATCGATAGCATGTGTCCATCGGCCGATTGTGTAGGCAACGGCGAAGGCCGAATTCAGACTCGAGCTTTCCGTGTTTCCACTTGTCGCAAGAAAGCCGAGGGCCACCTTTCCAGACCAGGGGTCAGCCGTCGGATCCGGTGCACCGGCTGCTCCCTGCCCTTCCTGGGCTCCGGCGTGCGAGACAATTGCCAGGCTGCCGAGCACTGCGATCACGCGCAAGTTCATACGAATACTCCCATCGAGATAGTTTTGCACTATCCCGCCCGGTGCGAATAGCCGGGCAGAATGTGTGTCCGGTGCGGGCAGAACGAGCGCCCCGACGGCCAAAGGCTGCGGAGTATAGCCTTTGGTCACATTGAATTTCGAGACATGCGCAGTTACACCGATTTTCGCAGCGATTTTTACGGTTTTTCCGTGGTTTCGCCTCGATCCGTCTATACTGTGTGTAATGAATGAGCGACAACTTACCCGGTCGGATCGGCTTCTTTCGGGAATCGACAATGCCCTGCGTAGCATAGCCGCGGTTCCGGCATTGGCAATCCGTCGTAATCCCGCGCTCGACACCGCCGAGGGTTCCCTGACCGACGCTGAGCGGCAGCATGCTGCCGCACTGATGCGAGTCAATCACGCCGGCGAGATCGCCGCACAAGGTTTGTACCAGGGACACGCGGCCGTGGCACACAGCGCCGAAATTGCCGCGCATCTGCAATCAGCCGCAAACGAAGAACTGGATCACCTCGCGTGGTGCGAGCAGCGCTTGCGTGAGCTGGATGCGCGGCCCAGTCGCCTGCGACCGGTATGGTTTGCGGGCGCTTGGCTGATTGGAGCTGCCAGCGGTGTCCTGGGGGATCGCTGGTCATTGGGTTTCGTCGAGGAAACCGAACGACAGGTTGCGGCGCACCTTGGCAGCCACCTGGCCGAGTTGCCTGCCCAGGATGCGCGCAGCCGGGTCATCGTCTCGAAAATGCGCGAGGATGAAGTGCGGCATGGCGCCGAGGCGAAGTCCGCCGGTGCTCGTCCGCTGCCAACAGTTGTACGTGAACTCATGCGCATGAGCGCCAGAGTCATGACACAAACAGCATACAAGGTGTAACACTGCTGGTCAGCGGTCGGCCGATTCCATATAATTTGCTCCCGTGACCGGCACCTATTTTCAATAAGAATTACGGACTTAGCTTGCTCTTAAGTGCGGTCTGTATTAAAAGAACGGGCGACCTATCGCTGAGGACCGACGAATGCAAACAACTGCCAAGACCTTGAGTGATGTTCCCGCGATAAATCGCTTCCTGAGTTACTGCCGGGTGCGCACGGTGCCTTCAAAGACCGTAATGATCCACGCTGGCGACCTTCCGGACGTCCTCTATTACATTGTCGACGGCTCGGTTGAGGTCATGATCGAAGACGAAGACGGTAATGAGATGGTTCTTGCCTACCTCAACAAGGGCCAGTTCTTCGGCGAGATGGGCCTTTTCTACGAACAACCGACCCGTAGCGCCTGGGTGCGCACCCGAACCGAGTGCGAAATCGCAGAAATGACCTACCCGCGTTTCCGGCAGATAGCGAGCGAAAGTCCAGGACTCGTTTTCGAACTCGCCACCCAGCTGGCAACCCGTCTCGATCGAACGAATCGCAAACTGGGTGACCTGGCGTTTGTCGACGTTACAGGAAGGGTCGCCCATGCAATTATGGACCTGTGCAACGAACCGGATGCCATGACGCACCCGGATGGAATGCAAATCAAGGTCAGTCGCCAGGAGCTGAGTCGCCTCGTCGGCTGTTCGAGAGAAATGGCCGGCCGCGTCCTCAAGGTACTGGAGGATCAGGGCCTTGTTTCGGCGAGCGGCAAAACCATCGTCGTATACGGCGCCAGGCCGAATCGCAAGATCTAGTAAATTCAGGAATCAGGCTCGCGCGTTTTGCCGACTTCCGTGGCGTTGGGCGCCACCAGTCGCTTTATCAATTTCGTCACGCATTGCCGCAATCGCTTTCGCATAGTCCCCGCTACCGAAAATCGCCGAACCCGCAACGAAAGTATCGGCGCCCGCCGCCGCAATCTCGCCGATATTAGTCGCCTTCACACCGCCATCGACCTCGAGTCGTATGCTCCGGCCACTGTCGTCGATCATCTTGCGCGCGCGGCGAAGTTTATCCAGCGCTGCTGTAATAAATGTCTGGCCGCCAAAGCCCGGGTTGACTGACATGATCAGGATCAGGTCAATCTTGTCCAGCACATGGTCCAGCCAGTCAAGCGGCGTTGCGGGATTGAATACCAGTCCGGCCTTGCATCCTTCATCGCGAATTAAACCAAGCGTACGATCGACGTGGCGCGAGGCCTCTGGATGGAACGTTATCCAGCTGGCGCCTGCCTTCGCAAAATCCGGAATCAGGCGATCCACCGGCTCCGCCATCAGGTGCACATCGACCGGCGCTTCGATTCCGTAGTTCCGCAGTGCCTCGCACAGCATCGGGCCGATGGTGAGATTGGGTACAAAATGGTTGTCCATGACATCGAAATGAACGATATCGGCGCCGGCGTCAAGGACGGCTTTGACATCGTCGCCAAGTCTCGCAAAGTCGGCGGAAAGTATGGACGGGGCTATTAACGGCTGCATTGGGGGTCCTCGTCAGTGTTTGCGACAGGTCAGCGAATGCTGCGACGCGATTTCAGCATGTCATAGGCGCCACGGATTTCCTGTGTGCGCCTCTGAGCAGCCGCGATGGCAGCGACATCCGCATCGCCGCCGGAGAGTTTGTCCGGATGGTTACGATTCATCAGCCGCCGGTATGCCTGTTTGATCTCGGAGTTAGTGGATGTCTGGCTGACGCCAAGCAGAGCATAGGCGCGACGAATTCGTTCGGCATCGGCACTTCCGGCCGGCGATCGACGAAATCCTTTTTGTGCACGCAGAAGCGCCTCAAGCTGCGCGAGCTCCACCCGACCGACTCCGAGTTGCTGGCAGACCGACCAGATCGCCGCCCGTTCGCGGCGTTCGATCGATTTCTTTGACAATGAAACCTCGAGAAGCAGGCGCACGAACAAGGCAGGTCGCTCGGGGTGCCCGGCGAACTCACGATGACGCCGATGCAAGGTTTCGTGCAGCGAGAAGCCCGGCTTTTTGCCCCTGTCAAACCAGTCGATTGCATCGCGAACCTGGCCTGGTTTCAGACCGAGACGGTGCATCAGAACTCGCGCGGCGCGGATTTCCTCTTCCGATACTCTCCCGTCGGACTTGGCAAGATGCCCCATCGTCTGGAACAGTGCGCAAACAAAGCTCTCGGGCAGTTCATCGAGTCGATCGGAAGAACGTCCTTTATTAGTCCATGCAAACGGCGTTGCAAAACCGCGGTCAAACTGGTGGCCGAGTATCAGGCCGACCAGTGCCAGCAATGGACGGCCGGTAGCAAGCCCGGCCATGGTGCCGGCGAGTTTTCCCCAGTATTGCAAAGAGTCGCTCCCGAATCAGGCGGGCCCGGATACGTCAATGCTAACGGCAATGCTTGCATTTGCCTATCTGCATCGCTTGCGGCCCGTGTCGTGACGGGCCATCATCGGTTGCTGTCTGCAACGACAATGATACGAAGGCAACACCCTCTCCAAATGCTATCCACCGACCGATTCATCAACGCAACCGGCGACCCGTTGTTCGAATCGGCGATTCCGTCGTTGCCTTTGCTGGCGCGCGGCAAAGTACGCGACATCTACGGCGTCGACAACGACCATCTCCTGATCGTGACCACGGATCGACTGTCTGCTTACGATGTCGTGCTGCCGGACCCCGTGCCTGGCAAAGGCCAGGTACTCACGGAAATCTCGAATTTCTGGTTCGGGAAGATGGCGGACATCGTGCCGAATCATCTCACCGGCCGCAGGTTGGAAACGGTCGTCAAGGATCCGGCACTGCACGGGATGCTGGCTCGACGCAGTATGGTAGTCCGGCGCTTGCGCCCACTACCGATCGAAGCCGTAGTGCGCGGCTACCTTATCGGCTCCGGCTGGCGCGATTACCAGGCAACAGGTCGTCTGTGCGGTATCGACCTGCCGCCAGGACTCCAGCAGGCCAGCCGCTTGCCTGCCACGCTGTTCACGCCCGCGTCCAAGGCAGAAGCCGGACAACATGACGAGAATATTTCTTTCGACAGCGTGAAACTGCTGCTCGGATCGCGGCTCGCCGAGCGGGTTCGCGATTTCTCGCTCAGCATATACGAACGAGCCGCTGACTATGCACTGGAGCGCGGCATCATCATCGCCGACACCAAGTTCGAATTCGGGCAGGATGACGAAGGGCGCCTGTACCTGATCGATGAGGTTTTGACGCCCGATTCGTCGCGCTTCTGGCCGGCGGCTGATTACCGCGTCGGTACCAGTCCGCCCAGCTTCGACAAACAATACGTACGAGATTACCTGGACACTCTGGACTGGAACCGGACCGCTCCCGGCCCGTCGTTGCCGGCCGAAGTGCTCGCCCGCACTGCAGAGAAATATCGCGAGGCCCTCGTACGCATGACCGGTCGAACGGACGGTCAGCGCACAGCCTGACATCTCTGGGGCCCTGCCGTCTGTGCCTTTGGGTTCGTTATGGAGAGCGGCGTGCACACCAGGCGCCGATGATCCGCCGCAGTTCGGCGAGCCCGTCGGTCAGCGCTGCCGGTCCGGGCTGCAGGATCAATGCGGACTTTATTTCGTGGATTTCGCCATCTACGACGGCCGGAATGTCCTGCCATCCGGGGCGCGCCGCTACGAGGTGCGGGCGAAATTTCTTGCCACACCAGGACCCAATGATGATATCCGGCTGCCGACGCGCGATTTCAGCAGGGTTGCGCACGATACGGTCCTTGCCCAGCGGTTCGAGCGCGAGTTCCGGAAAGCAGTCGGCTCCGCCCGCTATTCCAATCAGTTCGGAGACCCAGCGAATAGCACTGATATTCGGCTCATCCCATTCCTCGAAATAGACGCGCGGCCGCTCGGATGCGTGGCGTGTATCTGCACGTACATTCTCGATCCCGCGTTCCAGTTCAGCGACATAGTCGGCGGTCTTCTGCTGCACGCCGAGCATGCCGCCCAGCATGCGGATCATGGTCAGTATTTCAGGGACGGAACGCTGGTTAAAAACGTGCACCGCGACTCCGTGACGCACAAGTTCCGCGGCGATATCCGCCTGCAGGTCGCAGAATCCGAGGACAAGGTCGGGCTGGAGGCCAAGAATACGGTCGATTTTTGCGCTGGTAAACGCCGACACCCTGGGCTTTTCTTTCCGTGCTCGCGGAGGACGAACCGTAAACCCGGAAATGCCGACAATGCGCCAGTCTTCCCCGAGCGCGTAAAGCGTCTCGGTTGTTTCTTCGGTCATGCAAACAATCCGTTCGGCGAAGCGTGCGGTCATGGGAGTGGCGAGTGGTTATACTGTGAGCTGCGTGGCATCGTTTGACTCACAGCAACTTTAACATGCGGTAACCTGGAATCAATGACACAAGCCGTGATCCGTTCAACTATGGCGCTGGATTGTAATGATTGCTGAATTGCGCACCCGCATCGATGCTGTTGTCTGGGGCGATGTGCTTTTGAAGCACGGACTGCCCGGTCGCGTTGCAGGCACGATTCTGCGTTACTTGTACGCCCTGGTACGCGACATACTGTCGGGGCAGTTGACCTTGCGCTCAATGAGCCTCGTCTACACGACGTTGCTTTCGATCGTACCGCTGATCGCGCTCAGCTTTTCGGTACTCAAGGGACTTGGCGTCCACAATGATCTGCGACCTATACTCGAAGAGTTTCTGGTGCCTCTCGGCGATCAGGGTTTACAAATCAGTAGCGAGCTGTTCGGACTTGTAGAAAATGTTCGAGGCGGAGTGCTGGGAGGCGTCAGCCTGGCGTTTTTCATCTTCACTGCGATTTCGATGGTGCAGAAGGTGGAAGAAAGTTTCAACTACGTGTGGCACGTAGCTCAGCCGCGCAGCCTTGCGCGACGGGTGTCGGAATACACGGTCGTACTCCTGATCGGTCCGGTTGCCATCGTTGTTGCGCTCGGCATGATCGCCTCGATCCAGAGCAACAGTCTTGTTCAGTGGCTACTGCAGAATGAGTCGTTCGGCTCTGCGATCGTGATGCTGGGTACGACAGTGCCCTACCTCCTTGTAATCGGCGTGTTCACCTTCCTCTACATGTTTGTGCCAAACACCAGTGTGCGTTTCAAATCTGCCCTGCTCGGCGGGGTCGCAGGCGGCGTTATGTGGGCGAGCATGAGTGCCGTTTTCGCGACCTTTGTAGTGTATGCAGGCACGCGTCAGCTTATCTATTCAGGCTTTGCCGTCGCGATTACAGCGTTAATCTGGCTGTACCTGAATTGGCTGGTGCTGTTACTCGGTGCGCAGCTAGCGTTCTATCACCAGCGGCCGGCGTTTCTGCGCATCGGCCAGCGCGAGCCACGGCTATCCAACGCAATGCGTGAACGGCTGGCAATCAATATCATGTATCTGGTCGGCAAGGCATTTCGCGATCGGGACGCTCGCATGACACTTGAAGTGCTCGGAGAGCAGCTCAAAATTCCGGTGATTGCAATGAGCCAGGTCGTCTCACGCCTGGTGGATTCAGGGCTTCTTGTGGCAACCGAGAAGGGTAAACTCATGCCGGGCGCCGACATTTCGCGAATGCTTATCGCTGACATCGTGCAATGCGTCCGGGAATTCGGCGACACCGGTTCTTATCGAGGGCCCCTTTGGACTCCGGGTGTCGACGCGTTGGGGCGCAAGTTCGATGACGCAGTTGCCGGCGTCATGGGCGACATGTCTCTGGCCGACCTGATCGATCAGATCGCGGCAGAAGCCTGACGTTTTTCGGCGCCGCGTGCCGAGCTCTTGCTGAAGCCCGCCCGGCGGGGGCGAATGCGGCAACGCTCAGCCGTTTATCCCGTTCGTGCGCAAGGCGCGCTCCTGCGTGCTCTTGGCGTCACGCACCGGCAATTGTCATGCCGTCCACGAGCAGGGAACCGCAGCGAATGCCGCCGCGCAGGTCCTGATCGTTTCCCACCGCAACAATTCGCCGATACAGGTCCCGCAAATTACCGGCAATGGTTACTTCGTGCACGGGATAGGCGATTTCGCCGTTCTCGACCCAGAAGCCGACCGCCCCCCGGGAATAATCGCCGGTAACGGTATTCACGCCCTGCCCGATCAACTCATTGACCAGCAACCCCGTTTTCATTGTTTTCGCGAGTTCCTGCAAGCCCCCGGCAGTACCCGGAACGATCAGGTTGTGCGCACCGCCTGCATTGCCGGTAGTAGTCAGGTCCAGGCGTCGCGCTGAGTACGCACTCAGCACGTAGCCCTGAAGAATGCCGTCAATGACCAGATCGCGATCGCGTGTCGTGACACCTTCCGCGTCATACGGTGCACTGGCAAGGCCCTTGCGTATATGAGGACGCTCCTCGATGCGCAAAAAGGCCGGGAAAATCTGCTCACCGACAGCGCTCAACAAAAAGGATGAGCGGCGATACTGGGCACCGCCGCTAATCGCTGCGATCGCGTGCCCGATAAACCCGCGCGCCAGCTCCGGGACATACAACACGGGAGCCTTGATTGTCTTGATCTTGCGCGAGCCGAGCCTGGCAACGGTGCGTCGCGCCGCCTCTTCGCCGATGAAACGCACGGATTCGAGATCCGCTGCATCCCGTGCCGCACTGTAATAATAGTCGCGCTGCATGTCGCCGTTCGTTTCGCCAACTACCACGCAACTGATGCTGTGGCTGCTCTTGCGAAAGCTGCCAATAAAACCGTGACTGTTGCCGTAGGCTCGCGCACCGATACTGGTAGCGACGGTAGCGCCTTCCGAGTTACTGATGCGCTTGTCAAACTCGCGTGCCGCCGCTTCACACTCGACGGCCAGCCGAATGGCTTCTGACGAATCAAGGTCCCACGCATGGGCAAGATCCAGATCCGGCGGATCTGTCGCCATGAGCCCGGCATCGGCCAACCCGGCGAATGGATCCTCGGCCGTATGAGAAGCGAAGGAACAGGCTTTGCTTACGGCTTCGCGAAGAGCCGGCTCATTGAAGTCCGACGTGCTCACACTGCCTTTGCGCCGGTTACGATAGATAGTTATGCCAAGGCCTCGATCGTTATTGTATTCGAGGTTCTCCACATCGCCGAGCCTGGCGGTCGCACTCAGCCCGATATCATGGCTCGCGCCCGCTTCCGCCTGGTCGGCACCGAGGCGTCGGGCTTCATCCAGTACGAACTGTACAATTGATTCGAGCCGGGCCGGATCCAGTGCATCGCGCGCGGGAAGCGTAACTGCGTTGGCTTCTTCGTCGTTCATCAGAATGATTCGGTCACTGGCTGGCGGGTATACCGCCACTTCCTGTAGAAACAGCGCGACATGATACTATTCTCTGATGGTCGCAGGTCCAGCTTTCATTTTCCGGCTCATTTTACGGCATCAAAACTGCGGGGATTCGGGCGAGTGAGTGACGCGAAACCCAGCAAGAGCGCGCGCAAGCGGCAACATCTGGCACTGCAGGAACTCGGCGAGGCACTCATGCGCCTTGGTCAAGCCGACCTCGAAACCATGCCGTTGGACGACAACTTGCTGGAAGCGGTCGTTGATGCCGGAGGCATCCAGTCGCACAGCGCCCTGCGACGCCAGCGGCAACTTATCGGCAAACTGATGCGCGACGCAGATGCCGATGCGATACGGGCGTCGCTGGCGACCATTGGTCAGGCCGACCGGAATGCAACCGGACTTTTTCATTCTGCGGAGCGCTGGCGCGATCGCATACTCGCTGAGGGTGTATCTGCAGTCGCGGAATTTTCCGCACAGACCGGAACGAGCCAGACAGAGTTGGCACGACTCGCGACTGAACTGGCGTCAGCGAACAGCGAATTCAGGCGACGCAGCATCGGTCGCCGGATTTTTCGTGAGGTGCACGCCCGTATTACCTCCTTACCGCAGCCGCTCACCATGTCTCATACGAATCAGGCGACCGAATGAAAGCAACAGTGGGAATCATCATGGGGTCCGGCTCGGATTGGGCAACGATGCGGCATGCTGCAGAGATGCTGGATCAGCTGGGCGTCGCATTTCAGGTGCAGGTCGTCTCCGCGCACCGCACTCCGGATTTGTTGTTTGAGTATGCTGCCGGGGCGACAGCACGGGGACTCAAGGTAATCATCGCCGGCGCAGGCGGTGCCGCGCACTTGCCAGGGATGACTGCGGCAAAAACGACTCTCCCGGTCATTGGCGTCCCGGTCCGCTCGAAAGCATTGCAAGGCATGGACTCGCTCCTTTCCATCGTGCAGATGCCGGCCGGCGTACCGGTCGCCAGCATGGCGATCGGCAAACCAGGCGCTATCAATGCCGCACTTTTTGCGGCGTCAATCGTTGCGCTGCAGGATCCGGCAGTTGCGACGACTCTCAACGACTTCCGACAACGCCAGACCGACGCGGTGCTCGCTCAGCCCGACCCACGCGAAGACTGACTCCGTTGACAACCGTGGGCGTCATCGGTGCCGGGCAGCTCGGCCAAATGCTCGGATTCGCAGGCCGTGCCTTGCAGCTTGATTTCGTGTTTCTGGACCCCGCAGTCAATCCGCCGGCGCAGGTCGCCGGGGCGGTGCTGACCAGGGCATTCGATGATCAGGGTGCGCTCGCAGAAATGGTCGAACGATGCGATGTCGTCACCTTTGAATTCGAGAACGTCCCGGTAGCGGCCATCGAATCGATTGCGAACGCGGTTCCGGTCTATCCGTCGGCCACTGCACTGCACCATGCCCAGGATCGACTGCGCGAGAAGCAGTTGTTTGAGCAACTCCGCATCCCGCTACCCGCCTACTTTCCGGTCGATTCACTGGAAGACTTGCAGCATGCAAGCCAATCGCTGGGCTTTCCATTTGTCCTGAAAACCCGGCGATTCGGCTACGATGGCAAGGGCCAGGTCATCGTGGGAAATGCAAAGCAACAACACGACGCCTGGCAGCGGCTCGGTGAATACCCGCTTCTCGCCGAGGCGTACATCGCTTTCAATCGCGAAGTATCCGCAATCGGCGCGCGACGGCCCGGCGGCGACGTCGCCATATACCCACTCACCGAAAACGTTCACGCGTCCGGCATTTTGCGACACTCGGTTGCTCCGGTGATCGAACCGAAATTAACGGCCATGGCGGAGCGCTACCTGCGAGACTTGTTAACGCACCTGGAGTACGTTGGCGTGCTTGCGTTGGAATTGTTCGTTGTCGACGACCGCTTGTTGGCGAACGAATTCGCGCCTCGCGTACACAATTCAGGACACTGGACGATTGAAGGTGCCAACACGAGTCAGTTCGAAAATCATTTACGGGCAATACTTGACCTGCCACTGGGCGACACTGCCGCCAAAGGCTATGCGGCAATGGTCAACCTGATCGGTGTGATGCCGGACGATACGGAGGCATTGGCCGTCGCCGGCTTCAGCTTGCATGATTATGGCAAAGAGCCACGGCCGGCGCGCAAACTTGGACATATGACCACCGTGGCGGCTGCGGCCGCGGACCGCGATCAGCGGCTCGCCATGGCACTGCGGCAGCTTTATGCATAGCAATTCTCCGACACAGCGCGCAGCCCGGGTTGGCGGGAGCCCTTACAATACAGGTACACTAGGCCGCTGTTGAAACGCCAGGTTACTGAACAATAGGGTAAAAATGGTTGAGCACTCGCACCTGGCGACCTCGGCCGGAAGCATTGCATGTCGTATACGGAACATTTCAAACTCAAAGAGCAGCCTTTCCGGCTGACGCCCGATCCGGAATTCGTCTACTGGAGCAAGCAGCATGCCCGGGCGAAGGCTTACATGGAGTCCACCATATGGCTGGCGGATGGCTTTGTCGTCATTACCGGCGAGATTGGTTCCGGCAAAACCACTCTGCTGCAGTCCTTCCTCGGCGAGCTCGGAGACGACGTGATCTACGCGATGGTGTCGCAAACCCAGCTGTCGCCCAGCCAGTTCCTGCAAGCGGTACTCACAGAGTTTGGTTTCAAACCCTTCAAACAGCGCAAGGTCGAGCTTCTCGACACCCTGAACATGTTTCTGATCGATCAGTACGCGAACGGCAAGAAGGTTGTACTGATTGTCGACGAAGCCCAGAACCTGAGTGCGAAGGTGCTCGAGGAAATCCGCATGATTTCGGGCATCGAGACACACAAGGAAAAAGTCCTGCGCATCATCCTTGCCGGCCAACCAGAGCTCAAAGACACGCTTGATTCACCCGAGTTGAAGCAGCTCGTGCAGCGTGTGCGACTTCGTTTTCACGTTGGCCCGCTCGATATGCGTGAAATGGGCGAGTACATCGAGCATCGACTGAAAGTGGCCGGGGGCATTGCAGGCAAGCTGTTCAAACCCGACTCATACGACATCATTTACCGATATACCGGCGGCGTGCCGCGATTGGTCAACACACTTTGCGATACGGCGCTGCTGGTCGCGTTTGCGGAAAATAAAACGATGATCGGCGCCGCGGAAATAAAGGCCGCAGTTGATGAGTTGAGCTGGAAGGAACACGAGCTCAGCAAAGGCACGCATCCGCAGAAAGCATCGGGGAAAACCGACACCCTGGCTGCCGAACATGTCACACGCATCGAGGTTCGAAGTGACGGAGAGAAAGTCGCTGAACATTATTTCGGGCCTGGCCGCGTCATAATCGGGCGTTCGCCCGACAATGAGATTTATATCCAGAGCAAATTTGTAAGTCGCCACCATGCCCAGCTAAACAGCGACCAGACCGGTTGTGTCATTGAAGACCTGAACAGCACCAATGGTGTATTCATCGGTGATGAACGAGTCAAGAAATACCGTCTCAAGGACGGCGATATCGTATCGCTGGGCATTCACGAACTGGTCTATCACGACCTGCGGGATGTCGATATCCCGTTGCCGGCCCGGCGCAAGGAACAGAAGGTATAGATTCGTTGCCCTGGCGAACCAAAAGGCACCTGCTGTAGGAGCCCGCATCGCGGGCGATCGCCGCCTGATCGCCCGCGATGC
>JBBDJJ010000032.1:0-379 GCA_040879925.1 Woeseia sp. | reverse complement strand
TGCCCCGGGCTCCTACAGTCGCACGATCGGGCTTGTGCAGAGCTTCACTAGAGGTCAGTACTGCGGTCCGGTCGACGATCCTGGTCTCGATAATCGCGGCGTTTGAGCCAGACCACCAGGCCCGCAACCAGGCAAAAGAGCCCGATTCCGAAACAGATTTCGGGCCAATACCAGTGAGTCAGATACATTGATGCGGCCAGGCAGACAAGGCCGACCAGCAAATAGAAATACGGCAGACTTTCGTAGATTGGCTTTGAGACCCACATGGCGCTTGCTTTCCCCTACCGGCAACGGCGCGGGAGAATTGTCCTTCGCCGCGGCCCGTTAGTCCAGTCCGGCTCGAGCGGACCTCATCGTGGCAGCGCTGCGGCCTGCAAGG
>JBBDJJ010000031.1:0-23319 GCA_040879925.1 Woeseia sp. | reverse complement strand
ACTAGGGAAGCTCTGCACAAGCCCGATCGTGCGATTGCAGGAGCCCGCGGTGATCGCCCGCGATGCGGGCTCCTACAGCACCTGCCTTCTGACTGGTGCAGAGTCTCCCTGGTCGAAGACCGTTGTTTCGGCAATCGCATAGTGCGCTGAGTGAGCTGTTACAGGATCGAGTCGAAACCGATAGGTACGGCAGGTTTTTGCCGTCGCCATCTGTTGACCACTCTGCAGCGGTTCGAAACTGGAGCTGCGGATCGCGCGCATCGCAGGCTTTTCGAAAATTTTATGTGTACTGGTTCGAATTGACGGTCGGATGATCTTTCCGCGAGCGTCAATAATGAAACAAACGACCGTCTCGCCTTCTATACGATCGCGGCGCGCAATGGCCGGATACTTTGGAAATGCAGTAATTACCGGGGCCCTGTCCGACGAAGAGTCCGTGAAATGCTGAACTGTGCGTTCTTCTTGCGCGAGCGCGACGGGTACCGTCACCATGAATAGCGACGCCAGTACGGCACAAGACCGGATGTCAGTGCTCCAATGACGGCCCATCGATACTGCCCTGGCGATCGTCGATTTCGACTTCTGGTGCAACCGGTTCGACCGCATCGAGATACATGGCTCGTGCGATACGCAAGGTACGCGCACCCGGGTTCAGTTCCTCGCCCTTCAACAAATCGGCGTGTGCCTTCTCGTACTGTTCCGTATTGATGAAGACGACCGCGCGGTTGTTGTAGCCACGCCAGTTGCGGTCATTACGCGTCAGCAGCAAATCGCAGTATTTCAATGCTTCGTCGTAATCTTTTAGCATGATGAAGCCCGCGCAAAGATTCGACAATGCGGCTTCTTCTTCGCGCGCTCCCTGCGCTACTTTCAGGCCGCGTAGCGTCAGTTTAACCCCTTCGTCAGCGTGGCCGAGCAAAAGCTTGTCCGCGCCCTCCTTGAGATCCGGGTTGCGCGGACCGATGACCGTAACGGGGCCGTCCGCTGTTCTCTCGGCGTTCTGGGCCCACCCGACCGGTGCGACAACGACGGTCAAGGCGAGCAGAATTGCAGCGTGTCTGCCCACGGTTATTCTCGTCAACTCGAGCCTCATGGTAGCAGGTTAATACTACCCGGCGAGCGGTGTGCGTCGCGCAAGCTCTCTGCCGCCATCAGACCAGTTTTTCGCGGAAAAATTCAATCGTACGCTGCCAGGCAAGCAGCGCCGCTGCAGTATCGAAACGCGGCGTCGTATCGTTGTGAAAGCCGTGATTGGTGCCTGCGTACGTGTATTCGACGTACTCATGATCGGCGTCGTCCAGAGCCGTCCGGTAGGCCGGCCAACCCTCGTTAACACGCGGATCGTTTTCCGCATGGTGTATAAGCAGTGGCGCACGTATTTTCTGCACGTCGTCTGCGGCCGGCTGCCCGCCGTAAAATGGCACCGCAGCAGCAAGATCCGCGACGCGCACAGCCAGCATGTTCGATACCCAGCCACCAAAGCAAAAGCCGACACAGCCGACGGTTCCGTTGCAGGACTCATGCGACTGCAGAAACTCGACGGCAGCGATGAAGTCTTCCAGCATTTCGTCCCGATCACGGCGACTTTGCAGCTCGCGACCCTCATCATCGTTACCAGGATAGCCGCCAAGCGGGGCCAGCGCATCGGGAGCGAACGCGACGAAACCGGCCTTCGCAACGCGTCTGGTCACATCTTCGATATACGGATTGAGTCCGCGGTTCTCATGCACAACGACCACGCCGGGCGATGGTTGCTTTTTACCGGCAGGCCTGACCAGATAAGCCCGCATCGCGCCCGCTCCTTTTGGCGAGGCATACGTTTCGTAGCCCGTCAGTATAGAGGCGTCGTCGGGCGACACCTGGTCGGCACGCGCATAGTCTGGCGAAAGGCTCGCGAGGAGCGCAGCCGCCGACACTCCGGCAACGGTGAAAGCCGCAGCTCGGTCGAGGAATTCTCGCCGGCTTAGCGCACCGTGTGCATATCCGTCGTAAAGCGCCAGAAGGCGCTTATCGTATTGCTTGTTCCCTGCCATGGTGCGACTACCTCCTGTTAACCACTGATGTAGTGTTCGAGCTGTTCGATCGCTCTCTGCTGCTCTGCAATGATCGCCTTGACCAGATCGCCAATGGAAATAATGCCGGTCACACGGCCGTCATCAACAACTGGCAAGTGACGGATCCGCAGGTCGGTCATCAGGTTCATGCATTTCTCGACCGACTCGCCGCTTGCGGTTGTCGTTACGTCACGGGACATAATGTCGCGAACGGGAGTCGCCTCGGACGATCTGCCCTTGAGAATGACCTTGCGCGCGTAGTCTCGCTCGGTGACGATTCCGACGAGCTCGTCGCCGTGCATTACAGCGAGTGCCCCGATGCCCTTTTCTGCCATGAGTCGGATGGCGTCGAGCACTGACGCGTCCGGTGAAACAGACAGGACGTCGTGGCCCTTCGCGTCAAGTAACTGGCTTACCAGGTTCATTCGGCCCCCTTATGCATTTTCCCCTGTGTTCGGACGCTTCCAGGCAGCTCGGCGTTTCTTGCGCGGCTGCCAGCCCGGCGTTTCGGACCATTGCAGTGTACCCCGTCGTCAGCGCCGGGAGAGCAACCCTTCGCGCCGGTACTGACCGAGCAGTCGGTCGAGTTCACGGCGATCCAGCCAGCGACCGCGCAACATCACACCATGGATGCGACGTGTATTGCTGATTGCTTCCAGCGGGTTGGCGTCCAGGAGCAGCAGATCAGCATCGAGGCCCGCCTGTACTGTACCGAAACGCCCGGTTGCCGCAAAAAACTCGGCCGGATTGGCCGTTCCTGACCGCAACGCCGCGTACGGCGTGAGACCGGCATCGACCAGAAACTCGAGCTCCCTGTGAATGGCGAAACCCGGAACGTTGAAAATCTGCGGCGAATCCGCGCCCAGCAGGAAGCCGGCGCCTGCCGTATGCAATGCAAGGATGAGCTGGTGTCGCAGATCGATCGCGCGCGTCACCAGGCCCGGCTTATCCGCGACGTCGCGGCGCAGATTTTCCTTAGCGGCCCGCCATTGTTCAACCGTCGCCGCCGGCATGTACTGCATTTCCGGCCACTTTGTCATGGACCCCGCATCGTCTGCCGACAACGCATGTTCAAACAGCGATTCGGTCGGCACCAGCCAGACGCCGGCGGCGGCCGTTGCCAATGCAATAGTTTCGATTCGTGACTCTTCGGCAGCATCGGCCAGCAGAACGCCGAAGAAGCCGCCAAAGCCACCGGACGGGTCGACTTTCGGCGGCAGAAGCGTCTCCATATAGCCGTCCAGATGATCGATAGTGGCTATACCGGCATCAAGGGCGGCATCCACCCCCACATCCTCCGGCACATGGCCCGCGAATGGTATTTGCAGCCGCGCGGCGGTCTCGGCAATTGCATCGAACTCGGCGCGGCTCAATCCGGGATGGATTTTCAGGAAGTCATAGCCCGCAGCGTGTTGCTCGTCGACCATATGGACGGCGCCATCGACGCTGTTCACGCTGCGTCCGTTGAACGACGGTCCGGAGGTATACAACCTGGGTCCAAGCACTGTGCCTTTGTCAATTGCCTCGCGTAACGCGAGATGCTCAGGTCGTCCAAGCATACCTCGCACCGTGGTGATGCCGTTGGCTACGTAAAGCGTCAGCACCCGATCGAGGTCGCCGGAGGGCCCGGGTATGTGCCCGTGCATTTCCGACAGCCCCGGCATCAGATAACGGTCCGTGCCGTCAACGACCCGTGCACCTTCCGGGATCGCCGTATCGGCAACGTCACCAATTGTGCTGATCAGCCCGCCGGAAACGATGACCGTTTTGTGGTTCAGGACCGTTTCGGACGTCATGGGCAGTACGCTTACATTGACGAACGCGGTACTTTCCGCAGCATTTGCGGTAGTGAGTATTGCGAGTATCGGTAACACCAGGACGAATGGTTTTCTCATCAGATCACTTTTCCGGATCACTTTTTTAGATGACTTTTCTAAGCGTTTCACGGCTGATGTTCCCGCCACAAATGATAACCACAACGTTGCGATCTGCGAAGCGATTACCGGCCTCGAGGAGTCCCGCCAGGGCAACACCGGCAGCCCCTTCGAGCAGCATGTGATGCCGGTCGATAAATGCACACATGGCGGAGGCGATCTGTGATTCCGAAAGCAGCAGGTAGTCGTCGACGATGTCCCGGCACAGTTCGAAGGTAAGCGCATCCTTTTCGATGCCACCTGCGGTGCCATCCGATAATGTGGGATCACTGGGCAGATCGACAATTCTGCCGGCTTCGATGGATCGGGTCATCACGGCAGAAGCTTCAGGCTGGCACGCGATAACAGACAGCCCGGGCTTGACAGATTTCAGGAAACTACCGACACCCGCGATCAGGCCGCCGCCGCCCACCGCGATGAATACGGCATCGACATCGGACAATTGCCTGGCAATCTCGACACCGCAACTGCCCTGGCCAGCGACGACATCAGGATCATTGTACGGCGAAAGGTAGTGCATGCCATGGTCGGCCGCGTACTGGCGCGCATGAGTTTCGGCATGGAGGCCGTCCGTGCCGAAAAAACGCACCTCAGCCCCTGCTGCACGGATTGCTTCGATCTTGGTCGTCGAGGTTTGTTCGGGCACGAAAACGATACCATGCGTTCCGAGTCTCTCCATCGCAAATGCCGTTGCGGCACCGTGGTTACCGCTGGATGCAACCACGCAACCAGCGTCACGTTCGCTTTCGCTCATTGATAGCAACTTGTTGAAGGCGCCGCGCAACTTGAATGACCCGGTGTGTTGCAGATTCTCCAGTTTCAGATAGACCCTGGCATTGGTCTGCGCGCTAAACCAGGGAGAAAAGTCGAGTGGCGTATTGCGAATATGCGCTGCAATCCGGTTTGCAGCGAGCACCGCGTTGGCTGGCAGGAGGTCCGTACGCATTGACGTACTTTACAACAGTCGCCAGCCACGCGGCACAGGAATCAACTGTTTTCAGTTCTCGATCGTATAGCTCAAGTCGACACCGTCCGAACGGCTCCCGGACGATGCCTTTATGCCGAAGCCTCGCGCGAGGTCGTAGCGCACGCTGATGACATTTTCGCGCGCGAACAGCCCTATGCCGTAGCTGAGGTAGAGCTTCGGCGCGATATAGGTGCCGACATCGACCGCACCCACACCTTGCTCGAAATTGAAATCGCTGCCGGTCACCAGCATCGTCAAAGCGCGGCTCTCGCTGGTTGCGGGCGTGGTATAGATTTCGACGTCCGGCCGCTTTGCAGTGCCGGTAATAAAGATGCCGGCGCTGCGAACCTGCGAATTGCCGAATATTTCCCGTTCCGCGCGGATACGCAGTGCCGGATTGTCGGCGGGAACGTTCGGAAAGTTGAGGATACCCTCGGTAATCTGCAGCAGTTGACCGTACGCCTGGATATTGCCCGCAACGCGGTACTGGCCATCGGCCACCGGCAGAACCGGACCATTCCATTCGAATGTCGCCTGTCCGCGGACGCTTGCATCGGCAACGTCAAGGTCGATCACGACATCGTTACCGAGTTCGAGGTTGACACGTCCGTTGATTGCGAATCCTGATTCATCCTCGGGCTCATCGCTCACGTCGGCATCCTGACCGGCAACGATCACAACATCGGAACTTTCGCGCGCTGCGCCGGAAGCCAGGTTTGCCGGCGACAGCCTGGCTTGCGGCACGACGATTTTCCCGTTGATGACCAGCGTCCCTGCCCGCAGGCCGACTTGCAGATCCGGGTTGGCAACCACTTGCACATCCGGTACATCGATGACTGTCAGGTTCTGGCCACTCACGAACATCTGCAACTCCGTGCGATCGCCAGCGAGATAGTCGCCGCTGGTGCGTAACTCACCGCGTCCCTCGCCGGCCCGAAAAGTGCCCTGCAATTCAATCCGATTCCGGTCCCGGACGTCGCCGCGTAATTGCAGTTCTGTCAACTCGAGCCCCAGCGGCTCGTAACTGAGGCTGCCGTCCCGAATCGAGCCCTGCCCGCTAAAAGCCGGTTGGCCAACGGTACCTGTGACGCCCAGGGCCGCTTCCAGGCGTCCGGAAGCTGCCGCGAAAAACGGCGTCACATTGGCCACAACACCGATATCGGCGACTTTGACAGTCAGGTTGCCCTCGACGCGGCTGTCGTCACCCAATCCCACGTCGAGTACGTCAAAGGTCCCGTCGATGGTCGACGCTTCGCCGAAGGGCATGTTGATCGCTCCGGACAGGAGGCTACCGTCGTCGAGTTGCAGGCGAAGTCGTCCAGGACCAGTCGCGGTTGCCAGCCGGGAATCCGTCTGGTGGCGGATAAATCCCGGGGCCATATCGACACTGACATTGCCGGACAATCCGCGGCCAGGAGCGAGGCTCAGTGACATTGTTCCGCCGAGTGTCTGGGTGAATGTCAGGCCGGTGTCGAGCACCCTTTGCAGTGCCGCCACCGGGATTTCCGCGAACGTGGCGTTGGCCTGCAAACTCTCGGCGCCGGTCCGATCTACATGGCCACAGATACGGACAGCGGCATTGCCGACGACACAAAAATCCTCGATCGTCTGTGTATCGCGCGAGAAGCGCAGCGGCACGGGTTCTTCCAGTTGCAGATGGACAACGTCTCCGGCGGTCAGGCTCAAAGCCTCGAGATCGCCAATCCAGACTGTCTCGAGCGGACGACGCCAATCTTCCAGTGCGCCGTCGAGCACCAGATACAATTCAGCATCCTCATGAGTAACCCGTGCTGAAAAATGCTGCGAGTCAGGACCGCCATCCAGGCGTAACTCGATGGCCTGAAAGTCCCGGCCAGCGACGCTCACGTCGCCACCATCAAGCTGTAAGCCAAGCGGTCGATCCGCTGTCGATTCACCGCTGGACAGCGTCAATGTACCCATGCGAAATTCGCGCCATGCGAGATCCTGCCCTTCCAACTGCATTCGCAAAACCGGAAAATCGTCCTGCAGCGTCAGGTTGCCGCTGGCAGTCACGGCGCCCGTGACGCCACGCTGGAATGTCCCCAATGCATCGACATCGACGCTGAAGTCGATGCCCTCGGTACCTTGCAAATCGCCGTTCAGCTCGAGCGAGGCTGTTTCAGAAGCGACGCGAAAGTCACTGAAGGTCAGGCTGCCCGGCCCGTATCGCAAAGCGCCCTTGCCTTCGACCGGCATGCCACGCAATGAGCCATCGAAGCGCTCGATATTCAGCCCGATTTGCAGCGGCTGAAGCTGGCCCCGGGAGTCGATGCGGGCATTCAGGATACCCGGCCAATCCGCAGCCAGGGGCGCTGTTTGCAGATTGCGGGCGTGCAGCGACGCAGACCACTTTCCGCCACTGTGCCAGTCATACTGCAATTGACCCGCAACTGTGCCACCAAGCAACGCACTTTCGTCAATCGTCAGGGCAACCTGCTGCCGATCGCCGTTGCCTTGCAACTGGAAATCCCCTGGAGGATAACCGGGAAATTCGAGCGTCAGTCGACCGTCAACCAGCCAGTCGTCCGGACGTCCGTCGAGCCGGATGCGGCCAGACTCGCTTTGCACCCGGCTAACGCCTGCCACCGGCCAGCGCAGGTTCTGCCAGTCAATGTCGAGGTCGACAATGCCAAGTTCAGTATCGACAGTGCCGTTTGCTGCCAGCAGTATGGACGAATCGGTAACCTGCAGTCGTAGCATCGCCAGGTCGATATTTCCGCTGCGCCACGCCGCATCGACTTCGCCGGTCACGTAGCGGCCTTCCGACCATCCCGGCACAAAGGTGAGCGGATCGAAACGGCCGATATCGGCATTGACTGCAACTGCGAAGGTATCGGTCCAATCGAGCCGGCCTCTGGCCGATGCGCTCAGGTGCTCGCCGTCAAGCTGCAGGTTGCCGACGTCGATTCCGCTCAAGTTGCCGCGGGCGTCAATCTCAATTGCCAGTTCGCCTGTTTCGCGTGCGTCAACAATCGCCGTGCCCGCGAGATCGTAATCCTCAAGTCCGCCGACACTTCGCAGATCGATCGACCTGCCACTGATGATGGGTTCGTCCGCGATGAGCGGCCATTGCAGGCTGTCCGACAGCAATCGGAGATCCCAATGTGGTTTCGTGATAACTTGCCGAACAGTTCCGGTTACGTGCCCTGCAAGTGACTCACTCGTCACATCTACACGCAGTTCATCCAGGTCGCCGAGCAGGATTGCACTGAAAGACAATGGTTCAGTGGATTGCCGGTCGATACGAACGCCCACAACGCCGTCAATGGAATTGGGGGCACTGAGTCCTAACCGGCCCGCCGCTTCCAGCGCAAGATTTCCCACCCGCGCACTGGCGTGGTCAAACGCGACCTGGTCGTCCATTCGTCCGGCGAGACTGACGGATTCCATGGAAAAAATCTCATGCCCTGAAAAAGACAACACGCGCAAGCTGTCCAGTGTCAGCGTATCGATACGTACGGGGAATGGCAGTTGCAGTGTGGCCAGGATCGAGCGCAGCGTTGCGCTGTCCTCTGCGGCCGGCTCCGGCGCCGTGCGCTGACGGACAACAATGTCGCCGATTGCCACGTTGTCCAGTCGCACAGCCAGGGGAAAGATCCGCGGTATCAGCGCCAGTTGTACCGACGAGAGCTCGACTTCAACGCCGTCATTGCGGTAGCTCACGGCCATAGCGACAAACCGGTCGGATAACGCGCCCTGAATCGAGCCCGCTGACAGATCCCCCGGCACCACCGCAGCTACCCGATTCCACAACCACTGTGCACCGCTGGCCGTTCGGGTAAGCCACCAGGTTGCTGCTCCCGCTGCCAGAAGCAGCGCCAACAACACGGCCAGCAGAATTTTTGC
This sequence comes from Woeseia sp., assembly GCA_040879925.1. Lineage (GTDB taxonomy): Bacteria > Pseudomonadota > Gammaproteobacteria > Steroidobacterales > Woeseiaceae > IDS-8. Next base: position 14,497 of record JBBDJJ010000031.1, on the reverse strand, counting down.
GGTGCGCCAGCTCACAATAACGGCGAGCCCATGGTGAAATGAATCCGCCACGGCTGCCCTTCGAAATCCAGCGCCTGTGCAACGTCGATCCGAATTGCCCCGACGACGCTGTACCAGCGCACCCCTGCCCCGATACCGCGTTTCAGGCTCGGCTTGTCTGAGTCGTTAAAGGCGTTGCCGATATCAAAGAAAGCGGCAACTGACCACTTTGGCAGAATTTTCATTTCGACTTCGGCACTGGCAGTAACAATGTTGTTCGAGCCGACGTCGTTGTCGTTGAGGTCCTCGAAACCATATCCACGGACACTGTTACTGCCACCGGCCTTGAAGCGGTACTGGTTTGGCAGTTCCGTGATCGACAAAGACAGTGGCTCACCGGCGACGTTGACGACCAGATCGTCGACAGGGGCGTCCGAGTAACCGACTTCACCCCGCAACAGAAACTTGAATCGCTCACCCTTCAGGTAACTGCGGCGAGTCGACAAATAGATCTGGGTGAAGTCGCGGTCTGAGCCCCAGGCGCCATTAGACGTGAATATCCAGGCGCGCTCGTGGTGACCTTCGGTCTCGAAGCCATTGCCTCTTATCGCGGGCCAGTCCCATTCGATGCCAAGTGCAAGCGTGCGAACCCGGTCGCGAAACAAGTGGCCAAGATTGGGATCGTTCGACAGGTCGCGAATTTCCGGGGCCGCATCGGCACCGGGATCGTAATCGTAGGACTCGCGCAGTAACTGCGCGAAAATCGTTTCCTGGATCTGCTGGTAGCCGAGTTTCCGGTCCCTGAGCCGAAGTTTGCCGAGGCGCAAAAACAGATTGTCGATATTTCCGTTGGCAAGTTTGACAAAGCTCTCGTCACTCTCGTCTCTCTTGAATTCGAGATCCTGATTCTCCGTTCGCAGGGTCAGGTCGGCGATCCAGAATTCACGTTCTGTCGAAAGTCGCGGGATGCGATAGTTGCCACGAACAGATAGCTCATCGTCAAACTCCTGGTAGCCGATACCGAGGTCGAGCCGATGACCAAAAGACGTCAGCACGCGGCGATGATAAACAGCCTGTGCGCGCAAACCGGTGTCAGTGCCAAAGCCTATCGTTCCCTGATAGGTGTTCCTGGTATCGGTCTCGAGGCTGGCTACAACGTCGACCGTCGGCGGAGACCGGTCAAGCTGGCGTTCCTCCTTGACATCGATGTCCGTGAAATAGCCTGTGGCCCATAAATCGAGGCGCAGCTTTTCCATCAGTTCTGCACTGTACGGATCGCCGCTATGGAATCGCGGCATGTTGCTGAGCACGGCCGGATCGACCACGTCCTGCAGGAACGCGACTTCGCCGAAAAGCGCCTGGGGACCGGTATCGAGCACGAGCAACAGGGATGCTTCGTTGCGAATCAGGTCAATTTCGATAACGTTTTCAGTGAAACGAGCCAACAGGAAACCCTGCGCCTCTGCAATTTCGAGCGCTGCATTTTTCTGCTGTTGCCAAACTGTCTGGTTAAGTATTTTGCCGCGGCCGAGCGGCCAATCTTCCTGCCATTCCAGAAAAGAGTTGTGTGCGGCGCCATCCCCCAGCAAGGCGACTTCGGCATCGCTCACACGAACCACGGGGCCGCGCTTGATACGCATGTTCAACCGCCAGCGGTCGTCTCCCACCTGAACGAGTTCACTCACGATTTCCGGCTGGTAATAGCCATACGGCTTCATCGCCTCACGGGCACGTTCCTCGGCGCCACGTGCCAGGTCGTCGAACTGCCGCGCAGACGCCCGGGTGCTGCCCGCCAGTCGGAAGCCTTCTACGCTATCGCGCACATTAGTGAGCATCGGCTCATTGATTCCGGACACGGCGTAACGGACTTGCTGAGCATAGGCCACAGTCGACAAGCCGACGAATAGCGTCACGACGACGAAACTGCGGAATGTAGGTGAGCGACACACGGCCAGTCGATTGTAAGCGGTAACCGTTTTCGGCATCTGTACGGAGATTCCCTGCGATTGCCCTGCGGTCCTTACTCTCCTGCCCAGGCTCGCGGCCCTGTCAGCGAATAGCGAAAGTGACCTCAACCTGCACACTGACACTTTGCTGTCCGGGGGATATGGTTGGGCTGGGTGCGCTGGCATCGGACATTTCCATGCGGCTCGACTTCATCAAGCCACTGAAACCAGGGGCCGGGGTGGTTGACAGTGTCACGACGTGCCCCAGTTCAACATTGGCCAGTTCGGCCAGGGATTCCGCACGTCGTCGCGCATCCGCCATGGCCCGCTCGCGTGCCTGACTTTCCAGCGCGGCTGTATCCGAGACGCCGAACTGCACGCCGTGCACCGAATTTGCACCGGCATTGGTAACCGCGGCCAGAATATCGCCGGTTTTTCCGATTTCCTTGACCGTCACGTTGACGATATTCGACACGTGATAGCCCTTGATCTGCGGCTGTTCCGGCGTCCGATCGTAATTCTGCTCCGCCCAGATACTGTAGTTCGAGGTGCCGATGTCCTTTTCTTCGATGCCTTGTGATGCCAGCGCCTTCATAATGCGCGACAGGATGGCCTCATTATCGCGGCTGGCCGCAATCACGGTCGCGCCGAACGATTGCACGCCAGCACTGATGTGCGCCTGGTCCGGGGCCGCCTGGGCCTCTCCGACGCCGGTAACGGACACCGTGCGGACCTCTTGGGGACCTGCTTGGGGGCTTGCGCGGTCGCCCGAACAAGCCACCAGCGCGAGCAGCAGCGTGCCGGTAATTGCACCAGCTGTTTTTCGAACAAAACTGCGAAGTGTCGTCACAATCGTGATCCTCAGGTAATGGGTTTCGGGCGGCCGCGAGCGAGCTCTCGGTTGTGCAATTGCACAGTGCTGACAAGTGTAATGGATGTCGAGACAACACACGGCAGCACGTACGGACGACACACCGCCGGACCCCACACAGTTTTCGGCCGGCTGACCGTAATTTGACAATGCGCAGCTTTATCGTTCGCCAAATGGCCCCACTCGATTGACAGCCCGAAAGCGCCTGTGCAAGGATTCCCGCTGGATTGAAAAAGGCACACCTTTCGAAAGGAAGGGCCGCAAAACCACCGGTCTACGGGGAATACCTATGACAGCGGGGTTGCCGAATCCGAGCCGTCGCACCGACGGCCGGTAGTCGACAGTTGACAGGTTCGAATGGCCGTCAGGGTCGTACACCATCGCGTTCGCCGCGTTCGGCATCTCTTTAGTCTTCCCCCACACCGCCGGTTATCCGTGTCAGAACGGCTTTGCAAGGAAGGGGAAAGGTATGTCGCCAAAGGTCGCCCGTCTTCGTGACAGTGGAAAATTCGGTCGCCGCGCGGCGGCCCGGCCGGCGATCGTGCGCCCGGCGACCCTGAAGGAATTGCGCGCTGTGATGTCCGCTGGCTCGCCGTACCTTGCGCCGTTCCGTCCGGCAGGCGCGATGAGCGCTTCGACCGACTGCGCATTGGCCAGCGCCGGCACGGTCGTGGACATGACGGCGTTCGACCAGATTGTCCATATCGATGCCTATAACGACGTCGCCACCGTTCAGGCCGGTGTCCGTCTGGGCAAACTGGCGGCAGCCCTGCTGGAACAGGGACTCGAACTGGCTGGCAGCCACGACCTGATGAGCCGAACTGTAGGCGGTGCCGTCGCCGGCGGCTGCGTCGGAGCTGCCCTGGCCGGTGACGGAGCGTTCTTCGCTTCGCAGATTCTGTCTTTCAAAGCGGTGACACCGAACGGCCGGCAGCTGGAAATCACGCCCGACAAAGCCAATCTCCTCAACGCCTTTCGACTTAGCTACGGCATGCTCGGAATAATCTACGAGGTGTCGCTCAAGGTACGCCCTGTCCGTCCCTTTTCAGTCTCACATCGGCGCTGCACAATTCGTCAGTTCTCCGCGGCAGCTGAGAAATTGTGCCGAACGGATATTGGTATCAAATTCTATTTGCTGCCGTTTCGCGATCGTGTTTACCTGGACCTGCGGCGCTACAGCGCGACGACCACGTCGACACACCGGGTGCCCTGGAAAATAAAGGACTGGGGTGAAAGCACGGTTTTGCCGCAGGTGTTCAAATCTCTCAATCGCATCGTGCCGATGGCAGGCGTTCGTTACCGTTTGATCGACGAGATCAGCCGCATGACTCAGGAAATCGTCAACAATCGACTGGTTTCGTCCGGCAGCAATGCAACAGCCGGCTCCGGCAAATCAGGCAACGACAGGCAGCAGTTACAGTATTCGACCTGGATGTTCCCTGCCGCGGACTTTTCGATCGTTGTGCAGGCGTACCAGGATTTCTGCACGCGCGTGTTGAAAGAAAGCGGATTTCGTTGCGACATGCCAACCATGGGCTATCGTCTTTGTCACGATCAGTCTGCCCTGCTGTCACCGTCGTTCGACGAACCGATGTTTGCGTTATGCGCGGTGTCGACGCAGGCTGAAGGTTGGGAAAATTTTGTCATTGACTTCGGTGACTTTGCACAGCACTGGGGCGGCTTGCCTTTCTTCAATCAAACCCGAGGCCTTCTTCCGGATTATGCCAACGTAATTTTCGGCAGCAGGCTCGATTTCTTTCGTCGCATACGGCGCCGGCTGGATCCTGAAAATCGTATGATGAATCCGTTCCTGTCTCAGTACTTTCTGTAACCAGCCGGGCCCGCGATTCCTCCGCGGCCACCAATAAGCCGGGTACACTGGGCGACCTTTTTCGTCAGGTAGCTGGCCAACTCTGCGATGTCATCCGTAAAGGCACATTACGACTCCCTGCTGGCGCCTCATTACTCCTGGATACTCGGCGATTTCGACACAGCATATCGGCAGAATGCCAGACTTTTCGAAGACCTCGAGATTGTGCCGGGTGGCAATGGCCTCGCGGTTGACCTCGGTTGCGGGCCGGGATGCCAGTCCGTACCGCTGGCCGAGCGCGGGTTCTCGGTACTCGCCATTGATTTTTGTGCGGAGTTGCTAGGCGAACTTGCGCAGCATGGCGCACATCTTCCGGTCACCGCAATATGCGACGACATCAGCAATTTTCGCAATCATCTGCCGCAAAAAGCGGAATTGATTGTTTGCATGGGCGACTCGATTGTGCATCTGCCGGACAAAGACACAGTAGAGCAGCTCATTCGTGATTGTGCTGACGCCGTAATCGACGGTGGTTCGGTAATCCTGTCCTTGCGTGATTACACGCAGCCCGCCCCTACCGGTCCAGCACGTTTCATCCCGATTCGTTCGGACGATCAACGGATTTTTACCTGCTTCCTCGAAACTGTCGGTGACACTATCCAGGTACATGACATTCTGCATACGCGGCAAGCAGACGGCTGGCACCAACACGTCAGCGCCTACCGGAAGCTGCGACTGGACTATCGCTGGGTAATGGAAGTGCTTGTGGCGAACGGTCTCGACATCCAGTCCAAGTCGCTGCGCCAGGGATTCATTACGCTGCACGCAATGCGAACCCGGTAGCGCCGGCCGCGTAACGGCGAACAAAACACCGTTATCTCAATCCAAATGGCCGTGCACGCGCATCTAAGAGCAGAACCACCTGCAATTCCGGCGGGCTGTCGCAGGATCCGACAGAAGGAACCGCACCGGCAAATCACAAGACTCTGAAAAAAAAGGTAAAAATAAAATTTCCCCGAAAGCGCCAAAGGCTATTGCAGGATGGTTATCTGGTGTTATACTCAACTATAACACTATACAACCAAGGCCAGGTCGTCTCCGGGCGCGAGCTGCGGTGAGGCCCGGCGAACGCAGGCAAGTGCAGGTAAATCCATGAATACCAACAGAAAATCCTTGAGAACTTATCTTGTAATGTATGCCGTGGTCCTGCTGGTGGCGATCGCCGGCTCCTCGCTGGCCGGCTGCAACGTTGGTGAGGCAAAGAGTGCAAAGAGCATCACAGCCGAGTCCACCACGGCCTTGCCGGTAGAGACAACGACGTCCTACCGGTCAGATATTTACGCTACCTACGAGACGACGGCGGCCATCGGTGCGGATGCTGAGGCAGTTGTGTCCGCACGGGTCAGGGGCGAAGTGGCCGAGTTGCACATCGAGGAAGGCGAAAGCGTGACCGAGGGGCAGCTATTGGCGCGCCTAGACGGCGAGCGCCTCCGCATCGAGGTACGGCAGGCGAAAGCCCGACTGGAGATGAGCACCAGGGAATACGAACGCCTGGGTCGATTGCAGGAGCGCGGCCTGGTCAGTACGGCTGTCGTCGAAAGCCTGAAGTTCGAGCTGGACGCGCTCAAAGCGGCATACGACCTCATCAGGCTGGAGTATAGCTATACCTCGATTCGGGCACCGATCGCCGGTGTGGTTTCCTCGCGCGACGTGAAACTCGGTACGCAGGTTGCCCCGGGCACCTCCCTGTTCAGGATAACGGGCACGTCGCGGCTCGTTGCTTACCTGCTGATACCGCAAAGCGAACTCTCGCGAATTTCGGCAGGAAACGAAGCCCTGGTAACTGTTGACGCACTTCCGGAGCAAACGATTCGTGCCAGGATTGCGCGCATCAGTCCTACTGTCGATATGCGCAATGGTACTTTTCGCGTTACCGCCCATATCGACAACAATGACGGCCGACTGGCGCCTGGTATGTTCGGTCGCTTCAGCATCGCCTGGGAGAAGCATGCCAACGCCGTGCTGCTTCCCAGCGCGGCGATTCTTCGTGAAGACAATGACAATATTGTTTATGTTGTAGACGGTGGAACTGCATCGCGCCGATCCGTAACGCTCGGTATCGAATCGCTTGGCCAGGTGCAGATCCTTGACGGTATCGACGAAAACGAAGTAGTCGTTTTGTCCGGACAAGGCGGTCTGCGAGACGGCGTAAAGGTTCTTGCACGCAGTGATTCCGGCGAAAACACAGCTGGTTGATTGGGACCAGGGCGCTGATTCACCGCGCATTTGAAAATGAAGAATCCGAGGTACCGATGAACAAGACCGGGATAACTCTGGCGCTGGGTATGCTTATTCTGGCCATACTTGGCGGCTGCCAGTCCGACGCTGATGACAAGGCGGGCGACGACTCTGCACAGGATGCGCCTGCCATACCCGTCGAAATTGCGCTGGGAAGCCGCGGCGACATATATGCGGTCTATTCGGGCACCGCGCCGATTGAGGCGTTCGCCGATGCGCAGGTAGTGGCGAAGGTAGGCGGCGAAGTTCGCGAGATCCACGTCGAAGAAGGCGATGATGTAGAAAGCGGACAGCTTCTCGCCCGCCTGGACGGAGATCGCCTGCGATTCGAGATGCAGCAGGCAGCGGCCAATCTCAGCAAGTTGCAGCGAGATTACCAGCGCAATATCGATTTGCGGGATCGCAGCCTGATAAGCGCCGGCGACTTCGAGAAAATTCAGTATGAAATGGAAGCGTTACAGGCAACACACGACCTGACGCGACTCGAACTGAGCTATACGGAGATTCGCGCGCCCATAGACGGCGTCGTGTCGCAGCGTTTCATAAAGGTCGGTAATACCATTGATGTCAATGCACCAACTTTCCAGATCACCAGTCTGGAGCCTCTCGTCTCCTACCTGCATGTGCCCGAAAGAGAGTATCGACGCATTGCACCAGGTCAGGCCGCTACACTGCGCGTGGATGCGCTGCAAGGAAGCACATTTTCCGGCACAGTCGCGCGTATCAGCCCTATCGTCGATCCTGCAACCGGAACGTTTAAAGCCACCATCGAGATCTACGATGAATCTCGTCGCCTGAAACCCGGGATGTTCGCTCGCCTGGCAATCGTGTACGACATGCATGCCGACGCGTTGCAAATTCCGCGCAGTGCCATTGTCGAGGAAGAAGGCGAAACGGCGATATTCATCGTCGATGAGGAAACCGCACACCGCCGTGCCGTTACCACCGGATACACCGAGAACGGTCGGATCGAGATCATCGCAGGCCTCGCTGATGAGGAGACATTTGTACTGGTCGGCCAGGCCGGGCTGAAAGAAGGCACGCGAGTGTCCGTCATCAATGCCGAAAGCAATGACAAGAGTGCTGCGCAGAAAGGCACGGCCGATTCCGAATAAAGGCGAGGAGTCCATACAGTGCGTCGTTTGATCGAGATCGCTACAGAGCGCCGCATCACAATTGCGATGTTCACCGTGGCCATTGGCCTGTTCGGCATGGTGTCGTTGTCGCGTTTGAATATGAATCTCCTGCCGGACATTTCCTATCCCACTATTACGGTGCGCACGGAACTGGCAGGCGCTGCCCCGATTGAGGTGGAGAACCTCCTCACCAAGCCGATCGAAGAAGCGGTAGGCATCATCAGGAACGTCCGGCTCGTGCGGTCGGTTTCCCGCTCAGGCCAATCCGACGTCACGCTCGAATTCGTGTGGGGCACCAACATGGATATCGCTGGCGTGGACGTGCGCGAGAAAATCGACGTCATCGAGCTGCCGCTCGAAGCAAGTCGACCGCTGCTATTGCGGTTTGACCCCTCGTCGGAACCGATCGTCCGGCTCGGGCTGATGCAGAAGCAGGCTGCGCCGGACACAGCAGACGCCGTTATGAACGATGGTTCGCTGAAAGCACTGCGGCGCCTTGCCGAAGACCGCATCAAAAACGACCTCGAGGCGGAAGAAGGAACTGCCGCAGTTAAAGTCAGCGGTGGGCTGGAGGACGAAATCCAGATCCAGGTGGATCAGCAAAAGCTGTCGCAGCTGGGTCTGAGCATCGAGCAGATCGCAGCAAGAATTCGCGCTGAAAATGTCAACCTGTCCGGGGGGCGTCTGGAGGAAGGCAGCCAGAGATTTCTCGTGCGCACTATAAATGAGTTTCTGACGGTCGAGGAGTTCGCCAACGCTATCGTGGCAAATGTCGGCGGCAGGCCTGTGTACCTGCACGACCTGGCAACTGTCACGAGTGGTCACAAGGAGCGTGAGGCGATAACCCGGGTCAACGGCCGGGAATCGGTGGAACTCGCGGTGTACAAAGAGGGTGACGCGAATACGGTGCAGGTGGCACGTCGCATCGAGAGTCGGCTGGAACAGGTAAGAAATACGCTGCCGGACAATCTCGAATTAGTCAAAATTTACGATCAGTCGAAATTCATATCGGCTGCGATTCAGCAAGTGACGTCCGCCGCAATCGTAGGCGGAATACTGGCCATTATGGTGCTCTACGGGTTCCTGCGCGATTCCCGTGCGACCACTATCATCGGCATAGCCATCCCGGTATCCGTTATCGGTACTTTCCTGCTGATGTACGTAAACGGCGTATCGCTCAACATCATGTCGCTTGGCGGAATCGCGCTGGCCATCGGCATGCTGGTCGACAATTCCATTGTCGTACTCGAAAACATAGTGCGCAAGAAGGAACAGGGCCAGGAAATTGTCGAGGCAGCGCAGAACGGCACAGCTGAGGTGTCGACGGCGGTGGTAGCGTCAACGCTGACAACGATTGCCGTGTTCTTCCCCATGGTTTTCATCAGCGGTATAGCGGGGCAGCTTTTTCGTGACCAGGCCCTGACTGTGACATTCGCGCTGGTGTTTTCACTGGTCGTTGCGCTCACGCTCATTCCGATGCTGGCTGCGCTTGGCGCTTCGCCTCGTTACATCGAGCCCGGTGCAGAGTCCGCCCCCGGCCGCTTTACGCGCGCGGTGGCCTTCGTTATTCGTATGTTTGGCGTCGTATTTGTAGCAATTCGCTGGTTGTTCTGGCTCATTCTCTGGATTCCGACACGCGTTTTTCAACGCCTGCTGGCGATAACCGCTCGCCGTTACGCGCCGTTGCTCGAATGGTCATTGCAGCACCGATCTCCAGTTGTCATCGCCGCCGCGCTGGTGTTCGTCGGCGCCATGTTGCTGGTGCCCAGACTCGGCACGGAACTCATCCCGCAGTTGTCGCAGGGCGAGTTCAACGTAGACCTTCGACTGGCGCCCGGCGCACCGCTTGTCGAAACCGATCGCGCCATCCAGACGGCGCAACGCGTGACCAGAGATCTCGATCTTGTCCAGGTCAGCTACTCGGTTGCCGGTACGGGTAACCGGCTTGACGCCAATCCCGTCGATGCAGGCGAGAACACCGGCACACTCAGCATTACACTCGGTGCAGGCGCAGGACGCGATCAGGAAGAGCTGGTCATGCGAGCGATGCGCGACGAACTTTCGCGCGCACCCGGTGTGCAATACGATTTCAGTCGTCCCGCCCTGATGAGCTTCGCCAGCCCTCTGCAGATTGAGGTGTCGGGTTACGACCTGGTGGGCCTCGAGACGGTTGGACAGGCAATTGTGCGCGAGCTGGCGGCATCCGGCCGCTTCACTGACGTTAAAACGACTATCGAGCTGGGCAACCCCGAGATCCAGATCGTCTTCGACCAGGAACAGGTCGCCAGGCTCGGCCTTTCTGTACGGGATATCGCCGATCGAGTGGTAGCCAATGTTCGCGGTGAGCTGGCAACACGCTACACCTGGCGCGACAAGAAGATCGACGTAATGGTACGCAGCGTCAACAACCAGGACGCCAGCATCGAAGACATACGAAACCTTATTGTCAACCCTGCTGCCGAACGTCCTGTAACGCTCGATGCGGTGGCCGAAGTATCCGTATCGCGTGGACCTGCGGAAGTACGCCGGATCGCCCAGGAACGCGCCGCAATTATCACGGCGAACCTCGCCTATGGCGATCTCGGTGCCGCGGCTGCCGAAGCGCAGGACATTATTGCCGGTTCACCGATGCCTGACGGCATTACGGCCATGGTATCCGGACAGAACGAGGAAATGCAGGAGTCGTTTCGCTCCATGCAATTCGCACTGATACTTGCAGTTTTCCTCGTTTACCTGGTGATGGCTTCGCAGTTCGAGTCACTTATCCACCCGTTTGTCATACTGTTCACGATTCCACTAGCGCTGGTCGGCGCGGTTTTCGCACTGTTCCTGACGGGTACAACTGTCAACGTCGTGGCCTTCATCGGCATGATCATGCTGGTGGGTATCGTCGTCAATAATGCAATCTTGCTCGTTGACCTGATCAACAGGCTGCGCGACGAAGGCATGGAAAAAACCGCGGCAATTCTCGAAGCGGGACGCAGTCGCCTGCGTCCTATACTGATGACGACTCTGACGACTGTGCTCGGATTGCTGCCGATGGCCATTGGATTTGGAGAAGGCGCTGAGGTTCGCACGCCGATGGCAATCACGGTTATCGGTGGCTTGCTGGTTTCGACGTTGCTGACACTGGTTGTAATTCCGGTCGTCTATTCGCTGCTCGACCGGAAGAAATGGCGGACAGCCGCTGTCTCGCCCGGCCAGGCACCGCCATTGCCCGCAAGTTCCTGAGACCCCAGCCCCATGAAGCACACCGAGATCGCGCTGCGCCGGCCGGTAACGACGATGGTCGTGTTTGTCGCTTGCGCATTAATCGGCGGAATCGCGGCACGCATGTTGCCGTTGGAGAAATTTCCAGACATCGAGTTTCCCGGCATTTTTATACAGATTCCCTACGAGGGGTCCACGCCGGAAGAAATCGAACGCCTTATCACAAGACCCATCGAAGAAGCGCTGGCTACGCTTTCCGGCGTAGAACAAATGGTTTCCACATCCACTGAAAATCAGGCGCAGGTATTTCTGCAGTTCAGTTGGGACGAGAGTATGGGAGCCAAGGGCATAGAGGCACGCGCCAAGGTCGACGGCGTCCGCCACGAACTGCCGCCGGACGTCCGCCGCGTTTTCATCTTTACGGGGTCCCTCGCTGATCAGCCGGTATTGCAGTTGCGTATCTCAAGCGATCGGAATCTGTCAGACAGCCATGAACTTCTCGACCGTCTGCTGAAGCGCCGCATAGAGCGAATAGAAGGCGTATCGCGCGTACAACTGCAAGGTGTCGATCCGCGAGAAATTCGCATACTTCTGGATTCCGACCGGATGTCGGCACATGGCGTCGATATCGATGAACTCAAGAATCTTCTGGAGCGCAGCAACTTTGCCGTCAGCGCCGGACAGATCACAGACAGTGGCCAACGCTTCAGCGTCCGGCCGCGCGGTGAGTTCACAGCGGTCGAGGAGATCCGCAATATCGCAATAAATGACGCTAACTTGCGCCTGCGCGACGTCGCGAGCATCGAGTTACGCAGTCCCGATCGCGATTACGGACGCCATCTGGACCGCAGCTATGCAATCGGGCTGGCAGTCAGCAAATCGACCGGCGCAAACATGGTGGAAGTCACTGATCGCGTAATGCAGGAGATTGCCGAGATTAGTGAATTGCCGCAGATGCAGGGTATTCGCATATTCGATCTCGACAACCAGGGGGATAATGTTCGGGAGTCATTGTCCGACCTCCTCAACGCAGGATTGATCGGCGCGCTGCTTGCAATTGTCGTGTTATACCTGTTCCTGCGCCAGGTGACGACGACCTTGATTGTTACCGCCGCGGTACCGTTTTCGCTGACGATCACCCTGGGCGTGCTGTACTTTGCCGGCTTGAGCCTCAACATGCTTACGATGATGGGCCTTATGCTCGCGGTCGGCATGCTCGTCGACAATGCCGTCGTCGTTACAGAAAGTGTATTCCGGCACCGGGCGAAGAATCCGGAAGATCCGCTAAACGCGACTCTCGCCGGCGTGCGCGAGGTCGGTCTGGCCGTGATCGCCGGCACTGCCACGACGATGATCGTATTCGTACCGATCATGTTCGGCACGAAAACAGATATATCGGTATTCATGACGCATGTCGCCGTAACGATTATTGTTGCCCTGTTCGCGTCGCTGCTGATCGCGCAGACGCTGGTGCCGATGCTGGCCGCCCGCATTCCGCCGCCGCCACAACCGAAAGAAGGCGCAGTCATTTCCCGGCTTACCAGTCGCTATGTCAGCAGCCTGCACTGGATTCTACGCCATCCCTGGTGGACCGGACTCGGCGTGTTGCTTATTTGTGCTGTAGGTGTAATGCCACTGATGTTGCAGCTCGTGAAATTCGATGCATTTCCCCAGGACACAAGCCGCCGCCTTTATATGCCCTATCACATCGAAGGTCAGCACCCACTCGAACGCGTCAAGCAGGCCGTCGACACAATTGAAGGATTTTTGTACGACAACCAGCAAGAACTGAATATCCGCTCGGTTTACAGCTATTACGATAAGGGCTCCGCGCAGTCCACCATTCTACTGACGGATGACGATGACGCTACGTTGTCAACCGTAGACGTAATTGAGCGAATCAAGGAGCGCATGCCGGTCATCGCCATCGGTAAGCCCAATTTTGAGTTTGACCAGCAGGGCGGCGGAAGCGGCTTCAGCCTGCAGGTTTCCGGTGACTCGACTGCACGACTCAACGAACTCGCAGTCGATGTCATTCGGTTGCTGGAAAGTGTCGAGGGTCTGCGCGACGTGCGGTCTGACGCCCAAACTGGCGAGCGTGAAGTGCAGGTTACGATTGACCGGGTGCGCGCGGCCGGTGTCGGCCTTACAACCCGCGAGATAGCCGACGCTATCGCAATCGCCATGCGGGGCCAGAATCTGCGTGAGTTCCGTGGTGAGTCCGGCGAGGTAGCAGTACGCCTTGCATTTCGCGAAAGTGACAAGCAAAGCATCGACCAGCTCGGAGATTTACCTCTCTATACCCCTGAAGGTCGGCGTATAACCCTGCGCAGTGTCGCCAATTTCGACGTCGGCTTTTCACCGGACACGATTCAGCGTACTGACCGGCAGACAGCCGTTGTGCTGAGCGCCAACCTGGACAATGACTCCAGCCTGGAGGACGTCCGGCCGAGGGTGGAAAATCTTATGCAGCAGTTCGAGCTGCCGCCCGGCTATAACTGGAAGTTCGGGCGCGGGTTCGAGCGGCAGGACGAAACGCAGCAGATGATGGCGCAAAACATTTTTCTTGGAATCGCCTGCATATTCCTGGTCATGGCGGCGCTTTTCGAGTCACTTCTGTTCCCGTTTTCCATCATTCTCGGCTCGATACTGTTTTCGATTTTTGGCGTATTCCTGTTGTTCGCCGCGACAGGTACTACTTTTTCGTTCATGGCTTCCATTGGCATCATGATTCTTATTGGCGTGGTAGTGAACAATGGCATTGTCCTGATTGACCACGTTAACAATCTGCGCCAAGCCGGTTTGCCGCGCAATGAAGCAATCGTTGAAGCGGGGCGTGACCGGTTGCGGCCGATCCTGATGACTGTGGCCACGACTATTGTCGGCCTGGCTCCACTGGCTGTCAGCACCACACAGGTTGGCGGCGACGGCCCGCCCTATTTTCCGATGGCGCGCGCCATTATCGGCGGGCTCGCTTTCTCGACCTTGGTATCGCTTCTGGTCGTTCCGGCGTTCTATGCGTATTTCGATTCCTTGTCTGCCTGGGGACGCAAGGTCATGCGTACCGCGAGGCGTCAGGGGGCGACGCAAATAACCGGAGTGAATCGCCCGTGATACGGGCTCCTACAGGGGTTCATTATCACCTGTTGGAGCCCGTATCACGGGCGATTCACTCCGGCGCAGCGCTCTAGCCTGAAGTTCCTGCGGACCACACGCGAGTTTGTTTGCAGATTCAGGCGGATAGCCT
>JBBDJJ010000030.1:0-23984 GCA_040879925.1 Woeseia sp. | reverse complement strand
CGCCCGCGATGCGGGCTCCTACAGTCGCACGATCGGACTTGTGCAGAGTCTCCCTGGCAGCCGGTCGGACCTGGGACTGGTCACTACGATGCACGCCCACCTTAGCCCTACGGAGGCAGGCCTGCAAATCCGTTCTTTCCGGGCGTGTCCTGTGTGCTGCGTTACAGGTTTGGCATGGAAAAATCGGCTCCGGCCCGGATGCCGGTCGGCCAGCGCGACGTAACTGTCTTGAGCCGCGTGTAAAAGCGGACGCCTTCCATTCCGTACACCGCCGTATCGCCGAACAAGGAGCGTTTCCAGCCACCGAAACTGTGGAATGCCAGTGGCACGGGAATGGGCACATTGATACCGACCATGCCAACCTGGATGGTAGAGGCGAACTCGCGCGCGGCGTCGCCGTCGCGTGTAAAAATTGCCGTGCCGTTACCGTATTCGTGGTCGTTGATCAGTCGCATCGCATCGCTGAAGGACGCCGCCCGCGTGATCGTCAGCACCGGACCGAAGATTTCTTCCTTGTACACGCGCATGTCGGCGGTTGCATGGTCGAACAGTGTGGGGCCGAGAAAATAGCCGGGCGACTTCGTAATATCGTGACTCCGACCGTCAACCAGCAGCTCTGCGCCTTCCTGTTCTCCGAGATCGATATAAGACCGCACCTTGTCGCGATGTTCAGCCGTGATCAGCGGGCCCATATCATTGTTATTGTCGGTGCCGGGGCCGACCTTGAGCGCGGCAATCTTCGGCAGCAGTTTCTCAAGCAGTGGTTCCGCGGCATCGCCCACCGTAACCACTGCCGATATGGCCATGCAACGCTCCCCGGCAGAACCATAACCGGCGCCAACCAGCGCATCGGCAGCCTGCTCCATATCGGCATCCGGCATCACGACCATATGATTCTTGGCGCCGCCCAGAGCCTGTACCCGCTTGCCATTGTGCGACGCTGTCCGGTACACGTGTTCCGCCACCGGCGTCGACCCGACAAAACTGACGGCAGCCACCCGCTCGTCGGCAAGCA
This sequence comes from Woeseia sp., assembly GCA_040879925.1. Taxonomy (GTDB): domain Bacteria; phylum Pseudomonadota; class Gammaproteobacteria; order Steroidobacterales; family Woeseiaceae; genus IDS-8. The sequence continues at coordinate 22,969 of JBBDJJ010000030.1, read as the reverse complement.
ATGCATTGACGGCTACATGATCGCCTTGCACGACATTGAATACGCCCGGTGGAAGGCCGGCCTCAGCCAGCAGCTCTGCCCACTTGAGCGAGCAACCCGGATCTTTCTCGGACGGCTTCAATATAAAGGTATTGCCGCAGGCAATCGCCATCGGAAACATCCACAAAGGCACCATGGCCGGAAAGTTGAACGGGGTGATGCCGACACACACTCCAAGCGGCTGCCGCATCGAATAACAATCAACCCCGGTGCCGATCTGGTCGCTGAACTCGCCCTTGATAAGATGCGGCATACCGCAAGCGAATTCAACGATCTCCAGGCCCCGCTGTATTGAGCCATCGGCGTCGTGCAACACCTTGCCATGCTCCTGGGTGATCAGTGCCGCGATTTCCGCTCGGTCGCGTTCGATGAGTTCCTTCAGTTTGAACATCACCCGGGCCCTGCGCAGAACCGATGTTCGTGACCAGCTTGCAAACGCATCGCTCGCTGCCGACACCGCGTCGGCCACGTCCTGTTCATTCGACATTGCAACTTCGGCACATTGCTTGCCAGTTGCCGAATCGAATACTTTGCCGGATCGACCCGTTCTGGACGATTTTCTCTCACCGTTCACCCAGTTCGGTACGCTGCGAATCGTGTTCAATGCTGAAGCTTTCTGCGCCATGGCCTTTTCCTGAATATTGATTGCGGTTAACGAACGAGTCAGGCACGCAACGCGTTACGCACGCACTCGATCGTTTCGTCTATTTGCGATTCCTCGATGATCAGCGGTGGTGAAAACGCGAGTGTATCGCCGGTGGTGCGAATGATCACACCGTCGTCGAAGCACTTGCGAAATATGTTCATCGCTCTCGCGGTAGGCTGGCCATCGATCGGTGCAAGCTCGACTGCGCCGATCAGTCCGAAATTGCGTATGTCGATTACATTCGGTTCGCCCTTGAGGCTGTGTAATGCATCCTCGAACGCTTTTTCCAGCGACCGTGCCCGTGCGAACATGCCTTCCTCCTGGTACACGTCAAGCGTTGCACACCCGGCAGCGGCTGCCAGCGGATGCCCCGAGTAGGTATAGCCATGAAAGAACTCGATGGCACCTTCCGGTCCGGTCATAAATGTGTCATAGATCGCTGCGGAGGCGAGTACGGCGCCCATCGGCACCGTGCCGCTGGTCAGCCCTTTGGCAATAGTGATCAGGTCTGGCGTAACGTCGAAACGCCCGGACGCAAATGCTGCCCCGGTGCGTCCGAAGGCGCAAATCACCTCATCGAAAATCAGCAGGATGCCGTGCTTGTCACAGATCTGTCGCAGACGATTCAAGTAACCCTCGGGCGGCAACAGAACGCCGGCGGACCCGGCGATGGGTTCGACGATGACAGCGGCTATGGTCGAGGGATCGTGCAACGCAACGATACTCTCGAGCTCATCGGCCAAATGCGCGCCCCAGGTCGGCAAACCGCGCGAGTATGCGTTGTGTTCGAGATTATGCGTTGCGGGCAGATGATCGACGCCGGGCAACATCGCGCCAAACATTTTTCGATTGGGCGACATGCCACCAACCGAAATACCGCCAAAGCCGACTCCGTGATAGCCCCGTACGCGCCCGATCAACCGTGTGCGCGCGCCGTCGCCACGCAAGCGATGGTACGCAAGTGCGATTTTCAACGCCGTATCGACCGCCTCGGAACCTGAATTCACAAAAAAAGCATAGTCGATGCTGTCCGGCGCAATATTCGTCAGTTTGTTGGCCAACTCGAACGCTGTCGGATGCCCGAGCTGAAACGCCATGGCGTAGTCCAGCGTTTCCGCCTGGCGCTGGATCGCTTCCACAATTTTCGGGTGACAATGGCCCGCATTGCAGCACCAGAGTCCAGCCACGGCGTCCAGAAGTTTGGCGCCGTCGTGCGTCCAGCAATGCATGCCGGATGCGCGTGCAATCAGTCGCGGATTCTTTTTGAAGTAGCGGTTGCCGGTGAACGGCATCCAGTAAGCTTCCAGGTCCGGCACGTCATTTGCGAGTTTTCTCGCGGTATTTTCAGCCATGGCATTCTCCTGCCGTAAGAGCAATTTCCAGAGTAATTCTTCCAGGGAGACTCTGCACAACTCCGACCGTGCGACTGTAGGAGCCCGCATCGCGGGCGATCAGGCGTCGATCGCCTATCGCCCGTAATACGGGCTCCTACAGCCCACGATTTGTACTGATCACGCGCTGTAGGAGCCCGTCCTACGGGCGATTTGTCTTAACCAGGTGCCATTTTCCCTAAAGTAATTCTTTCAGTCGATAATAAAGCATACCGAGCGCGAGCGCCGGATTGGCGAACCACTTGCCGCCGGGCAACTTCATGTGTCGAATTCGCTGGAAAACATCGAACTTCTCGACGTCACCGCCGATGGCATCGGCAAGCAGTTTGCCGGCCATGTGCGATGGCGCGAGCCCGTGTCCCGAATAACCCTGAGCGTACCAGGTGCTTTCCCCGATGCGACCGAGCTGCGGAATGCGCTTTATGCTGATCGCGATATAGCCGCCCCACTCGTATTCGATGCGTACCTTCTGCAATTGCGGAAATGCGCGCAGCATATTCGGCTTAAGTGACGCTGAAATGTTCTTCGGATCGCGACCGGAGTAATTGCACAGGCCACCGAACAGCAGGCGCTTGTCCGCCGACAGCCGGAAATAGTCCAGCCCGACTCGCTGGTCGCAGGCGGCCATGTCCTGCGGCAGGATTTCCGCGGCCGTTTGTTCGCCCAGCGATTCGGTAGCAATGATGTAACTGCCGGCCGGAATTACGGCGCCGAACAGTTTCGGTTCCGCCCGGCCCAGGTACGCATTCCCCGCCAGAACAACTTTGGTCGCAGCGATGGAGCCGCGTTCCGTATAGACAACCGGTTTCACTCCGTGACGTATGCGCGTAACCGCCGATTGCTCAAAGATTCTCACCCCCAGCTTTGCCGCCGCCCGCGCTTCGCCAATACAGAGATTGAGCGGATGCAAATGACCGTTACCGGCGTTCACGAGCGCGCCGATGTAACGCTCCGATCCGACGACCGAGCGAATATCCTCTCGTGGCACGAGCGTCAACCGGTGCGGATAGTTGCGCGCCTGCTTGCGTTCGATTTCGCCCCGGAAATAGTCCATGTCCCGCGCATTCAGCGCGAGATCGACGAAGCCGAACTTCAGATCGCAATCGATGTCGTAACGCTCGATGCGCTCGATCACCAGGTCGCGACAGTCCAGCCCGAGCTGCCACACCATGTCTGTTTCCGCGCATGTCAGGCGTTTCACAATTTTCGATTCGTCGACGAAGCCGTCGATCAGCTGACCGCCATTGCGCCCCGACGCTCCCCAGCCAACCCGCTGTGCTTCAACGACGGCTACGTCATAGCCGCGCTCGGCGAGACTGAGTGCCGTGGACAAGCCGGTAAAGCCTGCACCGACGACGACGACGTCCGCTCGTTGCGTACCTTCCAGCGCCGGGTAGTCCGTTTTGCTGTGGCGGGACGCCGCGTAATAGGAATTGACGTGATCGTTAGCCATTAACATAGCCGGCAAGCCTACCGCAGCTGCCAGTAGTTAACAATATTTAAACACTTGAAAACAAACTATTGATTTTGTTAGTGTACAGCCAACGATTGTTGAGTAAGTTTAACAATTCAACAGGATCAGGAACCCATGGAAAATGTAGCCCTCCGGCTTCGTACGCTGCGCATCCGGCACGGACTGTCACAGCGCCGCCTGGCCCGCGAGGCCGACGTGTCAAATGCGACTATTTCCCTCATCGAGAACGGCCGCACGGACCCGTCGCTGGGCCTGTTGAAACGCATCCTCGACGCGCTGGGTGTGTCCTTCGCCGAGTTTTTCTCGCCCCATGCCGGCGTCGAGGAGAAATATTTTTATGCTAACGAAGACCTGAGCGAGATCGGCAACGGGCCGATCTCCTATCGCCAGGTGGGGGGTGACCTCATCGACAGCAAGTTACAGATATTGCATGAGCGATACCGGCCGGGCGCCGACACCGGCCAGTCGATGCTGAGTCATGACGCCGAGGAAGGCGGCGTCATTCTGCAGGGACGCCTCGAAGTTACCGTCGCCGATCAGGTGCGCACGCTGTCGGTCGGCGATGCGTACCGCTTCAACAGTCGTCTGCCCCATCGATTTCGCAATACCGGCAGCGAAGACTGCGTCGTGGTTTCGGCGTGTACGCCACCGAGCTTCTGATGCGATCCGCCTTCAGGTCGATGGACGCGTCGCATAAAGTCCAATCATTTCCATCGCCAGCGTGGCGCCCGCCAACGCCGTAATTTCGCCGACGTCATAGGCCGGCGCGACTTCCACTAAATCCATTCCGATCACATTGATGCCGGCCAGCTTGCGCAGGATCCAGATCGCCTGGAAAGTGCTCAACCCGCCGCAAACGGGCGTACCCGTCCCCGGCGCGCAGGACGGGTCGAGGCAATCGATATCGAAGGTCAGGTAAACCGGACGCGAACCGAGAATCCGTTTGCATTCGGCGACAACGCCGTCAATGCCATGATGCATTACCCAGGGTGCGTCGAGCACGTTGAAACCCAGCGTGTCGTGATTGGTGGTACGCAAGCCGATCTGCACGGAATGCGCCGGATCGACGATGCCCGATTTGGCCGCATGCCAGAACATCGTCCCGTGATCGACACGGCCCTCTTCGTCCGCCCAGGTGTCGCTGTGCGCGTCGAAGTGCAACAAAGACAACGCTGGTCCGTGCTGCTCCGCATGGGCCTTGAGCAATGGCCAGGAAACAAAATGATCGCCACCGAGTGACAATACGCCCGCTCCCGCGGAGATGATCTGCGCCGCATGCGCCTCGATGGCGGCCGGCACCGTTTCCGGTCGTCCAAAATCGAATATGCAATCGCCGTAGTCGATCACCGCGAGGCGATCGAAGGGATCGAACGGCATACCGTAGAGCCTTTCCCAACTGATCATTGACGAAGCGGCACGAATTGCCCGTGGCCCCAGTCGCGCACCGGGTCGGTTGGTGGTTGCCGTATCCAGGGGTATGCCGGTCACAGCCAGGTCCACACCGGCGAGGTCACGCGTGTATTTGCGACGCATGAAAGACAGCGCACCGGCGTATGTCGGTTCGCTGGTAGTGCCGTACAGGTTTTGCCGGTTGAAAGCGTGGTCCCCGGTCTTCTTGGCCGTCATCGCTGCGCCCCCCGAATTCTGTACCGCTTACAAGGCCTGCTGCAGAAGGTCGAGGCATTTCCACGCCTTCTCGATCAACTCGTCCGCCTGTTTGTGGGTCAGTATCAATGGCGGCGCAACCACAATGGTGTCGCCCACAGCACGCATGACGAGCCCATTGTTCACAAGAATGTCCCGGCACATCGTGCCAACACCACGCTTGCTGTCGAAGCGCTCCATCGATTTCTTGTTTGCGACCAGTTCCAAAGCGCCCATCAGTCCCGTCATGCGCGTCTCACCAACCAGCGGATGATCCCCGAGGCTATGCCAGCCTTTCTGCAGGTACGGACCGATGTCGTCACGCACACGTTGCACCAGTCCCTCGCGTTGCAATATGCGAATATTCTCGATCGCTACTGCGCAGGACGCGGGATGGCCCGAATACGTAAAGCCATGATAAAACTCGCCACCCCTGTCGATCAGAACGTCTGCCAACCGGTCGCCGACCATGACTCCCCCGAGCGGTAGATAACCGGACGATACTCCCTTGGCAATGGTCATCAGGTCCGGGCGTATATTGTAATAGTCCGCACCGAACCACTCGCCAAGGCGTCCAAAGCCGCAAATGACTTCATCCGTCACCAGCAATATTCCATACTCGTCGCAGATTTTCTGGATTTCCGGCCAGTAGCTGTCGGGCGGAATAATGACGCCGCCTGCTCCCTGAATCGGCTCGCCCACGAACGCAGCAACCTTGTGCGGGCCGATCTCTTCGATCTTGCTGCGCAAAGCCCTCGCGGCTCGCAGACCAAACTCATCCGGCGACAACGCACGGTCACTGCCAAACCAGTACGGCTGTTCAATATGCGCGATGTCCGGCAACGGCCGGCCGCCCTGCGAATGCATGGGCTTCATGCCGCCGAGACTCGCGCCCGCCACCGTCGAACCGTGATACGCATTCACGCGCGCGATAATCGTTTGTCGCTGCGGTTGTTCCAGTAATTCCCAGTAACGCCGCACCAGGCGAATCATCGTATCGATGGATTCAGAACCCGAACCCGTAAAGAAAACCCGGTTGAACTGCTTCTGCGTGACTTCCTGCAGTATCCTGGACAGCTCGATCGACGGTGGATGCGCGCACTGAAAAAAGCTGTTGTAGTATGGTAGCTCGCTCAACTGTTTGGCCGCAGCCTGAACCAGTTCATCGCGCCCGTATCCCACATTCACACACCAAAGCCCTGACATCCCGTCCAGTATCTTGTTGCCATCTGCATCAAAGATGTAAACGCCTTCTCCCCGCGTGATGATGCGACTTCTCTTCCGGCCCAGGTCTTTGTAATCCGTAAACGGATGCAAGTAGTGTTCGCGATCGAGATCCTGCCACTCGTCACGCGAGCGATTTTCCACGACTGCCATTTCTCGCTCCTTCAGGAGACGTCGATTATCCACGCATCATAGCCAAGCCCGCCCGCAACGTCCCGTACCGGCCATGATCTGAAATTGACCGGCCCGCGTGTGCAGAGGTTGCGGCGCACATCTGATTCCCAGTCGCCGTTTCTTTTCGCGAACGGCCGTGCTTTTTCGCGCAGGCCTTGGACGGGGGTGTCCGTTTCGGAACGCACTCCCCCGCCGGAGGGCGGCGCGAAAAAGTAGGGCAAGCAACGAAAGAAAAGCGCGAGCAGTGTTTTGCCGGGCGCCCTCAGACGTTGAACATGAGGATTTCGCGTTCCCATGGCGTGATGATCTCTTCGAATTCGCGCTCTTCGTCTTCCTTCAGGAGGCAGTACAGGGTGACGAAATTGTTGCCAAGCGTTTTGCGCATGGCTTCGGAACCTCGCATTGCTTCGATTGCGGAGAAGATATGCCGATGCAAGGCGAATGGCGTTTCGTAGGCACTGCCTTCGATCGGATTGCTCGCGTCCAGTTCTTCCATCATACCGAGGTAACCACAGGCAAGACTTGCGGCGAGGGCCAGGTAGGGGTTGACGTCGGAGCCAGCCAACCGGTTTTCGATACGTCGGGCTTCCGGGCCGGAGTCCGGTACCCGCAGGCCCACGGTACGGTTGTCAATTGCCCAGGCGAGGTTGACAGGTGACGCCCAGGAATTAAGGAATCGACGATAGGAATTGACGTACGGTGCGAATATCAGCATCGCCTCAGGCATGTAGCGTTGCAGGCCGCCCAGGAATGAATAGAAGTACTTGCTGGGTTCGCCGCTGTCGGTCGAGAAAATGTTTTTGCCGTCTTTAATGCTGACGATACTTTGATGGATGTGCAGTGCGCTTCCAGCTTCCTCCGACATCGGCTTCGCAAGAAACGTTGCATGCATCTCATGTTCGATAGCAGCTTCGCGTACCGTTCGTTTGAACAGGAATACCTGGTCGGCCAGCGTAATGGGATCACCGTGCAGGAAGTTGATTTCGAATTGGGCCGGGCCCATTTCCTGGGACAGGGTATCGATGTGTATGCCCTGCGCTTCACAATAGGCATAGACATCATTGATGAAGGGATCGAAATCATTCATTGTGTCGATGCTGTAGGGCTGGCGGGACATGTCGGTTCGACCGAGCCGTCCTTCGGGCGGTTCAACTTCAGCATTCGCATCTGAGTGCGGATTGATCAGGTAGAACTCGACTTCCGGCGCAACAATCGCCTTCCAGCCCTGCTTTTCGTAAAGCTGCAATACGGAACGCAGTACGTGCCGTGGCGATGTATCGACCGGTGAGCCGTTCTTGCGGAAACAGTCCAGAAATACGGAAGCGGCGGGATCGGTGGCCCAGGGTACCGGACGCAACGTCGACGCATCCGCTTTCAGCCACATGTCGCGGTCCTCGACATTGGAGGTGTTGGTGACGTACTCGCCCGACACCGTTTGCGCGAATACCGCTTCCGGCATCTTCATGTCGCCGCTGCCAAACTTGTCGGCAGGAAGGAGTTTGCCCCTGGCAGCACCCGCCATGTCCGGGACTATGGCTTCTACGTCTTCTATCCGGTGTTGTTTGAAATATTCCTGAAAGATTTGTTTATCACTCACGTTACACCTTGTGGTTGGGCGATCGCTGTGCGGCGCGTTTTCTGCACGCGTCGCCGAAAGCAGTGAAAATTGCCATTGAAAACGGGTTTTCGGTTACCCGCCATTCGGGGTGCCATTGCACAGCCAGGGCAAACGATTTGGCCGTGTCGACCTGAAAGCCTTCGACGAGTCCGTCATCCGCTACCGCCTCGACGGTCACGCCGTTCGCGAGTTGAGCCACTCCCTGTGCATGCAGCGAATTAACCTGTAGCCGATTGGCTCCGGCCAGGCGGCGCAACAGGCCGTTTTCCGGCAAATTGACGAAATGTGCCGGGCCGTACTGGCGTTCGACCGGTTCTTCCTTGTTCTCCCGGTGATCGTCGAAACCCGGCACCTCCTGCACATGCTGGTGCAGTGTGCCACCCAGAACGACGTTGAGTTCCTGGAAGCCGCGACACACGGCCAGCAACGGCACGCCCACCTCGAGCGCCCGCGCAATCAGTGGCAGGGTGGTTTCGTCGCGATGCGGATCGTGCCAGGTGCCCTCGCGACTCGGTGTGCCGCCATAGCGATGCGGCTCGACGTTCGAAGGACTGCCGGTCAACAGGATGCCGTCCAGTACCGACAGCAGTTCGTCCGGGGCGATGCCGGATCCCAGGGCCGGAATGAGCAGGGGCAGACCATCCGCGCCGTCGCGGATCGCCGTAATGTATTTTTCCCCGACCAGGTGAAACGGATGCGGATCGAGTACGCGCCGATCAGCCGGCACGCCGATTACTGGTTTTGCACACATACACAGCCCTTGAGGCAACCCATTCCGGGTCGTCCCAGGGCCTATCAACCTCCCGGCGCGGTCCTTTGGTCAGCAAACTCCATGGTTGCCAAGATGCCCGAATTACCGCCGGCCAGACTATCCCTGAACGGGGAGCATACGTCAGACAGCAACAGGCTGTATACGACCCCGCCCCGCTAGTCGCTAGCGGCCTGTCGGACTTAGGCAATCGTAGCGAGACGGTGGGAAATCGAGTGCACATTGGCGATCGTTTGAGGAGAATATCGGGAATATTTGACGAAAACGATCGTCAATATGCGCCGAGTTCCCGACGTCGCAGCAGATTGGTCCTGAGTCCGGCAGGCTGCTAGGGGCGTCAGTAAACCGTAGCCCGCTCAAGGCTTGCGGAACAACAATGTAAAACGGTCGCTGTTGCCGGTAACGGACTTCCGTCCCACTTCAAAGCGCAATTCGTCGTCGGGCCGGTAGTGGATATCGCTGTAATCGACGAATTCGAATCCGGCAGCGAGCACCTCCTTCGTGATCTGCACCGGGTCGGCGCGGCGGCGGTTTTCGTTGGTCATCGGCTCCATATGCCGCCGCGAATGGTCGACGATACCGTAGTGACCACCCGAACGCAGTGCGCGGAACACGGCCTCGTTGATATTGGCGCGTCCCTCAGGAGTAAAGTTATGTACGTTGCGAAAGGTCAACGCCAGATCCACGTTGCTGATACCAAAATCAAACGCCGGGATGAAATTGGTGCCGAATGGCCCGCTTCTCTCGAGTTCGACATTGATGTTACTGACTTTGACCCGGTCGAAACCACGCTCCGTGAGAAGGTTCTGGCTGACGTTGGTCGTACCGATGGCAACGTGCAGCTCTCCTGAATCGCGCAACACGGGTGCCAGAATTTTGGTGTACCAGCCACCGCCAGGAAGCAATTCGAGAACTCGCATATCGTCCTCGAGACCGAAGAACTGCAGGGTCTCCAGCGGTGAGCGATCAGAATCGCGGGCAATCTCCGCATCCGTGCGTATATCGCTCGCGATTGCAGCAGCAATCTTTTCCTCGACCGTGGTCTCTTGCGCCAGAGCATTCGCGCCGACGAGCGCGAAAATCAGGATAATGTGGTATCGCATGCGACTCCCCCGTTTTGCAAAGTTTTTAAATTACGGCGTTGCGCAACCATTACCGTCGGATAACGCCATCGGGTAACGCCATCGGGCAACGACGCCGCCCCATTGTAACCTATTAAGCAACGGGGCCTTCGGCCACGTGGAGCGAGACGATGAAACTTTACAGTTACTATCGCAGCAGTGCGTCATATCGCATCCGCATCATCCTGAATTTCAAGGGTCTGCCGTGGGAATACATGTCAGTCATGCTCAATCGCGGCGAGCAGCAGGCTGCCGGCTACAAAGCTCTGAACCCGATGGGGTTCGTTCCGCTCCTGACCACTGACGATGATTTGCTGACACAATCGCCGGCCATCGCCGAGTATCTCGAAGAACGATTTCCCTCACCCGCACTCTTGCCGGACGATGCACTGTTGCGTGCCCAGGTGCGGGAAATACAGAGTCTCATCGGTTGCGATATTCATCCATTGCAAAACCTGCGGGTGTTGAACTACCTGCGTGGCAACCTGCGGCAGGACGAAACCGGCGTGCAGGCCTGGTGCCGACACTGGATCGGCGACGGCTTCAGCGCTATTGAATCCCTGGTGAAAGATCGCTCAACGCATGGGCGTTTTTGCATCGGGGACACGCTGTCGCTTGCGGACGTGTGGCTGGTGCCGCAGTTGTACAATGCGCAGCGCTTCGACCTGGACCTGAAACCGTTTCCGACAATTACCTCGATCGGCCAACACTGCAACAGTCTCGCGGCATTCGCTGCCGCCCACCCGGCGCAGCAGCCGGACGCGCCCGACCTATAGCTCAGAGGCGACGGTGGGCATAACGACTGACGGACCATGCAATAAGTACACCGACGGTCACGATGGCAATAATCAGCGTTGCCAGCGCATTGATGTCCGGCGTTACTCCGAGCTTGACCTTCGAGAAGATCAACATCGGCAGCGTACTGCCTCCCGGACCGGACACGAAACTGGCGATCACGAGATCGTCGAGCGACAAGGTAAACGCCAGCAGCCAGCCAGCGATCATGGCGGGCGCGATCAAGGGCAGCGTAATATCGAAAACCACTCGCAGCGGTCGGCCACCGAGATCCATCGCGGCCTCTTCCAGTGACTCATCCATGGCGGATAAGCGCGATTGCACGATTACTGTCACGTAGGCCATGGCGAACGTTGTGTGCGCTATGGTAATTGTCGAAAATCCACGTTGCGCCGGCCAGCCGATCAGTTGTTGCAGGCTGACAAACAACAACAACAGCGACAAGCCGGTAATGACCTCGGGCATCACGAGCGGAGAAGTGATCATTCCGGAAAACAGCGTTCGGCCGCGAAATCGCCCGAACCTTGCCAGTGCCAGACCCGCCATCGTGCCAAAAACCGTTGCCAGCGTGGCGGTAACGAAAGCAATACGCAAACTCAGGAATGCCGCGTCGAGCACTTGTTCGTTGCGCAACAGCTCACCGTACCAGCGGGTCGAAAACCCGCCCCAGACTGTTGCGAGACGTGAGTCATTAAACGAGTAAACAATAACCGAGACCAGCGGGATATAGAGGAACGCATAGCCGAATGCCAGCACCGACAGCGTAAACCTGGAACCCCGTTTTCTCATCACGTGGTCTCCAGGTCGCGAGACTGGCTGCGTTGCAGGAGCACAATGGGCACGACCAGCAGAACGAGAAGAATAATTGCGACCGATGACGCCAACGGCCAATCGCGATTGACGAAGAATTCATCGAATAACACGCGGCCGATCATCATCGAATCCGGACCGCCGAGCAGGTAGGGAATTACGTATTCACCCATGGCCGGAATGAATACCAGCAGGCAACCGGCAATCACGCCTGGTCGCGCAAGCGGCCAGGTAATGTCGCGAAACGCCTGGGATGGCGAGGCGCCGAGATCCTGCGCTGCCTCGACAAGATCCGGGTCCATCCGTTCGAGGGTCGCATAGAGCGGCAGGATCATGAACGGCAGATACGAGTAAACGAGCCCGATGTACACAGCGAAATCGGTATAAATGAGCTGCAGCGGCTGATCGACGATCCCGAGCGTCAATAAGGCATTGTTGATCACGCCATAATTGTTCAGAAGGCCCATCCAGGCGTAGACACGAAGGAGAAACGAGATCCAGAACGGCAGGATTATCAACAACAACAAAATATTGCGGGTCGTCGACTCTGCGCGTGCTATGCCGTAGGCCATGGGAAAGCCGAGCAACAGGCACAAAACGGTTGCCGTCGCCGCCATGAACACGGACTTGAGGTAGGTGACGATGTACAGCTTGTCGGTCAGCAGAAAGATATAGTTGCTGATGGTAGCGTCTGGTTTGCCTTCGTCGTCGAAGAACGGTGTAAAGGGCGGCAACGCAATGACCGGATCGGCGAAACTGATTTTCAGGATGATCGCGAATGGTGCAAGGAAGAAAACCAGCAGCCACAGATAGGGTATCGCAGTCGTTACCCGTTGCCAGAGTCGATCCTGAGCGTTAATCATGCAAGACCACGACGCTTTGCGCTCGCCAGGAAATGAAAACCTTGTCGTCCCATTCGAGGAATCGCTCTGCGGAGCGCTGCCGATTCTGTGCGCTTACCTGCACTACCCTGCCAGTATCGAGCCGAATCCGGTACAGGGACAGATTACCAAAATAACCTAGATCCTCGACCACACCTGGCAGGCAGGTGTCGTCGGTACTTACGGGACGTTCCTGGCTGATGAATATCTTTTCCGGACGGATTGCCAGGCAAACGGCGTTACCCTTGCCTGCCGCGGTCAGTTCATCGACATCGCAAGCCGTCAGGACGGTGCCCGCCGCTTCGCAATGCACCTTGATCATGCCGTCACGCCGGTCTTCGACAGTACCCTCGAACATGTTGATCGTGCCAATGAAATCGGCGACAAAACGGTTACGCGGGTATTCGTAAACCTCTTTCGGCTTGCCGACCTGTTCCAAACGGCCTTCATTCATCACGGCAATCCGGCTCGAGAGAATCATGGCCTCTTCCTGGTCGTGCGTGACTACAACGAAAGTTATACCCAGCCTGTCCTGCAGGCCCATCAATTCGAACTGTGTGTGCTCCCTGAGTTTCTTGTCGAGCGCTGCCAGCGGCTCATCAAGCAGCAATACCTTGGGACTCTTGACCAGTGCACGAGCGAGCGCTACGCGCTGACGCTGGCCTCCGGACAACTGGTTCGACTTGCGCGTAGCGAACTGTTGCAGCTGCACCAGCTCCAGCATCTCGGTCACCCTGGTTTTGATCTCGGTCTTTGGCAGGCCCTCTTTCTGCAACCCGTAGGCAATGTTTTTCTCCACCGACATGTGTGGGAAAATAGCGTACGACTGGAACATCATGTTTACCGGGCGTCGATACGGCGGCAGATTCGTAATGTCGACACCATCAATGACGATTCGCCCGCTGGTTGGCGTTTCAAAGCCGGCCAGCATGCGCAACAGGGTTGACTTGCCACAGCCGGAGCCACCCAGAATCGAGAACAGCTCGCGACGTCCAATATCGAGATCGACGGAATCGACGGCGACAAAATTGCCGAAATGCTTGCTTAGATTGGTAATGCGGATAAATGCATCCGACGAACTGCTGCCGTGGTCCGTTCCGGGGGTCGTCATAGGCAAAAGGTTCTCTCTAAAGCCGCACGGATGTCAGAGCCCACTCTTGACCCGCGCCCAGGTGCGCGTACGCAATCGCTCCTTGGCGGGTTCTCCGAAGCGTACCGGATAGAGCAGGTCCCAGGATGCCTCGTCAGGATAAATGCCCGGGTTATCGGCGACTTCCGACCTGAGTAATGGCCGAGCTGACTTGTTGGCGTTTGCGTAGAACACAAAATTCGAAATCGCTGCGGTGACGTCAGGACGCAGTATGTAGTTTATAAACTTGTACGCGTTGTCTGCGTTCGGCGCATCGCCGGGAATGAACATGCCGTCTACCCAGAGGCCGGACCCTTCCTTGGGCATGGTATATCGCAGGTCGATTTCAATGCCGGCTTGTGCCGCACGCACGGAGGCTTGCGCGTAGTCGCCGGACCAGCTCATCGCGACGCACACTTCCTTGTTGGGCAGATCGCTGATCATCTTGGTGCCGCTGAAATAGCGTATGTACGGGCGCACACTGTCCAGTTGCGCCTCTGCTGCAAGCAGGCTTTCCTCATCGACTGCATTGGGGTCGCGGCCCAGATAGGCAAGCACCATAGGTATGACGTCGGTGGCGCTATCCAGCAGGCTTACGCCGCAGTCAGCCAGCCGGGAAACGACGGCAGGATCGAACAGTACATTGGCACTGTCCATCTCGAGCTCGGGCAAGCGGGCACGCACCATGTCCTCATTGTAGGCGTAGCCGGTCGTCCCCCACATGTAGGGGACGGAATAGCCCTGAATGTCGTCGTACATATCCGTCTTGGAGACGATTTCGGGATCCAGATGGTGGATGTTGTCGAGTTTCGAGTAATCGAGTTGACGAAAGACTCCGAGCGGCGCCAGACGTGACGCGAACTGATGGGCATGAAACACGACGTCGTAGCCGCTGCTGCCGGCGAGCAACTTGGCATCGACAATCTCCGAGGAATCGTAGATGTCGTAGTTGACCTTGATGCCGAACTCCTGCTCGAAGTCCGAGATCGTGTTGGGCCCGACGTAATCGGACCAGTTGTAAATATTAAGCACCTGCGCCCGCGAAGTATCGGCAAAGGAACCGTCCCGGTTGCATCCAACGAGGCTGCACAGCGCGATCGTTGCTACGCAGGCAACCGGCACACGAACCCTGGGAGCCATTCCGTCGAGGAACGCCCGCAGGAGGCGCCAACGTGGCTCAGAAGCAATCGCCTTTGTAATGGAGGGCATTGTGCGGCTGGCGCTCGGAACTACAAGTCGTCCAGCCCGCGCTTCAACAACCCGCGGGCGATGATGAGTCTCTGGATTTCGCTGGTGCCCTCCCAGATTCGATCGACCCGCAGCTCACGAAAAAAGCGCTCTGCCACGTTCTCGCGCATGTAGCCGCGACCGCCGAATATCTGTACGGCGCGATCGGCAACGCGGTTCGCCATCTCCGATGCGTAGAGCTTCACCATGGAACAGCGATTGTGCAGTTGCCTGAGGTTATCGCCACGATCATGCGCCCTGGCCGCCTCGAAGGTCATGAGGCGTGCCGCCCACAACTCTGTAGCACTGTCTGCCAGCATGAATTGAATAGCCTGCCTCTCAGACAGAGGCAAGCCGCCGATCTCGCGCTGCTGCGCGAACGCACTGGCTTCTTCGATCAGTCGCGCCGCCGCGCCACAACAACGCGCCGCGATCATGAGTCGCTCGCGCCTGAACCAGCTTTTCGTAAACGCCATTCCGTCGCCGGATCGGCCGACGCGATTTGCAGTCGGCACCAAGACATTGTTGAAGCGGTAGGTGGGATGATGTGCGGCGAAGGTATGGCTGAATAGCGGAGACGCGGTCATCTCGATGCCATCAGTGCCCTGATCGATAAAGAAAAGTGCGTCCTCGGATGCCGACGGAATGGTCGCCTGAAACCAGAAGAAGTCTGCGAGGTTTGCACTGGTAACAAACCATTTTTCACCAGTCAGGCTGAAGCCACCATCCGCCAGGTCCGCGGTCGCCTCAAGCGAGCCAACGTCGGACCCCGGGCCCTCTTCCGTGATTGCGTAGCAATCGTGCTTTTCACCGCGCATCAGCGGCAATACATAGCGTTCAATCTGGTCGTCGCTGCACGCCTCGAACATCCAGCTTTGCGGTTCGGCGAAGCACCAGGCAAGGGCGTTCGTGACACGGCCCAGCTGCTCCCAGACCGCAACTTGCTCGACGATCGACAATTCCAGGCCACCATGCGATTTCGGCACGTCCATCGCGCTCAAGCCGAGTTCGACGGCCTGCGTCTTGTGCGCTTTCCTGAGCTCGGCCGACAACATGCCGTTGTTCAGCTCCGCATCGACTTCGTGTGGTTGCAGCACATTCTCCGCGAAGTCTCGCGACTTCTTTTGCCAGGCCAGCACGTTCGCGTTCAGATCGATATTCAATTGACGGCCTCGTTTTGCCGTGAAAATTTCAGGTTGATGTTTGGGGTCACCAGAAGCAACCACCATTCTTCGATAGTGCGTTCGATCCGGCGCTCGAGCGCCTTATTCGTAGTGTTCCGGGAACACCGCCCTCAGGTAGCTGTATACGGCATCCATTGCGACATCGCGATCAAAGCCTTTCGGACTGACGAGGCATGACATCCACAAACCGTCGGTCATGGAAGACAACGCATCGGTAACGGTCTGGGCAGTGATGTTCTTGTACTCGCCCTGGTCGATGAGCGCCTGGCAAAGTCCGATAATGACCTCGTCATAACTGCGGTCGTATGCCTCGCAGATCTTCTGGTATGTTGGCACCGCCTTAACTTCACCCCAAAAAGAAAACCACACGGCAAGCTTTTGCCGATCGCACACCGACGGTTTCAGGTCCATTTCCATAAGCGCCAGCAACTTGTCGGCAGCTTCCGGTCCTGACTTTTCCAAAGTGCTCTCGAACTGCGACTTGTAGTCCTCGGCGAGGAATTGCAGCGTCTCGTTAAACAGGTTTTCCTTGCTGTTGAAATGCAAATTGACAATACCCTGCGAAAGCCCTGCTTCCTGAGCGACGTCACCCAGCGTTGTGCTGCCAATGCCTTTTTTGGAAATGCACTTTATCGTTGCCTGGATAAGTTGCTGCCGGCGTTCCTCGCGTGTTGCGGTTCTGCGGCTGCTTTTTGCTGCCGTCACGGACATGGCTACCTCGCTCCTCATTCCCGACTTCACACCCAGCGGCATTGTACGCCCCGTCCCGTTTGCGGCAATTGACATAATTTCTGCGCGAGTCTGCGGCAACCCGGGTCTGCGAAAGCCGCATATTGCCACATTATGAATGAGTATTCATTCATATTTCTGGACTTTCAAGAGCTTCTTGTGCAAAGCTGGCGGGGTAATAATCTGGAGGTTTTATGAGGTGCCTGGACAAATCGAATAAACATTTTCTCAAAGCGAACACCAGGTTGCCACTTGGCGTTTCCTCCAATTTCCGATATTGGGGCGATAAGAAAACCATCTACGCGAAACGCGGCAAAGGTGCCCGACTCTGGGATATCGATGACAACGAGTACATCGATTACCGCCTCGCTTACGGACCCAACATTCTCGGCTACGCCGATTCCAGGGTAGACGAAGCCGCACGTCAGGGTATGGACGTGGGTGGCGTGTTTGCATTGGCGACGGAACTTGAATACGAAGTCGCATGCCGAATCGCCAGGATGGTACCCGCGGCAGAGCTTGTGCGCTTCTCCAATTCCGGCACCGAAGCGGTAATGGCTGCGCTGCGTATTGCTCGCGCCTTCACCGGAAAAGACGGCCATATCGTCATGGAAGGTGGCTACCATGGCGTCTTCAACGAGGTACTCTGGTACACCGATATCGAAGAGTGGACTCCAACGGATGGCGAACCCAGGGTTCTGCCCTTTGGCGAAGGCATCCCGTCCATTCTGAAGCCGCTGTTTCACAGTGTGCCGCTCAACGATGCAAATGCCCTCGAAGACGTCCTGCGAAAACGCGGTGACGAAATTGGTTCGTTTCTGATCGAGCCCATCATGGGTAATTGCTGTGGCCTCGCGGCGACTCCTCAATACATGAAAGATGCGCGATATCTTTGTGACAAGCACAACGTCCTGCTGGTTGTGGACGAGGTAAAAACCGGGTTCCGCGTTGCCAGAGGTGGCGTGCAGGAGTTGTTGAACGTCAAGTCAGATCTCTGCACCTTTGCCAAGGCCATGGCGAACGGCTATCCGATTTCGGTCGTGGCCGGACGCGAGGACGTAATGAGAAAATTCGGCGACGGTGTCGTGCATGGCGGCACTTTTACCGGACATTCTGTATCGCTGGCCGCTGCGAATCGTACTCTGCAGATACTGGATGAAACCGATGTGCTTGCAAATATCGAGAACTATGGCAAACGTTTACAGGCGGGTTTGAAACGAATTCTTGCAGCCCGGGGCATACCGCATTGCTTCGCAGGACACCCGTCCATGATGGGATTGTTCTTCGACGATCATGTGCCAAGCGATTACCGTGATTGGGTTAAAACGGACTACGAATTTTACGATTCGCTGGCGCCCGAGTTGCATGAACTGGGAATTCTGGTTGAACCTGACTCGCGCGAGCCGTGGTTCATTTGTGACGCTCACGATGTGAAATGTCTCGACGAAACTCTGGACAAATTTGAGCGGGCAGTGGACATTACATTGAAAAAGCTGCCGACTGACAGCAGCCGAAGTCACACCGCATAGCTACAACTCAGTCCAGCTATCCGGATGCGGGATGCGAGCGACTTCATCCGGCTGTCGAGCTGCGCTGGCGACGGAGTATGATTGCGACATCCGCATTGCCGTTTGACAGCCACATGCTACCGCGAACTTCCGATTTTCTGCACGCTTAACTCGGGGCATTCCGACATCGATGAAAACCTATGACGCCATAGTCGTTGGCGCCGGGCACAACGGCCTGACGAACGCTGCCTTTCTGGCGAAGGCCGGTCTCGATGTACTGTGTGTCGAGAAGAACGAGTATATCGGCGGCGCCACCGTAAGCCGGAACCTGTATAAGGACTGGTACTACTCCAACTGTTCCTACGTATGCTCGCTCCTGCGTCCCGAGATCTTCAGGTCGCTTGAACTGCATCGACACGGCCTGCAGGTGACTCCCTACGGCGGCGGTGTCACGTTCATGGAGAACGGCAACTATTTTGGTTCGTATTGGGATTCTGAAGTTGCTCATCGCGAGTATGCCCGTTTCTCTCGACATGACGCAGATGCTTACCAGCGGTATTCGGCCGATGTCATGCGGCAGACGCGATTTATTCGCGACTCACTGTTGCGTACGCCCCCCGACCCGACGTCATTCAAACCACGCGACCTGCGCGAATTGATGCATCTCGGCCAACGCTTCTACGAGATGGGCGAAGATCGCATGTACGACACCATTCGCTTCTGGACGATGAGCGTCGCAGAATACCTCGACGAATACTTCGAAACCGATGTGATAAAGGCGTCGATGTCAGGTAGCGGCATCATTGGCACGGCACTGGGCATTCATTCCCCGGGCACCGCTTACGTCCTGCTGCATCATTACATGGGCGAAGTCGACGGCAACGTCGGGTCATGGGGCTATGCGCGCGGCGGCATGGGGTCGGTCGCGAAAGCTATTGCCGGCGCCTTGCAATCCTACGGCGGTGAAATACGCACCGATGCGGGCGTTGACAAGATCCTGGTTGCCAACGGCAAAGTCAAAGGCGTGGCGCTGACCAACGGCGAAGAAATCAATGCACGAATCGTCGTTTCGGGAATGGACGTCAAACGCACGTTTCTCAAGTGTATGGACGAGAAAGATTTGCCCGCCGACTTTTACCAGCGCGTGCGTAATTTCAAGATTCGTGGTTCGTCCGGAAAACTGAATATCGCACTTGACGGCCTGCCTACTTTTCCGGCGCTGCCGAAAAACAACCCACTGCTCGACGGCGACATGCATTTCATCGATTCCATGGAGCGAATGGAGCGTGCCTACGACGACTGGAAAGAAGGCACGTGGTCGAAGGATCCCTACGTCGACATGGTTATTCCGACTGTCACCGACCCGACGATGGCGCCGCCCGGCAAACATTTCATGAGTTGCTTCGTCCAGTACTGCCCTTACCAGGTCGAGGGACGCGCGTGGACCTCCGAGGAGCGCGACGCCTTCGCCAAAACTGTAATCGATCAAATTGCCAATTACAGTCCCGATTTCAAGGACCTGATCCTGCATGTAGAAATCAGGACGCCGGAAGATATAGAGCGCGAGGCCGGATTGTCAGAAGGCAACATCTTTCATGGCGAACTGACCATGGACCAGCTGTTGTTCAATCGTCCGGTACCCGGTTATGCGCAGTATCGCGCCCCGGTAGGCGGCCTTTATATGTGCGGATCCAGCACACATCCGGGCGGTGGCGTCATGGCTGCACCGGGAGCCAATGCGGCGCGTGAAATACTCCTCGACCTGAAACGAAACAATACCGTGCCGGGAAATTTTGGTGATGACTGATCGATACGATGCGGTAGTAATCGGCGCCGGCCACAACGGCCTGGTGTGCGCGGCGCTGCTGGCCAAGGCCGGCAAAAAGGTGATCGTACTCGAAGCGGCCGCCGATGTCGGCGGCGCCGCGAGGACACGTCCGATCGCCGAAGGCTACTCGGTATCCGCCTGTGCCCACCTCTTGTACCAGTTGCAACCGGGTGTCGTCAGGGAATTAGGGCTCAACCTGAATCTGGCCGCGAAGAAAATGGGCACTGTCGCGCTGGCGCTGGATGGCGCGCATGTGCGGTTGAACGGTGGCAAAGTAGATGGTGTCAGTGAAGCCGACGCCGCAAACCTGCGTGCTTTTCATCGTCGCATGACGCGTTTCGCCGATCTGTTACAGACCTACCTGAACCAGCCACCGCCGCGCCTCGGCGGCGGCACGTCCAGGGACTGGTTGACTCTGGCGCGCCTCGGGCTTGATCTCCGGCGCCTCGGCAAAACGGAGATGCGTGAGTTTCTGCGCCTGATCGGCATGAACATCTACGATGAGGTGGACGAGCGCTTTGAAAGCCCGTTGTTGCGCGGCGCGATCAGCCTGGATGCAGTGCTGGGAACGCATCTTGGCCCGCGCTCACCGAATACCATCCTGACCTACCTGTATCGACTGTGCGGCAATCACGGCACGCTGGACCTGCCGGCTGGCGGCATGGGCAGCATCGGTGAGGCACTGGCGAATTGTGCGAGAAACAACGGCGCGACCATACGCACCGGAATGCCGGTCAGGCGAATTATCGTCGATAACGGGCGCGCGGCCGGGGTGCAAACCGAAAGTGGTGAAACCTTCGACAGCTGGACCGTGATTTCCAACGCCGACCCGAAAGCAACCATCCTCACGTTGACCGGCAGCCGTCACGTCGAAACCGGATTCACACGTCGCATCCACAATATCCGCATGCGCGGTAATGCCGCCAAGCTGCATCTGGCATTGGATGGCTTGCCGGCATTCGACGGTCTGGAAAAGAAGGATTTTGGCGACCGGCTGCTGATTGCCCCGGACGCGAACTATGTCGAACGCGCCTTCAATCCCGCCAAGTATGGCGAATATTCGCCCAAACCGGTTCTGGAAATTACCTTTCCCAGCTTCCGCGATGCGACATTGGCGCCCACGGGCAAGCATGTCATGTCTGCCATCGTTCAGTACGCGCCCTACGATCTCAAAGACGGCTGGAGCGATGCAGCGCACGCCGCATTTCTCGATTCGACCCTGGCAACGATCGAGCAGTACGCGCCGGACTTGCGGCAACGTATCATTGCGTCTGAATTGCTGACGCCGGTGGATATCGAGCGCGAGTTTCGCATTACCGGCGGACACTGGCACCATGGTGAACTGACCCTGGACCAGTTTCTGTTCGTTCGCCCGGTCGGCGGCTTCGCGCAATACGCCATGCCGCTCGACGGCTTGTTCCTGTGTGGCGCCGGCACGCATCCGGGTGGCGGTATTTCCGGCGCTGCCGGTCGTAACGCTGCGCGCGCCATCCTGGCCCGCGAAAAGGCCGCCTGACCATGGAGAATCCGGTGACAATCGATGTAGTCGAACAGAAAAGGCTGCGCTCGCCCTTTCACGCCCGCCTGGTCGAACTCGACCGGCTGAACGCATGGCACGACTGGAAGGGCTACACGAGCGCGGATGCGCTGTACGACGCCGACCTCGAATACTTTGCGATTCGCAATTCGACCGGCGTGTTCGATCTGACGCCGATGACGAAATATCGCATCACGGGCAAGGATGCACTCGATTATGTCGACCGCCTGGTCACCCGCGACATGCGCAAGATCAAGCCGGGTCGCGTCGCTTACGCTGTATGGTGCAACGATCAGGGCCAGGTTATCGATGACGGCACGATCTTCCACCTGCGCGAGGGGGAATATCGCCTTTGTTCGCAGGAGCGCCATCTTGCCTGGCTGACCGCCGCCGCGATCGGTCTCGACGTGGACATTCGTGAGGAAACCGCCGACATTGCATCGCTGGCGGTACAAGGGCCGACGTCTTACAGTGTATTGAAGAACCTGCAGCTCGATGGTATCGGAGAGCTCAAGCCGTTCGGCCTGGCACATTTCGATTTCCAGGGCAGTGAACTCATGGTGTCGCGTACCGGATTTACCGGCGACCTTGGTTACGAATTGTGGGTCGAGACCGCTAAAGCCGAAGCGCTGTGGGATGCAATTTTCGAGGCTGGCAAGCTGCACGGTATTCGTGCCATTGGTACCGAAGCACTGGACCTTGCACGCATCGAAGCGGGTTTCCTGACGGCCGGTGTCGATTTCCTTCCGGCTGAGGGCACCGTACGCCCCGGTCGTTCGCGTTCGCCGTTCGAGCTTGGGCTCGAGTGGTTGGTGGATTTCAAGAAACCCAACTTCAACGGCCGACGTGCCCTTGCCGAGGAGAAACGTCGCGGCAGTACCTGGCGACTGGTGAAACTGGACATCGAAGGCAATAAGCCCGCACATCATTCTTACGTTTACAAATCCGTGAACCGACGCCGTAAACAGGTTGGATTCATTACCTCGGCGTGCTGGTCGCCGGTCTGCAAGAAGAATATCGCTATCGGCACCGTCAACGTGCCGCACGGCGAAGCAGGTGACGAACTTCTCGTCGAGATTTACTACCAGCGAGAGATGCATTGGTCGCGGGTGATGGCCACGGCAACCGTGGTCGACAAACCATTCTGGGATCCGACACGCCGCCGCGCTACTCCGCCATCTCCCTTCTAGGACCGTTGCCGCGCGCTTGCCGCGGTCTGAATCCATGCACAATCGCTCCGG
>JBBDJJ010000029.1:0-3755 GCA_040879925.1 Woeseia sp. | reverse complement strand
GCGAGCGAGACATCCTTGTCTCGCACTAGCAGGATGTTTTTCAACACCCTGCTAATGGCAGGTATCCCGGAATGCGTCGACCGTCGGGGCCGGGGGCCGTTGCAGTGCGGCGCATCCGCTGGCTATCATGCTGCGACAGCCGCACGGCCCGCGTTCACTGGCGTCCGCGGGTCGGCGAACCAATCTCCTGCAGGCAGTCCCATAAACTGCAACTGGCGAGGTTCTGCCTGCCACCCCTGAATCGAGGGTCCGCGCCTGATCTGTCCGGGACGACTTTGAACGCAACTTCCAAAGAAACCCGCGGAGCCGATGGCCGGCCGCGTCGTTATGCCAGGTGGCTTGTACTCCTGGCCGGGCTTTCTGCGTGCGGTGGCCTGGCGTTAACGGCAGGCGTCATTGGCGCCTATTATTATGTGGAGCCCGGGTTGCCCGACGCGGCAACCATCCGCGAGATTCCACTGCAGATACCGCTCAGGATCTACAGTCGGGACGGCCGTTTGATCGAGGAGATCGGCGAGCGCCGTCGCATACTGGTCAGCTACCAGCAGTTGCCCCCCTATGTCGTGGATGCATTCATAGCCGCCGAGGATCGCCGCTTCTTCGTGCATCGCGGCATCGACTATCGCGGCATACTCCGCGCCGGCATCAGCCTGATGCGCACCGGTTCCATCAGCGAGAGCGGCGGCGGCAGCACGATTACCCAGCAGCTCGCGCGCGATTACTTTTTGACCCGCGAGCGTTTGTTTAGCCGCAAGATCCGCGAAGCTTTTCTGGCCTGGAGAATAGAACAGCGATTCAGCAAACAGGAAATCATGGCGCTGTTCGTCAACAAAATGTTCTTCGGGCAACGCGCTTATGGCGTTGCTGCGGCCGCACAGGTTTATTTCGGCAAACCGCTGGCGGAAATCAACATTGCCGAAGCGGCCACGCTCGCGGGCGTGTTGCCGGCGCCGTCCGAGTACAACCCGGTACGCAGCCCGACCAATTCGCTGATGCGGCGCTCGTATGTGCTCGGGCGTATGCACGATCTCGATATGATCGACGATCAGGAACTCGAGGAGGCGATGGCCTATCCACTCGAGTCACGTCTCTATGGCACGGCGAACGAACTGTCCGCCCCGTACGTCGCCGAGATGGTTCGACGGGAGATGCTCGAGCGCTATGGCGAGCAGATATACAGCTCCGGCTACAAAGTCGTAACGACACTCGACTCCCGCCTCCAGGCGTCAGCGACCTACGCGCTGCAGAACGGCCTGCAGGAATTCAGCCGCCGCCGCGGCTACCACGGCCCGATTGCGCAGCTCGAGGTCGATACCGCGATACTGCAACAGCCCTACACCGACTGGCCCGAGGAGCTGCGGCTGCGGCTGGCGGAATACAGCAATCCGGGCCAGTTGTCCGTGGGCCTCGTAACCGCACTCGTCGACGACAACAGTGCAAACGTGGTTCTGCAGGATGGCAATGGCATTTCGTTGCCCTGGTACACCATTCGCTGGGCACGGCCGTTCATCGACGCGGAAACGGCCGGTCCGTTTCCCGAGAATGTTGCAAATGTGCTCGCCCCGGGCGACGTCATCTACGTGATGCCGGTTCAGGCAGGCGGCTGGGCACTCGCGCAGTTGCCCGTGGCTCAGGCAGCCGTCGTTTCGGTCGATCCGCGTGACGGTGCGATAACCAGTCTTTCCGGCGGCTATGATTTCTCGATCAGCAAGTTCAATCGCGTCACGCAATCGGCGCGGCAGCCCGGCTCATCGTTCAAGCCGTTCCTTTACTCCGCAGCACTGCAATATGGAAACACGCCGGCGACCGTTATTCTCGATGCGCCAGTGGTCATTGACTCATCCGAGCTGGAGGCTGTGTGGCGACCCATCAATTACAGCGGTCGTTTCTATGGCGCGCAGCGAATGCGGGAAGCGCTGGTACGCTCCATGAACCTGGCATCCGTGCGCTTGCTGCTCTACAACACAGGTGTCGGCAACGCCGTTCGTCATCTCGCCAATTTCGGCTTTTCGGACGCGACATTGCCGCGTAACGGATCGCTGGCGCTGGGCGGCGGCAGCGCCTCGCCCCTCGACATGGCGCAAGCCTTCGCCACCTTTGCCAACGGCGGCTATGCCGTAAAGCCCTATGTCATCGACTCCATAAGCGGCCCGGACGACGAGATGCTCTACCGCGCCGAACCGCTCGTCGTCTGTCCGGAATGCGAAACGGACGATCAGGATATCGTCGATCTACGCGCCGATCTGCGTCCCGACAATATGCCGGATGCTGGGTCTGATGCCGTTACAAGTCGACCCGCTCTCACCACCGACGGCATGACCCTCGAACAGATGGTGGACGTCGCCGAAACCTACCGCCCCGATGCGAGCGTCGCCCCCGGAATGTATCGCGATGTCCGCGCGGCACCGCGCGTCATCTCGGCGCAGAATGCCTATCTCATCCAGGACATGATGCGAGAAGTGATTACCCGCGGCACCGGACGTCGCGCCACACAGCTGGGTCGCAATGATCTGTCCGGCAAGACCGGCACATCCAACGACCGTCGGGATGCATGGTTCGGTGGATTCAATACTCGTCTTTCGGCGGTGGTATGGGTCGGCTATGACGACTACCGGCCGCTCGGACCTGGCGAAGAAGGCTCCAGAACCGCACTGCCGTTGTGGATCGAGTTCATGCGCAGCGCCCTGCGCGGCGTGCCATCCAGCGCCATGCCGATGCCGGAAGGCGTTATAACGGTACGCATCAACAAGCGCACCGGCTGTCCGGCCAGAGCGTCCGACCCTTACGAAGACGTGATGTTCGAGATTTTCGAGGAAGGCGCCTTGCCTGAATGCGAAGTACAGGACGACCAGGTAGACATATTCAATCAAAGCATTGACGACAGCGGACGGGAAGAACCAATTTTCTAAAAAGGGGGCCTGCGCATGCGCAAGAAAGCGACAATGGGCATCGATCGCGCCCGCCAGGTTGTGGCCCAGGAGGCCGCGCGAATCATCGTCGAGCAAGGCATACGCGACTACCGGGTGGCCAAGACCAAAGCCGCCGAACGTCTCGGCATGCGCGAACATGGCGCCTTGCCCGGCAACAGCGAAATCGAACAGGCACTCGGCGAACACCTGCAGCTCTTCGGCCGCGAGTCACACCTGGATCTCCTGCGTGTCCTGCGTTACGCCGCCCTTTCAGCCATGCAACTCCTTGCCCGGTTTACGCCGCGGCTGGTCGGTCCCGTCCTGCACGGAACCGCCGCCGCAAACTGCGTCGTCAACCTGCACGTCTTTTCAGACGACCTCGAGACCGTGGCGCTCACCCTGGACAGCCACCACGTACCCTACCGCCTTTTTGAATCCCGCCTGAAGAGCCGCCGCAATCGAGCCGAGTCTTTCGCGGGACTGCGCTTCATGCACGAAGATTCAGCCGTGGAAGCAACCGTGTTCCCGGTCGACGGCGTACGCCAGGCCCCCATCAGCCCGATCGACGGCAAACCGATGCAACGCGCCGACGAACGAACGCTGCGCAACCTGCTGGAAGTTGCGAGCGTTGCGGGGGATTGATGCAACTATTTTCTTTTGGCGGAGGGCTGGCGGGGGAAGTACTTTTCCGAACGCCGTGAACCCATCCCTGGGGGCTCCGGGGCAGACATCCCTGTCTGCCCCGGTCGGAAAGACACTCCCCCCGCCAGCCCACCACCAGCGTTGCGGTGTGTTTTGAGATTCGCACTTCGTCAGCAGCGTACGGCGGACGTCGCGGTGTGTTTT
>JBBDJJ010000028.1:0-24111 GCA_040879925.1 Woeseia sp. | reverse complement strand
TCACGCGCTGTAGGAGCCCGTATTACGGGCGATAGGCGTTAACCAAGTGCCATTGAGATTAGTCCGGAACAGGGTCGCAAACGTTGCGACTATTAGTCGAAAGGGGAAGGTATGACCGAAGCATTAGCTGAATTGCGCGGCGTCAGTCGCGTATACCGCAAAGGGAAGGAACAGGTGGAGGTCCTGCACGAACTCGACCTGACGATTCCGCAGGGCGATTTCCTGGCATTAATGGGTCCGTCCGGTTCCGGAAAGACAACCCTCCTCAACCTGCTGGGGGGACTCGACCGACCGACGGCCGGCACCGTAACCGTCGGTGGCGCCGAATTGTCATCCATGTCCAACAGCCAATTGTCGCGCTGGCGCGCGCTCAACGTCGGCTTCATATTCCAGTTTTACAATTTGTTGCCGGTACTTACTGCACGCAAGAACGTCGAGTTGCCGTTACTCCTGACCAATCTGGGGGCCCGGGAACGAACCAAGCGCGCGGATATTGCCTTGTCAGTCGTCGGCCTTTCGGATCGAGCCAGGCACTATCCGCGCGAATTATCCGGCGGCCAGGAACAACGCGTAGCGATCGCACGCGCGATTGTTTCCGACCCGGCCATTCTGCTGTGCGACGAACCGACCGGCGACCTCGACCGGGAAACGGCGCAGGAAATCCTGACTCTGTTGCAGATACTGAATCGGGAGCACGGCAAGACCATCGTCATGGTGACCCATGATGCGCAGGCCGCGGACTTCGCCACTCGCACCTTGCACGTCGACAAGGGCAAGCTGGAAGCGAGGTTGGCCGCGTGAAATTCTTCGGCCTGATCTGGAAAAATGTCTGGCGCAAGAAAGTACGCACGACGCTGACGATTCTGTCGGTGCTGGTCGCGTTTCTTTTGTATGCGCTGCTTTCCGCGATCGGCTACGCGTTCAGGTCCGGCGAGGATGTAGCTGACGCCGAGCGCCTGGTGGTTATTCACAAAATTTCCCTGATAAACCCTCTGCCAATCAGTTACGAAGGCCGCATTTCGGCGACGCCCGGTGTCTCGTCGGTCACCCATGCGTCCTGGTTCGGTGGCTACTTCCAGGACCCGCACAACCAGTTCGCGCAGTTTCCGGTAAACCCGGACGCTTATTTCCGGATGTATCCCGAACTCGATATCCCTCCCGAGCAACTCGACGCCTGGAAAAAGAACCGGACAGGCGCGGCGGTTGGCGTGGAACTTGCTGAACAATTTGGCTGGAAGGTAGGCGACCGCATTCCTTTGCAGGCAACGATCTGGACCAGGGACGATGGCGATCGGACCTGGGAATTTGACCTCGAAGCCATTTTCAGCACGGAGGACCCCCGTGGCAGCACCGCCTATATGCTGTTCAATTACGATTACTTTGAGGAGGCGCGCGAGTTCGGCAAAGGCACCGTCGGCTGGTACATCCTGCGCGTGGCGCCCGGCGCAAATCCCGTCGATGTCGCTAACGCCATCGATGCACAATTCGAGAACTCTTCGAACCAGACCGAGACGAGCACCGAGCAGGCGTTTGCCGCATCTTTCGCCAAACAGTTTGGCAATATCGCGCTGATCGTAACGCTGATTCTCGGGGCCGTTTTCTTCACCTTGCTTCTTGTGGCCGGCAATACCATGTCCCAGGCGGTGCGCGAACGTACCGGCGAACTCGCCGTCCTCAAGACACTGGGTTTCAGCGATCGAATGCTGTTGTGCGTAGTGCTGTCCGAATCGATACTCGTCATGCTGATCGGTGGATCGCTGGGCATCGGCATCGGCTGGGTCCTGGTACAGGGATTGATTCAACAGTCCGGAGCAATGCTGCCGGGCATTTTTCTGTCGCCGGAAGCAATCTCTCTCGCCGTGTTAATCATGTTCGCCGCGGGCATTCTCGCCGGACTGTTCCCCGCCCTGAAAACCGTGCGCATGACTATCGTCGATGCGCTGGCGCGGCGATAGGAGTCACCATGCGCAGCCTGAAACAGATCGTCGCCGTTACCGCACTGAATATTCGAAATCTTCCACAGCGATTTTCTTCGTCTCTCGTTGCTGTCGTCGGTATAGCGGCGGTGGTACTGGTGTTTGCTGCGGTCCTGTCGATGGCCAAAGGATTCGAACGCACCATGATCAACGCGGGTTCCGAGGATACGGCGATTGTCCTGCGCAGCGGGTCCAGTGCGGAGCTGAACAGCGGCTTGTCCAACGAACAGATGCTTATTGTGGCGAACGCTCCCGGCGTATTGAAAGACGGTGATAGTCCGGTGCTGTCGGCCGAACTGTATGTCGTCGTCGATGTGCGCAAGAAATCGACCAACGAAGATGCGAACGTGCCGTTGCGCGGCGTTCAGAGTGCGGCGTTTGATGTCAGGGACAACGTGCGTATGTCGGAGGGGCGGATGTTCGAGCCTGGCCGCAACGAGTTGATTGTCGGCCGCGCTGCGCAGCAGCAGTTCGCAGGGCTCGATGTCGGCTCAACTATCGCATTCGGGCAGACGGACTGGTCAATTGTTGGCGCATTTGAGGCCGATGGCAGTGTTTCGGAGTCGGAGCTGTGGACCGATGTGCGTGTACTCCAGGGAGTGTACCGGCGTGGGAACAGTTACCAGTCCGTGCGGGTACGCCTGCAAAGTCCGGACAGTTTGCCGATACTCGAGGCAGCGCTTAAGGAAGACCCGCGCATCGATCCGGATGTGTTGAGCGAGCGGGCATACTATTCGAGCCAGGCCGAAGGACTCAGCAATTTCATTCGCCTTATCGGCTATCCATTGACAATACTGATGTCGATCGGGGCGGTGTTTGGAGCGTTGAATTCGATGTACTCCTCGATTTCCGCACGGGGTAAGGAAATCGCAACATTGCGGGCGCTGGGATTCGGGCCTTTCGCCGTAATGATGTCAACAATCATCGAATCGGTATTGCTCGCCTTCGCGGGCGGTATTTTAGGGGGCCTGCTGGCCTATGTGGTGTTCAACGGCTTTCAGGTTTCGACTTTGAACGGCGCAAGCTTCAGCCAGGTCGTTTTCAATTTTGCAGTGACGGGTGACTTGTTACTGCAAGGACTTGTGGCTGCTCTCATTATCGGCTTCATCGGCGGTTTGTTCCCGGCTATCCGTGCCGCGCGCCTGCCGGTCGCTCAGGCTTTGCGAATCCTCTGAGATGGAGTCCGGTCGTTCCAGCTTTTTGCGCCGCGCGGAAACTTCTCCGTTTCGGGACGGATAACGCAAAACGCATTGCCGCCAGGGTCTTCCATCACCCACCAGCGTTTGATGCGGTACTTGCGCTTCGCACCGTGATTCTCCAGCCGTTGTACCTCGCCGGAGACGTCGTCCGTTTCGATGTCCAGGTGGTAGCCCGGGTCTGACTTGACCTTCTGCAAACGGATATGAATTCGTCCGCCAATCGTTCCCAGGGTCAGGTAGCGCTGGTTTACGGACGGTTTTCGGGCTGCCGGAAAGCCCAGCGCCTCGGACCAGAAGGCCAGGCTGTCGTCGAAGTTTTCCTCCAGGCAGTCGATCATTAACGTGCTGACGCGGCTATGGTGCATTGGACTGTGACTCCTGTTTAACCGGCAATATTCGTTTTGATGGTTACAATCGTACGTTAGTCCGCGTAACCGGTCAAGAGGTCTATAATGGTTAACATGACTGACGAACCTCGACAACTTGAGAACCTCGACCGTGTCGGCGGGCACCTCGCGATCGATTTCGTCAATACGGTGGAGTTTTGGCGGGGCGAGCAACACGGACTCGATTACCTCGAGAGTTTCGCGGCGTTGTTGCGCTGGCACCTGTTGGCGGATGTCATCAATGTGCGTGAAGCACGCGTGTTGTCCAGCAGCAAACAGCAGGCGCAAGCGGAAGCGTATAGCCAGGCAATTCAATTCAGGGGAACTTTGCACGGGATTTTCGACGCGGTCGCGAACCGGCAATCGCTCCCGGCAGGTCTGCTCGACCGTTTTAACCTCGATGCAAACCGGATTATCCGGGAGACGGTGGCGTGCCGGCGGCTCAAAGCACAGGGCCGCGACTTTTCCGTCTATTGGGACTTCAACAATGCACCGCCGCAGGCTTTGCTGGGCCCGCTGGTGTGGCAGTCGCTGGAATTACTTCAGCACGGCCCGCTCGATCGCATCAAGGCCTGCCCCGTTGCGGAAGGTTGCGGCTGGCTTTTTCTCGACCTCTCGAAAAATCGCTCGCGAACCTGGTGCAGCATGAAGACCTGTGGCAACGCCGCCAAGGTCAGGCGTTTTCGTGCCCGTCACTGATCGTGAGGGTGCAACGCATAGTGCTGGCGTAGCAAGTCCTTGCCGTAATCGTTGCCGTTCGGAGTTCGTACAACGACATGGATGTGCTGACGATTCGGAGCGGGCGGGTACAGGTGCCGCAAGTTTGCCGGTTTCTGGTGATCGAATTCGATCAATATGACCGGGCTGAAAATGCGGTAGTAAAAAACCGCGTCCTCCTCGCTTTCACCGATCCACGCAAAGTACGTATCGTCAAGGTGTTGCTCGACTTTTGCAATCGTAAGCGTGGCATGCGCGTCGCGCAGGTTGGCAACGTAGAGGTCGATGAGCTGCAACAGGCGCTTCTTCTGCTCGGCGGATAACAGTGCGCCTGGAATGCCCGCGTACTCCAGATCCACGTTGTCACTGAACGCCTCGGCAATATTATTGTTGCCGGTCTTCGCAATATCCACTATCGCCATTTGCTGCTGCGCGTCGCTGAGGCTGCGCAGCAAGGCCAGTCCGTCATCCTGCTCTTTCTGCAGGATGGCAGTGCCGGAATACTTGCCGGACTCGGCTACTACCGGTTCCGAGCCAAGGAACAACGGCGTCATGACAACCTGGTCCCCCAGCACAAAGTAGTTAATGACGAGATGGTGGCCATCCAGTTGCCATCCCCAGGGCTCAGTGTCGGACGGCTCCCCCATCACCGTGATTGAATAGAGACCTTCACCGTATTCCTCGAAGTTGTTGTCGTTGAGTTCGCCCAGCGTGTGGTTGAGCCGCATGATGTCGCGCGTCAGTTGCAGGCCGCTCACACTGAGCCCCGCTGCCAGCAAGCCCTGCGCCGCGTCGCGCTGCTCGCCGGACATCTCATCGAACGACATGCCTTGCCGCACGTAAAAATGCTGGTTCATCCATTTGCGCCACTCCGGGTCGTCAACCGGAAACACGGTGCGGCCGCGTTGCGCGACACTCAGAGTCTCGATAAAAATGCGGGCGGCACGCACTACCGGCGCCGTAGATACTCCTGTCGACTCGATAGGGAAAAGGCCGTAAACAAACTCACCATTCGCAGTAATTCCCGCGAATGGTTCGGCAAGGCCACGAGCTTCCGCCTCACGGGACATATCCTTGAAACGCTGCTGTCGATCGCTTTGCTGGGCGAACGCCAGTCCTCCGGCGACCACCGCGAAAAGCATTGCCTGGGCAGGGAAACCGTGTTTTTTCTTACGTCGCATCAGGGGTCCGTGTCAGCGGAACAAGCTGTTCCGGTGGGCAAACTGAAATACGAGAAACGTCATCAATACGATGAATGCCGCGCAGATGAATTCAAAGGACGCGCCGAGAGCCGTTCGATACGCCTTGGCCCAGAACAATGCAAAGAATGCGTGGCATGTCACGATCACCCCGAACCAGAACAGCGACTGCTTCGCCCACAGCTGGTCTCGATAGCCGTAGCGCGCCAGGTTACCCAGCAGGACAGCGACCGCCAGGATCATCGTCGGAATGATGAAATGTTTGCCGATGATGAACGTTTGCACGACGCCGAGCATCGCCATTACGGCAAAGATGGTGGCGACAAGTTCCATCGAGTATTTGAGGGACAGTTTGCTGATCACGGTTGACTCCGGCGCTGGCGAGTTGTGCGCATGTTAGCGGGAGCGAAGGACAATTCGCAAAATAATCAGTCGTTTGCTGAGGTCCGACCCGGGGGTGTGTCGCCAGGTAGCAACAGTTTTTCGGGCGGATCAAGCAAACTTTGTGACCGACAACGATGTCCAATGGTGCGGATGTCAGGTAGGATGCGCCGCCACGCATGGAAATCTTGTTGCAAGATAGCAACAAACTTTCGGGCGCTGCAAATCAGCTTTCACTGAATGGAGAATTATGATGAGTAAACGACTTGGGCAAACAGTCGTCGGTGCGTTCGCAGGTCTGCTTGCGATTGGCGTCGCAAGCGCTGCAGAGCTGGACTATAACTACGCCGAACTTCGCTATGTCGATACAGAACTCGATGCTGGCGCTCTCGATGTTGACGGAGACGGATTCGAAATTGGCGGCTCGCTCGAACTGACGTCCGCCGTGCATATTTTCGGCAACTTCCAGACGCTGGATTTCGGTTCCGGCGTCGACGTTTCGGCTTTCGAAATCGGTGGCGGCTACGCCATGCCCCTGCGGGCCGGCGCGGATCTCGTTGCGCGCCTGTCTTATATCGACGGCGAAATCGATACACCGTTTGGTGATGAAGACGACAATGGATTCGGCTTTTCCGCAGGACTGCGCAATCTTTTCAGTCCGCAATTCGAAGGCCGTGCGTTCGTCAACTACGTAGATCTCGACGAATCGGGCGATGAAATTTCATTCGAAATTGCCGGCGACTACTTCCTTAATGAGCAGATTGCGCTGGGCGCCTCGCTGGAACTCGGTGATGACGTCACGACCTGGACACTGGGCGCTCGTTGGTACTTCGGTGGCTTACAGACGCGCCGTTAAGTACACGCGTTCCTGCAATTGCCGGCCCGGCAATCGTTTCGATTGCCGGGCTTTTTTTGTCGCGGCGGATTGCGCCTGAAATCGGGCATTTTGCCGATTAATCCCTCTTGATCTTCCCGCACGCCCATGTCGGGGAGTACCACCTGATGTAGTGCCAGGCAAGCCATGGCTTCGGGGTACAGGCAATGCGCGACTTTTGCGCCGGGTATCTTTATATTCCGCACATCGGCTTTCCACATTCTCACACCGGAAGGTGAACAGGAAATATGGCTACCGCAATCGCATTTATTCGTGGCATCAATGTTGGCGGCAAGAGTAAGTTGCCGATGAAAGACCTCGTGGAATCTCTGGAGGGAATCGGCATTCGTGGCGCGGTCACTTACCTGCAAAGTGGCAATGTCGCTTTTCGTTGCGCCAAGGTGCAGTCGGCTGAACTGGCACGGCGAATCAGCAGTGCGGTAATGAGTTTCAGCAACTTTCAGCCGCAGGTCGTGGTCGCCAGCATCCAGGAAGTCGAGCATGCCGTCGCATTCAACCCCTACCCGGATGCCAGGCACGACCACAAGTCATTGCATCTTTGGTTTCTCGCAGAAGTGCCGGAGAATCCCGACCTGGAAGCGCTCGACAAGCTGAAATCCAGCACGGAGCAATTCACACTGCATCGCAAGATTTTCTACTTGTACGCACCGGACGGCATCGGCCAGTCGCGGCTGGCCAGCAACGTGGAAAAGCATCTCGGCGTCACAGCCACGGCACGCAACTGGCGCACCGTCACCAAAATCCTGCAGATGGCATGGGATCTGGTCTAGCCCCCCCAAGTTCGGGTCGGACCTCAGCTAGCCCTTGAATTTACAGGGTTTTGTCCCCATTGGGATGACAAATGAGACAACGAGGGTCGAAGCCGCCGCTGGCCAGCGACCACCGCCCTGACGACGCAATTGCAAGGACTGGAGCAGCCGCTCAATGGAGTTCAAGGACTACTACAAAATTCTGGACGTGGCACGTGACGCGTCACCGGAAGACGTCAAACGTGCCTATCGCCGCCTGGCGCGCAAGTTCCATCCGGACGTCAGCAAGGAATCCGATGCTGAAGTGCGCTTCAAGGAAATGAAAGAAGCGTACGAGGTACTGAAAGACCCGGAAAAACGTTCTGCTTACGACAAGTTTGGCGCCAACTGGAAAGCCGGGCAGGATTTTCAACCACCGCCCGACTGGCGTCGCGAACAATCATTCCGCGGCGGCTCAGGCCCCGGCGGTTTCTCAAGTGCGTCCTTCGGCGACGCCGGCGACTTCAGCGACTTCTTTGAAACCCTGTTCGGCCAGGGCCAGGCGCGCGGCGGCTTTTCGCACCCGGCCGGTGGCGCGCGTGCAAGAGGCGAGGATGTGAATGCGACTATCACGATTCCGTTGGACGATGCATACCGCGGCGCAACCCGGACCATCACACTTGAAGTACCGGATATCGATGCCTCAGGGCGCATGACCCGCCGACAGCGCACGCTCAACGTCAAAATTCCGCAGGGCATCACACCGGGCAAGCGCATTCGGCTGGAGAAGCAAGGTGGCTCGGGAGGCGACGGCGCGCCCGCGGGCGATCTTTACCTGACGGTCGAGTTTGACCCGCATGCTTTCTATCGCGTGCAAGGCTCCGACCTCTACGTGGAAATCCCGGTAACGCCCTGGGAAGCGGCATTGGGACGAAAAATCAAGGTGCCTACGCCGGGCGGTCCGGTAGACCTGAAGATTCCGCCGGGTTCGAACTCGGGCAAGACCCTGCGCCTGAAGGGACGCGGGCTGCCGGGCAAGCCGCCGGGTGAACTCTATGTAGAGTTGAAAGTGGTGGTCCCGCCGGCGACCGAGGAGAACGTGCGCACGCTGTATGAGCAACTGGAAAGCCTGGACAGTTCCAATCCACGCGCCAGGTTCGGAGTGCAGTGACATGCATGAGTCACCCGGAGAAAAAATGCGCGGTATCGTCCTCGACGAACACGTGACGTTTACTTTGCACGAATTCTGTCATGCCTGCGGCATTCAGACGGAACTCGTGGTCGAAATGGTGCAGGAAGGTGTCATCGAGCCCGCCGCGACGGAAGAGGAGTGGCAGTTTCACGGCCACGCACTCGTCAGAGCCCGCCGGGCACTGCGACTGGTGCGTGATCTCGACGTCAACTGGCCGGGTGCAGCACTTGCGCTCGATCTTATGGACGAGATCGAACGATTGCACAGGCGCTGAGCACGCTTGGCAGTGCCTGACTACCAGGCGATACCGTAGTCCTCGCCGAAGTCGCTCGCGCCGCCCCACATCGTGCCGTGCTCACGGTCGAACCAGATCGCAGTGATCGGGCCGGATGTCCGGTCCCAGGTCTCGACCGCGTAACCAAGTTTGCGTAATTCGCTCTGTACCCAGTCTGGCACATCACGCCTGACAGCCATACGTCCGGGTTCTGCAGTATGTGCGCCGAACGAGCTTTGCATCTGGTAACTGTTGATGTTGGCGGCCTCCGCGGCCTGCTGCACGTTCATGTCAAATTCGACGACGTTGAGAAAGAACTGCAACAGGTTCTGGTCCTGGTTGTCACCGCCTTGAACGGAAAATGCCAGCAACGGTTTGCCGTCTTTCAACGCCAGGCTCGGGGTCAAGGTCGCGCGCGGCCGTTTGCCCGGCTCTACAACATTGAATGGATTGAGGCGTTCCTCCAGCACGAAACTTTGCATGCGCTGGCTCAGTCCGATACCCGTCTTGCCGGCAATGAACGGCGGAATCCAGCCACCGCTCGGCGTTATTGATACCACCCAGCCATCAGCGTCTGCAGTTTGAATCGATGTGGTGCCGGCGACGAAAGCTTCGTCCTTGCTCATGTGCAATGCCTGCTGGAAGCCGGCCTCTCCGGCGGCCTCGGCAGCAGGCGGAATCGGCGTCCATTGTTCCAGCAGTTCAGTGTACGGATTACGCTCGTTCTGAAAAGGATACGGATCGCCGGGCTTGGTGTTGGCATTATTTGCCGACCAATCAATCTGCTCATAGCGCTTCTTCGCATACGCTTTGGATAGCAGGCCCTCGATTGGTTCTGCCGGGGGGAAATACGGATCACCGTAATAGAAGTCACGATCGGCAAAGGCAAGATTCATCGCCTGGTAGATTGCATGCATGTAGCGACTGCTGTTGTACCCCATCGACTTCAGATCGGCATTCTCGAGAATGTTGAGGGCCTGCAGCATGACCGGGCCCTGCACCCAGTGGGTAAGCTTGAAGACGTCGATACCACGATAATTCGTCGACACCGGCTCTTCTATATAGACCTGCCAGCGGTCCAGGTCTTCGAGCGTAATGAGACCGCCCTCCGCCTGCGTCGCGTGCACGAGTTCCCTGGCAATGTCGCCGCGGTAGAAGCGATCGTAGGCTGCCATGATTGCGTCCTCGCGATTCTTGCCATCGGCCAGCGCGGTCGCTTCCGCCTCGACCAGTTTCTCCAGCGTTGCACGCAGATCCGCCTGCCGGAAGACTTCACCCGGATGCGGCGCGGCGCGCGCTTCGTCGTCGTCGCTCAGGTGCGGCAGGAGGATGCGTTTCGAGTCCGGCCATTGCGCAATGATTTCTCGCTGCCGTTCGATGTTGTCTGCCTGCGCCTGTTCGATCGGGTAGCCGGCCGCCATCTCGATCGCCGGCTGCAGCACCTCGGCGAGACTCAATTTTCCATACTCGGCCAGCATGACCATCAACCCGCCCGGCGTTCCCGGAGTTACCGCTGCCAGTGGACCGTACTCCGGCGGATAAATCATGCCCTTGTCGCGAAAAAACTTTGCCGTCGCGCCGCTCGGGGCGACCCCGAGGGCATTGATGCCTACGACCTTGCCGGTGCGTGGATTGAAGATGAGTGCCTGCGTTTCGCCACCCCAGCCGAGCGTGTCCCACATTGTCGACGTTGCTGCGAGCATCGCACACGCCGCGTCGACGGCATTGCCGCCACGCGCGAAAGTCACGGCACCTGCGGTCGCGGCCAGCGGCTTGCCGGTAACGGCCATCCAATGCTGGCCGTGGAGTACCGGTTTCACCGTTCGCTGCGCCGCCGCCGGATGTACCAGCAGGACGCTGATAGCAAACAGGAGAACTGTAATGCTCTTAGAGAGATTTTTCGGAAAAAACAGCAACCTGATCATGGCGAACCCTGTCGGCAAGCGTTGAGGAACGGAGCGAATGATCCGATCATCTTGCGCGACAAGGCCGCGCGCTGCAACTCGCAGCCACGGGTGTTAATCGATCGGGTCGCCTGCCGCGTTCACGTAGACCAGGGGCGCCGGACCCATGCCGGTAATCTGGACCACGACCTCCTCGTCCCTGGAGCCGTCGTAATGCGCCGCGCCGCCCGGGTGCTTCATATAGCTGCCGGGCGTGAGTGGCACGCTGCTGTCCTTGTCCCAGGTAGTACCCGTTCCCGTCCACCACGTCCCGCTGATCACCGTTACGTAGCGATCGTTCGGATGAAAGTGTGGCGCGCTGAACGTGCCGGCCGAAAAGCGGGCCCGGATGATATAGAAGCCCTCCTTGCCAGGATCGCCCTCCAGCACCGCGATGAACAAGCCGGGCGCCAGTTCCTGCCAGTCCAGTTCATCAGGGGCCAGGCGCACGAAGCCTGATTCGTTGTCGGCAATGAGGGGCGTCGCTGTAAATGCAACTGCCAGCAACCCCGCTGCAGCAAATGCTTTCGCAAATTTCGCGACCATGATTCGCCCTCTAGAATGAAGCGTTTACACCGAAAGCGATATTTCGGCCGTTGTAGTTCGAGTTGTGCAAGACATTGTTGCCGCTGCCAAACGTCCTGCGAACAATTGCCTTACTACCGTCGTCTGTGATATCCGCAGCGCGCAAAAACACCCGAAACCGATCCGTGAGATCATATCTGAGAGATATGTCCAGTGAGTCGTAATCCTGCTCGAATATGCTCTCCTGAAACGTAGCGAACTCGAATAGAAAACTGTCCCGGAAGGAATAGGAGAGACTGCCTTCAAACCGGTCGGTCTGATAGGTTACCGCCGCCGTGCCTACATATTTTGGCGCGTTGAAGAACTCAACGTCCTCGCGACCTTCAATCCCGGAGTCTGCAGTGCTGTCCTGAAAAGTGATATTGAAGTATGTGCCAAAACCGCTCCACAATCCTTGCCACTGCGTGAACTGTTGCACGTAGTTCAGCTCAATACCGTACACTTCGGCTTTGTCGCCGTTCAAGAACGTTTCGACGTCTCCGATGTCCAGCCCTGCAAAACGCGGATCGTTCTCGAACTGTCCTGGATCTCCGGTGCCTTCCGGTGCGTTTTCATTAAAAATAAAGTCATTGATTGATTTATAGAACAGGTTCGCAGACAACACGCCAATTCCACCAAAATAATACTCGACACCTAAATCAAAGTTCCAGGCGAAAGATGGTTTGAGATCCGGATTCCCGAGGAAGACGTCTGCGGTTCCGTCCTCAATTGCAATCTCGGTCGTTCCTGCAATGAACTGGAACGCCGGCCGCGCAAGAGAAGCAAACGCGGCTCCTCTATAGACGAGGCTGTCTGAAGCCCGGTAGTTGATCTGCAGTCGCGGCAATACTTCAGTGTAGTCAGACTTAGTCGTTATGGGTGTAAGTGCCGCTGTCCCGAGGTCTTCGTCCTCGACCAACTCGAGATTGTTTACCTCGATATTGACGAACTCAACTCTCGC
This sequence comes from Woeseia sp., assembly GCA_040879925.1. Lineage (GTDB taxonomy): Bacteria > Pseudomonadota > Gammaproteobacteria > Steroidobacterales > Woeseiaceae > IDS-8. Next base: position 11,696 of record JBBDJJ010000028.1, on the reverse strand, counting down.
ACCACCTATGAACTCCCAGTTTCCGACATTTGCCTGTCCCATCAGGTAGGCGCCAAGCACGTCTTCCGTGGCGTTATAGCTGTCCTCGTCCAGCGGGACTCCGTCGACATCTACGTAGTCGTTCTCGAGAATTCCCTGGTCGATCAGGTCAAACCCAATTTCGCGCCACTGCGACAATACGTTCTCGTCGATCGCGAAGATTGGCTCATAGGGAGAACCGACATCGGCAAAATCGACGTCTTCACCGCGAAATCCATCTTCCTCGAAGAAGATATCGCCCGCAGCATCAAGTACGTTCGCCTCGAACAATGCCCTGTCGGAGCGCTGAAACTTGACTCCTGCTTTCAAATACTCGAACGAGCTTGCGGTGTCCATGTCAAGGGTGGCATCGAATGTCACGGCGAACTTGCTATCTTCGGCACGGTCAGAATCGATATCGTTGGAACTAAGGGCCCAGCCGGCCGATTCGGCGATGGCGGCCTGGTCGCCTGCGCTCAGGATTGGTGATGGAAATTCATTGTTCGACCGGTTCCACAGAACTGGATTGGTTGCCAATTCCTTTTCGAACGACAGCTCATAGTCGTTGGGCTCATCGCGTATACCTTCGGAGTAGCCGGCTGAATAGTCGAATCGCCAGCGGTCGCGTTGCGTTTCTCCGATGAAGTTGTACGCCTGCGAACGAAATACTGACTCCTCGTGCTCACCCCAGATCCGTGCTGTGGTTCCACCCTCCGGTTCCAAAACTCCGTCCTGGTACAGCTCGTCGTCGTCGCCTACGAAAAAGATACCGCGGTCCAGTTCCACGTCAACGAGCCTGTTGAAGCTACCCTTCAATGTCAGAATGGTGGCATCGGTCGCCCGAAAGCTGAGCGCGGTGTTCAGACCAATATTTTCGCGATCGTTGTCGAAACGTAGCGCACCGAAATCGAACGACTCCGGCGAATTCCCCGGCGCCAAGGGCTCGCTGTCATCCTGTTCGATGACCGATACCCAATCCTCGTCGTTCAGTAATCCATAACCTGCCGTCTGGCGGTCGCTATAGGCAGCCGAGACCAGGAAACCCCAGCGATCATTCTCGCCAAAAACGTTGGCGTAGGTCGCCGCCAACTTGCCGCCCAGTTTGTCCTTGAAATCATTGTAGAAACCCTCGGTCGTGACATCGATATATCGCTCATTGAAATCAAAGGCGGTCGCACTTTCCAGCTCGACCGATCCGCCGATACCATCCCCGTCCTGATCAGGCAACAGAGTCTTGTGCACGGTTATTTTCGAGACGGCTTCGACCTGGATGACGTCCAATGCAACACGACGGCTGCCCTCCTCCTGTTGGGCGACATTCATGCCATTAAGTTTAAAATTGTTCAAAGACGAATCCAGTCCCCGTATCGAAACATAACGACCGTCCCCTGCCTTCTCCTCGCGCTCCACTGAAACTCCCGCTACGCGGCGCATTGCCTCCGCAATATTCCGATCGGGAAATCGCCCAAGCTGATCGGCCGAGATCACGTTGGTGATGTTGTCGTTGGTGCGTTGTTCATTCAGGGCTGCCGCTTGGGCACCGCGAATGCCGGTAACGACCACTTCTTCAAGAGTCGCCGGACCGAACTGCAGATCTGTTGCAAGTCGCTCGCCTCCCGCAAGCGTTACTTGTTCCATTTCCTGGTCCATGCCGAGATACGACATCTCGATGGAATACGTGCCGGCTGGCAGGTTCGCAAACCGGAAGGTTCCGTCGCCGGCGCTTGACGTCGTGTCGCCGGTCTCGGCGATGCGCAGCAGCACACCGGACATAGTATTGCGCGATGCCGGATTGACGACACGTCCGCTGATTGATCCCGTGCCCTCTTGCTGAGCGTCGGCCGGCTGGACTGGCACAGCGCACAACACGGCTATCAGCGCCAGGAAAAGTCCCCTACCCGTGGCAATGCGAAACCGATCGTGCGTCTGGCGGCAAGCAGGTGACAGGCGGTGTTCAAACCTCATAGCGGAGCTCCCCGGGGTTCAAATTTTTGGAATCTTCAACGCCGATACTACCCGCAAGACAACGGGTTGCCAAGATATAATTGATCGAATGTTCAGCGAAAATAATTCGGTCTGACCCGACCAGGAAGTCTATAAGCCTTTGTCTTATATGAAACTATCACAATTATGTTTCAGAATTCAGGCGGTAAGGTTAGGAAAACCGTACGGCATTCGACAGGGAACGGCGACACATTGACGATGCGCCGCCCTCGGAATTCGCCAATGTGGGGTGCGCAGAATTTCTTTAGAAATCCGGTCGCAGGTACCAGCTGAACTCCCTCGCTGAGATATCGGAGAGGAACTCTTCCATCTCGAGACGCTTGCACTCAGCGTAAACCTCGCAGTAGTCCCGACCCAGGTAGTCGGGAATGACTTTCGCGAGCCTCAGTGCGTTCAATGCGTCGTACAGCGTGAGCGGCATACCGGGATCGCGGATCGTGCTGGCGTTTCCATCATGCGGCAGAGAGGGCTTGAGCTTTGCAGCGATGCCATGATGCACTCCGGCAAGAAGCACCGCGAGAGCAAGATAGGGATTGGCGTCGGCGCCGGGGATACGATATTCGATACGCCGGTCACCGCTCGCACCGCCGGGAATACGTACGGCTACCGAGCGATTGTTGTAGCCCCAGGTTCTTGTCATTGGCACGAACAAACCCGGCTTGAAGCGTTTGTAGGAGTTGATATTTGGTGCTACGAAGGCCATTGCTTCCGGCAAAGTTGCCAACACGCCTGCGACTGCATGCTGCAACGCTTCGGCGCCACGCTGATTGTTCTCATCGAAAATATTCTGTCCTTTGGCGTTCAACAGGCTCATGTGCCAATGCATGCCACTACCTGCCCTGTCCGCATAAGGCTTGGCCATGAACGTAGCCTGCATGCCATGACGGGTCGCGACACCTTGCACGATCTGTTTCAACGACACGGCGTCATCGGCGGCTTGCACGGCACTTGCGACGTGATGCAAATTCATCTCGAATTGGCCACCGCCGTATTCGGCATTGAGGGCCGTCAGCGGAATCTCGAGCGCCCGACTGACCTCCGTAACCTCGTGACCGAATGACCCGAACTCGTCTATCGACGCCAGGCTCATCAACTGGGTATCGCCAAACTTCCTGCCGGAACAAGTCAATGCCGGGCGCTGGGGGCTGCCGTCCGGGGCAGCATCGCGATCAATCAGGCAGAATTCGAGTTCCCCGGCGACGACGGGTTGCAGCCCGAGTTCATCGAAGCGGCGCGCAACCCGCCAGAGAATGTGTCGCGGATCGAAGTCGTTGCCCCCGCCCTGGGCATTGAGCACGCTGACTTGCACCTGAGCTCCGGGACGCGTTGACCAGGGGATCCTGCGCAGCGAGCCGGCGATCGGACGGATCACGACATCGGGATCGCCATCGCTCACACCGCGGCCGAGTGGGTCCATGCAATTTCCTGTGACCGATAACAACAACATGGAGCCTGGTACCTGCAAACCTTCTGCATACAGTGTTTTTGCATGTTTCGGGGTAAGGCGCTTACCACGGATAATTCCACACATATCGGGAAACATCGCATCGACGAACTCGACGTCGGGATTCCTGTGCAGAAACGCGTCCAGTTCGCCCATTACGTCCGACTCCATTCTCGCGCTCTCCAAAATCACGACCCCTGTTCAGAAAACCGCAGCAGTGCGCTACAGCTGGCAGACAGCCACACCTGGCTGCCGCGGGCAGGTAGATGATCCTGCAACGGATCGACGTTGTGAGCGGCGACCGCCACGGGCGTCGCGCAGCCATCGATCGATACCCGAAGCTGGCTTTGATCGCCCCAATACGAAGAACTGACAACCGTGCCGGGAATACAGATCTCAGCATCGGTACGCTGGCTCGTAACGCGCAGTTTCTCCGGTCGAATCGCAACCCGGTGCGCCAGGCCCGGCTTCTCTGACACCAGACAGTTCTCGAACTCGACCACTCCGATGCCCGCAACGCGTACAGCGGAGCGACCGGAGGCGGTGCTTTCGGTAACACCCTCAAGAAAATTCATATCGCCAATAAATTCCGCCACGCCAGCGCAGTTCGGCCTCTCATAGAGATCGATCGGTGCGGCCACTTGCAATATGCGGCCTCGTGACATCACCGCGATTCGATCCGACATCGACAGGGCCTCTTCCTGATCATGCGTCACAAAAATGAAGGTAATGCCTACGTTCTGCTGCAGCTCTCGAAGTTCGACTTGCATTTCCTCCCGCAAAGTCTTGTCAAGCGCCCCAAGCGGCTCATCGAGCAGCAGGACTTTAGGTTGGCGCACCAGCGCGCGGGCCAGCGCAACGCGCTGCCGCTGACCGCCGGAAAGTTGATCCGAACTTCTGCTGCCAAGCCCATCCAGCCTGACTGCGGCAAGCATGTCCTCAACGCGTCGCCGCTTTTCATCTTTGCTCAGGTCGAATAGTCGCAATCCATAAGCCACGTTGTTGTAAACGTTCAGATGAGGAAATATCGCGTAATTCTGGAAGACCATGTTGCACGGCCTTCGATAGGGCGGCACACCGTGCATGTTCCTGCCATCGACATGCACGCTACCGGTATCCGCATGGTCAAAACCGGCGATGACACGAAGCAACGTGGACTTACCACAACCAGACGGTCCGAGAAGCGAGAAAAACTCTCCTCGCCGAACACAAAGATCGACGTTGTCGAGCGCAAGACAATCGTCAAACTGCCTGGACGCGTTGAGTACTTCCACCATGTACTTACTTTCAGACATATGTCAATTTCCTGGCTCAATTCCCTGGAGAGTTCGTTGCCGGCGCATCCATTCAGCAAATGCCACAACCACAAAGGACACCGCGATAATCAAAGTGCCCAGCGCAAGCGCGCTCGGCAGTTTCTTGGGAAAACGGAGTTGTCCCCACAGGTAAACCGGCAACGTCGGCTCGGTTGCCGAAAGAAAAAACGCGATCAGGAATTCGTCGAACGAAATCGTGAATGTCAACAGAAAGCTCGCGACGATGCCCGGAACAGCCAGCGGGAACACGATCCGCCAGAAGGTTTGCCAGGGCGTTTCGCCGAGATCGAGGGAAGCTTCTTCGAGCGCCATGTCGAATCCCTCGAAACGAGACAGGAGTATGGCCACAGCAAACGGAAAACAAATCAGCGTATGGCCTGCAACGACCGCCCATTTTCCGAGGCCGAGGCCGATCTCGTTGAGCGCCAGTAACAGGGACACTCCGAGTATCAGCTCCGGCACTACGATTGGCAGCATGATCATTGTCAGAATCGACTTCTGGCCGCGCAGTCGGTGACGCGTCAGCGCACGCGCGGTGATAACGCCAAGAATCGTGCTGAGTAATGCGGTTACAGACGCAATCTGCAGGCTGCTGATCAAAGCAGAAATGATCGAGGGATCCGCGCCAAGTTCGGCATACCAACGGGTGGTAAAGCCCTGTAAAGGAAAACTTATATAGAACGAATCGTTAAAGGAGAAAATCGGCAGTATCAGAATAGGCAGGTACAGGTAGAAAAGGTAACCTGAGGAGAACGCCTTGCGCAGTTGCCGGCCTCGCTCCGGTTTATGGCGCATCATCGTATTTGCCCTACAACCCTGCGCAAGCTGGCAACGAACAGCAGCGCAATGAGCGTCACGACTGTGATCGAGACGATGGATATCGCTGCGCCGAAAGGCCAGTTGTTCGCTTTGCCGAACTGTGCCTGAATCAGGTTGGAGACCATCAGGCCGTCCGGTCCGCCTATGAGGGCCGGCGTTATATAGTCGCCGACGGTGGGTATGAAGATGATTACCGAAGCGGCGATGACACCCGGCATCGACAACGGTAACGTGACACGCAAGAAGCGTCGCACGGGTCCGTCTCCGAGATCAGCGGCCGCTTCAATGAGGCTCCGGTCTGTTTTCTCGAGTGACAGGTAGATCGGAATAATGGCGAACGTCGCCCAGGCGTGAGACAGCGTAACTATCACGGCAAAAGGGTTGTACAGCAGGAAGCTCAGCGGCTCGTTGATGATACCGATCGATGTGAGTCCTGAGTTGATCACACCGTTCCAGCCCAGAATGACTTTCCATGCGAAAACGCGCAGCAGGTAGCTGGTCCAGAAAGGCAGTGTGATCAGTATCAGCCATATGAGCTTGCGCTTGCGAACGTCGAACGCGATGAAATACGCGATCGGGTATGCCAGCACAATCGTGATCAAGGTAACGCAGGCTGCTATGCCGATCGAGCGCAGGATAATTCGTGCGTAGCCCGGGCGTTCCAGCAACTTATCGTAATTGGCGAGTGTGAAAGCGGAATCGATCTCGCCGCCAGGCGAGCTGGTCCAGAAGCTGGCCGTAATCAGCAAGCCAAGGGGCACTACCAGGGCCGCGGCGACCAGGATGAGTCCCGGCGTGAGCTGAAGATACCCCGCCCTGACCGAAAGCCAGTTGCCGAAACCGGCGCGCGTTGACTCCTGGCTTATGGTCACGTCTCTTGCTACGGCACGCGCAAGTTCTAGCCGATGCCGCGCAACGGGAGCTTATCCTGTCGACGGCAGCGGTCATGCAACATTTAAATTCAGGCCTTTGCGGATTTCAGGGCACCATTTTTGTCGAAATGGCGCGGAAAGATATTCGCCAGGTAGCGAAAGCACATCACCTTGCTGTCTTCGCGACTGAAGTCTTTCGGACTCAACATGAGGTCGCGCCACAGGGAATCGATCAGTGCCCCGAGTCCGCGCGCCACGACCTGGTAATCGATATTGTCGTAGTTGCCATACTTCGCAACATTCTTGCAGCATATCTGCATGACCTCCGAAAACCGCCTGTCCCAGCTTTGGCATACGGTTGTATAGGTAGGCCGTGACCTCGCCTCACCGAGAAATGCGTACCAGACAGCGACTTTCTTCCGGGTGCAGACGCGCGGGTGGAAATCCGAGTCGATCAACGCAACCAACTGTGACACCGGGTCCTTGTCAGCCTGCTCCAGCGCCTTTTTCCACGATTCCGCGTATTCTTCCGAAAGTTGTTCCAGGGTTTCATTCAGCAACTTTTCCTTGCTGACGAAGTGAAAATTCACCAGGCCCCGGGATACTCCCGCGAGTTTGGAAACCTTGGCGAGCGTCGTTTCGGCGAAACCTTTGGTCGCTATTGAATCGATAGTTGCGGCGATCAGTTCACGGCGCGTATTTTCACGTCTCTTGATGCGTTTTGTGGGAGCCGTTGGGGCCATTGTGGTTGCCTGCGTCAGCGGAAAACGCGTAGTTTGGACAACTTCGCCAAAATGTGCACTCATTCGACACGCCGGTTCATTGTTTCGCGGGCCCTGAGGTTTGTGGTCCGATTTAGCTGAACAATCGTTCAGCGGATTGTGGACAAAAGCAACGTAAACTGCAATCATCTGTCACATTCATTGAACGGATGATCAGCGAATGAGGGGCAAAAAGCGTGCTCTCCAAGCGCCGTAAGGACTGGCTTGCTGCCGCCGGGCAACGGCGTTTTCCTGCTGACGCCACATCCCCCGGAGTGGCCATCAGCCGGCGCGCCATGACGTCCGGGCTGCTTGGCCTGGGACTGCTTTCCGCGTGGCTTCCAGGCGGCATCCTGCGCGTGGCCGAAGCGCGAAAGGATGCTCAAAAGGACACTGGCAAAGACATTCGGCATCCCCTCGCCTTCGTTTGGGCCGGCTACGACGATCCCGGCTTCTATCCGGATTACGTCGAAAAGTACGGCAGGCCGCCCGACTTCAGTCTCTACGGTGACGAGGAAGAGGCACTGCAGAAGATGCGCGCGGGCTTCCAACCGGACCTGATGCTGCCTTGCACTTACGTAATCGACCGATGGTACCGGGCCGGTGTGCTTGGCACGGTCGACACCTCTCTGTTGCAGCACTGGCCGGACGTGATTCCCGAGTTGCGAAATGCGGACGGCGGACTGGTCGACGGGCATCGCGTGATGGTGCCCACGGACTGGGGGCTTACCTCAGTGATCTACCGCGAGGACATTGCATCCGAATACGTGGATAACGAAAGTTACGGGATTCTGTGGGATCCGAAGTACAAGGGGCGGCTGGCAACGATCGACAGCCACATCGACAGCGTATCCGTCGCTGCTTTGTATGCCGGGCTGGATCCCTTCAACCTGTCCCTCGACGAAGTCGAGCTCGTTCGCATGCGTTTGCAGGAACAGCGCGCTTTGCTGCGCATGTACACCAGCGACAACACGTCGATCACGCAATCGCTGGCGAGCGGCGAAGTCGTCGCCGCCCTCGGCTGGAGCACGGACTACGCCAACCTGAAGGCCGAAGGCGTGCCGGTTCGCTTCATGCAGCCGCGCGAAGGCATCATGACCTGGATCTGTGGCGCAGCCATACACGCAGATTCCCGCAATCCCGAGATGGCGCATGAAGTCATCGACGCCATGATCAGTCCGGAGGGCGGCGCCTATACGATTCGGGAAAATGGCACGGGCGTCGCCAATCGCAAGGCTTTTGAGCTGGTCGAGCCGGAACTGCTGCAACAGCTCGGCCTCGACCAGGAGCCGGAGAGTTTACTTGCCAACGGGGTCATGCAAGCGCGGCAGAGAAATGCCGACGCGATCTCCGTGATGTTCGAAGAAGTCAAACTCGGCCTGTAATCATATACCCGACATTCAGCAACTAATCCCGAGAACACTATATGCGACGTATCGACAGTCAGCAGGTCAAGCAACTCCTGGCCCGCGAAAAAGCCACCTTCGTGAATTCGCACCCGAAGTCGAAAAAGCTGGCTGCAGAAGCCTCCACGCACTTTCTGGCGGGCGTGCAAATGCCCTGGCTTGTGGAATGGGAAAGTCCGTTTACGGTGTTCGTCGAGAAAGCCGTCGGCTCGCAGATTACCGACATCGACGGTAACGAGTATGTCGACCTGTGTCTCGGCGATACCGGGGCAATGTTTGGTCATTCTCCGCCCGTGCTGGTAGAGGCTGTACGGGAAGCCGTGGCTCGTGGTCTCACTTATATGCTGCCGACGGAGGACGGCTTGCGAATTGCTGCCGAACTGGAGCGACGCACAGGCCTGCCGCGCTGGTCGTTCACATTGACTGCTACCGATGCCAATCGGTTCGCAACCCGAATCGCACGCGCAATCACCGGGCGCAACAAGATCCTGGTTTTCGACGGCTGTTACCACGGCACCCATGACGAAACACTGGCGCGTCTCGACAATGGTGTCGTGAATCCGCGTAACGGAAGTGTAGGGCCACCAGTTGACCTTGATGTCACGACTCGCGTGGTCGAGTTCAATGACCTTGAAGCAACCGAGCGGGAGCTGGCACACGGCGACGTTGCCTGCGTCCTGACCGAACCTGCCTTGACGAATGCCGGTATGGTGCTGCCAGACAAGGATTTCCACGCGGGATTGCGAGAGATTACGCGCCGGCACAACGTGCTGTTGATTATCGATGAAACGCATACTATTTCCTCGGGTTTCGGCGGCTATACGAAAGCATTCGGGCTGGACCCCGATATGTTCGTACTGGGCAAGCCAATCGGCGGCGGCATTCCGGCGGCGGTGTACGGCTGCACCGAAGACGTCGCGCGCCGCTTCGAAGACCTGCTCGACCCGGCGCACCCGGTCGTGGTCGGCATCGGTGGCACCTTGGCCGGGAATGCATTGTCATTGCGCGCAGTGCGCGTAATGCTTGAAAAAGTCATCACGGAAGCAAACTACGAGCACATGTTCAAGGTTGCCAGTCACCTTGAAAGCGGTATCCGCGAGTCGATCGAGAAGTATGAGCTGCCCTGGCACGTTACCCGCATGGGCGCCCGTGTCGAGTACGGACACACGCCGCACCCGCGCCGCACCGCGCGAGAAGTCGAAGAAACGACGGATTCTGCACTCGAGCAGATGCTGCATCTGTATTGCCTCAATCGTGGCGTAATGATTACGCCGTTTCACAACATGATGCTGACGTCCCCCGCGACAACAAACGCGGATGTCGAACGACACAATCGCATTTTCGACGACTGTATTCGTGAACTGACTTCCGAGTGAACACACGGTTACTCAGCAACAGCTTTTCTCCCGGGACAATATTCAATGCAACAAGTGTATGACGCTGTAGTCGTCGGCGGTGGTCACAACGGCCTGACCTCGGCCGCCTATCTGGCGAAAGCCGGAAAATCGGTGCTTGTGCTCGAGAAACGACACACGGTCGGCGGCGCTTCGGCGACCGAGGAATTTGCCCCCGGCATCCGCAATTCCAGTTGCTCGTTCGTTGTCGGCTATCTCAGGCCGGAGATCATACGGGATCTGAATCTTACGCAACGTGGCCTGGATATCCGCCAGGTCAAGAACGAATTTTTTCCCCTCGTTGACGGCCGCTACATGCTGTTGACGGACGATACCGCGCACAACGATCGGGAGATTGCCAGGTTCTCCGGCTCTGACGTCGAGGGATTGCGCCGCCTGCGGGAGATGCTGGCGCCGTTGAGCGAGTTCTTCGGACGACGCATGCAGCGCCGACCGCCAACCAGCAATGGAGGATGGCGTGACAAACTCGAGTGGCTGCATATCGGCATCGATCTTATGCGCCTCTCCAAAGAAGAACGATTTCGCCTTGCCCAGGTCATGACCCAGAGTGCTAACTCACTGCTCAAACGCTACCTCGAGAGCGATCAGGCAAAGCTGCCGTACGCATTCGGTGCAATTTCAGGAAATATGAACGACCTGGATACGCCGACAACCGCGTATCGTCTGCTGCACGGCCAGTTGTGCGAGGTCAACGGCATCCGGGGCGCCTGGGGCCTGCCGATTGGCGGCATGGGCGCCATTTCCGATGCTATCTGCAGTGCTGCGACGGAGCACGGCGCTGAAGTGAGAACGAATGCGCCGGTACGGCGGATACTTGTGACGAACGGCGTCGCAACGGGTGTCGAGCTCGAAAGCGGCGAGGTCATCCGCGCCAGGGCGGTACTGTCCAACGCGGATCCCAAACGTACTTTTCTCAATCTGCTCGACGCCGCCGATCTCGACGCGACTTTCCGGGAAGATATCGAGGCATACCGCATGGAATCCGGCACATTCCGCATGAACTTTGCGCTGAGCGAGTTGCCCGATTTCACCTGTATGCCGGGCACCGCACCGGGCCCGCAGCATGAAGGGATGATCTATGTGTTGCCGTCCATCGATTACATACGGGAGGCCTTCGACCACACCCGGTCCGGCAACTGGTCAGCCGCACCGATTCTCGAAGCGATCATTCCCAGCCTGCATGACAATACGCTGGCGCCACCCGGAACTCACGTGATGAGCATCAGCGCGCGTTACTTCCCTCGTCACCTGTCGAACGGTCGCAACTGGGACGATTGCCGCGAACAGGCCGCGGATTGCATCGTTGATACATTCAATCGATACGCGCCGAACTTCCGCGCGTCGATTCTCGCGCGACAATCAATCTCGCCGCTCGATCTCGAGCGGGAATATGGCATGACCGGCGGCGACATTGCACATGGTCAATACGAGCTGAACCAGCTTTATACAATGCGTCCGCACCCGGATGCAGCCGGGTGCCGGACACCGATTCGCAACCTGTACATTTGCGGCGCGGGTACACATCCGGGCGGCGGCGTCTCGGGCATCCCCGGTTACCACGCGGCGAAACTGGCACTCAGGAGCCTCTAGCAGCCTGTCGGACTTAGGCGATCGTAGCGAGACGGTGGGAAATCGAGGACA
>JBBDJJ010000027.1:24049-26929 GCA_040879925.1 Woeseia sp. | reverse complement strand
TCCTGCAAGGAAGGGAATGAACCAATAATAGTTATTTATGGGACAGGATACTAGTCGTGGATGAGTTTGAAATCATTCGCCGCTTTTTTGTACGCTCGAGCGACGACGAGTCGGTGCTCCTTGGAATCAATGACGACGGCGCGGTGTTGTCGCCCGCCGCAGATCGTGAGATTGTCTGCGTCGTCGATACGATTGTGGACGGTGTGCATTATCCTGCGGGATTCCCTGCGGCGGATATCGGCTTCCGTGCGGTCGAAGTCAACCTGTCAGATATCGCAGCGATGGGTGGCAGACCACGCTGGATGACTCTTGCACTCACCTTGTCCCAAAGCGACGAAGAATGGCTCGGCGAATTTGCCAAAGGGCTGTTCGAGTCAGCGGCTGCGCACGACGTATCGCTGGTGGGTGGCGATACTACCCGCGGTCAGCAGACTGTGGTCAGTGTGCAAGTCATAGGCGACGTCACGGCGGCAACCTACATCACCCGTGCCGGTGCGACAGCCGGCGACCATATATTTGTGACCGGAACGCCGGGCGATGCCGCGGGTGGTCTTGCACTTTTGCAGGATGGTAATGACGATTCTGCGGATGCCCGGTACCTCATACAACGCTTTTCGCGTCCGACCGCCCGGGTTGCATTCGGGGCGGCGATCGCGGGTTTCGCAAGTGCCGCGATCGACCTGTCAGACGGCTTGTTCGGCGATGCGCAAAAGCTCCTTACGGCGAGCGAGGCAGGTGCTCGGCTGGACCTCGATCGGCTGCCTTTGTCCGCGCCACTGCGGCGTGTTTTCGGTGACGAACGTGCGCTGCAGTTTGCGCTTGGCGGTGGCGATGACTACGAACTCTGTTTCACGGCGCACAGCCGTCACGAGGCGAAAATCCAGGCCATTGGCGAAAAATGGGGACTGCCGGTAACCCGCATCGGTCAAGTGGAATCGGGTTCGCAGCTGATTTGCCATCGCAACGGCCAGGAAGTCGAGTTTGAGAGCGGTGGCTACAAGCACTTCTGAATTGCAACGCGCCGTCCTGCGCAGCCCGGTCGTGTTTGCGGCCTTCGGTTTTGGCACCGGTCTTTCGCCTTTCGCGCCGGGCACAGTCGGGACGCTCCTCGGGGTGCTGGCCGCCTGGGTGGCCCTGCCACTGCCGTGGCCGGTCAGGCTGATCATAGGCGTCGTGCTGGTGCTTTCCGGCATCTGGATCTGCGGCGCGGCGGCGCGGCGGGTCGGCGTGCACGATCATCCCGGAATCGTCTGGGACGAGATCGCCGCCATGTACCTGGTGTTGCAGGCATTACCTCCATCGCCGGGGCTGTGGGCCTTGGCGTTCCTGCTTTTCAGGCTGTTCGACATCCTCAAACCCTGGCCGATTCGGGACCTGGATCACAGACTGGGCGGAGGACTGGGAATTATGCTGGACGACCTCGCAGCCGCCCTATACGCCGTGTCTTTGCTCGCTTCAGGCAGGTGGCTTTGGTCGTGACAAAAACCGAGAACAATATGCCCAGTAACGTATCCGAACTCAAGCGAACGGCCGAGACGCCGCGCAAGATCGGCAAATACGTCATTATCAACAACATCGGCAAAGGCAGTACGGGGACAGTCTATCTTTCGCACGATCCGTATTACCGCCGCGACGTTGCCATCAAGGTTTACAACATCGAGGAAGACGCGGACGCGGACCGAGCTCGCGTCTCGCGCAAGATGTTCTTTAACGAAGCGCACATGGTCGGCATGCTGCAACACCCGAATATCATGCCGATCTACGATGCTGGCGAGGAAGACGGCAAGTACTACGTCGTAACGGAACATATTCAGGGCGCTCGCACGCTGTCGTCCTATTGTCGTCCGGATAATCTGCTGCGTGTCGACGACGTCGTCGAAATTATCTACAAGTGCGCCAAAGCCTTGCACTATGCACATAGCCGCGGCGTCATCCACCGCGATATCAAGCCCAGCAATATCATGCTGACGGTCGACAACGATGTACGCATCATCGATTTTGGCATCGCGATCTGCACGGATTCGGATATCTCGAGAATCGAGGGTATCGCGGGTTCGCCGAGCTACATGTCACCCGAGCAGGTACAGTCGGAAGAGTTGACGTCGCGTTCGGATATCTACTCGATTGGCGCCGTGCTGTACGAACTGCTGACCGGATTCAGGCCGTTTCGCGCGGACAACCTGTCGAAGCTGCTGCACCAGATCGTCTACGCGACGCCGCCGCCCATCCACACCTATCGTAACGACCTGCCCGAGGAACTCGAGAACGTTGTAGCGATGTGCCTGCAGAAAGATCCGGACAAACGCTGTCCGAACGGCACCGCGATGGCAGCCGACCTTACACGTGTGCACAAGGCGTTGCGCACGAAGTACGACAGCCTGGACAACCAGGAACATTTCGATCTGCTGCGCACATTGACGTTCTTCCACGAGTTCTCGCACGCGGAAATCTGGGAAGTGCTGCGTGCCAGCGACTGGCATGAATACAAGGACGCCGAGGAAATCGTCCGCGAAGGCGAAATGGACGATCGCTTTTACATTATCGTCGCCGGACAGGCAGACGTCGAAGCCAATGGCAAGAAGCTCGGCGTGTTATCGAACGGCGATTGTTTCGGTGAAACCAGTTATGTGCGCGGCGCCAAGCGCACGGCGTCCATTCGCGCGAACGGCAATGTGACAATCCTGCGCGTCAGCTCGACGCTTATGGAACAGGTATCGTCGGCCTGCCAGCTGCGCTTCAATAAAGTGTTCCTGCGCGCCCTGATCACACGCTTGCAGGGCGACAGCACGCCGTCAAACGAGAAATAGGCGCGCTCCACGGTATTGCCCCTGTAGGAGCCCGTATCACGGGCGATCAAACGTAGCGCACCGACAAACTTCG
>JBBDJJ010000027.1:0-23949 GCA_040879925.1 Woeseia sp. | reverse complement strand
GGCCACAACGATCGGCAAAACCCCTGTAGGAGCCCGTATCACGGGCGATCAAACGTAGCGCACCGACAAACTTCGGATCGCCCGTAACACGGGCTCCTACAAACACCGGCCACAACGATCGGCAAAACCCCTGTAGGAGCCCGTATCACGGGCGATCAAACGCAGCGCACCGACAAACTTCGGATCGCCCGTAACACGGGCTCCTACAAACGGTCCACAACGATCGGCAAAACCCCTGTAGGAGCCCGTATCACGGGCGATCAAACCATCGTCGTTAAGGCGCCCGGTATTCCTCTGTAATCGCGAAATCGAAGACACTGCCAGTCGCCGGCAACGCATCGTTGATTTTGGTCGCTACGCCGGCAGCCGCGATATCGATACGGTAAACCTCGCCTGCCCCGGCCGTGTCCTGGTCGGCGAGATAGAAAGCATGGGAACCTTCCTCGTTCAGTTCGATCAGTGAAATTTCTGTACCTTGGCGCGCCGGGTTCAGCTTTGTCGAAGTGCCGGGTGTAGACAAGTCGGCATTGTAAAGCTCGGCTACGCCTTCGGAGTCCTGGTCGGCTGCGTAGATGAGCTGCAGTCCGTCCGGATTGATGCGAAAAAGCGAAACGTCGCCGCCCGCAGGCAAAGTGCCATTGAGTTTGGCAGAGACACCCGGTGTCGTAAGGTCGACCATGTAGAGCTCGTTGTCGCCGTCGACATCCTGATCGGCCCGGTACACCAGGAAGTCACTGTCGGGACCGAAGCGGAAGGTGCCCGACTGAACATCTCCGCCGGCCACCAGCGGTGCATTCACCTTGGTGGAAACGCCCGGCACGGCCAGGTCGACGACGTATAACTCGAGGTCACCATCGGTATCCTGATCGGCACAATAGGCCACTCCGGACGAATCCGGACTGAACCGGAACGCGCAAACGTCGCCGTCAGCTACCAGTGCTCCGTTTAGTTTTGTCGCGGCCGCCGGAGTCGTCACGTCAACGGCAAACAACTCAAGAATTCCGTCGACTTCCTGATCGGCCATGTAAACGATACTTGTACCATCCGGACTGAATTGCGGCGCCCCGACCACATTGCCTCCCGCGACAAAAGACCCGTTCATCCGGGTTGCGACTCCGGGTGCCGCGAGGTCAACCAGGTAAAGCTCGAACTGGCCCGCAACATCGAGGTCTGCGACGTACAACACGGCGTCTCCATCCGGACTGAAACTCATTCGTGTCGATACCACGCTACCTGGTAGCAGGTCGGGATTCAGCCTGGTCGAAACGCCGGGGTCGGCCACGTCAACCAGGTATAGCTCGAATGTGTCGAACTCATCCTGGTCAGCGTTGTAGACGATCTGGCTGCCGTCCGGACTGAAGGCGAATTCAAAGACCCAACCGCCGTCCACCAACGGAGCATTCAACCTGGTTGCTTCGCCGGGTTCGGCCAGGTCGACGATATACAGCTCCATCTCGTCCACCGAATCCTGATTCGCCAGGTAGGCGACATGCGTCAGGTCCGGGCTCAGCGCATAAGGCCCTACCGAACCACCTGCCACCAGCGGCGAGTTGACTTTGGACGCTTCGCCGGGCGTGGCCAGATCGACGAGATAAAGCTCGAAGACACCGCCGGCCGGGTCGTCACTGGCGATGTAGACCAGCGGGTCGTCGGGGGCCACCGGATCCGGTTCCGGGCCGGGGCGGGGCCCGGGACCCGGGCCCGGCGGCGGTGTACCACCGCTGCTCCCACCGCCGCAAGCACCCAGCAGCGCCGCGACCAGCGCGACCGACATAAAGCTCGTAATCCGATGAAAAGTCGTCATTGTTCTGCTCCAGTCATAGAACTCCCATATAAGGAATCGCAAACCGGCGGCAGAAAACTTCACCGGCGGGCACAATTCGGCCGCTGGACTGCAGGCAGGAAGTTCTGCGGATCGACGGCAACAGCCGTCCACGGTCAGAGCGAGTGTTATTTCACAGCGCGGCCAACGCCCGCTCGCTGCGAAGCCCGGCTTCCACAGCCCGGCTCTCGTGGCGCGTGTTGAAGACGCTGGAAACGCCAAAGCGCTGCCATTCACTCCATGTCTTGGCACTTCTCTCATACCAGGCCCGCGCCTCCAGCCAGTTCTCCCGAGGCTCGTTGCCGGCGGCGGCGCGCCCGGCGTAAAAATCGCCGAGCCGTTCGCAGGTTGTGGCCTGTCGCCAGAGCGCCAGGAGATCGGAGGGAACGGCGGAGTAGGAAGCCTCTGCGATGTGCAGGGCTTCCCGGTACTGCGCCAGAGCCTCGTCACTTCGCCCTGACATCAACTGTGTATCGGCCAGCGCGAGATACGCCGCATGCATGTCCGGTTCGAGTTCCCTGTTGGCGGGATGGCGCTCCTTCAGCGCAAGCACGATATCCAGGGTTTCGCGCAAGAGTTTCTCCGCACTTTCCGGATCGCCGGCGGCTGCCAGGGCCAGCGCGAGTTTGCGCAGGTTTACTGCTCGCAGTCTGGCGAAGCGGAATTCCTCCGGACTCGATTCGAGCAGCTCATCTGCCAGGGCCAGCGCCCGCTCGTGAAACGCAGCAGACTGTTGCGGATCGATTTGCAGCAAGGCACTGCCGACCCTCTCGTAGCTGACTGCCAGATCGTGACGCGCGTAGCCGCTGGCGGGATCGGCCGCCTGGAGCTCTTCGGCAATCGCCAGCGCCTTGCGGTGGTATTGAAGCGCAGCGTCGGCTTCTCCCCGGTTGATCGAGGCCGGCCCACCGAGCAGATTTCCCATCCAGCTATAGACCAGTCTGAGTTCACGGCGAAAGAACGCGTTCGCAGGTAGTTTTGCGACCAGTCGTTCGATCATATCGATAGCCTGGCTGTAATTATCGAACGCGGCCTCGAGATGGCCCGCTTGCGCGAGTGCGCCACCCAGGGTGATGTGACTCATCGCAACTCCCATTTCGGCGCCGTCGCCCGGATACCCGGCGGCTCGTAACGCCGCGAGCTCGAGCACGCGCCGGTAGTTGCTTTGCGCGGCAGCGACGTCTCGCCTGAGAAGTTCTGCGTCTCCCGTGCGTGCAACAATGTTTATCAGCAGGATCAGGTCACTCTCGACGTTGGTTTTTGCCACGAGCGATTCGGCATGCGCGAGGCTCTTGTTGAGGAGGTCGATTCCGTCGCCGGTCGCCCCGCCCTCGGAAACCATGTCGCCGACTTTGAAATATCCGGTGGCAAGCGCGCGCAGGACGACCGGATCGTGCTGATCCGCACCCAGGCTCTCCGCGATCTCCAGGCTCTTGCGATAGCTTTTCATGGCTTCGGCGGTGAGACCGAGGCTGGAGCCCCTGGGATTGCCCTGCACATCCCCGACTCTCTGATAGGCCACGGCGAGTTCCGCAAGCAAGGTCCTGTCGCCGCCGGCTTCGCGCGCCAGGCTGTCCAGATATTTAAGCGCCGTATCGACCAGCAGCCCTCTCGCTTCCGTTGCACCGCTCAGGTACTGGATCTTGTCGTGGAACTCGAACATGAAGGTGTTCGCCAATTGACGAACTTCCTGAAACCGCC
The DNA here is from genome assembly GCA_040879925.1 of Woeseia sp. Classification (GTDB taxonomy): domain Bacteria; phylum Pseudomonadota; class Gammaproteobacteria; order Steroidobacterales; family Woeseiaceae; genus IDS-8. The sequence goes on along the minus strand of JBBDJJ010000027.1, from coordinate 20,426 downwards.
GCTCCGCGCGCTGCGCCTGGTGGAGCGTCGCGACGATACCGACGATCAGAGTTACTACAACTACGACGGTGGCCCCGAGCCCGAACCGATGGCGGCGGACGAACTTGCCGCTGCGATAGGCCAGCGTGTCCGCCCGGGCGGAAACCGGACGTCCGTCAAGGTAGGCACGAATATCCTGTGCGAACTGCTCCACCGACGCGTAGCGGCGGTCGGGCTCTTTGCGCAGCGCCATCAGCGCGATACTGTCCAGGTCGCCCTTGAGCCGCTGCCCCATTTGCCTTTCGAAGGAGGCCTGTGACTTTGAGCCCTCGGCCGCATGCTCGCCGCTGACGACGGTACTCGGCCGGGTCGGTTCCTGCTCGCAGATTGCTTTCGCGAGGCTGCCGCGGTCGCTTGCGTCCACGCGGTACGGATAACGGCCGGTCAGAAGCTGGTACAGCAGAAGGCCGAGCTGGTAGATGTCCGTGGCGGTCGTGATCGACTCGCCGCGAATCTGTTCGGGGCTCGCGCACTGCGGAGTCATCGGCAGGGCCGATACTGCCGTGAACGAACGCTCCTGCGCTGCAGGATCCAGCAGCTTGGCGATGCCGAAGTCGAGCAGCTTCACCTGCCGGTCGTGCGTCACCATGATGTTCGACGGCTTCAGGTCGCGGTGTACGACGAGGTTCCTGTGCGCATACTGCACAGCTTCTGCGACTCCCAGGAAGAGCTTCAAACGCCCGCTAAGCGAAAGCTGCTGCCGGTCGCAGTAGTGGTCGATGGGATCGCCCTCGACCAGTTCCATGGCGAAGTAGGGATGCCCGTCGGCGGTCGAACCGCCATCAAGGAGCTTTGCGATGGCCGGGTGATTGAGCGACGCCAGAATTTTTCGTTCCTGGCTGAAGCGGCTCAGCACGGCCACGGATGCCATGCCGCCATGCACAACCTTTATCGCAACCCGGTGCTCGAAATCGCCACCCTTGCGTTCCGCGAGATAGACGACCGCCATGCCGCCGCGGCCGATCTCACGGACAATACGGTATGCGCCGATCTCGGCGGGTGGCAACGCCTCTTCTGCCGCCGATGCCGCGAGCTCGGCCCACATTGCTCCGGACAAACCGCCGCCGGTATCCAGAGCTGCATCCGGCACCTCCGCATAGCCGAGCAAGCGCAGCACGGCATCGAACAGATCGCGGTCTTCTGCGCAGACCCGTTCGAGGAATGCCGTGCGCTCCGCCGCGGGCCGATCCAGGGCCCGGGCGAGAACGGCGTCTATTTGCTGTCTGGTGAGCTCCGGGTCCGCCATGGATTTCTCTCAGTCAGGCATCGTCGATCGCAGCGGGAACGCTTGGACTGCGTGGCCAGATTGTATCGCGCGACCGGCCCGGCTACCGCAGGCTGAGAACATCACCGCGGCGTGGTCCTGGTGCTGGTTGGCGCCTTGTTCCGGCAAATCGACATGGTTTCGAGTCATTTGCCGTGTCTCTCAGGGTTAATCGCAATCGCCGGAAAAAAAACCGCACGCGGCAGGAACTTCCGCCGTTTCGGTCGGTTGCTCATCTGGCTATACTCGCCGTACGACCGGGCGCATACGAGGTTGGCGCCGAAATACACCACGTACCTGCCGAAGATCAACAGCGCCGAAACCACGGGGAAAAATCGCTGATGGAAAGCGCTTCAGTCACCCAGTTGCTGGCCGCGCACCGGGCAGGGGACGGCCAGGCGCTCGACCAGGCTTTTTCGTTCGTTTACGACGACCTGCGCCGCGCCGCCAGCGCACAGCTGCGACGCGGTGCATCGCCTACCCTCAACACGACCAGCCTGGTGAACGAGGCATACCTCCGGCTGGTGGACAGCAGCCAGGCGGCTCCCACGGATCGTGCACACTTTCTTGCGCTGGCCGCCCGCGCCATGCGCTACATCGTCATCGATTACGCGCGTCAGCGCGGAGCCGCGAAACGCGGCGGCGGCGCACAGCATATACAACTCGACGAAAACGAAATCGCCATCAACGACCAGGTGCAGCAGCTGCTGTCCCTGGACGATGCGATGCAGGCACTGGCCCGGCTGGACGAGCGACTCGTGCGCATGGTCGAGTGCCGGTTTTTCACCGGCATGACCGAAGAGGAGACCGCCGAAGCGCTGGAGATTTCGCTCAGCACCGTGCAGCGCGACTGGAAGCGGGCAAAAGCCTGGCTTAAAGAAGAAATGTGTAACCCTGCGGGGTAAACGCTCCCTGTTTTTGGATATACCTTGCGGACAGACGCACTGATCCGGGACGTAATCCAAATGTGGCGTATTGCAATGGGCGATGCGCCCGGACGTTGGCGATGGCTTACGGTGGCTTTGCAGGTTCCTGTTTGACCCGGAATGTAGTGCAGAAGCCGAGCCTTTGCTTCGGGATATACGACTTGCCATTCGCGCGCGGGGCGCGCTCCAACATTCAAAAGGACTCTGTTGGAGCCCGTATCACGGGCGATCGAACGCCACGCACCGGTAAACTTCGGATCGCCCGTAATACAGGCTCCTGCAAACGGTCCGCAACAATCGGCGATCCCCCTGTAGGAGCCCGTAACACGGGCGATCAAGCATTCACTGTGGCACGATGGCTAGCAGCCAGTCGGACTCAGGACCAATCTGCTCGGCTTTGGCCTCCTGCGTCGCTCTACCTCGTCCATCCCTGGACTCGTGCGACGCCGGGAACCCGGCGCACATTGGCGATCGTTTTCGTCAAATATTCCCGATATTCTCCTCAAACGATCGCCAATGTGCACTCGATTTCCCACCGTCTCGCTACGATTGCCCAAGTCCGACAGGCCGCTAGGTTTCGTCGACGTCGAAGTCTTCGAGGGTTTCCTCACCGCCGGCACTCTTCAACAAAATCTCCACGCGTTGCTCCGCGTCCTTTAACGCCGACTGGCAACTGCGCGTCAGCTTGACGCCCTCCTCGAATTTCTTCATGGCTGTATCGAGCGGCAGGTCGCCGCTCTCGAGCTCGTCGATCAGTGACTCGAGCTGTTCGAGGGATTTTTCGAGATTCAGCGGTTTCTTGCCGGTCATGTTGCGGGTCTTGTGAGCCTGAGAAGCTTGCTGGTTGCCGGAACGCTACATGGCCGGCGCGTAGCGGTCAACGCCGGGCGTTCGTGTCCGGGCGCTGCTATTGTGCCGCAATGACGGGGCCGTGCAATCCGCCAGGCGCGTTGACATCGGTGGTCCCGCGGCTTACAGTGACTATGGTTTTAGACTTAGTCTAAATGTGTTCGGACGACCGCATTATCAATAAGCTCAGAGTTAGCTCAGGGGATCAAAAATGTCATTGAAAGGCAGCAAGACGGAAACCAATTTGAAAGAGGCATTTGCCGGTGAATCGCAGGCCAATCGCCGCTATCTGTATTTTGCAGCGAAGGCGGATGTCGAAGGTTACAACGATGTTGCGGCCGTATTCCGCTCCACGGCGGAAGGCGAAACCGGTCACGCGCACGGGCACCTCGAGTACCTCGAAGCCGTCGGCGATCCGGCGACCGGCTTGCCGATTGGCGCCACGTCGAACAATCTGAAGGCGGCTATTGCCGGCGAAACGCACGAATACACCGACATGTATCCGGGCATGGCCAAGGCCGCGCGCGACGAAAAGTTCGACGAAATCGCGGACTGGTTCGAAACGCTCGCCAAAGCGGAGCGTTCGCACGCCAATCGCTTCCAGAAAGCGCTCGATACGCTGAACGATTGATCGCCCTGCCGCACGGTGGCCGGGTCACCGGTCGCCGTGCCAGCCTTTGCGCATGAGCAATTCATCCGACAATCGCGGAGGCAGTCGCGGAGGCAGTCGCGGAGGCAGTCGCGGGGGCAACCGCGAGGGTAGCCTCGAGGCCCCGACCCGGCATCCCATTGCCTGGCAATCCGACGACTACTGCAACGAACCCGCGCTCATCAAGGAAATGGAGCGTGTGTTCGACATTTGCCACGGCTGTCGTCGCTGCTTCAATCTCTGCCACGCTTTTCCCACGCTGTTCGATGCGATCGACGAATCGGAGAGCATGGAACTCGACAGCGTGCCGAAGGAAGTTTACTGGGACGTCGTCGATCACTGTTACCTGTGCGACATGTGCTACATGAGCAAATGCCCATACGTGCCGCCGCATCCCTGGAACGTCGATTTTCCACACCTGATGCTGCGTGCCAAGGCAACGAAGTTTAAAAAGAACGGCGCCAGCCGGCGCGATCGCATACTGAGTTCGACCGACACCGTCGGTCGCCTTGCCGGCATTCCCGTGGTCGTGCAGGCAGTCAATGCGACCAATCGCAGCAAGACCGGCCGCAAAATCCTCGAAAAAACGCTGGGTGTGCACCGCGATGCGCCCGTGCCTGCGTATCATTCGAAGACCGCGCAGAAATCGTTGCAGAAGCATAGGCAGGAAAATGGCGACAAGGCAGAAGCGACAGCAACGACGCGTGGCAAGGTCGTATTGTTCACTACTTGCTATGGCAACCGGAATTTGCCGTCGTTGCCAGAGGACCTGGTTGCTGTTTTCGAACACAACGGCATCCCGGTTGCGCTGGCGGAAAGGGAGGCCTGCTGTGGCATGCCGAAACTCGAACTGGGCGACCTCGATGCGGTTGCGCGTGCGAAAGAGGCGAACATTCCCGTACTGGACGCATGGATCGAGCGCGGCTGGGATATCGTAACGCCCATTCCATCCTGTACGTTGATGTTCAAACAGGAACTGCCGCTGATGTTCCCGGATGACGAGGCTGTGGCCCGCGTGCGCGATGCCATGTTCGACCCGTTCGAATACCTGATGTTGCGCCACAAGGCTGGCAAGCTGCGCACGGACTTTCAGCAGTCACTCGGCAAAGTTGCCTACCAGGTGCCGTGTCACCTGCGCGTGCAGAATATCGGTCAGAAAACCCGCGAGTTACTGATGCTTGCACCGGACACGGAAGTCGAGGCCATCGAACGCTGTTCCGGCCACGACGGTACCTACGCGGTGAAAAAAGAGTTCCACGATATCTCGGTGAAGATTGCCAGACCGGTCGTACGCAAGGTCGCGGACAGCAATGCAACGCACTTTGTCAGCGACTGCCCGATGGCGGCAGAACAGATTGCACGCGGGCTCGACAATCACACCGCGCAACACCCGCTGGGTCTGTTGCGCATAGCCTACGGAATATAAGCAGCAGTAACATGGAAAAACTGACCCGGGAAAGTCTTTACAGCCTTGAGCAGTACGCGGAAATGCGCAAGTCGTTTCGCGAACAGGTAATGGCGCACAAGCGCAACCGGCGTCTGGCGCTTGGGACGAATGCCAACCTGTATTTCGAAGACCGTATGACGATGCAATACCAGGTGCAGGAAATGCTGCGTGCGGAGCGCATTTTCGACGCTTCCGGAATTAACGAGGAGATCGAAGCCTACAATCCGCTGATCCCCGACGGCACGAACTGGAAAGCGACCTTCATGGTTGAATTTCCCGATTCGGAAGAGCGCCGGGAAATGCTGCAACGCCTGATCGGCATTGAAGATCGCGTGTGGATGCAGGTTGACGATTTCGCGCTGATTCGACCGGTTGCCGATGAAGATATGGAACGCGAAACAGTGGAAAAGACCTCCGCCGTGCACTTTCTGCGATTCGAGCTGGAGCCGCCGCAGATTAAAGCGCTCAAGGAAGGCGCGACGCTTGCGGCCGGCATCGATCATGAGAATTACCGGGTGGATGTGCGTCCCGTTCCCGCCAATATTCGCCAGTCGTTGGTCAGCGATCTCGATTAGGCGCGTTGATCGCCCGTGATACGGGCTCCTACAGACCTTCTTCTGCCACCTGTAGGAGCCCGTATCACGGGCGATAGCTTGACGCATTCGCGCTCAAGGCGCGCTCCAACGACGCATCAATTGCCACCTGTAGGAGCCCGTATCACGGGCGATTGCTTGACGCGTTCGCGGCAGCCAAACCTCCTGAATTGCCTGCATTCCCGCCATCCATGGCGGTCACGCAAGGCGCGCTCCAACAGCGCATCGTTCCTGCTAGAATCGCGCCGGTTACTCGCTTGTGGCAAAAGTGACAATGAGCAAACGATACGATGCGGCCGATATCGAGGTCCTGAGCGGCCTTGAGCCCGTGCGGCGCCGACCGGGTATGTACACGGACACAACCCGGCCGAATCATCTCGTCCATGAAGTCGTCGACAACAGCGTTGACGAAGCGCTTGCGGGGCATTGCAAGAAGATCGAGGTGACGGTTTATGCCGATGGCTCCGTCGAAGTCAGCGACGACGGTCGCGGCATGCCGGTCGACATGCATCCGAAAGAAAAAATCCCGGGTGTGGAGCTTATCCTCACGCGACTGCATGCCGGCGGCAAGTTCAACAAGGATACCTACCAGTATTCCGGCGGCCTGCACGGTGTCGGCGTGTCCGTGGTCAACGCATTGTCGAAGAATCTGGAAATCTGGATTCGCCGCGGTGGCAAGGAGTACAACCAGAGTTTCGCGAGCGGCAACAAGCGCAGCAAACTCGAAGTTGTCGGCACGGTCGGCAAGGCCAATACCGGCACAACGATCCGCTTCTGGCCGGACCCGGGATACTTCGACTCTTCCAAGGTCTCGGTCTCGCGCCTGAAACATGCCTTGCGAGCCAAGGCGGTTTTGTGTCCCGGCTTGAATGTGCGTCTCAAAGTCGAAAAGCCGAAAGAATCCGTCGAATGGCTTTATTCGGGTGGCCTTGAGGAATACCTGCTCGAAGCCGTCGGTGCACAGCCGCACCTGCCGGCTGAACCGTACTCCGGCAGTCTCGCCGGTAAACACGAAGCCGTGGACTGGGCGATCGTGTGGCAGACGGAAGAGGGTACCGCGGTCCAGGAAAGCTACGTCAACCTGATTCCGACGCCGCAAGGCGGCACGCATGTCAACGGATTGCGCACCGGGTTGACGAATGCTCTGCGGGAATTCTGCGAATTCCGGAGCCTGTTGCCGCGTGGGGTGCAACTGTCGCCCGAAGACGTCTGGGACGGATTGAGTTTCGTGCTGAGTGCCAAACTCGAGAATCCGCAGTTCTCCGGACAGACCAAGGAGCGACTGTCGTCGCGCGAATCGGCGGCGTTCGTTACCGGGGTGGTCAAGGACAGCTTTTCGTTGTGGCTCAACCAGCATCCTGAAACCGGCGACCAGATTGCGCAGCTTGCTATCGGCAAAGCGCAGTCACGACTGCGCGCGGCCAAAAAGGTCGTGCGCAAGAAAATCGTCACCGGCCCGGCGTTGCCGGGAAAACTCGCGGACTGCACGTCGCAGGAGCCGGAGCTTTGCGAACTGTTTCTCGTCGAGGGCGATTCTGCCGGCGGTTCAGCCAAACAGGCGCGCGATCGCACGACGCAGGCAATCATGCCGCTGCGCGGCAAGATCCTGAATACCTGGGAGGTCGATACCAACGAGATACTGGCATCCCAGGAAGTGCACGATATCAGCGTCGCTCTCGGCGTAGATCCGGGTGCCGGCGATATCGACGGCCTGCGCTATCACAAAATCTGCATTCTTGCGGATGCAGACTCGGACGGTGCGCACATCGCTACCCTCCTGTGCGCGCTGTTCCTGCGCCATTTCCGCAGCCTGGTGCTGTCCGGCCACGTCTACATTGCCATGCCGCCGCTGTTTCGCATCGACGTCGGCAAGGCTGTGTTTTATGCGCTCGACCGGGCTGAGCGGCAGGGCATACTCGATCGCATTGAAGCAGAAAAACTGCGCGGCAAAATCTCGGTGACGCGCTTCAAGGGCCTCGGCGAAATGAGCCCCCAGCAACTGCGCGAAACCACGATGCATCGGGACACACGCCGGCTCGTACAACTTACCGTTGGTGCGAAAGACAACACCGATCAACTCATGGACATGCTGCTGGCCAAGAAACGCGCCGCCGACCGGCGCGACTGGCTCGAAACGAAGGGCAATCTTGCAGAAGTCTGAGCGGTCACAGGAGAGACCATGCAGAACCAACTGAATCTCGAGGGCGTCGAGCAGCTGGCGCTCAAAGACTACTCCGAGAAGGCCTACCTCGATTATTCGATGTACGTCATTCTCGATCGTGCCTTGCCGCAAATCGGTGACGGCCTCAAGCCGGTACAACGTCGTATCGTTTATGCCATGAGCGAGCTCGGCTTGTCGGCCGGATCCAAGCCGAAAAAATCCGCACGCACTATCGGCGACGTCATCGGCAAGTTCCATCCGCATGGCGATTCCGCCTGTTACGAGGCGATGGTGCTGATGGCGCAGGCGTTTACCTATCGGTATCCGATCGTCGACGGGCAAGGCAACTTCGGTTCTACCGATGACCCGAAGTCCTTTGCCGCCATGCGGTACACCGAGTCTCGCCTCATGCCGTACGCGAAATCGTTGCTCGCGGAGCTGGGGCAGGGGACAGTCAACTGGGCGGCCAATTTCGACGGCACGCTCGACGAGCCGGTGGTGCTGCCGGCGCGTTTGCCGAACCTGTTACTCAATGGCACGACCGGCATCGCGGTCGGGCTCTCGACCGATGTGCCGCCGCACAATTTGCGCGAGGTTGCCAGTGCGCTCGTACACCTGATTGACAATCCGGACGCCACCGTTGCGCAGCTCATGAAGCACATTAAAGGGCCGGATTTCCCGACCGGCGGCGAACTGATCTCGCCCCGGGCCGAGATCCGGCAGATTTACCAGACCGGGAACGGTACGTTGCGTGTACGTGCTTCCTACACGGTGGACAACGGCGAGATCGTCATAAATTCGCTGCCCTACCAGATATCCGGCAGCAAGATTCTCGAACAGATCGCAACGCAGATGCGCAACAAGAAGCTGCCGATGGTGGAGGACTTGCGCGACGAGTCCGATCACGAGGATCCGATTCGCCTGGTCATCACGCCGAAGTCGAACAAGACCGACATCGATGGCCTCATGTCGCACCTGTTTTCCACGACGTCGCTGGAACGCACGGTACGGGTCAACATGAATATCGTGGCGCTGGATGGACGGCCGCGCAATTTTAATCTGCTCGAGCTTCTGACGGAGTGGCTGCGGTTCCGCCGCGATACTGTCAAGCGTCGCCTGCAACATCGTCTGCAAATTGTATCGGACCGCCTGCACATTCTCGATGGCTTGCTGATTGCTTACCTCAATATCGACGAAGTGATTGCCATTATTCGCGAAGAGGACGACCCGAAGTCCGAACTTCAGGCACGCTTCAGGTTATCCGAAATTCAGGCGGAGGCGATCCTCAACCTGCGACTGCGTAATCTCGCGAAACTCGAAGAAGTGAAGATTCGTGGCGAACAAAGCGACCTGGATGCGGAACGCGACGGTATCGACAAGACGCTGAAAAGCGCCTCACGCCTGAAGACTCTGATCAAGAATGAAATTCTCGAGGACGCCGAAGCCTATGGCGATGGCCGCCGAACCAAACTGGTGGAGCGTGAGGCCGCTCAGGCGCTGGACGAAACGCAGTTGATCGGCAGCGAGCCGGTTACGGTAGTGCTATCGCATCGCGGGTGGGCACGCGCAGCAAAGGGTCACGATGTCGACCCACTGGCATTGAGCTACAAATCCGGCGATGGGTTCCTGGCGTCCGCCTGTGGACGCAGCAACCAGTTCGCGATGTTCATCGACAGCACCGGGCGTGTCTACAGTGTGCTGGCGCATACGCTGCCGTCCGCGCGCGGTCAGGGCGAGCCGTTGTCCGGGCGATTCAATCCACCCGATGGCGCCGTTTTCTGCGGCACGATGATCGGCGAAGCGGAGTCGAAGTGGCTGCTGGCCAGTGACGCGGGCTACGGTTTCGTTGCTGCGCTCGGGGACCTTGCCTCACGCAACAAGGCCGGAAAATCAGTGCTGCGGGTGCCGGCGGGCGGCCGCGCGGTGGTTCCGGCGGCCGTGCCAGCCGGCGCTGAATGCCTGATTGCTGCGGTCAGCTCCAACGGCCGATTGCTGGTATTCGAGATGGAAGAGTTGCCCGAACTGGCCAGGGGAAAAGGCAACAAGATCTTCAATATCCCCGGCAAAAAGTACCAGGCTGGCGAAGAAAAGCTGGTGGCCGTTGCCGTCGTACCTGAAGAGGGCAATCTGCGCGTGCAGACGGGCACGCGCACCATGACCTTGCGTTGGGACGATCTGGATCCCTATTACGGTGAGCGCGGTCGGCGCGGTGCGTTGCTACCAAAGGGTTGGCGCAAAGTCGAGCGCCTCGAGCCAGAATAAACCTGTAGGAGCCCGCCCTGCGGGCGAATGCGGCAACGAACGACCACTTCCCGTTCGCGCGCAAGGCGCGCTCCAGCAAGCTCTGCGCGAACGGCGTTGCGAGTCTCAGGAAGCGCGCAGCTTCTTGGTGTCGACGGTCGCCGTTTCGATATCCATTTCAACAGTCGCATCGTTGTCGGCAGCCGGTAGTTCGCGAGTGATTTCCGCGTTAATACCGGTGTCGTCGGGTTCGACGACCGCGGTCAGTTCCTGCGTAACGGGCTCGTAGTTATCATAGTTAAGTGGCATCTCGGTAGTACGGTCTTCATCGAACGATTCCGGCAATTGCGCGGTCAGGTCCGCGCCAAGCTCAACGTACTCGGCGGTCGGTGCTTCGGAGTCAAGGATGGCATCCCCGCGTGCCGTTGCGGCCTTGGCAGCTTTCAACAGTTCGACGTTCAGCGCCTGTGTAGCCGTCAACTCGGCCTCGTAGTCCTGCTCGAGAATCCTGTATTCGACCGCCTTGCTGAGGGTGTAGTCGTCGGCGTCCAAAGTTTCGTTGTCACCGGTATCGAGCTGTACAGCGCGGAGGTCTTTGGTCGTGTCCGCCTCTTCATCGATTGACTGTCGGGTCGCGTCGACGATCATCGACAGGTCGTACTCACCCGTATCATCACCCGGTGGAATCTCCTTCTCGAGGATCAAGGACTCAGAGAAGCGTTTGGGGGGAATGATATCGGTCGGCTGCTGGGCAGGCTCGGGAGTTGCAAGTTCGGTCAGCTCGATATCGACGCTGCCATAGAGGTCGCGGGAGGTCGAGAATCCAAACTCCTGCGCCAGATCGATTTCGTCGTCGTCGAAACCAAGGCCGGAATCGAGGTCGGCATCGAGCGTGACCGGACGCGCCTCGGGAGCGAAGTCCTCGACAGTAATTGCGAGGTCTTGATGCGCGTCCTTCTGGCGAGACTTGCCGACATCTGTCAGACGCCGTCCCGGATTGGTATCGAGAAGCAGGCGGTCACCGCGAGGGGAGACGCGATCCTTCAACTGTCGGCCAAACAGCAGCAAGCCGAGAATGATGGCAACACCGCTGCCGCCGAGCCACGCCAGCCAACCCCAACCGTCGCTCGTCGATGACGAGCCGGTGCTAACTACTATTCGTGGCGTTACCGGCGACTCGATGCGGGTGTCCGCTATCGATTCCTGCGGCGGAGCGAATTGCTGTCCATCGCCGGCTGTCTGCGCCCCGGCTGTCTGCGTCATGGAGTCGACGGTGACAAATGGATTGTCCGCGTCCACTGCCGCAGCGGCCTGACGAGTGTCTGCAATCGCAGAGTCTGTTGCGGCTGCAGTTGTCGTGACGGTGTCAGGGAGGTTCGCGACTGTCCGGGCCTCGCGAGACGTTACCGCGGACGGTGCCACCGTAGCGGGTGCCTCCGCTATCGGTTGAACGATGGTTGACGCGGCTGCCGAAAGTCCACGCGAGCCGGGACTACTGTCGGAACGGTCGCCGTCGACCTGGCCCATACCCGGCAATACCAGGATAGAGCCGGCGCGTAAACGATTCCGGTCGTTGTTGATGAAGGCATCGGGATTCGCGGCGAAAATCACATCGACTGCTTGCCACAGACTGATGTCGCGGTCGCTGATGCGCGAGGCAATGCCCGACAGCGAATCGCCCGATTGCACCTGATAGCGGCTCTCGCCACGGATTGGTGCGGCGGACGTCGTTGCCGTGCGTGCCGTGCGTTGCGCCGCAGGGACCACGTCTTGTAGGGAGACCGTGTCGACATTGCGAACCGTTGGGCCGGTCGTCGCGACCACCGGAGCCGCTTGCGACCTGGCCGATGGTTCAACGAATAATGCGTACTCGCGACTGAGATTGGCGCTGTAAGGGCAGTCAACCACGAGTTGCAAAGTCAGCAGCGGTTCGCGGACAGCCGTGCTGCCGGTGAGGTGAATGGCGCTGTTGCTTACGTTGACCATTGCATTGCGAATTTCGGGCAGGCCGCGCGAAGCGATTGCAGGCCGCAGGAAAATGCAGCTGCTATGGATGCTTTCGTTAGGTCCCAACGCGTAAGCAATACTGGCGCGCAAAGGCTGTCCGAGGGTCGATTGAACGCTGATCTGGCCCAGTTCGAGCGCAGCGGCGTTGTCCGCCACGAATCCATAGCCACCGCCAAGCGCGAGCAGCGCGGGCAGCATGAAACGTGGGGTGGCCCGGTTCAAGCGATCGCCACCTTGACGAATGGCAACGCGATGCTTCTTTTTATTCGTTTTCCTGGTCTTGTCTTTCTTTTGCGATTGCGACGATGCTTTCACGCTTACACACTCCGATGGATCGAAATCAGGTTTCGCGGGCTTCGCGCCGGCCACCGCAGCCGTAATACGAAGAGCACTATTGGAAACCAAGCCCGAATAGCGATGAGGTTAGGAGTCTGCAGGTATTCTGTAAACGGACTTGTTCGAAGTTTCGACTTTTGACAGCGCGTTCAGGGCACGCGCTGCAACAGAACTGTGACAGGGGTCACACATTTCCAGCAGCGCGCCCGCGTGCGAATGGAACGAGTGCCGATGGTTTCCGCGTTCGCCCGCAAGGCGGGCTCCTACAGTCAGGACGAGCCGATGGCGTCCAGCGTCGTTTGCGACACTCTTGGCAATTCCTGCAAAACAACTTCCGGCTCGTGTACGTAATGTCCTTGCATGAAGTGCACGCCGAGTTGAAAGAGGATCGCCATCGCGTTGGCGGTCTCGACACGTTCGGCAATGGTTTCAATGCCACGCTGGTCGGCCGCTTCGGCCACCAGTCGCACACTTTCCTGCATACCGAGGTCCGACGTCAGCGTATGCATCAGTTCACCGTCTATCTTGATGTAGTCGGGCCGCAGGATGTCCAGTATCTGAAAGCGATTCTTGTCGACTCCGTAGTGCTCCAGCGCGAAACGCACGCCCAGCGCACGAAACTGCTCTACCATTTGCCGGGTCGGCTTGATGGATTTGGCCGCTTCCTGCTCGGGAACCTGCACGCACAGATGACCTGCTTTGATTTTCCTGCGGCCAAATTCCTTTTTCATCCAATCGATCAGCGACGCGTCCTGCATCGATTGTTGAGACACGCGCACAAACACCCGTTCCGCTTCGTTCTCGGTCGCAAAATCCAGCGCAGCAGTGATTATCCACCGGTCGATGGTTTTCATCAGGTTGTTGCGTTCGGCGGCAGGCAGGAAATCGGACGGCAGGACGGTATTGCCTTGTTCATCGATCATGCGCACCAACAGGTCATACATGGCTTGCGTGTCACTGCGCAAGCCCGCGATCGGCAATTGAGCGAGACGAAATCGATTCTCCATCAATGCGGACTTGATGTGCTTGACCCAGATAGCGTCGTACTTGCGCAATCGGGTGTCGGCATCGGTCGAGTCGCCCATGAAAACGCCGTTGCCACCGTTCTTTCTGCCCAGTTCCTGCGCTTCAGCCACCGCGGTCACAAGCTCCTCCATGTTGGAGTAGACCCCGCTGACGGAGCATATGCCTACCGTGCAGGTCAGGTTGACCGATCGCGAACCAATCGTGAACTCGAAGTCATGCAGGTGTTCGACGAGTTGCTGTGCCCAGGTTTCGGCATCGCGTTCGTTACCGCGCTCGAGAAGCACCATGATCGAGGTTCCCTCGAAGCGTCCCGCAATATCGCGAGGGTGCATGCGTTTACGCACCTCTTCGGCAAACTGGGCCAGCACTTCTTCGGTTGGCAGAATGCCGATGACCTTGCGCAGTTCGGAAAAGTGATCCGGTTTGATCAATGCCAACACGTGCAGTCCCGACTTCGGTTTCTTGGCAAGTCGCTTCGCGAGCTTTTCGAGGAATTGCACACGATGAAAGAAGAGTGTCGTCGGATCGCGCTTGAGCGCTTCGTGCACCAGCTTGGTGGGCTCTTCGGTCTTTTCTTCGGGCGGCGCGATACAGACCTGCACATGCGGTCCGTCATCGAAATCCACGAGTTGCAGCTCGAGAGTCAGTTCGACGGCCTCGGCCTGGCCCAGCCGCGAACGGGCAGCCAGTGTCTGGCTCTTCTGCCACTTGCCCCTGACGGTTGCAACGATTGCGCCCTTGATGGCCGCCTGGCTCTGCGACTCGAAACTGTCCATGAGCGGCATACCGACAATCTCTCTTTTGTCGGCAATGCGAAACAGCGTCAGCCAGGCACCGTTAACGTCGGTGACGATGCCTTCCTGGGCGTAGGCTATCGCTTTCGCAGATCCCTGCATGTAGTCGTGTAGCTGGCGTCGATACTCCGTTGCCGAATTGATGGTCGAATTGAGCGCCTGCTCGACGCGATAAGCACGCAATTCCCGGCTAACCACGGCGCGCAGTCGATCCTTGCCATCGATGGAAACGAGGTCGCTTGCGCCCTGTTTCATGGCATCCAGGATGCCGGCTTCGTCGACAGTCCGGCTGACGGCGATGAGCGGCACTTCAGGGCTGAACGATTCCTTCTGCTTGATTACCTGGCGAATGGTGTCCGCATAGCTGTCGATGTTGATGACCAGCAGTTCGATGTTCTCCGCATCCAGAATCGCGTCGAGTGCGCCGGGCGTGGCAACCCAGAAGCAATGCGCAGCGCTGCCGCCGTCGCGGAGCGTCCGGTTGACAAGTTCGACGTCGTCCTGGGTGGCACTCAGCACGGCGATTGAAATGCTTTGTCGCTCGTTCAATTCGTTGTACCTGTGGATGTGACCGGGAATGGTGACGGCAGGCCCGCGCGGGCCCTGCGCGGGCAATAATCCGGCGGTCAGTTTATACAACTGCACTCTGTCAGTCGCTTGCCGTCAGGCGAAACCGTGACGGGTATCAAATTAAGGCACGCGCTCCGGCCACGTTTGGCATGCGCATTAGCCGACAGCGGACTCCGGGCCGGGTCCTGTTTTCGCCGCGTTGCTGCGGGCGCTTTGCCGCGGGCGCTTTGCTGCGGTTATGATAGCGCGTTTGTTCGAGCCCGCCAGCGGCAACGGCAAGAATCCTACCGATATCAACGATCAAGGCCCGATCGGGCCGGGTAAATGCATGGCCAGTATTGCAACCAGCGAGTTTCGATCCGGGATCAAGGTGATGCTCGACGGCGATCCCTACGTCATTGTCGAAAACGAATTCGTCAAGCCGGGCAAGGGGCAGGCGTTCAGCCGCGTGCGAATCCGCAATCTCAGGACCGGCAGGACGGTCGAGAAGACTTTCAAGTCCGGCGACAGCCTGGAGGCAGCGGATGTGGTCGACACCGACATGCAGTACCTGTATGCCGATGGCGAGTTCTGGCACTTCATGGTGCCCGACTCGTTTGAACAGTACGCGGCGGACGCGCACGCCGTCGCTGACGCCCGCGACTGGCTGAAGGAGCAGGACAGCTGCCAGATTACGCTGTGGAACAATGTGCCGCTGGTCGTCACACCGCCGAATTTCGTGGATCTTGAAATCGTTGAAACCGATCCGGGTGTGCGCGGCGATACCGCCAGTGGCGGCGTCAAACCGGCCAAATTGTCGACCGGCGCAGTCGTGCGCGTGCCGCTCTTCGTCGAGCAGGGCGAGACGATCCGTGTCGATACGCGCTCGGGGGAATACGTCTCGCGGGTCAAATAAATGCGGTCGCGTGAACGCCCTTGCGCTCCAGGTCGGCGGTAAAGTGTCGGCACAGCCATTCGACACCCTGTTGATCGGCTTCCGTGAAGCGATCGAGCGACGGGCTGTCGATATCCAGCACCCCGGCAAGTTGCCCGTGCAGCGTTAACGGCACGACAATCTCGGAGCGGGATGCCGGGTCACAGGCGATATGTCCGGCAAACGCGTGCACGTCGGCCACGCGCACGGTCTGCAAAAGTTTCGCGGCCGTGCCGCAGGCACCTCGACCCAGCGGGATACGTACACAAGCGGGCTGACCCTGGAAAGGTCCCAGGACCAGTTCATTGTCACGCAGCACGTAGATGCCGAGCCAGTTGACGTTCGCCAGCGCGTGATACAGCAAACCGACGAAGTTCGCCGCGTTTGCCAATGCGTTGTTTTCCTCGCCAATCAGCGCCTCGAGCTGCTGGACGAGCAGTTTGAAATCCTCATTCGTTTCTGTCTTCATGGGTACCAGTTCGCGTCAAATGGAAACGTTACGACCGAGCGAATATCGTCGGACTTCTCGTTGATCATCAACAGGCGTTCGAAGCCCACAGCCACTCCGGCACAGTCGGGCAAGCCGGACTTCAAGGCAGCGAGAAGTCGGTTGTCCAGCGGCGCGGACAATTTGTCGAGTGACTGCCGATCCGCCAGGTCCCTGGCAAAACGCCGCGCTTGTTCCGCGGCATCGGCGAGTTCGACGAAGCCATTGGCCAGTTCCAGGTCGCCGTAGAACACCTCGAAACGTTCGGCGACCGTGGGGTCTTGCGGGTCGAGACGCGCCAGTGCCGCCTGGCTTGCAGGGTAATGGTGCAGTACGGTCAGGCAATTGCTTTCGAAGCGCGGTGCCACCCGCGTGGCAAGGAGCAGGTCGAGCCAGCCGTCACGGCGCTCGCCGAGCGCCGCCGCAAGACGTCCGTCCGCAGCGCTCGCGCGACGCAGGGAATCCAGGTCGGCGGTAACTGGATCGACATCGATGAGTTCGCGAAAAGCCGCGGCATAGGAGCGATAGACGACACTGCCTTGCAGTCGCGACGGTTCGAGCAGCGCCGTCAGCAATGCGATCGATTCCTGCATGATGTCGTCCAGCGAGTATCCGCGCCGATACCATTCGATCAGGGTGAATTCGGGCTGATGCCGCTGTCCGGCTTCCCCGTCGCGGTATACACGCGCTATTTCGTAGATGTCCGGGTAGCCGGCACTCAGCAGCCGCTTCATGGCGTATTCCGGCGACGTGCGCAGAAAAAGCTCGGTGTCGCGCTGCAGGGACAGGGTCGTCCGCAGGCTGTCGATATGCGGATCGCTCACTGCGGCGGGCGACAACGAAGGCGTATCGACTTGCAAGACGTCGTGTTCCGCGAAGAACCGCCGCGCACGATCCAGCATGGCGGCACGTCGTTGCGCAGTTGCGATGCAGGCTGCCGGCCGCCAGTCAGCGTCCGTCATTGTCGATCGGTGTGGTCGATCAGTGTGCCGATCGCTTCGCCCATCGTGACGAGATTGCCGGATCGCAGTTTGCTGTGCCAGCGGCAGGTTTGCGGCGGCAACAGCACGATCACTGTCGATCCCATGTTGAACCAGCCGCACAAACTGCCCCGGTCGATCTCCGGCGAGACAGCCGCGGTCTCAGGCGGCGTCAGGTCGCTGACCACGCCCGACTTTTGCGGCCGGATAGTGCCGGTCCAGGGCGTGGTAATGGAGCCGACATTGAGCGCGCCAACCAGGACAATTGCCATGCGGATTGGCACGGATCCGCGGTCGGTTTCCAGGAGGGCCACGAGGCGTTCATTGCGAGTGAATAGCCCGGGCCGCGCCTGCACGGTCATCTCGTTAACGCTGTACAGACTGCCGGGTACATAGCGCAACGCCGTCAGCCTGCCAGCCAGCGGGCTGTGTACCCGGTGGTAATTGAACGGTGCCAGGTAGATAGTTGCAAATGCTCCGTTCTCAAAATGTGCCGCATCGGCCAGGTCCGTTGCCAGCAGGTCTTCAAGTCGGTAATCGATGCCTTTGGCCTGCAACAGCCGGTCGCCTATGATCGGTCCGGCTGCGCTGACGATGCCATCGACCGGTGACACGATCGACCGCGAGGAAGAATCGATTGGACGTGCGCCCTCTGCGAGTTCGCGCGTGAAGAAATCGTTGAAATCCGCGAAGCCCTCGGGCACCGGTCGCGCGACGTCGTCTACGTCTACCTTATAGAGCCTGACGAAATTGCGAATCATGAAATTCTTGACCGCCGGCAAGCGAATACCGGCCAGCCAGCGCACCAGTGCCGTCAGCAGGTATTTCGGCGTGAGATGCTGCAAGCACAAAAATGCATGTGCGCGGAGCATATTAACGTGTCCTCCTGACAGTCATGCGCCTTCCGTCAGCCAACCATGACTGTCCGGGCGTCACTCAGTTGCCCTCGTTGCGGGCCATACGCGATTGCAACGGTGCCGTGAGATGCAACAAGCCTGCCTGATCGTAATGAAACTGCAGTGTCACTGCGTCGCCGGGTACCAGCGACTCGTGCGGCGCCAGCAACATCAGGTGCCGTCCACCCACCGCGAAATCGATATTTGATTGCCCGGCGATAGTAATCGAATCGAGCGACGTCATGACTGCTATGCCGTCATCGATAATCGTTGCATGCATTTCCACACTTGAGAATTGCGGGCTCGTAACGCGTGCCAGTGTCACTGGAACGGTGCCGCGATTTTCCAGCGACAGGTAGGCCACAGCCATCTCGTGCCCCGGCATCGGCGCCAGGATGATAACGCCGGACGCGGCCAACGGGGCGGCGTCACCACCACATGCGGCCAACACGAACGACGCGCACATGGCGCAAACCCGGACTCTGTTCATCGTGATGCGATCAGCAACGGCAGGTCCTGCACGAATGCGTCGATAGTGTGCGGCGCGCTGAAGATTGCCTGCAAGCGGGCCCGGGGATCGATCACCAGTACCGCCGTGGAATGGTTGACGGTGTAGTTCGTGCCGTCGCCGGTGGGCACCGGCTCGAAGAAAATGCCGAGCGCCGAGGTCAGGACGAGCAGGTCTTCAGGGCTTGCAGTGGCCGCTGTGATGCCCTCGCCGAAGTACTCTATATAACGCCTGAGCGTCTCGGGCGTATCGCGCGCAGGGTCGACACTTATTAATATGATCTCTGGCAGGGCATTGCCGCCGCTGCCAGCCAAAGCGGCGAGCCGGTCACGGGCCATGGCAAGCTGCTGCAATGTAGCCGGGCAGATATCCGGACAATGGGTGAATCCGAAAAACAGTACGCTGGTCTGACCTTCGAGGCTGGCCCGCGTGAACGGAGCGCCGTTATGATCGCGCAGTGCGAATTCAGGCAACGCGCGACGTTCCGGAAGTACGGTCGCTGTGCCGATCGTAGCTGGCTTGCGCGCGTCGTTTTGCGACAGCAACCAGACACCGCCGGCCAGCGCAGCGATAGCCAGGACGGCCAGCATGGCGGCCACGGCGGCGGACATTTGTCTTGGAAACATCATGGTCCTGATATTCTATCGCAACGATCCGGCTTGACGATGCCGCTTGACAATTGCCCGAACAATTTATCTGAACAATCTGCCTGAACGGACCGCACGCACAGACCACATGGACCGACCGCAAGTACCGACTGCAAGGACACACTAGGTGACGCATCTCGCTAAAGCACTGACCGTGGGCGATTACATTCGCCACAGCGCGCGTCGCTTTGACCGCGGCGGTTTGTCGTACGGTCACGGTACCGACAACGCCATCGACGAGGCCGCGTGGCTGGTATTCGCCACCCTGGAACTTGCCCACGAGGAGGCCGACCGGCACTACAAACGCCTGTTGAGCGCAGCGGAACGCACTGCGCTCGATGCGCTGGTCGAGCGACGTATCGTGGAACGGGTGCCGCTTGCCTACCTGCTGCGCGAAGCCTGGTTTGCAGGACTCCGGTTTTACGTCGACGAGCGTGTGCTGGTGCCGCGTTCACCCGTTGCCGAGGTCATTGCCGATCGATTTGCGCCGTGGATCGACGCGAGCCAGGTGCGAAGAGTCCTCGACCTCGGCACAGGTAGCGGCTGTATTGCTGTGGCACTGGCCATGGCGTTTCCGGACGCCGAGGTCGATGCTGTGGATATTTCGACGGAGGCCCTCGCGGTGGCAGCAATCAACGTCGAGCGGTATGCACTCGAGAAGCGCGTGCGGCTGTTGCAAGCGGATTTTTTCGCTGCCTTTGCCGGCGAGCCGTCACCACCGGTGTACGATCTTATCGTCAGCAATCCGCCGTATGTCAATGCAACGGAAATCAGCCGGCTGGACGCAGAGTATCGGCACGAACCGTCGCTGGGACTCGTTGCCGGGCACGATGGTCTGGATTCAGTCATGACGATCCTGCATGATGCTCACCCGTATCTCACCGATCACGGAATCCTGGTTGTTGAAGTGGGGATGAGCCGGCAGGCGCTCGAAAAACGCTTGCCGACGATACCTTTCGTCTGGCTGGAATTCGAGCACGGGGGCGAGGGCGTTTTCCTGCTCGGCAAAAAGGATCTCGCTCTGCTGAACGCCGCCCCGTAGGAGCCCGCCCCGCGGGCGAAAGGCAAGTTGATCGAAAAGCAGCGTGGCCAA
>JBBDJJ010000026.1:0-27215 GCA_040879925.1 Woeseia sp. | reverse complement strand
TATCGCAATAACTGCTGGAAATTGGGAGAGCTGGCTAACGACCAAGCTCAGCGGCAAAGGCAAACTGGCGCGGCTCTTGCGAATGCAAGAGACGTGACAGTTTGACTTTGTCCGTCTGCAGCGCCTTGTTAGACGGCATATGCTCACCTCCTTCAGCAGGAAAAAGCAGCCGTTTAATCGTCATCCGAATGCTTCCTGTAGTTTCCCTTCAGGACAACGACCTCTCCTCCTTTAACCGACAGAACAATCGAAACGATCGCCGAGGGGCAACACATAGAGTCGCCTGGGAGCCGCTTTCTTCCTCGGATCACGAGCTCAGTTCCGTCAGATGAGTACTCGCGCAAACTGTCGGGGACAATTTCGGACTCGGGGATGAATAGCACGTCAGTCGTTTCGAAGTTCTCGGTCAGAAATGCAACGGCGAATAGTCCGTGCGGCTTACTCGCTTGAGCCGATGTCCGACGATATGTATAGACGACCAGTTTGTCCGCGTAAACATCATCATCGAAAAGGCCGCTCGTGCTTGCTAGGATCTTTCCCGGCCCACTATCGACTGTGCGTTGCGATTCGATGAACAGCTCAATTCCGTGATCATCGATGCCCCGACGAGGCTCATCGGCAATCGAAAGCGCCAGAAGGCCAAGTAATTCGATCATCCGGAACTACCCGAAGTGCGTAGCGAGGGCTCTGGAAGGCGAAAGACCTTTGCGGAAAAAGCTGACACCGTTCCAGCACTCCGGCCAATGCCGTCTAACGTCTGAGCTCACCCGCACATGACGCTGGCCGCCTGGAGCGGCAGCGCAAGGCGGACAGGGTCAAGTGTCGGGTGCAGCGATTTGTTAGCTGGCATTCTCCATCCCATCCAGACCGATTATCAGCGCCCCAATAGTCAGTAGCGACTCGGTCGCCTCAACGACCACTACCGCGTCCGTTCTCGTTACCGGCAGGCTGTCCTTAGGCCAACTCGAGTCGGCTACGAGATCGAGGAGCCGACGCACTTTTGCAAGAGCAAAGGGATCCGCGCGCAGGCTCTCGGAAAAAAATTGGTCTAAGATCGACCATCTTTTGTCTGAGTATGCTCTGTCTGGGCTCATGGATAAATGCCGATGCTCTTTGCGCAGAGCGTGCGCAAAGAACGCCAATGCACCAATCGAGTGCGCGATTGCACCTCTGCAGCCACTGCTATTTTCCAACCTTAGGTGGCTACGCGCTTGGCAGAGGAGCTTTGTCGATTCCTCCCATGCTGTAGCCAGGGGATTGCCAACCGCCATTGCAGCCACCGCCTATGCCAGCTAACTACTATGTCTGCCCCAATAATGGGGCTTTTGAGGTGGACAGATTCGGGGTATAGCTTTCTCTGAGGGTCGCAAACCCCAGCTCTGTCTCACTTTCGATGGAACGATATCGGTCATGTTCAGGGAAGGATATCAGGAATGAATTCGCCGCCAAGGCTTCTCGATCAGGTTCGGCGCGCCATACGGCTGCGGCACTACAGTTTTGCCACGGAAAGGGCTTATGTCCAATGGATCCGGCGCTTCATCCTGAGGAACGGCAAGCGCCATCCACGGGACCTGGGCGCGCCTGAGGTAGGGCGTTTCCTGTCGGCCGGGATCGGCAAGCCTGCCTCGTGCCACACTTTTCGTCACTCGTTCGCCACGCATTTGCTCGAAGGCCGCTACGACATTCGCAACGTGCAGGAGTTGCTCGGCCACAGCAACGTAAAAACCACAATGATCTACACGCACGTATTAAACCGCGGCGGTCGCGCCGTGCAGAGCCCGATGGATCGGGACGCTGACGGCTAGCCGAGTTTCCGAATACCCACCGCGTGCCGGATTTCCGCCAGGTACGGCACCGAGATTTCCCGTGCTTTCGCCGCACCCTTCTCCAGCGCGCGTTCCACTTCCGCGGGATCGTCAATGAGCCGCTGATACTCCGCGCGCGCCGGCTTCAGATGCTCATTGAGGTACTCGAACAATACCTGCTTCATCTCTCCCCACGCGATACCGTCCGCGTAGCGCTTCTCGATGTCCCGAACCTCGGCTTCTGTCGCGAACGCCTTGTAGATGTCGAACAGCGTCGAGTCCTTCGTGTCCTTGGGCTCCCCCGGTTCGAGACTGTTTGTCTTTATCTTCATGATCAGCTTTCGCAGCTGCTTCTCGTTTGCGAACAACGGAATCGTGTTGTTGTAACTCTTCGACATCTTGCGCCCGTCCAGCCCTGCCAACACCGCCGTGTGCTCGCTGATCTCCGCCTCCGGCAGTACCAGCAACGGCCCGTAGCGATGATTGAAGCGCTGCGCAATATCGCGTGCCATCTCTACGTGTTGCTTCTGGTCGCGTCCAACCGGCACCTTGGTTGACTTGAACATCAGGATGTCCGCCGCCATCAGGATCGGATAGCTGTACAACGCCATCGTAATGCCCTTGTCCGGGTCGCTGTTGCCGCCCTCCTCGTTCGCCTGCACCATCGCCTTGTAGGAATGCGCGCGGTTCATCAGGCCTTTCGCCGTAACGCTGGTCAGTATCCAGGTGAGTTCCGGAATCTCCGGAATGTCGGATTGCCGGTAGAACACGGCATTATCGGTATCGAGATCGAGTGCAAGCCAAGCGGCCGCAATCTCCAGCGTCGAACGATGGATTCGGTCCGGGTCTTCAGCCTTTGCCAGCGCATGCAAATCGGCCAGGAAGTAGAAATTCCGCTTCGCCCGATCCTTGCTCGCCGCGACACCGGGTCGAATCGCGCCTGCGTAGTTCCCGATATGCGGTGTACCGGTGGTCGTTATGCCGGTGAGGTAAATGTCCTGTGTCATTGTTCAATATCCGGCAGCGTGGCCGTCCTTGCGAGATTCCGAAGCACCGTAGTACACGCCTTGTTCAGCGTTCCTAAGGATGGCCTGGTAACCGCCGTAATCGATGCGATCGTGCGCCACCTTGTGTCCCATTTTCTGCAAAGTATCACGGACGTCCTGTGAATAGCCGCTTTCGAGATACACACTGCCCCCATCCGCCATCGTCTCGCCCGTAACCTGTGACGATCCCGTATGCCGAATTCGCGCTGCGTCGCCCGCTTCCTGCAGGTTCATACCGAAATCGATCATGTTTACCAGTATCTGCACGTGGCCCTGGGGCTGCATCGATCCGCCCATCACACCGAAAGACATCCACGGCTGGCCGTCCTTCATCACGAATGCCGGGATAATTGTGTGAAACGGTCGCTTGCCGGGTTGGTAGACGTTCGCGTGCAGCGGATCGAGACTGAACAGTTCGCCGCGATTCTGCAGCATGAAGCCGAGTTCGCCCGGCGTCATCCCTGAACCCATGCCTGCGTAATTGCTTTGGATGAGTGACACCATGTTGCCTTCGCCATCTGCCACGGTCAGGTAGACTGTGTCGCCGTGCTCCAGTGGAGCTTCACCCGCCTGACAGGCCATGGCTGCCTTTTTCTTGTCAAGCAATTGGCGTCGCTCCCTGGCATAGTTTTTCGAGACAAGTCGTGCGACCGGCGCCGCGTAGAAATCCGGATCGGCGTAGAACCGCGCGAGATCCTCGTAGACGACCTTCTTCGTTTCGATAAACGTATGCGCATACGCAGCCGTACCATAACCCATGGCCGACAATTCGAAGCCCTCGAGAATGTTCAGCATTTGCAGTACGGCAATGCCTTGCCCATTCGGCGGCAATTCGAATACATCGTAGCCGCGATAGTTCGTTGAAACTGGTTCGACCCACTCCGAGCGGTGTTGAGCCAAGTCGTCGTAACGCAGGAACCCGCCGTGTTCGATCATGTATGCATCAATCGTGCGAGCGGTCTCGCCCTTGTAAAAGGCGTCGCGACCACCGTCTGCGATTGTTGCATAAGTACGGGCCAGCCGGGGATTGCGAAAAACATCGCCTTTGGCCGGTGCTTTTCCTCCCGGCATAAAAGTCTCACGAAAGCCCGGAAAGTCGGCGTGCGCAGTCAAAAATTTCACGTTGTCTTGCCAGTCTCGGGCAATGCGTTCGGAAACCGGGAAACCGTTATTCGCATACGCGATTGCCGGCGCCAGAATTTGGCTCATCGGCAAGCGGCCGAAACGGCTGTGCAATTGGAACCAGCCGTCGACCGCGCCTGGCACACTGACAGACAGCGGACCGCATACCGGCACCCGCTTCAGCTCCTGTTCTTTGAAATGCTCCAGCGTCAGCAACTGCGGCGAACGACCGGATGCGTTGAGGCCGGTCAAGTCATGCTTGCCGGCATCCCAGACAATCGCAAACAGGTCCCCGCCAATACCGCACCCGGTCGGCTCCATCAAGCCCAGCGTCGCATTGGCCGCAATTGCTGCGTCCACCGAACTACCACCTGCTTTCAGGATATCCACGGCAACCTGCGTCGCGAGCGGCTGGCTGGTGGCCGCTATTCCGTGCGCGGCGATTACCTCGGACCGCGAGGCAAAGGGTGCCCCGGTGACCCGGTCAAATCCGTGTAACATCGGCGCTACTCCGGCACAAAGCGTCAGCAACATTCAGGTAGCGCGATAAATGCATTGCTCCGACGCCCGCAAAGCCACGAATGATGCCTAGATTGGGCGGGGAAGGAAACCGTGGCTTCTGCCCCGGTTCGCGGGATGCTGTTGTCGCCGTTCGGGGACTCGCGAAGCGCACCCTCCTCCGGGTATCATGCGTGCCATGAACGAGACCATGAACGAGACCGTGAGCGACACCATGAGCAACTCTGGCTACGCGGACGAAAAGGAGTTGGCGGGCCTCTATCCGGCGCACGTTCAGACCCTCAAGAAAAGGTTCGACCGCGCTCTGGAGAAAGCGGGGGCCAGTCACGCGGTTATATTCTCTGGTGCGCCGAAGCTGGTGTTTCTCGACGATAACTACTATCCGTTCCGGGCCAACCCGCATTTCGTTCATTGGTTGCCGCTGACCAAAGTACCGTTTTGTTATTTGCTGTATACGCCGGGTGAGAAGCCCGTCCTGCTCTACTTCCAGCCGAAGGACTACTGGCACAGTGCGCCCGCAACTCCGGACGAATTCTGGACCGACCACTTCGACATAAAAGTCGTGCATGAGCTGGCGGAAATCAATACACATCTGCCGAAGAATCGCGATCACTGCGTTCTGCTCGGCGATATCGAGGATAACGGTCATGCTTTCGGCATCGATCGTATCAATCCGACTACCGTTCTGCACATGCTGCACTATGCACGCGGCGTAAAAACACCGTACGAGCTCGAGTGCATGCGTATTGCTTCGCATTGCGGTGTTCTGGGCCACCGTGCGGCCGAGAAAGCATTTCGCGATGGCCTGTCCGAGTATGAAATTCACCTCGCGTATTGTCGTGCCGTGTCACACACGGAGAACGAACTTCCATATGGCAATATCATTGCGCTGAATGAACATAGCGCGGTGATGCATTACCAGCACCAGGCGCGCGATGTGCCCGGCGAGATTCGATCATTCCTGATCGACGCCGGGGCAAGCTTCAACGGGTTCGCTTCGGATATCACCCGCAGCTGGTCGTATACATCGAGCGAATTTCGCGATTTGATCCAGCGCATGGATCAACTGCAACAGGAGATCGTGAGCGAGGTAAAGGCCGGTGTCGATTTTCCTGCCTTACACCTGCTAACGCATCGCAAAATTGCAGAAGTGCTCATCGAGCTGGATTTTGCCTCGGGCAGTGTTGAGGCGTTGATCGAGAGTGATGTGACGGCCGCGTTTTTCCCGACCGGGCTCGGCCACCTTCTGGGCATCCAGGTGCACGATGTCGGCGGGTTCATGGCTGACGAGAACGGCAATACCATCGATCGACCGAGCGGTCACCCTTATCTCAGGCTTACCCGCGAGCTCGAATCAAACATGGTCCTGACGATCGAACCGGGGCTTTATGTTATCGACATGCTGCTCGACAATCTGGTCGGCACGCCAGGGCACGAAATGGTGAACCAGGATCGCGTAGATTGGTTACGGCCATTCGGCGGTATTCGCATCGAGGACAACGTGCGAGTTCTCGAAGACGGCTGCGAGAATTTCACGCGCGCGGCCTTCGCATCGCTGTAGGCGTTTGCTGACGCAAAGTATCTGTAGGAGCCCGCACAGCGGGCGATCGGCCTCAACGATGATTGACGCTACACCAGCGCATCCAGCTTTTTCGCCAGCTTGAAATCGAGTTCGGTAATGCCCTTGGCGCTGTGCGTAACCAGGTTCACTGTGACCTTGTTGTAAACATTAGACC
Source organism: Woeseia sp. (assembly GCA_040879925.1). GTDB lineage: Bacteria > Pseudomonadota > Gammaproteobacteria > Steroidobacterales > Woeseiaceae > IDS-8. Next base: position 20,987 of record JBBDJJ010000026.1, on the reverse strand, counting down.
ACTCTGGATGGTGATTCAGCTTCTCGGCCTCGATCGCCGCGCTGGTCATGAAACCAAAGGCGCGTACGAAATCCGCAAACTTGAATTCGCGCCTGAGCTTGCCGTCGATCAACGACCACTGGACGAGATCGGCGAGGCGCTCCCTGACCTGGCTGTCGCTCAGTTTATTGGCCATACGTTAGTCCTCCTTCGATTGCGTCTTTGCTTTCAGCTGCTGCTTCACTTTGCGCCCTTTCTTGTCCAAAACCGGGCGCAATGCCTTGCCGAGCGCCGGGAAAAGATAGGACAGTGTCGTCAGCAACCCGCTCACCGGCGGCATAGAGCGTTCCCGCTTGTCATTGACTGCAAGTTCCATAATGACCTGCGCGACCTCCTCCGCGGTGCTCATCGGTTGGGAAAAAGTTATATCGGCGACATCGTCTATATTTGTCATTATGAATCCGGTGTCGATGGGTCCCGGCGAGACAGCCGCCACCTTGATGCCCGACCCCGCCAGTTCCTCGCCCAGCGCAAAGGTGAAGGCGCGCAAACCGAACTTGCTCGCGGAATAGGTAGCTGCGCCCACAACCGGCGTGCGGCCGGCGAGCGACGCGACATTGATGATCGCCCCGCCTCGCGACTGGCGCAGGTACGGCAGGATTATTCGACTCAGGACGAGTGGCGCACGCAGATTGACGTCGATCATCCGGCCGAGCTCTGCAGGCGGAATTTTTTCTACCGGGCCGCGCCTGTGATAGCCGGCATTGTTGACCAGTACATGAATACCGTCGAACTCGTATGCGGCCTTCTTGCACAGGTTGACGCAGGCCTCCTGGTCGACAACGTCCATCGCTACGATCTGCACACGGGACGTTGGCCGCAATTCCTCCGCCATTTCCTCGAGCTTGCGTTTGCCGCGCGCCACCAGCACAAGATTAGCGCCGGCCGCGGCGAAACGACGAGCGGTGGCGGCGCCGACACCCTCAGATCCGCCGGTCACAATGACGGTCTTATCGCGGAAATTTGCTTCCATGCTGCGAGTCTATCAGCCGAGCGGAGCGCGGAGTTAGCAGCAAGTTGGCTGCGTGTGCAGTGCAGGTGAGCGGATGCCCGAATCAGGCTGAACCGTTCAGAAGCCGAGGTAACCTCGTATTTTGCGCCAGAACGAAGTCTCCCAGCCGTACACTTCCAGCTGCTCCGGGTCCAATGCCACGTTCGGCATGGTGGTCGTGGCCGGCAGCAGCTCATTGGCGGTGTGTTTCGGGGGTAGCTCCATGGCACCGCGCGAGCGCGCATTCGTGCCTGTCAAACCATCGACAGCAAGGTTCAGCCGCGGCAATACCTCATCGTCCACGATATCGTCCAGAAATACCGCGTCGGGGTCGAATGCATCTTTCCCCAGCACGATGCAGTCGCTGAATGCCTGGTCCTTGCTGATGGCTGTTCTCCCTCGGTTGAGCAAACACACTCTAATGCCTGTGACCCCGATGCGCTGTGAAGGCATTCACAGCGTCAGGCGCAGCGCACTGGCGCCTGATTCCGGGTGGGGCACAGCCAACGGGCAACAATCTATTCTCAATCGGGATATATTAGTGATATATGGTCTTTAAATGTCATAATCGGTAGATTCAAGCGAGCAGTGGCAAGCGGGTCGTGGAAGACTTCGCGCATTGCTGCAAGCACTTATTCGCTCGAGTACGGTCATAAGCATTGCATCGTCCGCGCCTCGAAAAAATTGTAAAGAAATGTCACAACCCCGATAACCGGTGCAGCAAACGAGTAAAATTGCGGCGTCTGGCAGCAGCATCGAATGGCAGGCGGAAAGCAGAGTTCCACAGCGTTTCAATCCCGGGGCGGGTACTAGCGGACATGTTTTTTCAACGAACTTACACACTTCCGCTTTGTATGGCAGCGTTGCTGCTGGTCGCCGGTTGTGGCAACGGTGAGAGCAATACTGCTCCTCGCGGACCGGCTGCCCCCACGAAAGTGGTTACACGCGTGGTCGAACCGCAACGTCTCATCGACGAGATTCAAGCGCTGGGCACGGCACGCGCCAACGAGTCGATCGAGATCCAGGCACGCATCGCCAGCGTCGTCACGCGCGTGGCTTTCGAAGAGGGCCAGCTCGTGCGGCGGGGCGATTTGCTGATTGAACTCGAAAACAGTGAAATCCGTGCCGGCCTCGCGGTGGCCGAAGCAGCACTTTCGGAGTCGCGCAGTATATACAAGCGTAGCGAGTCGCTGATCAATACGCAGGCGATTTCAGCCTCCGGCCTTGAACAGTTGCGCGCGGCGATGCAGGTCAATGAAGCGCAGGTCGAGGCAGCCCGCGCGCGACTTGCGAATACGTCCATTCGTGCACCGTTTGACGGCCGGGTCGGCCTGAGGCGCGTCAGTCCCGGCGGTTTCGTGGACACCTCGACTGTCATCACCACGCTCGATGACGTGGACACCCTCAAGCTGGATTTTTCGATTCCGGAAGCTTTCCTGACCGTTGTGAAGGACGGCATGAATATCGTGGCACGCAGCCTGGTCTATCCGGATCAGAGTTTCGCCGGTGCGGTCGCCAGCATCGACACGCGGCTGGATCCGGTGGCGCGCTCTGTGCAGGTACGGGCGAGCTTGCCGAACCCGGAGGGACTGCTGAAACCCGGCATGTTCCTCACCGTCGATTTGCAACGTGACCGTGGCGACGTGCTGGTGGCACCGGAAGAGGCGATCATCCCTGAGCGCGACGAGCAGTTCGTCTTCCAGGTCGTCGACGGCAAAGCCGTCAAACAGCAGGTGTCACTCGGCCGCAGGGTACCCGGCCTGGTGGAAATCACCAGCGGCATTGCGCCCGGCGATGTACTGGTCACGGAAGGGACGCACAAGTTGCAAGACGGCATGGCGGTTGAAATTGTCGAGCGCCATGCAGCCGACCGCGGCGCAAACAGCGCCGCAGGCAATCCCTGAGGAATATCCGGCATGCTGATCTCTGACGTGTCTGTGCGCCGCCCGGTGTTCGCGGCGGTTATTTCGCTGCTATTGGTAATCGTCGGTCTCATGTCATTTCGCAGTTTGCCGACCCGCGAATACCCGGACATCGAGCGACCGATCGTGTCGATCAGCACCAACTACCGCGGCGCAGCGTCGGAAGTCGTCGAAAGGCGTGTCACGCAAATCATCGAGGATCAGGTTTCCGGCATTTCCGGTATTGAGAAAATTTCGTCGACCAGCTACGACGAACGCTCGACCATCACACTGGAGTTCTCCATTGACCGGGACGTGGATGGGGCTGCCAACGATGTGCGCGACCGGGTCTCGCGGATACTGAGTAACCTGCCCGATGAATCGGACCCACCGGAGGTCACCAAACAGGACAGTTCGTCGGCCACAACCATGTGGGTCAACCTGCAAAGCGACTCGCGTTCGATCATGGACCTTACCGACTTCGCCCAGCGGTTCATCGTGGACCAGCTCTCCATTGTCGAAGGCGTTGCGTTCATCCGGCTGAGCGGCAGCCGACAGCCCGCAATGCGGATCTGGATCGACCCGCAGCAACTCGCGGCACGACAGCTGACGGTAACCGACATCGAAGACGCGCTGCGGCGGGAGAACGTGCAGATTCCGTCAGGCCGCCTCGAATCCAGCGAGCGCGAGTTCACGCTGCGCACAAACACAGGCTATATCACCGTTGACGACTTCAGGAACCTGGTGCTTGCCAAGGGCGAGGACGACTACCTGGTGCGCCTGGGTGAAGTGGCCGATGTGCAGATCGCGCCGGAAGACAATCGCGGCTATTCGCGGACTGATGGAGTCGCCGGCATGAGTCTTGGCATCATTCCGCAAGCCAAGGCGAACATCCTGCAGGTAAATCAGGATGTGCGTAAGCGCCTCGATCAGCTGCAATCGACTTTGCCCGAGGATATAAGTCTCGAGGTGAATATCGACCTGTCGATTTTCATCAGCGAATCCCTGCGTGAAGTCGGGATCGCGCTCGGTGTTGCGCTGGTGATGGTGCTCATCGTCATCTACGGCTTCATTGGTACTGTACGCGCGACGTTGATACCCGCGGTCACCATTCCGATCTCAATCATCGCCGCTTTCTCCGTCATGGCTTTCATGGGCTATTCCATCAACGTACTGACATTACTCGGGCTGGTGCTTGCTATTGGCCTCGTCGTGGATGACGCCATTGTCGTGCTTGAAAACATTGTGCGGCGCATTGAGCAAGGAGAACCTGCGTTGCTGGCAGCGGTCAACGGCAGCCGGGAAATAGGCTTCGCCGTCATCGCGACGACAATGGTGCTTGCCGCAGTGTTCGTGCCAGTTTCATTCATGCCCGGCAATATCGGTCGGATTTTTGCGGAATTCGGCATCTCCCTGGCGGCCGCTGTGGTTTTCTCAAGCCTCGTAGCGCTGACGCTGGTGCCCATGATGTCCTCCAAGCTGTTCGCTACCGGCCTGCATCGCGGCCGTGTGACACGAGCAGTTGACCGAGTGTTCCAACGCCTTTCGAAGGCCTATTCCTCGGTTCTTCGCCGCGCGGTTCGTCATCCGTGGCTGGTTATCGCCGGCGCTTTTGCCGTGTTCGGCGCAACTCTCACCCTCCTGAATGACTTGCCGGTCGAATACATGCCCCGGGAAGACCGCGGCATGATTCTGACAATGATTACTGCACCGGATGGATCGAGTCTTGAGTACACCCGGGGCTACGTGGATCAGATCGAAGAGATCATGATGGCTGATAAAGGCGATGTGTTACGTGTCGGCACACGTTCCGGCAGTTTTCGCGCCGGCAGCGACGTCAACACCGCCATGATTTTTGCGCCGCTCGCATTGTGGTCGGAACGCGATCGTAGCGCGAACGAAATCGTGCAGAAGTGGAACCGACAGTTTGCCGATTTGCCTGGCGTTTCAGCCTACGCGATGGTGCCTGGTAGCTGGAGCATTGGTCAAAGCTCGCGACCGCTGCAGGTCGTGCTCGGCGGCACGGACTATGACGAACTCGCCCGATGGAGAGACATAGTACTGGAGGAAGCGGCGAAATTGCCGGGCCTCTCCAATCTCGAGTCCGATTACAGGGAGCGGAAGCCAAAGTTCGATGTGTCGATCGACCGGGACCGGGCAGCGGATATCGGCGTATCTCTGTCAACCGTGGGTCGTACACTGGAAACCATACTTGGCTCGCGTGTAGTTACTACCTATATAGACCGGGGTGAAGAATACCGTGTCATTTTGCAAGGACGAGATGAGCAACGGCAAACTCCCAGTGACCTGGACACCATTTTTGTGCGTTCGGACCGCAGCGGTCGCCTCATCCCACTCTCCAATCTTGTAGCGCTAAGCGAAACGGCAGGGCCTGTCGACCTGCGACGATTCGACCGGTTGCGGGCCATTACGATCAGCGCGAGTATCGAAGAGGGCTATTCGCTCGGCTGGGCGCTTGATGCAATCGAAGACATCATACGCACGCACCTGCCGGAGTCAGCCCAGATCAATTACGACGGTGAATCTCGCGACTTCAAGACCTCCGGCAGCGCCATGTATTACACGTTTCTGCTGGCATTGGTGATTGTGTACCTGGTACTCGCCGCTCAGTTTGAAAGCTTCAAGCACCCCCTGATCATCATGACGACCGTGCCGTTCGCAATCGCCGGCGCCTTGATTGGCCTTACCGCGTTTGGTTCGACTATCAATATATTCAGTCAGATCGGTGCCATCATGTTGATCGGTCTTGCCGCCAAGAACGGCATTCTCATCGTCGAGTTCGCAAATCAGCTTCGCGACCGAGGTGTCGAGTTCAAGGAAGCGGTAATCCAGTCGTCCATGACCAGGCTACGACCGGTATTGATGACGAGTATGTGTACGGCGTTCGGCGCTGTGCCTTTGTTGCTGGCGACCGGTGCGGGCGCGGAATCGCGACGTTCAATCGGTGCAGTCGTGTTCTTCGGTGTAACAGTGGCGGTATTGTTGACCCTGGTCGTCGTGCCGTCAGTGTACGCATTGGTAGCACGGAAGTCGCATTCGCCGGAATACGTCAGCCAGATGATTGATCGCCTGAAGAAAACCGCGGCGACAAAACCGAAGCCACAGCCCGGCGAAGCCGGTTAAGAATGCAAAAATCGCCCGTGATACGGGCTCCTACAGGAGTCCGTTTGCCAAGCCGCCCAAATTACCCCCTGTAGGAGCCCGTATCACGGGCGATATGCGCAGACGCGCGACCCATCTGCCCGGAGGGTTATAGGACAAAAAAGGGGACAGTGACCCTAGACTGCGTTTAAGGTCACTGTCCCCTTTTTTATTTTGTCCCCTTTTTTATTTTTCCCTTTTTTTAATTCTGTCCCCTTTTTTTCTACTTCTTGGCTTCGGGCTCGGGACTGGTGACTGCAGGTCCATCGACGAGTTGCACGATAGCCATTGGCGCCGAATCCCCCGGACGCGGACCCAGCTTCAGGATGCGCAAGTAGCCGCCGGGGCGCGCCTTGAAACGCGGGCCCAGGTCGTTGAACAGCTTGCCGACTACTTCCCTGTCGCGCAAACGATCGAACGCCAACCGCCGCTTCGACACACCATCGTCTTTTGCCAGCGTAATCAGAGGCTCCACGACCCGTCGCAACTCCTTGGCCTTCGGCAAGGTGGTCTTGATGGTTTCGTGACGCAGCAGCGATGCGGCCATGTTGCGGAACATGGCTTTACGATGGGAACTGTTACGGCCGAGTCGACGACCGGCTTTCTTGTGACGCATGGCTGTGGCCTTTGAATCTTCTGGTTTAAACGATGTGCAAAATCATTCGGACCTCGCGCCGGCATCTCTCCGGCGCTTCGGGCCTTTACATTGGCAACTCGTGCTCCGGACGAAGACTGGCCGGCGGCCAGTTATCGAGGCGCATACCAAGGCCGAGGCCGTGTTGCTCCAGCACTTCCTTGATTTCCGTAAGCGACTTCTTACCCAGGTTCGGGGTACGCAGAAGTTCGACTTCGGTGCGCTGCACCAGATCGCCGATGTACATGATGTTCTCGGCTTTCAGGCAGTTCGCCGACCGTACGGTCAACTCCAGCTCATCGACCGGGCGCATCAGGATTGGATCGACCTGGCTTTCGGAGCGCATGCCGATGCCGTCTTCCTGGCCCTGCAGATCGACAAACACCGAGAGCTGATCCTTCAGTATGCTGCCCGCACGACGGATCGCTTCTTCAGGATCGATGGTGCCGTTGGTTTCTATGTCGATAATCAGCTTGTCGAGGTCCGTGCGCTGTTCAACACGAGCCGACTCGACATCGTAGGTCACCCGGTTCACCGGACTGAACGACGCGTCGAGTTGCAGGCGACCGATAGGGCCCGACTGCTCCTCGAATAAAGGACGCTGCGTTGCCGGGCGATAGCCGCGACCTCGCTCGACCTTCAGGATCATGTTCAGCTCGCCGGCCTTGGTCAGGTTCGCGATAACAATGCCTGGATTCATAATTTCAACATCATGATCCAGCTGTATGTCGGCGCCGGTGACCGGACCGGGTCCCTTCTTCGATATGCGCAGTTCGGCGCTATCCCGCGAATGCATGCGCACCGCCACCTGCTTGAGGTTCAGCAATATATCGACGACGTCTTCCTGCACGCCCTCGATGCTGGTGTACTCGTGAAGCACGCCTTCAATCTCGGCCTCGACGATTGCCGCACCGGGCATCGACGACAGCAGAATACGGCGCAGCGCGTTGCCGAGCGTATGACCGTAGCCGCGTTCAAACGGCTCAATCGTTACCTTGGCGTGCAATTCATCGACCGGTGCGACTTTAACGACACGCGGCTTCAGAAACTCATGTACAGATTCCTGCATGGGTAAAAACCCTCCTGACTATTTCGAGTACAACTCGACGACAAGGTTTTCGTTCACATCCGGAAGAATGTCTTCACGGTCCGGCAACGACTTCAGCACCCCTGCCATCTTCTTCGCATCCACTTCAACCCAGTCGGGCAATCCGACCTGGCTCGCGATTTCAAGCGCACTTTGAATGCGAAGCTGTTTTTTGGCCTTCTCACGAATACCGACAGAATCGCCGGCAGTCACCTGAGCCGAAGGAATATTCACCACCTGGCCATTCACTTCGATGCCCTTGTGACTGACCAACTGTCGCGCTTCGGCGCGCGTAGAAGCAAATCCCATGCGATAGACGACGTTATCCAGACGACCTTCGAGCAGTCGTAACAGATTCTCGCCGGTCGAGCCCTTGAGCTGCGACGCTTTCTTGTAATAGTTGTGAAACTGACGCTCAAGAATGCCGTACATGCGGCGCAGTTTCTGCTTTTCACGAAGCTGGGTACCGTAATCCGACAACCGCGGACGGCGCTGGGCCGCGCCACCCGGTGGCACTTCCAGCTTGCACTTCGATTCAAGCGGCCTGATGCCGCTCTTCAAAAACAGATCCGTGCCTTCGCGGCGCGACAGTTTACATTTTGGTCCTAAATATCTTGCCATTGCTTAATCTCTATACGCGGCGTTTTTTCGGCGGGCGACAGCCGTTGTGTGGTATCGGGGTTACGTCCTCGATGTTCTGGATGCGGAAACCAAGAGCATTTAAAGCACGTACAGCGGATTCCCTACCTGGGCCTGGTCCGCGTACACGCACATCAACGTTCTTGACGCCGCATTCCAGGGCGAGGCGACCGGCCTTTTCCGATGCGACCTGCGCCGCAAACGGTGTCGACTTGCGCGAGCCGCGAAAGCCACAGCCGCCTGCCGTCGCCCAAGACAGGGTATTTCCCTGGCGATCGGTAATGGTGATGATCGTGTTGTTGAAAGACGCATGGATATGCGCGATCGCATCCACGACGTTCTTCTTGACCTTCTTGCGTTTTGTAGTTTGCGGTTCAGCCATTGTCTGGTCCTGTTAAGGCGCTCAATCAGCGCTTGATGGGGCGGCGCGGCCCCTTGCGCGTACGGGCATTGGTACGGGTTCGCTGGCCGCGAAGCGGTAGACCGCGTCGATGGCGGATGCCGCGGTAACAGCCAAGATCCATCAGCCGTTTGATGTTCATCGAAATCTCGCGACGCAGATCGCCCTCGACGACTATTTTCGCCACCGCGTTGCGAATACCCGCCACTTCCGGTTCCGCCAGATCCTTGACCGGCGTTTCCGGAGCTACGTTGGCGAGCTTGCAAATCTGCCTGGCGCGCGAGCGCCCGATACCGTAGATCGACGTCAGGGCAATGCCGACGTGCTTGTTCAACGGAATGTTTATGCCTGCTATTCGTGCCACTGTCGTACCTTTTGATTAACCTTGACGCTGCTTATGGCGTGAGTCGGTGCAAATCACGCGCACCACGCCATTACGTCGAATGATCTTGCAGTTCCTGCACATTTTCTTGACTGATGCTCTGACTTTCATGAGCGCTCTCCAAATAACCCCGCGTCAGCGGAGCTGACCACTGCGCCCGTAATTGCGCAGGTTGGCCTTCTGCATCAAGCCTTCGTACTGGTGGCTCATTGCATGGGCTTGTAACTGAGACATGAAGTCCATCGATACCACGACCAGGATCAGCAGCGAGGTGCCGCCAAAACTGAATGGAACGCTGGGGTTAAACATGATGATGAGTTCCGGCAACAAGCACACACCGGCGATATACAGTGCGCCCCAGAACGTCAATCGGGTCAGCACCTTGTCGATGTAATCGGCCGTCTGGGCGCCGGGACGTATACCGGGTACAAAGGCGCCGGAACGCTTCAGGTTATCTGCCGTCTCTTTTGAATTGAATACCAGCGCCGTGTAGAAAAAGCAGAAGAATATGATCAGCGCTGCGTAAAAAAGCACGTATATCGGTTGCCCGGGAGCCATGTTCGCACCGAGTGTCTGCAAGGCGCTCTGGATGACATTCGGGTTGGTAACCTGACCGAAAAACTGCGCGATTGTTGCCGGAAACAACAGGATGCTCGAGGCAAAAATGGGTGGAATGACGCCCGACATATTGATCTTGAACGGCAAGTGCGTGCTTTGCGCCGCGTACATGCGTCTGCCTTGCTGTCGTCTCGCGTAATTGACCGTGATGCGCCGTTGCGCCCGCTCCATGAAGACGACGAATGTGGTTGCGGCAATAGCGCCGACCAGCATAAGGATAGCCATGGCGGATGACATCTCACCACTGCGCACCAGTTCAGCCGTACCGGCGACCGCTGCGGGCAGCCCTGCCACGATTCCTGCCAGAATGATCATCGAAATGCCATTACCGATGCCGCGCTCGGTAATCTGCTCGCCAAGCCACATCAGGAACATCGTACCGGTCACCAGCGTGATACACGCGGTGATCAAAAATGCCGGGCCAGGCGCAACGACGACACCGGGCTGACTTTGCAGCCAGGATGCCGCGGCAACCGATTGGAACATTGACAACGCCACCGTACCGTAGCGGGTGTACTGGGTGATCTTGCGCTTGCCGGACTCACCCTCTTTGCGAATTTGTTGCAGCGAAGGCACGATCATGCTCGCCATCTGCATGATAATCGACGCCGAAATATACGGCATGATGCCCAACGCAAAGATACCGAAGCGCGACAGGGCGCCTCCCGAGAACATGTTGAACAGCGCCAGCATATTGCCAGCTTGCTGATCGAAGAACACTGCCAACGCCGCCGGGTCCACCCCTGGCACAGGAATAAACGTTCCGGCACGGAATACGATCAGCCCGCCCACGAGAAACAACAGGCGCTTCTTTATCTCGCCCAGTTTTCCCGCCGCTTTGGCGACGTCTGCCGGATTGTTAGCTGGCTTTTTGGCCACGTTCAGTCCCGTACATACCTTTCATGAAGCAATCTAATCGCCCGCAATGCGGGCTCCTACTCTTCTATTGTGCCGCCGGCGGCTTCGATCGCCGACCTGGCGCCTTTCGTCAGCGCAAGGCCCTTGACCTTGACGGCCTTGTCCAGCTTCCCGGACAAAATCACCTTGACGCGCTCCGCGTGTGCCGGAATGAGTCTCGCTTTGCGCAGCGCCACCATGTCGATCACACCGTCTTCGAGCACCGCCAGTTCGTGCAAGCGCAGTTCGGCAGTCAGTCTCTTGAGATGCGATGTAAAACCCACTTTAGGCAGGCGACGTTGCAATGGCATCTGGCCGCCTTCGAAGCCGACCTTGTGATAACCGCCCGAGCGCGCGTGCTGGCCCTTCTGACCACGACCCGATGTCTTGCCCTGGCCTGCGGAATGGCCACGGCCAAATCGCTTGCCCTCTTTTTTCGATCCCTTTGCGGGCGTCATGCTGTTCAAACGCATCTCAAACTTCCTCTACCGACAAGAGGTAGGCGATCTTTTTGATCATGCCGCGATTCTCCGGCGTATCTGCCACCGTCACGGAATGACGAATCCGGCGCAGACCTAATCCCGCGATGCAATCGCGGTGATTCTTCAGGCGCCCATGCCGACTTTTTGTCAGCGTGACTTTCAGCTGTTTTGACTTCGCCATCGTTTCTGTCCGTGTTTCTGGTCCGACCCGGCCTGCTGATGTCAGGCCAGGATCTCCTTGATTTTCTTGCCGCGCTTGGCAGCAATCGCTTTTGGTGAATGAATACCCGACAGCGCACCAATCGTTGCCCGTACAACATTGATCGGGTTGCGCGACCCGTAGCTCTTGGCCAACACATTTCGCACGCCAGCACATTCGAAAACCGCGCGCATTGCGCCACCGGCAATAATGCCGGTACCGTCTGACGCGGGTTGCATGTACACGTAAGTCGCCCCGTGCCGACCTTTCTTCGCGTACTGCAGCGTCTGGTTCGTCAGGTTCACCTTGATCATGTTCTTGCGCGCGGCCTGCATCGCTTTCTGTATGGCAATCGGTACCTCACGCGCCTTGCCGTAGCCGAAACCGACCCGACCGTTACCGTCACCGACCACCGTCAGCGCCGTAAAGCCGAATTGCCGGCCGCCCTTGACGACCTTGGCGACTCGATTGACCGTGACCAGCTTCTCGAGAAAGTCGTCGGCGCCCTGTGATTGATCCATTCTTGCCATAATTCGGTCCTGATCCGCTGTAGCGGCTCTCAACAATCCTTAAGCGACTAAAATTTCAGTCCGGCCTCACGTGCCGCGTCGGCCAGCGCCTTCACGCGTCCGTGATAACGAAACCCCGAACGGTCAAATGCGACGGTATCGATGCCTTTCGCTTTCGCTTTCTCGGCCAGCCGCGCGCCGACAATAGCGGCAGCCGCAATATTGCCGGTGCTCTTCGTGCCCTTGCGCACATCCGCTTCGAGCGTCGATGCTGTAACAATCACGGTGCCGCCATCGGGCGCGATGATCTGCGCGTAAATATGCTGCGGCGTACGGTGCACGCTCAGGCGATTGGCGCCGAGCTGCGAAATCTTGGCGCGACCCTTGCGGGCACGACGTAATCGATTCTGTTTCTTGTCCAGTTTCATGTCGGTCTCTATAAAGTCCTTCTGGCCACTGCTGCAGCCGGAAAACTACTTCTTCTTGGCTTCCTTGATGATGACGCGCTCGTCCGAATAGCGAACTCCCTTGCCCTTGTAGGGCTCGGGCGGGCGAAACCGGCGGATTTCGGCAGCGACATGGCCAACCTTCTGCTTGTCCATACCGCGAATAATGACCTCGGTCTGGCTCGGCGTCTCAATACTGATTCCCTCCGGCACGTCGTAGACAACCGGGTGCGAAAATCCGAGCGTCAGATTGAGCTTCTTGCCTTGCGCCGCAGCACGGTAGCCAACGCCCACCAGTTCGAGCTTCTTCTCGAAACCTTCGGTAACGCCCTGCACCATGTTGGCGAGCAGCGCGCGCGTCGTTCCCGCTACCGCCGTAGCAAAGCGCGAATGCGACCGCCTCTTCACAGTCACCCGGTTCTCTTCATGCTCGAGTTGAACTTCAGAGTTCAACTCGAGCGAAAGCGCGCCCTTTTTGCCCTTAAGGCTGGCCGTGGAACCGCTCATGCTGAACTCAACGCCAGCGGGCAGCACGACGGGATTCTTTGCAACTCTGGACATAATTTTGTCTCGTAACCTGTGGCGACCGTTCCGTGCATCAGGAAACGACGCACAGCACCTCACCGCCAATACCTTTTTCGCGCGCCTGCCGATCGCTCATGACACCGGCCGATGTCGACACGATGGCAACACCGAGCCCGCCCAGCACCTTGGGTATTTCCTCTGTGCTGCGATAGATTCGCAGGCCCGGCTTGCTGACGCGTTCGATGCGTTCGATCACCGGCACGCCTTCGTAATATTTGAGCTCAACAGTCAACGACACCTTGTTGCCATCGCCCTCGGTCGAAAAGCCTTCGATGTAGCCTTCGTCTTTCAACACGCCGGCAACCGCCACCTTCGCGGTCGAAGAAGGCATGGTCACATTAACCTTGCGTGCCTTCTGCCCGTTGCGAATGCGTGTCAGCATGTCTGCGATCGGATCGGTCATACTCATCGGTCGTCTCCGCTTACCAGCTCGCCTTCGTGAGGCCCGGTATTTCGCCCTTCATTGCGGCTTCCCGCAGCTTGTTTCTGCCAAGCCCGAATTTCCGATACACGCCGTGCGGGCGCCCGGTAATCGCACACCGATTGCGCATGCGGGTCGGGCTCGCATCACGCGGCATCGCGTTCAGCTTGAGCTGCGCTATGACGCGTTCTTCATCTGAATTGGTCAGATCGCGAATGATCTCTTTCAGCGCCGCACGCTTCTTGGCATAACGCTTCACGAGCTTTGCCCGTTTCACTTCGCGCATCTTCATAGACTTCTTGGCCATAACTTGATCTCTGCCTACTTCTTGAACGGGAAGTTGAACGCTTCCAGAAGCGCCCTGCCTTCCTCTGCATTTCGAGCCGTGGTGGAAATGGTGATGTCCATACCGCGGATCACGTCAATCTGGTCGTAGTTGATCTCCGGAAAAATAATCTGTTCCTGGACGCCCATGCTGTAGTTGCCCTGCTTATCGAACGACTTCGGATTCAGACCTCGAAAGTCTCGAATGCGCGGGATCGCGATGTTTACCAGGCGATCCAGAAACTCATACATGCGTTCTCGACGCAAAGTCACCTTGCAACCAATCGGATAACCGTCACGAATCTTGAAACCTGCCACGGATTTGCGCGCCAGGGTCTTCACAGGCCGTTGCCCCGAGACTCGTTCCATATCGCTCATGGCGTTATCCAGCACTTTGCGATCGGCAACGGCTTCGCCCACGCCCATATTGAGCGTGATCTTGGTGATACGCGGCACTTGCATATCGTTCTGCATACCAAGCTTCTGCTTGATCTGCGCATGCAGTTCCTTTCTGTACTGTTCCTGCAATCTGGCCATCTGTCTAATCCTGAATAGCAACAGCGTTCGCTATTGCATGTCACTCGCTCATCTCGCCGTGATTAAATATCGACGACTTCGTCACTTGCCTTGAAAAAGCGCACTTTCTCGCCACTGTCGGTCATCCGGATGCCGATGCGCTCGCCTTTCCTGGTCTTTGGGTTGAACACCATGACGTTCGACACGTGAATTGGCATCTCCTTGTCATTAATACCGCCCTGCACGGGGGGCATCGCATTCGGGTTTGCCTTCTGGTGCTTCTTCGCCACGTTAATGCCTTCGACCAGAACCCGCTCTTCGTCCAGCACCTGCAGTACCGTGCCGCGGCGTCCTTTGTCCTTGCCCGTTGTGACGATGACTTCGTCACCTTTCCTGATCTTTTTCATTCGACTTTTACCTAGAGAACTTCGGGCGCCAGCGAAATTATCTTCATGAACTGGTTGGTTCTGAGTTCACGCGTCACCGGCCCGAATATGCGCGTACCGATAGGCTCCAGTTTTGCATTCAGAAGCACAGCCGCATTGCCGTCGAAACGAATGAGCGAGCCGTCCTTGCGTCGCACGCCCTTCCGTGTCCGCACCACAACGGCGTTATAAACCTCACCTTTCTTTACCTTGCCGCGAGGAATCGCGTCTTTGACGCTGACCTTGATCACATCGCCAACAGCCGCGTAACGCCGCTTCGAACCGCCCAATACCTTGATACATTGAACGCGACGCGCGCCCGAATTGTCGGCGGCGTCAAGTACTGTCTGCATCTGAATCATGGTTGCATTCCGTCAATGAATAACTTTTTACGCTCTTTTACCTTCAACCTAACCGCTACTCTTCGACGGCACGCTCGATTATGCTGACAACTTCCCAGGCCTTGTTCTTCGACAAAGGCCGACATTCCGAAATCGCAACCCGATCGCCAATCTTGCATTCGTTGTTCTCATCGTGCGCCATGATCTTCCCGGTACGGCGAACGTACTTGCCATAGGTCGGGTGCTTTATCAGCCGCTCGATAGCAACCGACACCGACTTGTTCATCTTGTTGCTGACCACGAGGCCTACAACCTTGCGCCGGACTTTTGCGTCAG
Source organism: Woeseia sp. (assembly GCA_040879925.1). GTDB lineage: Bacteria > Pseudomonadota > Gammaproteobacteria > Steroidobacterales > Woeseiaceae > IDS-8. The sequence goes on along the minus strand of JBBDJJ010000026.1, from coordinate 5,653 downwards.
GTGCCTGTTCCTGCTCACTCATTTGCTGTCACCTTGCTTATTCATCTCGGCGATGATCGTTTTGACTCGTGCAATATCCTTGCGCACCCGCCCGTGTTCATGGGGCTTCGACAACTGGCCGGTGGCCTGTTGCATGCGCAGATTGAACTGCTCGCGACGAAGCTTCAAAAGCTCTTCGCCCAACGCTTCCGCGGACATTGATCTGAATTCACTGGCATTCATTACATTACCTGCCGGATCACGAAAGTCGTCGGGAAAGGCAGCTTCGCAGCTGCCAGGCGAAACGCTTCACGCGCAATTTCCTCAGTTACACCTTCCATCTCGTACAGCACGCGGCCCGGCTGAATCTGGCACACCCAGTATTCAACGTTACCCTTGCCCTTGCCCTGCCGGACTTCCAACGGCTTCTTCGTAATGGGCTTGTCCGGGAACACTCGAATCCAGATCTTTCCACCACGCTTGATGTGCCGGGTCATCGCGCGACGCCCGGCTTCGATCTGCCGCGCCGTCAACCGACCGCGCTCGGTAGCTTTCAGTCCGTACTCGCCGAATGCGACCGTGCTGCCGCGCACGGCCAGCCCACGGTTGCGTCCCTTAAACTGCTTACGAAATTTTGTTCGCTTTGGCTGTAGCATTGTTCAATCCTGACTTCGCAATCTCGCGTTTCGACCTTGTTACCGCGCAGCCGCGGCACCGGCCGCATCAGACTGTTCGGCCCCTGCCGCCTCGGGCTTGTCGAACACTTCGCCTTTGAAAATCCATACCTTTACGCCGATGACGCCGTAAGTGGTCTTCGCTTCGGCGAACCCATAATCGATGTCGGCGCGAAACGTATGCAGCGGTACCCGGCCCTCGCGATACCACTCGGAGCGCGCGATCTCGGCGCCGTTCAGGCGGCCGCCGACCTTTACCTTTATGCCTTCTGCGCCTACGCGCATGGTGTTGGTTACAGCGCGCTTCATGGCACGCCGAAACATTACGCGCCGCTCGAGTTGCTGGGCGATTCCTTCCGCGACCAGCTGCGCATCCAGTTCCGGCTTGCGCACTTCACTGATGTTGATGCGAACGTCCGGCATCGCCATGCCGATCAGCTTGGCAACGTCGGCCCTGAGCTTTTCGATGTCCTCGCCTTTTTTACCGATCACTATTCCAGGACGGGCCGTAAAAATCGTGATATTCGCTTTCTTCGCCTGGCGCTCTATATGAATACGACTGACAGATGCTTCTTTCAGTCGATCCTTGATGTAGACGCGCGCTTCATGATCTTTGCGAATGTATTCCGGAAACGTGCGCGAATCCGCATACCACCTGGAGGTCCAGTCGGCAACAATGCCCAGCCGAATGCCTGTTGGATGTACTTTCTGACCCATAAAATTCTCAGTGAATCCTTTGTCTCGCGTGTCTTATTCGTCGCCGACACGAATGGTGATATGGCTGTTGCGCTTCAGTATTCGCGCGCCCCGGCCCTTCGCTCTTGCACGGTAGCGCCTGAACATGGGCGCTTCATTCACTTCAATCGTCGAAACCTTCAGCTCGTCGATGTCCGCGCCGTGATTGTGCTCGGCATTCGCGATTGCCGATTCCAGCACCTTCTTGACGATGCGAGCGCTCTTCTTCGGCGTAAATGCCAACGTGCGCAATGCTTCATCGACGTTCTTGCCACGAATGGCGTCTGCCATCAGACGACATTTCTGCGGTGAAATACGCGCATACCGAAGTGTTGCTGCTACCTGCATGACCGAGTGCTCCTTCGACCTATTTGGCGGTCTTACGATCGCCGGAATGACCCCTGAACGTCCGCGTGGCCGCAAACTCACCGAGCTTGTGGCCAACCATGTTCTCCGAAATGAGCACAGGCACATGCTGTCGGCCGTTATGCACGGCGATAGTCAGTCCTACCATGTCCGGCAATACCATCGAACGTCGAGACCACGTCTTTATCGGACGCCGGTCATTGGTCCGGGAGGCTACCGTCACCTTGTTCGCCAGATGCGTATCGACGAACGGGCCTTTTCTAACTGAACGTGGCACTTATCTGATTCCTCAATTTCGTTTCGTTCGCAGGAGCAAAACTCCAGAACCTTGAAACCGTCACTATTTCTTCTTGCGACGACGGACAATCATGCTGTCCGTACGCTTGTTCGCGCGCGTCTTGTAACCCTTGGTCGGCGTACCCCACGGACTCACCGGATGCCGGCCTCCCGAGGTCTTGCCTTCACCGCCGCCGTGCGGATGGTCCACCGGATTCATTGCAACGCCGCGGACGGTCGGACGAACTCCTCGCCAGCGTTTTGCGCCGGCTTTTCCGAGCTTGCGCAAGTTGTGTTCGCCGTGACCTACTTCGCCAACTGTCGCGCGACAATCGATATGCACGCGACGCGACTCACCCGAGCGCAAACGCACCGTAGCGTATACACCTTCGCGTGCCGCGATCTGTGCTGCGCCGCCGGCGGATCGCACCAGCTGGCCGCCTTTGCCCGGCTTCATTTCAATGCAATGCACCGTCGTACCGACCGGGATATTGCGCAACGCCAGTGAATTACCTGGCTTGATCGGTGCCTCGTCGCCACTGACAACCGGCGTTCCCTGCTCAACGCCTTTCGGCGCGAGGATGTAACGACGCTCGCCGTCTGCATATTTGATCAATGCCAGGTGCGCACTGCGGTTCGGATCGTACTCAAGTCGTTCGACGACTCCCGGAACCCCATCCTTGTCACGCTTGAAGTCCACCAGGCGATAACGTTGCTTGTGTCCGCCACCCTGGTGTCGAACGGTGATTCGGCCAAGATTGTTACGACCACCGGTACGTGACTTCTTCGCAAGAAGTGCGCTTACCGGCTGGCCCTTGTGCAGCTCCGGCGTTTTTACCGCAATCACAAAGCGGCGGCCCGGTGATGTCGGATTGGCTTTTTTCAGAGACATAATATTTAACCGTTATCCAGTGCCGTTCTCGCCTTACTCAGCACCCAGGAAGTCAATCTGGTCTCCTGGTGCGAGCCGTACATATGCCTTCTTCCATGACACGCGCCGCCCGGCGCTGCCGCCGTGACGCTTGACCTTGCCGAGGCAATTGACGACGGTAACTTTTTCTACCTTGACCTCGAACAACAATTCCACTGCCTGGCGGATCTCGGCCTTGCTGGCGTCCGTCCGCACACGGAAGACCACCTGGTTGCTCGACTCGGCAACGTTCGTGCTCTTCTCCGACATATGCGGGCTGTAGATCACGCTCATCAATCGTTCATGGTGTTGACTGGTGCTCATGTCAGGCGCTCCTCGAGCATTTTCAGCGCCGGCAGCGTGATCAATACTTTCTCGAAGCGCATTAACACAACAGGGTCTATCGACGACGCATCGCAAATTCCGACATTCGGCAAATTGCGCGCTGAGAGGAAAACTTTCTCGTCAAACGCTTCATTCACTATCAATACGCTGTCGAGGCCAAACTCTTTCAGCTTCGCTGCCAACTCTCGCGTCTTCGGCGCTTCCATCGACAATTCTTCGGTCACGACCAAACGATCCTGCCGTACCAGTTCTGACAGCACCGACCGCAACGCACCGCGGTACATCTTGCGATTTACCTTCTGGCTGTGATCCCTTGGCACTGCTGCGAAAGCCCGTCCGCCACCGACCCAGATCGGACTGCGGATCGTGCCAGCGCGCGCCCGGCCTGTGCCCTTCTGCCGCCATGGCTTGGCACCACCACCGCGCACTTGCGCACGTGTTTTCTGCGCCTTGGTACCTGCTCGTCCACCCGCGAGAAATGCGGTAACAACCTGGTGCACCAATGGCTCGTTGAACTTCGCCGAGAACGCACTATCTGCGACTTCGACACTGCCGCTGCCCTGCATTTTCAACTTCATTGCGCGGCCCCTTTGTTGCGTGCCTTGACAGCCGGCCGGACGATTACGCGACTGCCGCGGTGGCCCGGAACCGCACCCTTGACGAGGATCAGGTTGCGCTCGACATCCACCCGCACCACTTCAAGGTTCTGCACGGTGCGGCGCACGTTGCCCATGTGCCCGGACATCTTCTTGCCCTTGAACACCCGTCCCGGCGACTGATTCTGGCCAATGGATCCCGGCGCGCGATGCGACAGCGAGTTGCCGTGCGTGGCGTCCTGCATGCTGAAATGGTGGCGCTTGACCGTACCGGCAAATCCCTTGCCGATTGTCGTACCGACAACGTCGACTTTCTGGCCCGGTTGGAACAGGTCCACCTTGATCTCGGTGCCCGGCTCGAATTCACCGGCGTCGCTATCGTCCGTGCGATGGTCCGTGCGATGGTCCGTGCGACGGTCAAGGCGAAACTCGGTCAGCGAGTCGCCGGCCTCGACTTTCGCGCTGGCGAAATGGCCGGCCGCGGGCTTTGACACATGGGACGCCTTGCGCGACCCGGCCGCTACCTGTACGGCACGGTAGCCGTCTCGTTCCGTTGATTTGACCTGCGTTACACGATTCGGGTGTGCTTCGATCACCGTCACCGGTATCGAATCGCCCTCCTCCGTGAACACGCGCGTCATGCCGCACTTGCGGCCAACAAGACCTATCGTCATCAGAACTGTCACCTGAACTCAACCTCGCACTGACTACGATTGGCCAGTGCTATCCATCGGTTAACCAAGAAGGCTCACCAAAAATACGCTGTTACACCGCACCGACTTCGATTGGCCGATGCTGAATATCTCAAACACACGAAAGGGCCAGCGCCATCGCCAGGAACATTTCAGTGCTGTTCCGTTGCTGCGGTGCTGACCCTGCGCCAGTCCAATGACCGGATTCCGGGATTTGCCGAGTACGCCCTGTTATTCGGGGCGACCTAACGTTGAGCGCCAAAGCCAGTAGTACCGCCATCTGGCGCCGTTTTCCGAACCTGGCCGACTCCCGGCCCGGCCAAGTCCAGTCGAGCCCGGCATTATGCCGGTCGAAGCATTCCGTGACAAGGCTTTCAGCGCCTTCTGCGGGTATTTTCGTCCTTCCTGCGGCAGAAGATCCCCTCGATCGGCACGGGACTTCGCGTCGGGCCTACCCTTGGGTATCCCCTGGGTATCCCCTGGGTATCCCCTGGGTATCCCCTGGGTATCCCCTGGGTATCCCTCGGGTATCCCTTTGGAATCCCTCGGCTACGTTCCTTCGTGGGGGCCCTGGATTCTTCGGTTTCGACAAACCCCGGCGCCCGCACGCCGGCGGCTCCAGAAGCATGACCGGCTAATTCAGCTTGATCTGAACGTCGACGCCGGCCGGTAGCTCGAGCTTCATCAGGGCGTCAACCGTCTTGTCGGTCGGGTTGACGATGTCCATCAGGCGCTTGTGCGTGCGGATCTCGTACTGGTCGCGCGCGTCCTTGTTGACGTGCGGCGAAATAAGGATGGTGAAGCGTTCCATTTTCATGGGCAGCGGAATCGGGCCTTTGACGGTCGCCCCGGTACGTTTCGCGGTATCGACGATTTCGCGTGCCGACTTGTCGATCAGGCGATGATCGAACGCCTTGAGCCTGATGCGTATGTTTTGATTGGTTGCCACGATAGTTACCGTTTTCCCTTTTCAGATCTAATGCAGGATCGCCCGTAAAACGGGCTCCTGCAAATGTTTCGTTCCGTCGGTCTCGCTGTCGCCCGTGGTACGGGCTCCTACAGGTTCTATTGCAGGATCTT
>JBBDJJ010000025.1:0-27257 GCA_040879925.1 Woeseia sp. | reverse complement strand
TTGACGGAATGGCTCCCTGGTGGCTTCCTGGGGTCCGCTTTATTTCCGCCAAAGGACCTCCCGAACACCAGGCCGGAAGCGTCCCCGCACCTGGCACGCCCTGAGACCGAATCGAATCACCCAATCCTGCCCGACAGCGCAATAACCGCTAACCAAGTAACATCGGGGTTAAGCCGACACCAACAGCACCGCTGCAACCCGGCGCCCGTCGTTCAGCAGTATGTTGAACGTGCGACAGGCCGCGGGCGTGTCCATTGTTTCGAAACCGATACCCCGGCGTGCGAGGGCGAAGGTAAGCTCCCGCGGTGCAAAAGCAGCATGCCATCCGGTTCCCAGTACGATGATTTCCGGACGTGATTCGATGACCGATGCGAAATCGCTTTCGCGCAATTGTGCGACATCACCAGCCGTCCACTGGAGGATTTTCTGATCGGCTGTCAACAGCACGTGCTGCCGAACTGTGTTGGTGCCGATCACCAGTTCGCCGCGTGTTACCTTGCGAACCGTCAGCGACGAAATCTGGTCTCGTGTAACTTTCATGAAAACATCATACAAACTTGTGCTTTCAGTTCAACAGCCGTCGTGAATAATGGCGGATTTTCAGGCACGTTCGCCGTTCACGTCTGCCATGGTCGTCTGCCATAGTCGTTCGCCATCGTCATTTGCCAGCGTCATTTGCTATCGTCATTTGCCAGCGTCATTTGCAAGGAGAACCCGGGTCTGCAAGGTAATCGGCTTCACGCAATGTTAAACAGGGCGCACGCCGTGGTCGTCCTGCCTGCCGTCCTTGGCGGCCGGATTGCCGACGCGGGCATTCGCCGCTGGCTGTCCAAAGCAGAATTGCGCGTCGACAACACCCGCGTTGAACCGCTTGCACGGGTACTGTCTGTGCTGGGGCAGCCGCCGGTCACCAGCGGGCTGGCCGCCTTGCGATTATGGGGTCAGACCGGCCACCGGCCGGTTGGCTGGCAATGCGGCGCGGACCCTGTCTATCTCGAAGCTCGCCTGGATCGCTTATACCTGCATGCGTTGCAGGACGTAAGCGCGGCGCAAACCGAGGGCGTGTTTCACTATCTTCAGACCACTCTGGCTACCGGTCGACCGTATGCCTTCCACCGCGTTGATTCGTCAGGCTACCTGCAACGTGAGGATGCGATGGCGACGATGCCGATACGCGCATCAACCGCTCACGGGCATTCCCCGGACGATTTCCTGCTCGAAGGTCCGCCGCCGGCGCTGCATGATGCACTGCAAAGCGAATTGCAAATGTGCCTGCACGAATGCGACGTCAATCAGGAGCGGGCTAAAGCCGGGCACTATCCCGTCAATTCGCTGTGGTTCTGGGGCGGCGGTGTGACGTCGCCGCTGCAAGCGCAAAGGCTGCCGGCGCTGTTTTGCGACGATCCATTGCTTACCGGATACTGGCTGAGGTCGGACCAAACACCCCATCGCTGGCCGGGGAGCCTTGCGGCTTGCGTCATGGGAGCTGACAGTTTCGTCGCGGTAACACCCTGCGATGCAAACGCTGCCGACGCAGAATCCTGCCTGGATGAACTGCGCATGCACCTGGCACGCCGCCGCATCGCGCGGCTTACCATGCTCTTTCGCGACGGTTTGCATGCGGATATGCGCCGTCGCCACCGTTTGCGCGTTTGGCGTCGCAGTGCGCCACAACTGTCGCCTGGCGGTATCTGATGGAGCCGATCCACATCCGCCCGCTCAGATCGCGCGGCCCCTTACGCAATGAGCTGCCGACCGGTCTTGCGGCTCTGGACCCTCTGCTCGCTCGATTGTATGCAGCGCGTGGCATCACTACCGCCAACGAATTAGTGCTGGATCTCAAGGGCATGCTTCCCGTGGGCGCATTGCATGGCGTATACCCGGCCGTCGAGCTACTCCTGAAACACCGTGAGCAACGCATCGTCGTGATAGGCGATTTCGATGCAGACGGTGCGACCAGCAGCGCGCTCGTGGTTCGCTGCCTGCGGGATTTCGGTTTCGCCAACATTGATTACCTGGTGCCGAACCGCTTTGAATACGGCTACGGACTCAGCGCCGAAATCGTGCGGGTCGCGGCGCAAACCTCGCCGGCGCTGCTGGTTACCGTAGACAACGGAATATCCAGCGTCGATGGAGTTGCGGCCGCCGCCGCGTTGGGCATTGAGGTCCTCATCACCGATCATCACTTGCCTGGCAAAACGCTGCCCGACGCCCAGGCTATCGTGAACCCGAACGCGCAAACGACATCGGCTGAGCGCGGCACTCCCGGCGCAAACCTTGCGGGCATCGGCGTGGCGTTCTACCTGATGGCGGCGCTTGGCAAAACCTTGCAGGACAGGGGGCATTCCGGCGCCGCAAGGATTCCGGCTCGCTACCTGGATCTCGTTGCACTCGGCACGGTAGCCGACGTTGTGCCCCTCGATCACACCAATCGCATCCTGGTTACCCAGGGCCTGCTACGGATTCGTTCGCGACAGTGCGTGCCGGGCATCCTCGCCTTGTTGTCGAAGGCCGGTCGCGACCCGGCGCGCACTGTCAGCGCGGACCTCGGATTCACGGTCGGTCCGCGCTTGAATGCGGCGGGACGTCTCGACGATATTTCGGTCGGTATCGAGTGTCTTCTCGCTGACGATCCCGCAAGCGCTGGCCGACTGGCCACCGTGCTGGACGGTATCAACAGTGACCGGCGTGAGATCGAGACGGGCATGCGTGAGCAGGCATTTGCATTTGTCGACGCAATGTCCGAACGGGGCCTGCCGGCGTGCGTGTGCGTTTTTGATCGCAGCTGGCACCAGGGCGTGGTCGGTCTGATTGCCGCGCGCGTCAGGGAGCGCTGTCACCGACCGGTGATTGCTTTCGCGCGAGACGAGAGCGGTCAGTTCCTGAAAGGCTCGGCGCGTTCAGTGCCCGGCGTCCACATCCGTGATTTGCTTGAGGCTGTGGCGACGGCGAGACCGGGCATTATCGACAAGTTCGGCGGGCACGCGATGGCGGCCGGCTTGTCGCTCAAGGAGCAGCAATTCCAACAGTTTTCGAGCACGGCCGCGCAACAATTGACACGTCTGTATCCGCAGGCCGACTTCAGCGGCGCCCTGCTAACGGACGGTGAACTACCCGCCGCAAGCCTGACCCTGCCCGTTGCGCGCCTGTTGCGCGATGGCGGCCCGTGGGGCGCCGGTTTCCCGGAACCCGTCTGGCAGGGTGATTTTGCGGTGCTCGAACAGCGAACTGTGGGTGAACGGCATCTGAAATTGCGGGTCCGGCCGCTTGCAGGTTCGTCGGTACTCGATGCGATCGCGTTCAACCAGGCCGGTCCGGTGTTTCGGGGTTCAGTCCGGCTCGTCTACCGCCTCGACGTCAACGAATGGCGAGGCGTCGAGTCGCCGCAATTGGTTGTCGAGCAGGTTTCGAGTCTCGAGCACGCCTGAAGTCCGCTGACGAAGACGCGCACGCCATCGTGGTAACATGCCGCGTTTTTCAACATCCTGCCAGGGAAATTCTGCAAAAGTCCGATTGTGCGACTGTAGGAGCCCGCATCGCGGGCGATCAGGCGGTGATCGCCCGCGATGCGGGCTCCTACAGCAAGTGGCTTGCGACTTGTGCAGAGTTTCCCTGGCGACCTTGATTGTTCCTGATCAGAAGTAGCGGCATTGCCAGTAAGGGCGAGAAGATGGACAGCAACCAGGTCATATTACAGATAGCAGACCTCACCGAGCGCACCAGTGCGTTGAGGAGGTATCTTTGACTACGAACAAAAGGCGGAGCGACTAACCGAGGTCAATCGGGAACTCGAACAGCCGGATGTCTGGCAGCGGCCGGAGCGTGCGCAATCGCTCGGCCAGGAGCGCGCCGGGCTGGAAAGAATCGTTTTGACGATCGAACGCCTGACCCGTGGCCTGGCGGATGCCGGTGAACTGTTTGACATGGCGCTCGAAGAGCAGGATGAGACCACCATGGAGGTGTTGGCCGCTGACGTGGCAGCGTGGGAAAAGCGCGTCGAGGAACTCGAGTTTCGGCGCATGTTCAGTGGTGAACTCGATGTCGCCAATGCTTTCCTGGATATCCAGTCCGGCGCCGGCGGCACCGAAGCCCAGGACTGGGCCGAGATGATGCTGCGTATGTACTTGAGATGGGCGGAGGCGCACGAATTCGACGCTGAAGTCATCGCCGTATCGGCAGGTGAAGTTGCCGGAATCAAGAGCGCCACCGTCAAAGTTGTCGGCGAGTATGCATACGGCTGGTTGCGCACGGAAACCGGGGTGCACCGGCTGGTGCGCAAGTCTCCCTTCGATTCGGGAAATCGCCGGCACACGTCATTCGCTTCCGTTTTCGTAGCGCCGGAAGTCGACGACGAGATCGACATCGAAATCAATCCTGCCGACCTGCGCATCGATGTTTTTCGTGCGAGCGGTGCCGGCGGTCAGCACGTGAATCGCACCGAGTCCGCTGTGCGCATTACGCATCTGCCGACCGATACCGTCGTGCAATGCCAGAACGATCGTTCGCAGCACAAGAACAAGGCCACAGCCATGTCACAGCTCAAGGCGAAGCTGTACGAACTTGAATTGCAGAATCGTCGCGCCAAGGCGGCGGAGGTCGAGGACAGCAAGGCCGACGTCGGCTGGGGAAGTCAGATAAGATCGTATGTGCTCGATCAAAGTCGCATAAAGGACTTGCGTACGGGTGTGGAAACCGGCAACACCCAGGCAGTACTCGACGGCGATCTCGATCGATTCATTGAGGCCAGCCTGAAACAGGGCCTGTAAGTCAAAGGAAACATTGCTGACGTGAATATTGCCGACCCGAACAAGGTACGACCACCGGAAGAAAACGCACTGATCGCCGAGCGGCGACGCAAACTGGCGGAGCATCGCAATAGCGGCGACGCCTTTCCCAATGATTTCCGGCGCAATGCCCTGGCAGACGAGTTGCATCGAACCTTCGGCGCGCACGACGACCACGCATTGTCTGCGGAATCTCCCGACGTGCGAGTGGCTGGGCGCATGATGGCCAAGCGGGTCATGGGCAAGGCGAGTTTCATCAAGTTGCAGGATCGAACCGGACAGATCCAGGTACGCCTGGAGCGCGATCGCCTGCCGGACGGCCTCTACCAGGCCTTCAGGAAATGGGACGTCGGCGATATCGTTGCCGCCGCGGGCAAACTGTTCCGCACGCAGACCGGCGAGTTGACGGTGCTGGCCGACGAGCTGCGCCTGCTTACCAAATCCCTGCGGCCGTTACCGGAAAAGTTTCATGGCCTGGCAGATCAGGAAATCCGTTATCGGCAGCGCTACGTCGATTTGATCATGAATGAGCACAGTCGCGAGGTGTTTCGTACACGTGCGCGTATCGCTGCTTACATTCGCGCGTTCCTGGAGTCGCAGGATTTTCTCGAAGTGGAAACGCCAATGATGCAGACGATTCCCGGTGGCGCGATTGCGCGCCCGTTTGCCACGCATCACAATGCACTCGATATGCCGCTCTATTTGCGCGTCGCGCCGGAGCTCTTCCTGAAGCGCCTGGTCGTCGGCGGCTTCGAGCGCGTTTACGAGATCAATCGCAACTTCCGTAATGAAGGTGTATCGACACAGCACAATCCCGAGTTCACGATGCTTGAACTTTACCGTGCGTACGCAGATTACAGGGACCTGATGGAAATGATCGAGGCGCTGCTGAAAGGCATGAGCCAGGCAGTACTCGGCGACACAACGGTGCACTATCAGGGCGAGTCCATTGATTTTTCGAGGCCATTTGCAAGGATCCCGGTGGAAGAGGCGATTGCAACGTTTAATCCCTCGTTTGATGCCGCGCGCATACGCGACCGCGATTATCTGCTGTCGTATACCGGGAAGGTGGGCGGCGATGTAACGGGCGATCCCGGCGCGGGCAAATTGCAGATGGAGATTTTCGACAAGACCTGTGAGGCGGAATTGCGCGATCCCACGTTCGTCACGGCTTACCCGACCGAAGTCTCGCCGCTGTCACGGCGCAACGATGCCGATCCTTTTATCACCGACCGTTTCGAGCTGTTCATAGCCGGGCGCGAAATTGCCAATGGCTTTTCCGAACTGAACGATTCAGAGGACCAGGCAGAGCGCTTTCAGGCCCAGGCCGCGAACCGCAAGGCCGGCGACGACGAGGCCATGGTATTTGACTCCGATTACATTCGCGCGCTCGAATACGGCATGCCGCCGACAGCCGGACTGGGCGTCGGAATCGACAGGCTGGTCATGCTGTTCACCAATTCGGCGTCCATCCGGGATGTTTTGCTGTTTCCGCACATGCGACCGGAGGTCGTGGACTGACAGGTGCCGATCGCGGCCTCGCTAATCGCCAGAACGGGCCGTTCTGCTGGACGATCGGCCTGCATCAGTCAGGCACTATGGACCTTCGGCACGGCCACGGGCTTCGCGGTTCGCGCGCCGAGCCACAGTGTTTCGTCGCCCAGGTCCACTGGCACGATTGCAAGTAGTTCCCGGCCACTGACGTCGACAATCTCTCCGGCGTTCTGATCGTCGTGCGCAAGTTTGTCACCGATCGAAGCGCTGCCTGATTCGAGCTGAAAGTGAAAGAGGCGACGCTTGACTTTGCCAAGGTGCTCGGTTCGGGCCACGACTTCCTGCCCGGTGTAACAACCTTTGGTAAAACTGAGTGCTCCGAGGAAATCGAGATTCAGCATGTGCGGGGTATATTGCTCGCTCGTTTCCGCAGCGATTGTCGGGACGCCGGCTGCAATCTGTGCCGCCCGCCATGCGTTATCGTCAAGTGTTTGCCGGAAGTTTAGTCCATTGCTGCTGAACGCGTGCGTCGGGCCGAAGATCTCGATACAGCGTGTCCTGCCGCCGGGATCGAATGCGACAAGCTGGTCTTTCCGGAGTACCGCCAGGCCCTCACTGTTTGGCAGTAGCCCAATCGCATCGAGCATGGCAAGTTCGTCTTCGGTGGCAACCGCCGTGGCCCGCCACTCCGCCCCGGCGGTGTCGAATTGGACCTTGGCGCGCAAACGGAACAGCGCGAGTCGGCGCACAACGGTTTCCGCCATCGAATGCGGCACGATCAGTCCAATCCCGTCGTCCGTCGCGACCAGGCGCATGACAGTGATTACCCGGCCTTTTGCATTGCACCAGGCGGCCAGAAGCAGTGGTACCTCTGCAAGTTTTTTGATGTCCTGGGTGAGCTGGCCCTGCAAAAACGCTTCGGCGTCTGTGCCGCATACTCTGATAAGTGTAAAAGGATCGTTCATATCGGTGCCGGGGTCGCCAGATTCCTTGCAAACAGCGGTGCTGCAACCTGCAGAGAGGCACACAGTCTGGCATACTCACGCTATGCCTGACGAACCCAAAGACCACTCGACACCCAGCGATCACTCGACACCCAGCGATGCCGGTAGCGATTCTGCCAGTGCCGACATCGCAGTCGACGCGATAGCTACGGCGACACGGCCGGGTGCACCTGGCAAGGCCCAAATCGGACCAGCGGCACGGCGCCATCCGGACCCCACGCGTTACGGCGACTGGGAAAAAGGCGGCCGGTGCATCGATTTCTGACAGGCGTAAGAAGAACAGCGCGGTTCCCCGAGGCTTGACCAGGAAAATCCAGACTATGCCTAATGCAGGACGGCCGTTGTCGCCGCATCTGTCGATCTATCGGTGGCCGCTCACGATGACCCTCTCGATCCTGCATCGAGTGACGGGTCTCTTGCTGTCATCGGGGCTGGTTCTGCTGGTCGCCTGGCTGGCGGTGACGGCGGACGGTGTGTCCGCGTACCAATCGTTGAGCGCTGGTTTGCAGTCGGTGCCTGGCCGGATTGTCCTTGCGGCGTTGAGTTTTGCGTTTTTTTATCACCTCGCGAACGGCGTCCGTCACCTCGCGTGGGACCTGGGTTATGGCTTTGAAAAAGGCCAGGCGAACGCATCCGGCTGGGCGGTGATCGTCAGCACGGTGCTATTGACGGTTTTGTACTGGCTGGTCCTTTAATGAAGAGTCTGCGCTCACCGCTCGGTCGCGTCCTTGGCAGTGGTTCTGCGAAGGGGGGTACCGGACACTGGTGGTTACAGCGTGTGACAGCGGTGGCTTTGCTGTTACTCGGGCTATGGTTCCTGTGTTCTCTGCAGTTTCTGCCGGAACTGGGGCACGCGACGATCGTCAGCTGGCTGGCAAGTCCCTGGAACGCTGTGCTCATGATATTGCTGGTTGCAACCGTTGCACTGCATTCGGATCTCGGCATCCGGGTAGTCATCGAAGACTATATGCACCAGCCGTTCGGCAGGACGCTTACGCTGATCCTGGTGCGCTTCGTGCATGTTCTGATAGCCGCCGTTGCAGCTTTCTCAGTGCTGTCAATCGCGTTCGGAGCGGCCGCATGAGCGATTACGAATTTGTGGATCACAGCTACGATGTAGTTGTCGTCGGCGCCGGTGGCGCCGGTCTGCGAGCAACTTTCGGCCTTGCCGCAGCAGGTTTCAAGACGGCCTGTGTAACCAAAGTTTTTCCGACGCGCAGCCATACCGTGGCGGCGCAGGGCGGCATCAGTGCGGCGCTCGGCAATATGGGTGCCGATGACTGGCGCTGGCATATGTACGACACGGTCAAAGGTTCCGACTGGCTCGGTGATCAGGACGCCATCGAATACATGTGCAAGGAAGCGCCGGACGCCGTCATTGAACTCGAACATTACGGCGTGCCGTTCTCACGTACCGAGGACGGTCGCATCTATCAACGACCGTTCGGCGGCATGACCACGCACTTCGGTGAGGGCACTGCGCAGCGTACCTGTGCTGCGGCGGATCGCACCGGCCACGCCATGCTGCATACTCTGTATCAGCAGGCGCTGAAGCATAATGCCGAGTTCTTCATCGAGTACTTTGCCATTGACCTGATCATGGAGGACGGTGTCTGCCGCGGCGTCGTTGCGATCGATCTGTCAGACGGCCGCGTGCACCGGTTTCGTTCCCATCAGGTGATTCTCGCGACCGGCGGCTACGGTCGCGCCTATTTTTCCTGTACCTCGGCACACACCTGCACCGGGGATGGCAATGCCATGGTTCTGCGCGCCGGATTGCCGTTGCAGGACATGGAGTTTGTGCAGTTTCATCCCACCGGCATTTACGGGGCGGGCATGCTCATTACGGAAGGTGTGCGGGGCGAAGGTGGCTACCTGACCAACGGCGATGGCGAACGTTTCATGGAGCGCTATGCACCGAACGCCAAGGATCTGGCGTCGCGCGATGTGGTAAGTCGCTCTATGACCATCGAGATACGCGAAGGGCGTGGCGTGGGGCCCGGGAAGGACTATATCCACCTGCACCTGGAACACCTGGGTCCGCAGGTCATAGAGGAGCGCCTGCCCGGTATCGCTGAAACCGCGCGTATTTTTGCTGCGGTCGATGTCACCCGCGCACCGATTCCGGTTCTGCCGACGGTGCACTACAACATGGGTGGCATCCCGGCGAACTACAAGGGCGAAGTCGTAACCAGCAGCAACGGAAATTCCGAGACCGTCGTTCCGGGACTGATGGCTGTCGGCGAAGCAGCCTGTGTATCGGTGCACGGCGCCAACCGGCTCGGATCGAACTCATTGCTCGACCTGGTGGTGTTCGGCCGCGCTGCGGCAAAACACTGCGCAACCACCATGGAGCCGGGCGCGCGCCACAAGGCGTTGCGAAAGGATGCCGGCGGAATGGCGGTCGCCCGTCTCGATCGATTGCGGCATGCAAACGGTGCACGTTCGACGGCGGAAATACGCCTGGAGATGCAAAAGGTCATGCAGAATCATGCGGCGGTATTTCGCACCGGCGAATCGTTGGCCGAAGGAGCGCGGCATCTGCGGAAAACGTTCGCGAGTTTCGCCGATGTCAGGGTCGCTGACCGGTCGCTGGTCTGGAATACCGACCTCATAGAAACCATGGAGCTCGAGAACCTGCTGCTGAATGCGTCAGCAACCATCGAGTCGGCCGGCAATCGTCTGGAGAGTCGCGGCGCGCATGCGCGCGAGGACTATCCGCAGCGTGACGACGCCGTCTGGATGAAACACACCTTGTCCTGGGTGGACGATTCCGGACAGGTGTCATTCGACTATCGGCCGGTACATCAGTCGACCCTGACCGACGAAGTCGACGCCATTCCGCCCAAAGCCCGTACTTACTGATCGCCCAGACCGTCCGCGCTGACCGTCAAGGAGAAACGAATTCGTGGCAGATTTCCGCGTACCCGCCAATTCCCGCATCGCTAAAGGCCGGCATTTTCCAGCGGCAGAGGGGGTCAGCAACCTCCAGCGCTTTGCGGTGTACCGCTACGACCCTGACAGTGGCGAGAATCCGCGCATCGATACCTACGACGTCGATATGGCAAATTGCGGGCCGATGATTCTGGATGCATTGATCAAGATCAAGAATGAGACGGACCCGACGCTGACCTTTCGGCGCTCCTGTCGCGAGGGCATTTGCGGTTCGTGTGCCATGAACATCGACGGCAAGAATACCCTGGCTTGCACAATGACTGCCGACAGCGTGCGAGGTGAGGTGCGGGTCTATCCGCTGCCGCATATGCCGGTGGTCAAGGATCTGGTCCCGGACCTGACGAATTTTTATGCGCAGTACGCCGCGATCAAGCCATGGTTGCAAACACGTACGCCGGCGCCACCGGACCGGGAGCGTTTGCAGAGCAAGGCCGATCAGGAACGCATTGACGAGCCGGCCGCGTGCATCCTGTGCGCCTGCTGCTCGACCGGTTGCCCCAGTTATTGGTGGAACAGCGACCGGTTTCTCGGACCTGCGACGTTGCTGGCAGCCTATCGCTGGCTGGTCGACAGTCGCGACGAGGCCACGGGCGAGCGTCTCGATGCGCTCGAGGATCCGTTCCGGCTGTATCGCTGTCATACCATAATGAATTGCACGCAGACCTGTCCGAAAGGCCTCAACCCGGCCCGGGCGATCGCCGAAACCAAGAAAATGCTGGTCGAACGCCGTTACTGACGGGGACCTGCAATCGTGACTGTTGTCGACGGGCCGACACGCTTGAGGTGGCAATGCCGACGCGGCATGCGTGAGCTGGACGAGTTGCTGACCGGCTATCTGGAGAGCCGCTTCGCAACGGCCGGGGATGCAGAACAATGCGCTTTTCGTGCACTTTTGGCGCTACCCGACTGTGAGCTGATCGACTATGTATTAGGCAGCCAAAAGGCTGCCGATCCGGCTCTCACGAATGTCATCCGACAGATTCTGCTGCGAACTGACGACGCATAGATTATTGCGCAAGAGTCTCATGGCCGGCGGAATAGCCGCCGGACTTGCCGGTACCCTGCTCATACTTCTGATGCCGCTGACCGGCGGCTGGCGCCTGGTCATGTGCCTGCTCTGGATGGCTTCGTCGTCGCTGGAATTGCACGCGCAATGGCGGGGAATGAGGCGCATAGATCGAATTCGCATACACTCCGGCGGACGCGTCGAGGGGCTCGGGCCAGGCGGCGACTGGCAGTCACTCGAGGTTCTGTCCGGCAGCATGGTGCTCGAACGTTGCGCCTGGCTGCGATTGCGTTTCGCCGATGGCCTGCAATATGGTGAGTGGTTGTGGTGCGATGCGACGCAGGCCGGTGACTGGCGTCGTTTGCAGCTCGTTTGGCGGCAACGTGCCGCTCTCTTTGGTCGCTCGAGGGTTAGCTGATACCATTCGCTACGACGTTGCACCCGTCCGGTCGTGGGCGCAGGCAACTGCATTGGGAACGCGTTCACGTTTCTGCCAGATTCTTGCCATTTTTTCCTATCCTCATCCATGATTGACGCCACGAGCCGAGAACTTTCCGCAGGTCGCCCGGTCTATCCGGAAGTCGGTGGAATCCGCCACAGTAACAATGGCGGCAGCCTGTATGGCGAGTGAGCCAACCGACGCCCAACTGGTACGTCGCGTCCAGAAGGGGGACAAAGGTGCGTTCGATCTGCTGGTCCTGAAATACCAGCACAAGATCGTCAATCTGGTGATGCGTTATGTGCGAGACCCGGATCAGGCCCTGGATATTTCCCAGGAAGCTTTCCTCAAGGCTTACAGGGCGTTGCCGCGCTTTCGTGGCGACAGCGCGTTCTACACCTGGCTCTACCGGATCGCCGTGAATACCGCCAAGAATTACCTGGCCGCGCAACGCCGTCGTCCACTGGACGTCGAGCTGGACTTGCAGGATCCGGAACAGTTCGACCTGCACGCCAAGCTGAAGGAAGTGGATACGCCGGAGGGCGTGGTACTGAGTCGCGAATTGCATGAAACGGTGGAACGTGCCATTGATTCGCTACCCGACGATTTGCGCACCGCCATTGTCCTGCGCGAGCTGGATGGAATGAGCTACGAGGAGATTGCCCAGACCATGGATTGTCCGGTCGGTACCGTAAGATCGCGTATCTTCCGGGCACGGGATGCTATCGGGAAAAAGATTGCCAGTTTGGCGGATTGAGATATCCGGATGCTGGCTGGTCGTTGGTACGCATGAGCAGCGAACATGAGCAGCGAACATGAGTAGCGAACATGAGCAGCGAATTGGCTGACCGTCCGGCTGGCCCCTGGGAATCGCTACGGAATCGCTACGGGATCGCTACGGAATCGAGCGCAAAGCGAATTACCGCAAGCCATTTACTGCAAGCAAGCGACATGCAAGGCTCGGCAAGGGGGAAATGAGATGAGTGACGTTAAATATGCGCGGTGATTTATGAACGATGCACTGAGAATGCAGATTTCTGCTTTTGTGGACGGCGAGCTGCCGGAGAACGAAACGGAACTGCTCATGCGTCGCCTTAGCCAGGATCGCGCTTTGCGCGACCTGGTCGCCGACTATCTGCGCATCGGGCGATTGCTGCGCCGCGATCGCGAGGTGCCGGGCATTGACGGCTTGCGCGGGCGCATCCAGGCGGCTCTCGGCGAGCAACCGGTCGCCGCCGAGGCAGAGGCGCCGGTACGCGTCAATCGGCTATTGCGGCCCGTGGCCGGACTTGCCGTTGCGTGTGTCGTGGCAGCCGTCGCAATTCTGGGCGTGCGCCAGGTGGTTGCGCCGCCGGCGGGCGGCCAGACGGCGGCCTTGCAATCGGCGCCAGAGGCTTCTCTCGCGGCGAATCCGGGCTATACGCAACCGCAACCGGAGGAAGTTCTGAATAATCGGCCGAGCGAAATGCTAATCCAGTATTATCTTAGTCATGGGGCAACGTCGAGAGACCTGGGAGCCAATGGTATTCTTACCCGACTGGTTACTCTTGAATTGCGTGAGGCCGAACTCGTCGGCGTGGATCCGGCAGCCAGCGTGCCAGTGGACGAGAGCGGGGACGCTGCTACAGAAGCGCAATCGGGCGCGAAACAGGACCCGCCAGAGTCCGAGCGCTAGTCAATGACGGCCTGCACTGCAACCATGACGAGCCAGCCACGAGAGCCAGCCACGAGAGCCAGCCACGATGAGCCAGCCACGATGAGCCAGCTACGATGAGCAATTGGCGCCGCGCAGCCGGATGGCCGCAGTTTGTTATCGCCGTGGTTGCTGCTCTGCTCCTGACTGTCGCCGTGTCTGCCGACGCGCGCGATCGCACCAGTCCCGAGGACTGGTTGAATCGCATGTCCAGCGCCGTCGCCAGCATCGATTACGAGGGCACCGTGATTCGTCGCTACAACGGTGAAACCCGGGCTCTCAAGGTGGTGCACAAAGTCGTCGATGGTGTGGTCAACGAGAAAGTAATTACCCAGGAGGGCAAGGGCCTCGAAATCATTCGCATCGGCAACGAGGTGCATTGCATCCTGCCGGACAGCAAATCCGTGCTGGTTGAACAATGGAATGACCAGAGTACCCTGTTCTCAACCCTGCCGAGCAGTGACGCGCAGTTCGGTGCGTCGTACGACCTGTCTGTCGTGCGCGAGGAGAGGGTGGCTGGCCGGCCGGCCGTATTGCTGGCGGTTCGCCCGCATGATGTCTATCGATTCGGTCACCGGCTCTGGCTCGATCGGGAGACTGCTTTTCCGCTGCGCACAGAATTGATCGCTAACGATGGCGAGATGATTGAGCAACTGAAGTTTGCGGACATCAATCTGGAGGCCGGAGTTGCTGCGGCGTCGTTGGCACCGTCAATCAACCTTGATAACTTCACCTGGTATACCGAGCCCACACGAGTCGCCGCTGCTGAAATCGATAGTGAATGGACGTGCGATGATTTGCCGCCCGGATTTCGCGTAATCTCGACACGGCACGAGCGATTGCCCGGCGCAGACGCACCGGTTACCCATGTCGTCTATAGTGACGGACTTGCGACGGTATCCGTGTTTATTGCAGAGATACAGGAAGCCGAAATGGCCCGGCGCACACGCGTCGGTGTATCCAATTCCTACAGCATCCAGACAGGCGACTATCAAATCACGGCGGTGGGCGAAGTGCCATCCATGACGGTACAGCGTATCGCCAGTTCGATGCGTCGCCAGCCTTAGTCGGAATTCCCGATGCCTGAAACTCCGGAAGCGCAGGTCACTGCCGTGCATCCGGACTTCGTTACTGTCCGTGTCGATGCCCCCGTTGTGTGTCCACGCTGTGCCGCCGGCCGTGGCTGCGGGGCGGCAACGGCGTTCGCACGGGGAACGTCGCGCGCTTTAGACATCGCTGTGCCACGAGGCAACCACTTGCAGGTTGGCGACACCGTGAGACTGTCGCTTGCACCCGCGCGACTCCTGCAAGCTGCATGGTGGGTATACGGCATGCCACTTTTGGGCATGGTCGGGGCGATAGCCGTCATGACGTTGGTACTGGATCGTGGCAGTGATCCGGCTGCCGTGGTGCTCGCACTGGGCGGACTGGTGGCGGGTTTGCTGCTGGGCCATAGGCGACTGCGGCGTGCCGACTGCTGGAGCAAGTTTGTACCGACGGTGCTCGATGCGTGCGAGCGTGGCCCTGGAATAATTAGCGAGCCGGCACGCTCACACCCGAGCAGGGCCGAGCAGCGCTGATCGGCCGATGACGGCAATTCGTGTATACAGCAGGCAAGGTTGTCATCTTTGCGAACAGTTGATCGAAGAACTGCTTCAGTTGTTGCGCCGGCGGCATTCGATTGAGATTCGGGATATCGATAACGACATTAATTGGCAGGGGCAATTCGGCGAACGTATACCCGTGGTCGAAATCGACGGTCGAATCATTTGTGAGCACCGTCTCGATGTGGACGCCATCGAGAGTGCGTTGCCGCGAGGCAGGTGAGCCTGCGTCCGACAGGCTCCTGGCTGAAACGTATATACTTCCCCGTTTGATCGGCATCTGTCCCGATACCTTCTGCGCCCGGCCAATGGCCCTTGCGGCGTATCGAGACAGGTTCCGGCCAGGCCGGTGACTGCCTGACTGAACGAGCTGCAATGGAACGCATACGGAACTTTTCGATCATAGCGCATATTGACCACGGCAAATCGACCCTGGCCGACCGCTTCATTCAGTTATGCGGAGGCCTGCAGGATCGCGAAATGCAGGAACAGGTACTCGACTCCATGGATCTCGAGCGCGAGCGTGGCATCACGATCAAGGCGCACAGTGTCTCGCTGCAGTATCCCGCCAAAGACGGCCATACCTATCAGCTGAACTTCATCGATACGCCGGGACACGTCGACTTTTCCTACGAGGTGTCTCGTTCGCTGGCCGCTTGCGAAGGTGCACTGCTGGTCGTTGATGCGGCACAAGGAGTGGAGGCACAAAGCGTTGCGAATTGCGTTACGGCGATCGATCTGGGTCTTGAAGTCCTGCCGGTGATCAACAAGATCGACCTGCCTGCTGCCGACGTAGACAAGGTCATTCACGAAATCGAGGATATTATCGGCATCGAAGCGCATGACGCCATCCGCGTCAGCGCGAAAACCGGTCAGGGTGTCGCAGACCTGCTGGAACAGATTGTCAGCAAGGTGCCGCCGCCGGTCGGGGCACCCGATGCGCCATTGCAGGCATTGATTATCGATTCATGGTTCGACAATTATGTCGGCGTTGTGTCATTGGTGCGGGTCATGAACGGCAGCCTCAAAAAAGGCAGCAAGATGACGATCATGTCGACCGAGCGCTCCTATAACGCGGACCGGGTCGGCAGTTTTACGCCGAAAATGCAGGACCGCCTGGCGCTGGAATCCGGAGAGGTCGGGTTCGTAATCGCTGCGATCAAGGATATATACGGCGCGCCGGTCGGCGATACGATCACATCGACTTCCAATCCCTGTGACCAGCCGCTGCCCGGCTTCAAGCAGGTTCAACCACGCGTTTTCGCCGGACTCTTCCCGATCAGCTCTGACGACTACGAAAACTTCAGGGAAGCGCTGCAGAAGTTGCGGCTCAACGATGCTGCGTTACATTTCGAACCGGAGACATCAGCCGCGCTGGGTTTTGGATTTCGTTGCGGCTTTCTCGGCATGCTGCACATGGAGATCGTCCAGGAGCGGCTCGAGCGCGAATACTCGTTGGAGCTCATAACTACTGCGCCGACAGTGATTTTCGAAGTGCTGCTTACCGATGGCACGGTCGTCTATGTTGACAATCCCGCGAAGTTGCCGGCTGCCAACCTCATCGACGAATTGCGTGAGCCGATCATTACGGCGAGCATCCTGGTACCGGAGAAACACGTTGGTGCCGTTATGAAGCTCTGTATCGACAAGCGTGGCGTGCAAAAGCAGATGCGCTATTTAGGACGACAGATCTCCCTGGAATACGAAATGCCGCTAGCCGAAGTCGTGCTGGATTTCTTCGATCGCCTGAAGTCGGTAAGCCGTGGTTTCGCATCGTTCGACTACCGCTTCGAGCGCTTCGATCCGGCATCCCTGGTTCGCCTGGATATTCTTATCAATAAAGACAGGGTTGACGCGCTTTCTATGATCGTTCACCGTGGCAGCGCAGAATCTCGCGGTCGAGACCTGGTTGAGAAAATGCGCGAACTGATACCAAGGCAGATGTTCGACGTTGCCATACAGGCCGCCATAGGCAGCCAGATTATTTCACGCAGCACGGTTAAAGCACTTCGAAAAAACGTGACTGCGAAATGTTATGGCGGCGATGTAACGCGCAAGCGAAAGCTGCTCGAGAAACAAAAGGCAGGGAAACGGCGCATGAAGCAAATCGGATCCGTCGAAATTCCGCAGGAAGCATTTCTGGCAGTACTGAGAGTAGACAAGTAGATGAACCTGGCACTGATACTGACATTATTGACCGCCGTGACCGGCATAGTGGTGGCAATCGATCGTTTCTATTTGCGAAATCGTGCCACCGAGGCGAGCGCCGGATCGAGTCGGAGTTTGGCAACGCTGGTAGAATACTCCCGATCGTTCTTTCCTGTGTTGCTAATCGTCCTGGTAATACGCTCGTTCGTTTTCGAGCCGTTTCGTATCCCCTCCGGTTCGATGATGCCAACCTTGTTGCAGGGCGATTACATATTTGTAAAGAAATTCGAGTACGGACTTCGCTTGCCGGTTCTTGAAACGAAAATTCTGCATACCGGCGCGCCGGAGCGTGGCGACGTGGCTGTGTTTCGGCTGCCGTCGGAACCCAACGTGAACTATATAAAGCGCGTAGTCGGTCTGCCAGGGGACACGATCGAATACTCAAATCATCGGCTGACAGTAAATGGTGAATCGGTGCCGCTGGCCCCCGACGAAAACGTGCCCAGCGAAGGCGTGATACCTCGCTTCGTGGAAGTACTCGGTGCGCGAGAGCACGCAATTCTTATCGCCGATCCGGGGAATTCAATGCGCGACGGTGTCTATCGCGTTCCCGACGGGCACTACTTCATGCTGGGTGACAACCGTGACAACAGCCGCGACAGCCGTTACCTTGGTGCTATCCCCGAGACACATCTGGTTGGCGAGGCCGTGCGTATCTGGATGCACATGGACGGGCTGGAATGGCCCGACTGGAACCGCATCGGCATGAAAATACAATAATGAGGTGTCAGTCACTGAAATGGCGGCTAGAATGCCGCTACGCTGCAACAATGTATGCTGGAGTACCGCTATGAATTGTTGGCCAGATTGCACTAAGGCGATTGACCCGGCTTGTCCGCATTCTGAGAGCGGTCGGCCCGTGCACGGGCGGCCGGCGTACCGGCGGCCGGCTGCGCAGCAGGCCGGCATGACCACTGTCGGATTTCTGATATTGGCCGTATTTATCGGCCTGTTCGCCTTTGCGTTCATCCGGCTGACGCCGGTGTACCTGAACTATATGAAGGTCGTCGGCGTTCTCGACGGCGTACACAATGAATTCGATAGTCAGAATCCGTCGCGCAATGCAATTCGGACGTCGATCGTGCGCCGCTTCGATGTCGAAAGTGTCAGCGAGATCGCAGCGAAAGACATCAAGGTAACCCCCGAGAACAACGGATTTCTCGTCGAGGCGGTCTACAATCACACGGCGCCCTTCATCGGCAACGTTTCCTTCAGCGTGCACTTCGACAAGAAGGTTGTGGTGCGCCGCTGATTCTCCTGAGTGGCCCGCCGGTAAGTTCGCCTGAGGGCTGATGGGCAATCCCGAGACAGATCGCGCCATCCTGGACAAAGCGATTCCCGGGCTGCAAAGCCGGCTTGGCTATGAGTTTCGCGACCCCGCGCTTCTCGTTCAGGCATTGACACATCGAAGCGCCGTGGGCTCCAACAACGAGCGACTGGAATTTCTCGGCGATGCAGTACTCGATGTCGTCATTTCCGAGGTGATTTTTCGTCAGCGTCAGGAGGCCAGTGAAGGCGTCATGAGCCGCATCCGATCCTCGCTGGTCAAGGACCTGACGCTCGTTCGGCTCGCCGGCGAACTGCAACTCGGTGACTATTTGATACTGGGATCCGGCGAGAAGAGAACCGGTGGGCACCACCGCTCCTCCATAATTGCGGATGCACTTGAGGCAGTTTTTGCTGCCGTCTACCTGGATTCCGGTTTTGAGAACGCCCGCCAGGTCATTCACACGGTTTATGGCGATCTGTTGTCGGAGCTGCCCGAATCGGCATCGCGCCGGGATCCCAAGACCCGGTTGCAGGAATACCTCCAGGCACGCAAGTTCGATCTACCGGCCTATGCCGTGCACCGTGTCACAGGCAAGGCACACCGACAGGCCTTTGAAGTGCAATGCACGGTCGAGGCGTTGTCAGCCAGCACGATCGGCCATGGCATGTCGCGTCGCCAGGCCGAGCAGGATGCCGCCAGCCGCATGTTGGCCGGTCTGGGAGAGTTGCCATAGAAACGACACTCCCTCACCGCGCCGGTTACGTGGCTGTCATTGGCAGGCCGAACGTCGGAAAATCCACATTGGTCAACACGTTGGCCGGCAGCAAGATCAGCATAGTTACGCCAAAGCCGCAGACCACCCGGCATCGCATATTGGGAGTCCGCACCACGGCGGATTGTCAGATGGTTTTCATCGATACGCCCGGGCTGCATGATGCTGGTCGCAAGGCGATGAATCGCCTGATGAACCGTGCTGCACTGCATGCCATCCAGGACGCCGACCTGCTGTTGTTCATGGTCGAGGCAAATCGCTGGACGGCCGGTGATCAGCGCGCGCTTGAACGCCTGGCCGGCACCTCTACTCCGGTCATCGCTCTGCTCAATAAAATCGATAAAGTGCACCCGAGAGAAGAATTGTTACGCGCCATCGACGAGGTGGCGCATAAGTTCGATTTCGCCGAGGTAATCCCTGTATCGGCCCGGCAGGGCACCAATCTCGACCGTCTCCTGGGGGCAATTCCCCGTCACCTGCCGCAATCCCCGCCGTATTTCCCGCCCGGCACGGTGACGGATCGCAGCGATGAATTTCGTGCGGGCGAACTCATCCGCGAAAAGCTGACGCTCTGCCTGCGCCAGGAAGTGCCTTACGGGCTCACGGTGCAGATAGAAAAGTTCGAACGGGGCATCAAAGGCCTTGAAGTTGCCGGCCTGATCTGGGTTGAACGGGACAGCCAGAAGGGCATCGTTGTCGGCAAGGACGGCGGTTTGCTGAAAAAAGTCGGGCGTGCCGTGCGCCTGGAGCTCAAGGAGCGGTACCGCCTACCGGTACACGTAGAATTGTGGGTGAAGGTCAAGGAAAACTGGGCCGACAATGACGAGCAATTGCACCGACTGGGGTACCATAGCGACTGACAACGGCGATTTGCAACAGTAATTGACCGCGACAATTGACCACAACGATGGCCCGCAGCGATAGTCACCAATGCGTCGTGTACAGAATGAACCTGCCTGGCTCCTGCATTCCAGGCCGTATCGTGACACCAGCCGAATCGTCGACATACTGAGTCGCGAACATGGCCGGCTGTCGCTCGTCGCACGCGGCAGCCGCACGGCGAAATCGCGGCTCGCCGGTATTCTGCGTCCGTTCCTGCCATTGCAACTGTCGTGGGTAATTCGCTCCGACCTTGGCACGATGACCGGTGCAGAAATGCTCGGTCAGCCAATTGCGCTCGGTGGGGACGCTTTGTTGTCGGCTTACTATGTCAACGAATTGCTGCTGCATCTGTTGCATCGCCACGATCCACAGCCGGAAATATTCGCTGCCTACTCGCGTACCATTGAGCGCCTGCAAGTCGACCGGGATGTGCCAGCCGTTCTGCGCGCGTTTGAAATCGAGCTGCTGCGTTTGCTTGGTTACGCCCTCAACCTCGATCATGATGCGGAAACGCAGTCGCCACTGCTCGCTGAGTCGTGGTATGAATATCGCACTGAACAGGGACCGGTGGGGGTTCTCAATCGGGATGGCCCGATGGTGTTTTCGGGAGCAGAGTTGATCGGCATACGAACGCGCGACTTCGCGGACAGCCAGGTCGTCCGTGCAGCCGGCAGGTTGCTGCGACACGTGATTGCGTTTCACCTCGATGGCCGGGAACTCAAGTCGCGTCGTGTTCTGGTCGACATTCGACGAACAGCCGCTGACCAGGGAGACTCTGCACAAGTCGCAAGGCACTTGCGGTAGGAGCCCGCATTTCGGGCGGTCACGCGATGATCGCCCGCAATGCGGGCTCCTACAGTCGCACGATCAGGCATGTGCTACAAAGGAACTTTGATTGAGCAAAACCAGCGAACATTCATTGCGGCTTGGCGTCAATATCGATCATGTTGCAACGGTCCGCGAGGCGCGCGGAACGCCGTATCCCGATCCGGTGGAGGCCGCGTTGCTTGCCGAGGCGTCCGGCGCAGATAGTATCACCCTGCATCTGCGGGAAGACCGCCGGCATATTCAGGATCGCGATCTGCATGCCTTACGCGCTGTCATGACGACGCGCATGAACCTGGAAATGGCAGTAACACGGGAAATGCTCGATATTGCCTGCACGGTACGCCCGAGCGACTGCTGCCTCGTGCCTGAACGGCGAGCTGAGCTGACCACCGAGGGTGGCCTGGACGTGGCGGGCCAGCGTCAGAAGGTGGCGAATGGGTGCGCACGGCTGGCCGGGCAAGGTATCCGTGTTTCACTGTTTATCGATGCCGATACAGGGCAGATCGACGCGGCAGCCGCTACCGGTGCGACAGTCGTGGAACTACATACCGGTGCGTATGCAGAAGCAAATGACAGCGAGAGGGACGCCGAGCTGCAACGCATTGCGGCCGGTGCAAAACACGCGCGCGAGCTGGGGCTGATTGTGCATGCAGGTCATGGCCTGCACTACGACAACGTGCAGCCAATCGCTGCCATCGACGAAATCGTCGAACTCAATATTGGACACGCAATTATCGCGAGAGCCTTGTTCTCGGGCCTCGGAGTGGCGGTCGCAGAAATGAAGCGATTGATGAATGAAGCGAGAGCACGGTGATATTCGGTGTCGGTACCGACATTGCGGACGTTGCGCGCATAAAAGACACTCATGATCGCTTCGGACAACGATTCGTCGATCGCTTGCTGATGCCTGAGGAGCGCGCGCTGTTTGACTGCAGTAAATGGCCGGTGCGCTTTCTTGCCATGCGCTTTGCTGCGAAAGAGGCTGCAGTCAAGGCCATGGGAACCGGTTTTCGCCATGGCATGTGGATTCGCGATGTCGGCGTGGTCAATAACGACCGGGGTCGACCGCTCATAATCTTTTCCGCTCGCGGGGCCGCGGTGTGCCGCCAACTCGGGATCGGGGAGATCCATGTCAGCCTGTCGGACGATGCCGGGCTGGTGGTCGCATTTGCAGTGGCCATGCAGGCCTGAGGCGCCGGGTCCGGGATGTCGCAGCGCTGCTCCTTCTCTCTAACTCACTTTATAAATAGCTTGTAATGCATTGTTTTTCCTTTGATATCGAGACGATTCCAGACGTCGAATTCGGGCGCCGGCTATGGTCGCTGGAGGGCCTGTCGGATGCCGACGTTGCGTCCGCCATGACCTTTATGCGCCAACAGGCCAGCGGTAGCGAGTTTCTGCCGTTACATATGCAGCGGGTCGTCGCCATCTCCGTTGCACTGCGTACCGGCGACACATTTCGCGTCTGGAGCCTGGGAGATCGCGATGCCGGTGAGGCCGAACTCGTACGCCGCTTTTTCGATGGTATCGAGCGCTATGCGCCCGATCTGGTGTCCTGGAACGGCGGCGGCTTTGACCTTCCGGTGCTGCACTACCGGGCCCTGAAGCACGGTATACAGGCGCCCCGCTACTGGGAAACGGGTGACAATGACCGGGACTATCGCTACAACAATTATCTGAGTCGCTTCCACTGGCGGCACATAGACCTGATGGACGTGTTGTCCGGTTTTCAGCCGCGCGCGCGTGCGAGCCTGGAGCAAACGGCACTCATGCTGGGCTTTCCGGGCAAGCTCGGCATGAGCGGTGACAAGGTCTGGCAATGCTGGCTCGACGGCGGCATTGATGACATCCGCAATTATTGTGAAACCGACGTACTCAACACCTGGCTCGTTTACCTGCGATTCGAGTTTATGCGCGGGAATCTGGATGCGGCAGGCTTGCAGCGAGAGTTCGACCTTGTACGCTCCACGCTGTCGGAAACGGCGCAGCCGCACCTGCACGAGTTCCTGACAGCCTGGCCGGAGACCGGTGCGGATGGCGCGTCCCTCGTCACTTAAAAAACAGGCCCCGGAGTCGGTGCGTATCGATAGCGTCAGCCACGACGGACGCGGTATCGCAACCGTCGGTGGCAAGAAAGTCTTTGTTGCCGATGTAGTGCGCGGCGAAGAGGTGCGCATCGTAAGGCGCAAACGTCGCCGCAGCTACGACGAGGCCGAACTGCTGGAAGTCCTGCAGCCTGCCGCGGCACGCCGGGTGCCGCGCTGTGCCGTCTTCGGTGTCTGCGGCGGCTGTGCGCTGCAGCACGTCGCCCCGGAAGAGCAGCGCGCCATCAAGGAGAACGCTCTGCGCGATAACTTGCAGCGCATCGGCGGCCTCGAACCACAGCGCTGGCTGCCGGCGACTGCGAATGAGCAAGAGGCGGGTAGCTGGAATTACCGGCGCCGCGCCCGGCTGGCGGTCAAGGATGTGCCGGCAAAAGGGCGTGTGCTGGTCGGCTTCCGGGAGCGAAATGCGCCGTTGGTTGCCGATATGCGGCGCTGCGAAATTCTCGAGCCGCCCATAGACGGTCTGATTGATCCGTTGAGCGAGCTGATCGGGCGATTGACGATACGCAATCGCCTGCCGCAGATTGAAGTCGCGGTCGCCGACAATGCTGTCGAACTCATACTTCGCGTCCTCGATCCGCCGTCGCAAGTCGACCGGCAGTTACTGCGTCGCTTTGCGGAGGAGCACAGGCTGCGACTCTCTTTGCAGTCAGGCGGGCTGGATGCCATCGAGCCCCTGTATCCCGTACTGCCCGATGCCACGCTCAACTACGATTTACCGGACTTCGACGTCAGGCTTGAATTCGCCGCCGCCGATTTCATCCAGGTGAATCGCCAGGTCAATCGTGGCATGGTGTCGCAGGTGGTCGACCTGCTGCAGGCAGGCGCGGAAAGCCGGGTCCTTGACCTGTACTGCGGGATCGGCAATTTTTCGCTGCCATTGGCGCGCCGATCTGCCCGGGTACTCGGTGTCGAAGGCGAGGAGCGCCAGGTGCAACGTGCGCGTAGCAATGCCGCACTGAACGGTATCGACCGTTGCGAGTTCCTGAGTGCCGATCTCGCCGCGCTGAGCGGTCACGAAGCCTGGCTGCGCGCCGGCTGGGACCGGGTGTTGCTCGATCCGCCGCGCAGCGGGGCGGCAGAGCTGGTCGGGCACCTGAAGATGATCGCGGCGCCACGCCTGGTGTATGTTTCATGTCATCCCGGAACCTTGGCTCGCGATGCCGGCCGGCTGGTGCGTGAGCAGGGCTATGTTCTGGAGGCCGCCGGCATTGTCGACATGTTTCCTCATACCGCGCACGTCGAATCGATCGCAGTATTTTCTAAAACCTAGTTTAAATAGTCAGTTACGGTATATTTGCAGAATCTGATTCAGGAGCGGGCGGCGGCGTGACCGCCACGCAGGAAGACACCATGGCACTCGGACCCGTCATGCTCGACATTGAGGGATTGCGCCTGACCCCGGCTGATCGGGACCTGCTTGGCGAAGCGGCGGTCGGCGGCATTATCCTGTTCAGTCGCAACTATGCCTCACCGTCACAGCTGGCGGACCTGGTCGCCGAGATTCGCGCCGTCCGCAGCCCGCCACTGCTGGTTGCCGTCGACCAGGAAGGCGGACGCGTGCAGCGATTCAAGGACGGCTTCACCCGTCTGCCGCCGATGCGTCGGCTGGGAGAATTGTACGACCAGGATGTGAAAGAGGCCCTGGGGCTGGCCAACAAAGCGGGCTGGCTGATCGCGTCCGAACTCCGTGCCAGTGGCATCGACCTTTCTTTTGCGCCCTGTATCGACCTCGACTGGGGCGTCAGCGGGGTAATCGGTGACCGGGCGTTTCACTCGCGGCCTGCAGTGGTTGCCGAACTGGCCCAGGCCTTCTGTCGCGGACTGAAGAGCGCCGGCATGGTCGCAATTGCGAAACACTTTCCCGGCCACGGTGCAGTCGCTGCCGATTCACATCACAAATTGCCGGTTGACCGCAGGGAATACGGCGACATTCTGGAGGACATGCAACCCTACGAGCGGCTAATCGGCCACCGCCTGCTCGCGGGTGTCATGCTGGCGCACGTTGTTTATGCGCAAACAGACCCGTTGCCGGCCGGATTTTCGAAGTACTGGATTCAGACGCAGTTGCGCGCACAGTTGAGCTTTGACGGCGCGGTTTTTTGCGACGATCTGAGCATGCAGGCCGCGGCGTCCCTGGGCCCGATGTCGGAGCGAGCGCGGCTGGCGCTCGACGCCGGGTGTGACATGCTGCTGGTTTGCAACGACCGGCCGGGCGCGGTCGCAACCGTCGCCGCACTACGCGATTATTCGAATCCCCTGTCACTGGTGCGGTTGGCCCGTTTGCACGGCACCGGCCAGCCGCTGCGCGAGAGCCTGCGGGCGAGTGACGAATGGCAGTCCGCGGCCGCCGCCTTCGAGCGCTGGCTCGACCGGCCGCAACTGGAACTGGGCGCCTGACCGGCAACGGCGGCGCGAATCCTGAAGCGTGACGGAGAGATCGACAAACTACGCCATTATTGCCGGCAGCGGATTCGAATCGTTCGCCACGGACACGGCAGGCCAGTGGCTGGAGACCCCCTTTGGCACGCCATCGGCGGGCATCCGTCAAGTCACCTACGGTACCCGCAAGGTCAGCCACCTGGCCCGCCACGGTGATGGACCGCACATACCTGCGCATCGCGTCAATTATCGCGCCAACCTGGCCGCCCTGGCGCGGCTCGGTGTCAGCGACGTACTGGCTGTCAATACGGTCGGCGTTATCCGCGCGGGCCTCGCGCCGGGCACATTGGCGGTTCCCGTGCAGTTGATCGATTACACGTATGGACGGGATCACAGTATTTACGATGAAAATTCGGCTACGCTCGACCACGTAGACTTTACCCGGCCGTTTTGCGATGACCTGCGCGCCGGACTCCTTAAGGCAGGACGGACCGCAGGCGCAGTCTGTTTCGACGGTGGTGTCTACGCGGTCACGCAAGGTCCACGCCTGGAAACGGCAGCAGAAATCGACCGCCTCGAACGCGATGGCGCCGATTTTGTGGGCATGACGTTGATGCCGGAAGCGGTGCTTGCCCGCGAGCTCTGCATGCGCTTTGCCTGCCTCTCGCTGTTGGTGAATCACGCGGCAGGCCGCAGCGAAAAGGGTATCTATGAGGACATCGAGATCAGCATGGAATCCGCCAGGCGGCAGGCGCTGCGCGTATTGCAGGCGTTTTTTGACAATCTCCCGTGATGCAGGCAATCGTTACCTGCAATGTGACAGGAGCAAACCGTGACTACGTTGCACAGTGACCTGCTTGCACAGTTGCTCGCGTCAGCGTCCGAGCCGCTGCTGCTAGCCAGAGTCGACCGACCGGACTGGCCGGTCGTGCTGAGCAACCCGGCCTTCAATAACCTCGCCGGTACCGGGCAGAGCCAGAATCGGCCGTTGGCGGATGTGGTGGAGCAGCTACTTGGTCGTGAACTGGCGCTGGAAGTGAGCGAGTCCGTGCGTTCGTCAGCGGAAACCAGTATCCCGGTCGAATGCCAGAATCGCGAGTACCTGTTGGTGGTGCTGCAGGTTGTGTCGGCCAGCGAGCCTGACGGTCGTTATTGTGCGTTGTTTTGGCGTGGCGGGTCGCTCGCGATGCCGGCCAATGCGGAAATGCGCCAGGCACTGTTGCGCGCACGACGGCGTGTGCGCGACCTGTCGCGAGACGACCTGGTGACGGGGCTCCTTAACGAAGCGGCATTTCGCGAGGTTCTGACTCACGACTGGGCTGTGGCGTCGCGGGAGAAGGGCAGCCTGGCACTCGGGTCATTTGTGCTGGATGATTTTGCCGCCTATGTCGAGGTCTTCGGCCGTCATGCCGCCGATTCCTGTCTGCGTCGGGTAGCGCAAGCGTTGCGTCGACACCTGCGACGTGCGAGCGATGTCGCCGCGCGCATTACGGTCGGGCAAAAGGAACACCTGGTGGTGCTGTCGCACGCGTCCGATCAAAGCGGAGTCGATGCGTTCGCCGGCCGCATTGCAGTCGCAGTGCGCGACCTCGGCATCCACCATCCACGTTCCAAAGCGGCCCGTTTTGTTACCGTTACCTCCCGGACCGCACTTGTACGGCCCGGAGAAGGTGAAACCTTGGCGGACAGCTTTCTCAATCGGGTCATCGAGGCCTGACCGGTGGCGATCGGGCAAGTGTTAACAGGCCCTGGTTGAAATGGCACCTGGTAAAGACAAATCGCCCGTAATACGGGCTCCTACAGCCCACGATTTGTACTGATCACGCGCTGT